>DASUVG010000136.1:0-202634 GCA_036379135.1 Longimicrobium sp.
GTGGGGGAGGGTGACGGCAGAGGCTTTGTCGCGGCGAGATCGAATTCTCCCCTTTCTCCCGCGCAGCGGGGGAGAGGGGCCGGGGGAGAGGGGGCCCCGTCGGGCGCAGTTCGATACCTGCCGTCGTGCCGTCTGTCCCGCTGATCCGGCCGTGCTCAAAAGTCATCCGCAGCGCGGTCGAATTCTCCCCTCTCCGCGAGGACCGAGCGGGGAGGGGTCGGGGGAGGGGCCCCCCGCGGGCGCAGCTCGAGGCCCGTCATCGTCCCCGCTCTACTGCTCCATCCCGTAGCGCTGCAGCTTGCGGTACAGGGTCGACGGGTCGATGCCCAGCACCTCGGCCGCGCGCGTCTTGTTGCCGCTTTCGGAGTACAGCACCCAATGGATGTACGCCCGCTCGATGATCTCCAGCGTGGGGTTGGGCGGCAGGCTGGCGGAGACCAGCGGCTGCGCCTGCCGCTCGGTGATGCGCGGCGGGAGCGTGGACACGTGGATCTCGCCGCCGTCGGCCGTGAGCACGGCGGCGCGCTCCAGGGCGTTCTCCAGCTCGCGGACGTTGCCCGGCCAGTCGTACGACTGCAGCACGCCCACGGCGTCCGGCGACAGGCGAGGGGCCGCCCGGCCGCGCTGCTCGGCGAAGCGGTCCAGAAAGTACTCGCACAGGATGGGCACGTCGTCCGGACGGTCGCGCAGGGGCGGCAGCTGCAGCGTGATCACGTTCAGGCGGTAGAACAGGTCGCTGCGAAAGCCGCCGCGGCGAATCTCCTCGTCCAGGTCGCGGTTGGTGGCGGCCATGATGCGCACGTCGATGGGCACCGGCTCCGTGGCGCCCACGGGGATCACCTCCCGCTCCTGCAGGGCGCGCAGCAGCTTTACCTGCGTGGCCGCCGACATCTCGCCCACCTCGTCCAGAAAGAAGCTGCCCCCCTTGGCGGCCACGAACAGCCCCTGCTTGTCTCGCACCGCGCCGGTGAACGAGCCGCGCACGTGCCCGAACAGCTCGCTTTCCAGCAGGTTCTCCGGCAGCGCGCCGCAGTTGATGGAGACGAACGGCCCCTCGCCGCGGTCGCTGATAGTGTGGATGTACTTGGCCAGTACCTCCTTGCCCGTCCCCGACTCGCCGGTGATGAGCACGGTGGAATCGCTGGGCGCCACCCTCTCCGCCGTCTTGAGCACGTCGATGAACCCGCGGCTGCGCCCGATGGGCTTGGCCACGTCGCTGCGGTCGCGGCGGCGGATCTCCGTCTTGAGCGCCTGGTTCTCCTTCTTGAGCTGCCGCGACTCCGCCGCGCGGCGGCAGATGGCCACCAGCTCATCGTTGCTGAACGGCTTCTGGATGTAGTAGAAGGCGCCCTCGTTCACGGCGCGCATGGCCGTCTGCAGCGACGCCTGCGCCGTCATCAGGATCACGGGGAGGGCGCGGTCCATCTCCTTGGCGGCCAGCAGCACCTCCAGCCCGCCCACGCCGGGCATCCGCACGTCGCTCAGCACGACGTCGGGCCGCACCTCGTGCAGCCGGTCGATGCCGGCCTGTCCGCCCACCGCCGTCTCCACGACGAAGCCCTCGCGCTTCAGCAGGATGCGCAGCGTGTCCAGGATGGCGGTCTCGTCGTCGATGATCAGGATCTTCGGCTCGCTCACGGCCGCTTCTTTCGCTGGTGACTGCGTTGATGCCGATGGATGGATCGATACGCGATGGCATCTCGGACGCGGGATCCGATGCAAATCTACGGACATCCCGCCGTCCGCCAACGCCCCCCATCCCCGACCCTTCCCCCACGAACTGCGTGGGGGAAGGGAGAATTCGATCGCGCTGCGGCGGGCATCGAACTGCGCCCGCTGCGCCCCCTCCGGGCTCGTAAACCTCGCCCACCTCCCCCAAAAAACCCTGGGGGAGGTTGGGTGTTGCCGCCAGGCTCGAGGCTCGACGAACGGCGTCGCACTGCCGCTCGCGCCAGCCTTCGCCGGCGGGCCCCGCAGCCTAGCCGGGCGGGGGGGGGCCCTCCGTCTCCACGGCAACTTCCAGCCCGTCCGCCCCTTCGCCCGTCTGCTCCGCGGGGAGCGCGGGGAGGTAGAAGGCGAAGGTGGCGCCCCAGCCCTCGCCGCGGGGCTGGTCGACGAAGACGGCGCCGCCGTGCGCGTCGGCGGCGCGCTGCACCAGCGCCAGCCCCAGCCCCGTGCCCCCGGGGCGGCGGGTGAAGAACGGGTCGAAGATGTGCTCAGCGTTCTCCTCCGGCACGCCCGGGCCGGTGTCGGAGACGTGGATCCGCACGGCGCGCGCCGCGCCCAGGCGGGGCGCCATCAGGTCCGTATCCACCGCGTCCAGCCGCACCTCCACCTTTCCGCCCTGCCCCGCCCACTGCACCGCGTTCAGCGCCAGGTTCAGCACGGCGCGGTGAAGCAGGTCCTCGTCGCCGTGGACGGCGACGCGCTCCGAGGCGGCATCCACCGAGACGGAGACCTCCACGCCGCGGGCCTGGGGGTGCGCCATCACCACGTCCACCGCGTGCCGCACCAGCCGGGCCAGGTCCAGCCGCTCCGCCGCGCGCAGCCTGGCCCGCGCGAAGTCGATGAACTCCGTCAGCAGGCGGCTCAGCCGGTCGCTCTCGCGCACCACCAGGTTGCCCAGCACCAGCCGGTCGTCGGCGTCGATGCCGTCGCCGGTGAGCTGCTCGGTGGCGCTGCGGATGGAGGCGAGCGGGTTCTTGATCTCGTGCGCCAGCGACGCAGAGAGCTCCGCCACGGCCTCCAGCCGCTCGGCGCGGCCCTTGAGCTGGTCCATCCGCTTGCGCTCGGTGATGTCCTGGAAGATGGCCGTTACCGACGGCGGGCCACCCTCGTCGCGCTGGATGAGGGTGGTGCTCACCCCGAAGACCATCCCCCCCTCCGTCTCGTCCGTCTCGTAGCGCCGCACGGGGATGCGCGTCTCCGACGACTGCGCGATCACGCGCCCCAGCCCCGGCGCCACGGCGTCCAGCTTGGCCAGGAAGGGGCGGCCCAGCCAGTCCGAGGCGCGGATGCGCAGCAGGTCGGCGGCGGCGGGGTTGATGAAGGCCAGCCGCCCGGCCCCGTCCACCGTGATGAGCCCCGTGGCGATGCTGGCCAGCACGTCGTCCGTGTCCAGCCGCAGCAGCCGGAGCTCCGTCTCCACCTCGCCCAGCACGGCGCCGGTCTGCCGCAGCCGGTCCCCGAGATACCCCGTCGCCAGCGCCACGGCGGCAAAGAGCACGATCTGCAGGACGGAGCCGGCGTTGACCGTGTGGGTGCTGTAGACGATGTCGGCGAAGAAGAGCAGGCTCACCAGCACGCCGATCAGCGCGCCGCCCACGAAGGGCAGCAGGATGGCGGCGGAGACGATGACCAGCATCCACAGCGGCACGAAGTCGCTCTCCGGGCCACCGGTAAAGTGAACCACGGCGGCCACCAGCAGCACGTCGAACACCACCTGCCAGTACAGGTAGCCGCGCCCGGGGCGGCGATTGGCGAGGTGCGTGTACCAGAACGAGCCGGCCGTGAACGCCGCCGCCAGCACCAGGATGAGCGACGCGGCCAGGGTGATGTTGGCGTCGGCCTGCTTCCACACCAGGGCGGCGGCCATGAAGATGGCGCCGGCCAGGCACAGGCGGCCCAGGTACACCCACGACAGCACGCGCCGCGGCTCCGGCAGCCGTCCGGACGAGAACCGCTGCCTCATGCGCCGCCCCGCGCGCGCCTGCTGAATGTCGCCAATCGCATGAAGGGTCTGCGGATGCGCGTTGGTGCCGGTGCTCTGGAGTGTACGGAGGATTGTGGACCGGCAGAGGCGCGCGGTCAAGGCGGGGCCCTCCCCCGGCGGCGCCCGAGAGCGCGCCACCCCCTCCCGCAAACTGCGCGGGAGGGGGGATACACGGCACCGGCCGCGAAGTGTTTCGGCCGGCTCCGCGGGCGCCCCCTCCGGGCGGGCACCACCCGCCCACCTCCCCCAAAAACCCCTGGGGGAGGTTGGTCGTGGGAGTGGGGTCCGTGGTCGACGATAGGAGTCGCACTGCGTCCGACGGCGCCCCCCATCCCCGGCCCTTCCCCCACAAACTGCGTGGGGGAAGGGTGACGCGAGCCGCGATCTCCCGATTGCTTCGGAAGGCCGACGAGATCGAGTGTGCGGAAACGGGATCGAATTCTCCTCTCCCCCATGCTGTTTATGGGGGAGAGGCCGGGAGAGGGGGGCCGCGTCGGGCGCCAGCTCGATCCCTGCCGTCATGCCTGGATTCCGGCTCCTCCCCCACGCAAAGAACCGGGACCGCGCTCCTGCGATCCCGGCTCTTCCGTACTCTCGTACTTTCGTACTTTCGTACTTCGTCTCCCTCAGTCCGACAGGTCCCAGTCGTCCGCGGCGGCCTTCATCCGCATGTCGGCGGGGGAGGCGTGCGCGATGGGGGGGAGCGGCACGTACTTCCGCGCGATCTCCATGGTGTTCTCCACCTTCAGCTGCCGGAACAGAAAGGCGAACGTCTCGTTCAGCACGCCGCGAATGCGCTCGCGCTCGCCCTCGGGCAGCTCCCACAGCTCGCGCTTGAACGCGCCCAGCGCCTTCTTGCGCGCCTTGTAGATGAACTGCTCCTCCGTATCGCCCGCCTTGCGCTCGTCCGGAAAGTTCTGGCGGCAGTGCTCGTACATCCGCTCGCGCAGCTCCGGCGGCAGGTGGTCGTACGCGATGTTCTGAAAGTTGGTGGCCAGGTGGATCTCCGCCGTCTCCACCTCGGGGAACTTGCCGAACGCGTTCTGCGGCAGCGTGCTGGCCCCGTGCTGCACCGCGCCCGACATCCCGTACTCGTCGCGGGCGATCTGCGACAGCGTGCGCAGCGTCTCGAAGTCGATCGCCACGTCGGCGATGGAGCCGTCCGGCAGCACGGTGCCGCCGTGCGTGGTGCCGCTCTGCACGCTGATCTTGCTGAGCCCCGGCACCGGCCGCCCCTCCTTCTGCGCGAGGGCCTGCAGCGCGCGGTTGTAGCCGTCCATGTAGGCGCGCAGCTCCTCCGGCGTGCTGTTCTCCGTACCCACCTCGCCGATCTCGCCGCCGATGCTCACCGTGACGCCCGCGGGCTCGTAGTGCCGCACGTACGCCGTGAGCTCGGCGCTGAGCCGCGAGTTGAGCGCCTGCTGCGCGTCCAGCCCCTCCTGCGACAGGTCCACCAGCGTGCTGGTGTCGATGTCGATGTTGTAGAAGCCGGCGTGCAGCCCCTCGCGGATGATGTCCTTGACCGCGCGCAGCTCCGGCTCCGGGTCGGCCCTGTACTTCTTGGCGTTCACCTGGAAGTGGTCGCCCTGGATGAAGAGCGGGCCGCTCCACCCCTCCTTGATGGCCGCGGCGATCATCACGCTCACGTATTCCGCCGGGCGCTGGTCGGTGTAGCCGATCTCGGAGCGGGCGATCTCGCAGATCAGTGCGCCCACCCTGAGGTCGCGCGCGGCGCTGAACAGGGCGCGGGCGGTGTCGTACGAGGCGGCGCGCACGTTCATGGCGGGGACGGTGAACCCGCCGATCTCGCCGCGGCCGCGGGCCATGTACAACTCGTGGATGGACGCGGGGGCGATGCCCACGGCGTGGCCGGCGTGCAGCAGCAGCCAGCGCGCCGTGTCGCGCACGTCCTCGTCCGCGCCGAAGACGGCGGCGCGGATCAGCCGGTCCACCCCGCCGGACCGCAGCGCGTCGGCGCTCACCAGCGCAAAGGCGCCGCCCTCGGCGGTCACGGACTCGCGGACCTCGTCCAGCAGCGCGCGGACGGACGGGCGGGAGAGGAGGTCCAGCCCGTCCGCCGGGGTCGCGACGGTGTTCACCATGATCTTCCTCGGATCGGATCGGATTGGGGGATGCGTTTGGTCCGCCGCCGGGGTCTGGCCGCGGCGGCGGGAATCTGTTTCCGGCGTGCGCCCGTGGCAAGTTTCAGGCGCGGGACAGGCACGGGGAAGGCCAGGCAAGACGGAGCCGATCCCGGCACCGCCATCCCGCCACCGATCCGATGACGAACAAAACCGTTGACAAAAGTCCACTTCGCGCCCATCCCTGTGTCACCCGCTTTCCTGTCTCACCCGTACCGGAGCAGGCAATGGAAACCCGCGCTCATCGTATCCGGCTCGTGGCTCTGGCGCTGTGGACACTCGCCTGCCTCGCCGGCGCAGGCTCGCTGGGTCTGCTTCGGCCGCAGGAAGCGCACGCGCAATACTGCGCGAACGGTGCATGCTCCGGTATTCTCTGCCGGTACACGCCTACCTACGGCTGCAGCTTTCCGGACAGGAACTCCTGCACCACCAGGCGGTGCGCCTTCAACGAGGAGTGAAGGCTCGCTCCCGCCACACGCGGATGAGCCGCTGGACGGCCGGCGTCCTCCTTTGCGCGGGCGCGGCGGCCGGAGCCTTCGCTTTTCTGGATGAAGGCTCCGGCCGCTCTCCGCCGCGGCACACCCCGGAGCCCATACCGGTGGCGGCCGGAGCGGAGCTCTCCGCATGGCATGGTGCGGCGCGTCTCGCGGGACGAGCCGCGCTGGGCCTGATTGGGGACGCGGAGATGGGAAGCGGCGGGAGATTGTTCCTGCTGGACGTGATGGAGCGCCGGGCAGGGATGGCCGCCGCTGGCCATGAGGTGACGTGGACGGGGCGTCCCGGGCGTGGGCCCGGGGAGCTGTTCGTCCCGGTGGCGCTCGCGGCAGGTGCGGACGTGCTCTACGTGCTGGACCGCGGCAGCCGGCGCATCCAGCGATACCGGACGGGCGACGGACGGCTCCAGGCGTCCGGCAGCCTGCCGCTCGAGTTCGGTCCCGAGGATCTGTGTATCCTCGGCGGCCGGATGTTCGTGCTTGGCGCATTCCGCGGACATGCAATCCACCAGGTATCCACGCACGATGGGCGGGTCCTTCGCTCGTTCGCCCCGGACGCACAGCTGTCCGACGACCTGCTCGCCACCTTTCGCGCGGGGGGGTACCTGTCGTGCGGACCCGGCGAGCGGATCGGCTTTCTGCCCCTTCTGCGCCCGGAAATACGCCTCTTCTCGGCCGCGACGGGCGCGCTGCTGGATACGTTCGCGCTCCCCGGCTACAACGCCGTGCGCATCCGCAAGACGGCCGACGCGGTCGAGTTTCGGGGAGCGAAGGGCGGAACCCACGACATCGGCGCCTCCGTGGTCGCGATCGAAGGCGGGCGGATGCTGGTGCAGACCGGTGCAGTGCGCGCGGGGGCGGCAACCATCCACGAATTCACCTCCGTCCGCACCTACCTGGTGGAATGGCGCCGCGGACGGATCCGCACCCTTTCCGAAACCCTGCCACGGATCGCGGCGGCCCGGTCCGGCCTGGCACTGGTCCTGGAAACGGACCCGCGGCCCGCGGTGCGCGTCGTCCGCCTCACCCTTCCACCGGCTTTCCCACCATGAACGCCACGGGGTTCGTCAGCCGCGCCCAACCCTGGCTCGTTCGCGCGGGCACGGCCGTCTGGGTGGTCCTCGGCATGGTGCTGCTCGCCGCGGCGGTCCGGCCGGCGCAGGGCGCACGCAAGCCGGCCGCCACGCCGCCGCGGAACGAGAGCGCCGTACGCACGTACGTGCCCGACTTCGAGTTCAGGAAAGGAACGGAGATCGTGCTGGTTCTGGTGGGTGCAGCGTTTTGCGGTGCCCAGCGTGAACCAGGATTTCCGCAGGCGGTCGAAGAAGCCAAGCTGCGCGTCCAGGAGCAGGCGAAGGCACGTGGAGCCCAGTTTCGAGCCATCGCGGTTTCGCTGGACTGGAAGACGGAGGAGGCGCTGGCGTTCCTGGAAAGCTTCGGCGCGTTCGACGAGATCCACGTGGGGAGCAACTGGCTGAACGATGGCGCGCGCCGGTACATCTGGGCCGATCTGCCGGGCGAGCCCGTCGTCCCGCAGGTGCTCGTGGTAGAGCGGGAGATCGAGACGGAGCCCGCGGTGCAGGTGCGCAGTGAACGGGTGATCAAGCGCATCGCCGGCGCCGCACCGCTCATCACGTGGGTGCGTGCGGGCGCCCCTATGTAGGGGGGAGTGGACACCTGCGCAGACCATCACGCCTGCACCGGCCCGCCGGTGCGGGCGTGATGCATTACGGGGCGTCGGATGGAATCGTGACGACAGGGATCGGCCTGCGTCCGCGCTCTCCAAGCCTCTCCCGCGTAAACTGCATGGGGACAGGAGAATTCGATCGCGCTCCGGACGGTGCGCCCCCTCCGGGCTCGTAAACCTCGCCCACCTCCCCCAAAAAACCCTGGGGGAGGTTGACGTGAGGCGTAGCCTGAGGCTCGGCGAACGGGATCGCGCTGCGCTCGCTAGGGGCCCCTCCCCCGGCCCCTCCCCGCTCGTTCCTCGCGGAGAGGGGAGACTTCGATCCCGCCACGACGAACCTTCCTGCCGTCCGCCCTCCCCCACGCAGTTTGTGGGGGAAGGCCGGGGAGGGGGGCGGCCCACCATCCCGCACCCGCGGTGCCGGAAGCAGCTCGATCATCAGCCTCCATCAGCGGCTCCGCATCGTCATCATCCACCCGTGGTCTGCGCCTTGCTCTGCGCGGCGCGCATGGCAAAGATGAGCGCGATGGTGAAGTGGGCGGGCGCGGCGGCGGCCGCGGCCGGGGCGGTGGGGGCGTACACGCTGCTGGAGCCGCTTTGGCTGGAGGTCACGCGACCCCGCATCCACGTGCGGGGACTGCACCCGGACCTGGAGGGCTTTCGCATCGCGCTGCTGACGGACATGCACGCCGGCGAGGGCACGCCGCTCTGGCTCATCCGCCGCGCGGCGCGGCTGGCGATGCGCGAGCGGCCGCACGTGATCGCGCTGACCGGCGACTTCGCGGCGGACGACGCGGGGACGTTCGCGCCCGTGCTGGATGCATTGTCGTGCCTGGACGCGCCACACGGGGTGTGGGCCGTGCCCGGCAACCACGACTACACGGTGGGGATCGACCGGTGGCACGCGGAGCTGCGGCGGCACCCGAACCTGCGCGACCTGACGAACCGGGCCGTGCTGTCGAAGGTGGGCGGGGCGGCGCTGTGCGTGGCGGGGGTGGACGACTACTCCCGCGGCCGCCCCACGCTGGACGCGCTGCCGCCGCCGGAGGAGCGCGACTTTACGCTGCTGCTGGCGCACGACCCCGACCAGGCGGAGAAGGCGCGGCGCGCGTACGACGCGGTGGACCTGATCGTGAGCGGGCACACGCACGGCGGCCAGGTGCGGCTCCCTTTCGTGGGGGCGCTGAAGAACCCGGCCGAGCGGGAGGACCTGTACGAAGAAGGGCTGCGCAGGCGTCCCTGGACGCAGGTGTACACCTCGCGGGGGGTGGGAACGGTGCACCTGCCCATCCGTTTTCTGTGCCGGCCGGAGGTGGCGGTGCTCGAGCTTACGGGAGCCCCCAGGCCGGGCAGACGCTGACAAGGGACAAACATCTGTGCGGCCCGCTCTTTGCAAATGTGCAGGCGGAAATAGACCGGGGAGGCGTGCGACGGAGCGGCGCCCCGGCGGTGGACCGGAATCCGTCGTAGCGGAGGGACCATGGCTCGACAGACTGGGGTGGTGGAGTTCTTCAAGGACGACAAGGGCTTCGGCTTCATTCGTCCGGATGATGGCGGCAAGGATGTGTTCGTGCACCACTCCTCCATCCAGATGGATGGGTTCAAGTCGCTCAAGCGCGGCGACCGGGTGGAGTACGAGATCCAGGAGGACCCCAAGGGTCCCCGCGCCTCGGACGTGCGCAAGGTGGAGGACTGACGGTCCCCCCCTGCCCGGACAATTCGAAGCTCCAACGACGCAGACGGCGCCGCTCCCCTCACCGGGAAAGCGGCGCCGCCCGCTTTGGGGGGTGATTCACTCCCCAGGCACCCATCCCCGGCCATCCTGACCCACTGGACTGAACGATTCCCGTGAAGTACTGCGCCGGCACCCTCGTCCGTCATTCCGAAGGAGGCGCCGCACGGACCCATCCGCCACCCCACACCCCTGGCGCCGACTGAGGCTCGACGGGAGAATCCGATGGCGCCATCTGGGACGAAACGCGTCCGGAGAGGGACGAGCGGTTGAGGGCGGGGACGAGCCGCGATCGCCCTCAGCCACGGCCCGCAGGTGGCGTAAACCCCCTTCACATAAAGCTTTTCATCCCTTCCCCGGGCGACTATCTTTCCCACGTTCGCCCGCCGCGCTCCTTCCCACCGGCCTCCCGCCGTGACCGCAACCGAGATCCCCTTCCCCGCCTTCGCCTCGGAGCCGACCGAGCGCACCGCCACCGCCGAGTTCCTGCGGCTGTGCCCGTGGCGCGTGGGGCTGGCGCTCTTTGGCGTCGCCACGCTGCTGGGCATCGCCGACACCGTGCTGACGCTCACGCTGCACCCCGCCGTGGCGCGGCGCGGCCTGGCGTACGTGGCGGCCGTCACCTTTCCCTCGTGGTACGTCACCGTTCCCATGGTGCCGCTGGCCCTCAAGCTGGCGGACCGGTTCCCCCTGGCGCCGGGGCGGTGGAGGCGCTCGCTGCTGGTGCACGTGCCGGCGGGGATGGCGTTCGTGGTGGTGCAGCTGGCGCTCAGCAGCTGGCTGTGCGACTTCGTCCTGGCGCCCCTGACGCTCGCGGGCCAGGAGTTGCCCCCCACGTTCCTGGACTTCGGGGCGAACCTGGGGCGGCTGCTGGCGACGTACTTCACCACCTTCATCGCCTTCTACTGGCTGATCGTGGGCGCGCACCACGCGCTGTTCTACCTGCGCCGCGCGGTGGCGCGCGACCGGGAGGCGTCGGAGCTGGCGCTGCACGCGTCGCGGCTGGAGGCGGGGCTGGCGCAGGCCAACCTGCGCGCGCTCAACATGCAGCTGCAGCCGCACTTTCTCTTCAACACGCTGAACGCCATCTCCGTGCTGGCCTCCAAGGGCGAGCGCGCGCAGACGGTGCGGCTGATCGGGCGGATGAGCGACCTGCTGCGGATGTCGCTGGAGAACAGCGAGCACACGCTGCCGCTGGTGCGCGAGCTGGAGTTCGCGCAGCGCTACCTGGACATAGAGCAGGTGCGCTTTGCCGACCGGATCACGGTGCGCTTCGACGTGGCGCCCGACACCATGGCCGCCCTGGTACCCAGCATGGTGCTGCAGCCGCTGGTGGAGAACGCGGTAAAGCACGGGATCGCCATGCGTCGCGCGGCGGGGCGCATCGAGGTGCGCGCGCGGCGGCTGGACGACATGCTGGAGATCTCCGTGCGCGACGACGGACCCGGCTTCGTCGCGGAGCGGGCGGCGGGCGGCACGGGGGTGGGGCTGGCCAACACGCAGGCGCGGCTGGAGCAGCTGTACGGCCCCGGCGGATTCGAGATGTACCGCGGCAGCGGGCCCGGCGGCGGCGCGCTGGTGCGAATCACCCTCCCCTTTCGCGCGGACGCGCCGGCGGGGGCGGACGGCGGCGCGGGGGTGATCGCGGCGGAGGCGGTATGACGCTGCGCACGCTGATCGTGGACGACGAGCCGCTGGCCCGCGAGGGAATTCGCATGCACCTGGCCCGCGAGGCGGACGTGGAGATCGTGGGAGAGGCGGCGGACGGCGTGCAGGCGGTGGAGGCCATCCGCGCGCTGCACCCGGACCTGGTCTTTCTGGACGTGCAGATGCCCGAGGTGGACGGGCTGGCGGTGGTGGAGCGCATCGGCGCGGCGCGGATGCCGGCGGTGATCTTCGCCACGGCGTACCACGAGCACGCGGTGCGCGCCTTTGAGCTGCACGCGGTGGACTACCTGCTCAAGCCGGTGACGGAGGAGCGCATTCGCGGCGCCCTGACCCGCGCGCGGCTGCGGCTGGCCACCCGCAGCGAAGAAGAGCTTACCACGCGGCTGGAGGCGCTGCTGGAGGACCTGCGCGCCCTGCGCGCACGCGCCGGCGAGGCGGGCGAGCCCGGGCCGGCGCCCCGGAAGTACGCGGCGTGGATCAGCGTGGCGGGGCGCACCTCCACGCAGCTGGTGCGGGTGGAGGACGTGGACTGGTTCGAGGCGGAGGGGAACTACGTGCGGCTGCACGTGGGCAAGGTGACGCACCTGATCCGGTCCACCCTGCGGGCGATGGGCGACCAGCTGGACCCGGCGACGTTCATCCGCATCCACCGCTCCACCATCGTCAACGTGAACCGCATCCACGAGATCCAGCCGTGGTTCGGCGGCGACTACATCGCCCTCCTGCACGACGGCCGCCAGCTGCGCGTCTCCCGCAGCCACCGCGAGCAGCTGCTGCGGCCGGTGTTCTGAGGAGCGCCGGCTGCGGATCGGCGGTTGAAACGGCTGGAAGGTCACGAAATCCGTCTGCGCGGATCGTGGCCGAGGCCGCGGAGCGTCGCGGCCGGCAGCCGGTGTACACGGTGGGTTGTTACGGTCGATGATGATGTCGATCGATCGATTTCGTTGACCCCGGACTGCTATGTAGTATTTTACAGACGCACTCACCACGCGGACGACGATGGCTCGCATCAACCTCACCTACCCGGTCGCGCTGGTGCTGGCCGCGCTCGCGGCGGGGCACCGGTACGGGTTCGACATCATGGAAGCGACGGGGCTGCCCAGCGGCACCGTCTATCCCCTGCTGCGCCGGCTGGAGGCGGGCGAGTACGTCGCGGGACAGTGGGAGGGTGAGGAGCCGGCGCAGCAGGAAGGGCGGCCGCGGCGCCGCTACTACGCCATCACCGACGCGGGGCGCGAGCTGCTGGCCCGCGCCCGCGGCCGGTTCGCCGTGGTGGACGCGGGACTGCGCGCGGCGGTGTTCGGCCGTCCGGGAGAGGCTTCCGCATGAGCGCGCCCGATTCGGCCCGTCGGCGCGCGTGGCGGGCGATGGTGCGGATCGCGTCGGTGATGGTGCCCGCCGGGGCACGGGCGGAGTGGCTCAGGGAGTGGGATGCGGAGCTGCACCACGTCGACATGCGCGGCGGCCCGGTGCTGCGGACGGCGGTGGGCGCGTTCGCGGATGCGCTGGAGGTGGGCGTGGGGCCGCGCGGATTCGTGGACGCGGCGCGGTTCGGCCACGCTTCGCTGGCGCGCTCGCCCCTGCACGCCGCGGGCGCAGCGGTGGTGCTCGCCACCGGCATCGCCGCGGCGGGAGTCTGCCTGGCGCTCGCGTGGCAGGTGGCGGCGCGAGGGGGAGGGGGCGAGCGCGGCGCGATGGTGCTGCCGGCGCTCGCCATCCCCCTGGTCCTGGCGCTGGTGGGCAGCGCGGGCGCCGCGGCCGCGAGCCTCATCCGCCGCGCGATCGAACGGCATCCATCCCCCCTCCCCTGCACCGCCGGCGAGGCGCGCGCCGCGGCGGCCGTGATGTGCGCGGGCGCCGGCGCGGCCGGGCTGCTGCTGGCCGCCGCGGCGACGATGCGCTTTCCCGACGCGGCGGACGGGTGGAGCCTGCTGCAGGGCGCGGCGCGGGTCGCCGGTCCCGTCCTGCTCTCCGCGGCGGTCGCGGGCACCGCCGTCCGCCGCTGGGCCACGCCCCGGATGGAACACCGCTGAATCCTTCTCCAACGCGGCGGAGTCGTCATGCGCGACTATGTAGACTTTTACTCTCCGATCTTCTGCGCGGGAGTGATCGGCTGCGCGGCGATTGCATCCCCCGTCTTGGCGCAGACGGGGGCAGCAGCATCGCTGGCGGCGTTCGTCGACTCGGTGGCGGGCGTGGAGATCCGCGAGTACGGCGTGCCGGGGATGGTGGTCGCGGTGGTGAGGGACGGGCGCGTGGTGCTGTGCAGGGGCTACGGATACGCCGACCTGCGCGCCCGGCGCCCCATGTCGCCGGACAGCACCGTGATGCGCGTGGGATCGATCGCCAAGCCGGTGACGGCGCTGGCCGCGCTGCAGCTGGCGGAGGCGGGGCGGATCGATCCCGGCGCGCGGGTGGATGCGTATCTGCCGGGACTGATGCGCGGCAGGCACGCCGGCGGGGTGCGCGTGCGCGACCTGTTCACGCACACCGCCGGGCTGGACGTGCGGCTGAACGGCACCACCACCCCCGATCCGCGGCGCCTCCTTTCCCTGGAGAGCTACCTGCGGCGCGACCTTCCGCCCGTCGTCCATCCTCCGGGCGAGGTGATCCGCTACTCCAACCACGGCTACGTGGTGCTGGGCCGGCTGGTCGAGGCCGCGTCGGGCGAGGCGTTCGACGCCTACGTGCGGCGCCGCCTGTTCGCGCCGCTGGGGATGCGCTCCACCGGCTTTCGGCTGGAGGGCGCGCTGGCCCGCCGCGCGGCGGCCGGGTACGAGCCAGGCCGGCGCGGGCCGGTGCGCGCCGCGGTGCTCCACACGCAGATCGCGCCGGCCGCCGGGCTGAACACGACGGCGGCGGACATGGCGCGGCTGATGGCGGCGCTACTGGACAGCGGGCGCGTGTCCGGAGCCGCGCCACTCGTCTCCACGCGCACCGCGGCGCTGGCGCTGGGGCGGCAGTGGGGGATGCACCCGGGGATGCCGGGGATGACCTTCGGGATGTTCGAGACGGTGCGCGGCGGTGTGCGGGGCGTAGGCCACAGCGGCGGCATCCGCGGGTTCATGAGCGGGATGTACCTGTGGCCCGGGGAGCGGACGGGGCTCTTCATCTCCAACAACGGCGGCGACGGCGACGCCGTGCAGGCCGTCTACGCCGCCTTCGTGGACCGCTACCTGGCGCGCCCGCGCGCCGATCCGCCCGCGCCTGCGCCGGGTGCGGACGCGCGCGCGGCGCGGGCGGCGGGCGCGTACCGGCTCGCGAGCCTGGCCGTGCGCAACCTGGAGCGCGCCGGCGGGCTGCGGCGCGGAGCGCTGCGCGTCCGCACCTGCCCCGGCGGGTGCGTCCTGCTCTTCGGGGAGCGGTACGTGGAGATCGCGCCCGGCGTCTACCAGGCGAGCGAAGGCGGCGAGGTGGTGGGGTTCAGCGAGGACGGACGCGGAAGGACGTGGATGCTGACGAGCGATCCCTTCGGCGGAAACCGGGCGTGGGAGCGGATCGCCTGGTACCAGTCCGCCGCCCTCGGCCAGACGCTGGCCATCCTCTGCCTGATCGGCTTCCTCTCGCTCCCCTGGATCCGGCCGGCGGTCCCCGCCGGCGTGCTGAAGCGCCAGCCCGCGACTCCCGCGATCGAGCTCGCGCGGACGCACCGGCAGCTGGTGGCGGCGGGCTACCTGCTCTTCCCCATCGCGCTGGCCCTTGCCTTTCGCGCCGCGCGCGCGACGGGGCTGCTGGCCGGCGTGCCGCTCGGCGTCCGCGCCGCGCTCGCGATCGGCGTGATGACGACGGCGCTGGCGGCCGCGCTGCCGATCACCGGCCGGCGGCTGCGGCGCGCCGGCGCCCCCCGCGCGGAGCGGGTGCTGCACGCCGCGGTGACGGCCATCGCCCTGGTGTTCGCGCTGCTGCTGTGGTCCTGGAACCTGCTGGGATTTCGCTTCGGCTGAGGATAAGGCTGCAGCCGGGCGCGTTCCCGCGGGCCCTCTCCCCCGCCGGGCCTTTCGCTCGTTCCTCGCGACGGCCGGCGACCCCTCCCCTAAACCCCGGGGGAGGGGTTGGTCGTGGGGGCGAGTTCTCACGCCGCCCAGCACACATCACCCAGTCACACCATCGCCCCGTGACCGCCTACGGGACCAGCACGACCTTTCCGAGCTGCCCGCCCGCCTCCAGGCGCTCGTGCGCAAGGCGCGCGTCGTCCAGCGGGAGAACGGAGTCGATGACGGGCTTCAGGCGGCCGGAGAAGACGACGCGCAGCAGGTCCTCGAACTCGCCGCGCGAGGCCATTGTCGTCCCGATCACCTGGATCTGCCGCCAGAACACGCCGCGCAGGTCCAGCTCCACCTTCGGTCCCGCCGTGCCGCCGTAGGTGACCAGCCGTCCGCCGTTCGCCAGCGAGCGCACGCTCCCCGCCCAGGTGGGGGCGCCCACGTTCTCCACCACCACGTCCACGCCGCGCTTGCCGGTGTCCTTGTAGACGGCTTTGGACCAGTCGGTCTCGCCGCGGTCGTAGACGACGTCCGCGCCCAGCTCGCGCAGCCGCTCCACCTTCTCCGCGCCCTTCGTCACCGCGAACACGTGGGCGCCCATCAGCCGGGCGATCTGCACCGCCGCCAGCGCGGTGCCGCCCGACGCGCCGATCACCAGCACGTCCTCGCCCGGCTTGAGCACCGCGCGGGTGACCAGCGCGCGCCACGCCGTCATGTACGAGATGGGGATCGAGGCGGCCTCCTCGAACGGCATCTCGTCGGGGATGCGGTAGACGTGGTCCGCATCCGCCAGCACGAACTCCGCAAAGCCGCCGTCGGTGTGCTCGCCCAGGATGCGGAAGCGCTGGCACATCGACTCCTCGCCGCGCGCGCACTGCGGGCAGCGGCCGCACCACAGCGACGGGTTGATGACGACGCGCTCGCCCACGCGCGCCTCGTCCACCCCCTCGCCCACCTCGGCGATCACGCCCGCGATGTCGGACCCGCCGATGTGCGGCATGGTGGTCTCGATGGGGATGCCGCGGCGCACCCACAGGTCCAGGTGGTTCATGGCCGAGGCGCGCACCTGCACCAGCACCTGCCCGTCGCCCGGATCGGGGCGCAGGACCTGCTCGATGCGGACGACCTCCGGGCCGCCGTGCTCGTGGAAGATGGCCGCGCGCATGGTCATGGGTGAACGGGTGAGGGGTGAGGGGTGAACGGGTGAACGGGTGAACGGGTGATGGCTCGAAGAACGTAGAGAGGAGCGGGTTGGGCGGCAACGGCGGGCGCAGCCGACGGGGTGGAGGCTCGGCGACCGGGATCGAACTGACGTCCGACGGGGCCCCCTCCCCCCGGCCCCCTCCCCCGCTGCGCGGGGTGCAGTTTATGGGGGAGAGGCCGGGAGAGGGGGTCGCTCGCCGACGCAGCGCGATGCCAGCCGTCGCGCTTCAATCCATCGGCATCCCCAACCTCCCCCAGGGTTTTTTGGGGGAGGTGGGCGAGGTTTACGAGCCCGGAGGGGGCGTGCCCCTCGGGCTGCACCGTCCGGAGCAGGGATCGAATTCCCCCTCTCCATGAGGAACGAGCGCGGAGGGGCCGGGAGAGGGGCCCGCCCTATCGCCCGGCACCCCGCATGCGTACTTTGGCCGGCCATGAAGTACGCCAGCGCCGAAGACCGGCTGAACCCCGTCACGCCGCCCGACGCGGACGAAGGGACGCTGGGCGGATACATGGCCGTCCACGGCCGCGCCGCCGCCTTCGAGGCCGGCGACGGCGAGCCGTACACCGTGGGCATCGAGACCGACGCCACCGGCGACGACGCGCTGCCGTACGCCGGCTACCTGGTCTTCATCCGCTGGGCACAGACGGGGAGCGCCATCATGGGCCACCTTTCCACCGACGACCTGGTGGCGGCGCCCACGGAGGAAGAGGCCCGGGCGATGCTGGAGGCGCTCCCCCTGCGCGAGGTGCGCGCCCTGCTGGACGAGGCCATCGCGCACAGCCGCGCCCGGGCGGACGAGGACTGACCCGCCCGCCGCGCGGCATCCGACCGACACACGCGACCGCACGTATGCTCAAGACGAGCCTGCTCCGCCTGAGCGAGAGCAACACGGCCAAGAAGGTCATCACCCGCGCGCCGCTGTCGCGCAGCTTTGCCCAGCGCTTCGTGGCCGGCGACACGCTGGACGACGCACTGCACGCCGCCCGCGCGCTGAACGACGCCGGGCTCAGCGTGTCGCTCGACTTTCTGGGCGAGTCGGTAAAGACGCGCGAAGAGGCCACGCAGGCCGCCGACATGGCGGTGCGGATCATCGAGTCCATCGTGCGCGACGGGCTGGACGCCAACCTGTCCATCAAGCCCACGCAGCTGGGGCTGGACATCGACGAGGCGTTCTGCCGCGAGAACATCGAGCGCGTGCTGGGCCGCGCCCGCGAGCTGGGCGACGGTGAGGGCGAGATCTTCGTCCGCCTGGACATGGAGGGCAGCGCCTACACCGAGCGCACCGTCGCCATGGTCGAGGCGCTGTGGGCGGACGGATACCGCAACGTGGGCACCGTGCTGCAGTCCATGCTGCGCCGCACGCACGACGACGTGGAGCGCATGCTGGCGCTGGGCGCGCGCGTGCGGCTGGTGAAGGGCGCGTACCAGGAGCCGGAGTCGGTGGCGTATCCCGACAAGGCCGACACCGACCGCGCCTACGTGGACCAGATGAAGCGGCTGCTGGAGAGCGACCCCTACCCCGCCATCGCCACGCACGACGAGGCCATCATCGACGCGGCGCGTCGCTTTGTCTGGGAGCGCGGGATCGCCAAGGAGTCGTTCGAGTTCCAGATGCTGTACGGCGTGCGCCGCGACCTGCAGACCCGGCTGCGCGAAGAGGGCTACAACGTGCGCGTCTACGTCCCCTTTGGCGACAGCTGGTATCCCTACCTCATGCGCCGCCTGGCCGAGCGCCCGGCGAACATCGTCTTCATGGCCGGGAGCATCGCCCGCGAAGCGAAGGCGGACGGGCTGAAGAAGCCGGCGATGGTGGTGGGCGCGGGCGTGGTGGCGGGGATCGTCGCCACCCTCTTCTTCCGCCGCCGCAAGTAGCCGCACGTGGCCGACATCCTCTACCGGCTCCAGCTGCCGGACCCCCGCACCCACCTGCTGGCCGTGGAGCTGGAGGCGGACGGCGTGCACGACGCCGTCTCCCTCGTCATGCCCGCGTGGACCCCGGGCTCGTACCTGATGCGCGAGTTCGCGCGCAACGTGGTGCAGTTCCAGGCCATGGACGGCGCGCGCAACCCCATCCCCTTTCACAAGGCCGACAAGCACACCTGGCGGATCGACGCGCCCGGGGACGGCACCCTGCGTGCGCGCTGGATCGTCCACGCCGACGAGCTTACGGTGCGCACCTCGCACGTGGACGGCTCGCACGCGTCGGTGATCGGCGCGGGGGTGTTCATGTACGTGGACGGGCGCCGGGGCGAGCCGGCGGAGGTGCAGGTGCAGGCGCCGCAGGGGTGGCGCGTGACCACCGCGCTGCGCGAGGTGGGCGAGGGGCGGTACCGCGCGGCGGACTTCGACGAGCTGGTGGACTCGCCGCTGGAGATCGGCACGCACCAGCTGGTGCAGTGGCTGGTGGACGGCGTCCCCCACCAGTACGCCATCTGGGGCCGCGGCAACGCCGACCCACGGCGCCTGGCCCAGGACACCACGCGCATCGTCCTGGCCGAGCGCGAGATCTTCGGCGCGCTGCCGTACCCGCACTACACCTTCATCCTGCACCTGGCCGGCGGCGGCGGGGGCGGGCTGGAGCACCGCAACTGCACCTCGCTGCTGGCGGACCGCTGGAGCTTTCGCGGCCTGCCGTACGAGAACTTTCTGGGACTCGCCGCGCACGAGCTCTTTCACGCGTGGAACGGCAAGCGCATCCGCCCCGCGGCGCTGGGCCCGTTCGACTACACGCGCGAGAACTACACGCGCGACCTGTGGGTGGTGGAGGGGATCACCACCTACTACACGGACCTGCTGCTGCGCCGCGCCGGCCTCATCCCCCAGCAGCGGTACCTGGAGAAGGTGGCGGAGAGCATCTCCCGGTTCCAGACGCTCCCCGGGCGCGCCGTGCAGCCGCTGGCGGACGCGTCGTTCGACGCCTGGATCAAGTTCTACCGGCCGGACTCCAACACGCCCAACGCCACCATCTCGTACTACCAGAAGGGCGCGCTGGTGGCGATGCTGCTGGACCTGACCATCCGCGGCGGCACGGAGAACGAGCGGTCGCTGGACGACGTGCTGCGCGTGCTGTGGGAGCGGTACGGCGCGCGCGACGAGGGATTTCCCGAAGGCGCGGTGGAGGCGGTGGCGGAGGAGGTCGCCGGATTCCCGCTCCGCGCCTTCTTCGACCACACGCTGCGCTCCACGGGCGAGCTGGACTACGCGCCGGCGCTGGCGGCCGCGGGGCTGCGGCTGGTCCCCATCCACCAGGCCGGTCCGCCCCCGGGCGCCCCGCCGCGCCCCCCGGTGGCGGCGGAGGGGGCGGCCCCCGGCGGCGCGCCCGGCAGGCCGCCGCCGGGGTGGCGCCCGCCACCCCCGCCGCCGTTCGGCATGCCGGCGCCCATGCCGGGGAACCGCGAGTCGCGCACCGGCCTTACGCTGCGGAGCGAGGGGAGCCGGCTGGTGGTGGTGAACGTGCTGGCGGGGACGGCCGGGTGGGAGGCGGGGGTGAACGCGGGCGACGAGCTGGTGGCGCTGGACGGCTTCCGCATCCCCGCGCCCGACTGGCTGAACGCGCGGCTGCTGGAGTTCAAGCCCGGCGTGCAGGTGGCGCTCACCGTCTTTCGCCGCGACGAGCTGCTCACGCTGATGCTGCGGGTGGACGCCGGCCCGCCGCAGCGCCTGGTGCTGCGCCCGCTGCCGGACGCCACGCCGCAGCAGCAGGCCGTGCTCGCGCACTGGCTGCGCACCGTGGTCCCGGACGAGGCCGTGCAGGACCCCGGCCTTCCCCCGCCGCCCGGCTGGGAGCCGCCCCCGGTCCCCGCGCCGCCGCCCGGGGTTGACGCCCGCGCCGGAAAGGTATAGGTTTTCCCTTCTTCGAACGCGCTCCGGCGCGGGCGGAGACCGGGGTTCGGGACGTGGCGCAGCCCGGTAGCGCACCTGAATGGGGTTCAGGGGGTCGCCGGTTCAAATCCGGCCGTCCCGACTGTCGTAAGTGAAGGCCCTCCAACGCTTTAGCGCTGGAGGGCCTTCTCGCGTCAGAGGGGGCGTGTATGTTTTTGTGTATGTTTGTTTCGGGGGTCTTCAGGCGCCGCCTGGGTTATGAGCGCCCGCCCTGCACCACAATCCCGAGCTTCCGCACCGGCTGTGTGACGGCCAGGGCGATCTCCTCCGGGTCCTCGGTGAGGTAGCAGTTGCGCAGGCTGCGCGGGTCTTTCCGCCCCTGCGCATCCATGCGCGCCTTCTCCGGGTGGTGCCGGCGGTCGTTCTCCCAGCCGCGGCGGACCGCGTGCGCGTTGACGTACGGGATCCAGAGCACGCCCGCCGCCTGCGCCCGCTCCCGGTTCAGCTCCGTCACCACGTCGCGCAACAGCCGGATCATGAACGAGCGGTTGCCGATCTGGTCCCGCACGGCTTCTCGGAGCTTTGCCGCCGTCGCGCCATCCACCTGCGGTAGGAGGAACTTCACAGCGTCGTGGAAGGCCTCCTCCCGCCGGGCGCTGAAGTATCCCAGCAGCACCACGCCCGCCGCGCTGGCGCGCTCCAGGTTGGCGGTGTCGACCAGTCGCTTCAGCAGCTTGGCCACGTAGTGCCGGTTCCAGGGCGCGGCCGAGCGCGGCGCCCGGAACGCGTAGCTCTCCCCCACCGCCCCACCCTTTCGGATCAGCATCTCCACCGAGGCACGGGTGCGCTCGCTGTCGATCGGCACCCAGCGGCCGTCCATCTCCTTGTCCGTCTCCCACCGCTTGTGCAGCCGGCCGTACGGCCACCGCACGGGATCGCGCTTCGGGTCGTAGTCGCACGGCCGGAGCTCGCAGATGGCCGTGTTGCGCCAGCCGGTGCCGAAGGCCAGGTCGAGCCAGAAGCCGAGCAGCCCCTGCTGGTCGATGCGGTCGGCGTACGGGCGAACGGCCTCGTACCAGTCCCAGGACGCCCAGATGCGGAGCGGGCGCGCGTTGCGCAGCACGCCGTAGCCGGCGATCGGATTCTCGGGGATCCAGCGCCGCTTCTTGTGCGCGGCGTGGTTGAGGCAGGTGTTGAGGAAGGTGATGTCGGCTCCGATGGTGGTGTCGGTGACATCCCCGCGCAACTCGCGATTGGGTACGCGCACGCGCCCGGCGCGGCGATCCGCGACGAAGCGGTCGATCAGGTCGTGGGTGAGTCGGCGCACGTCGCGGAAGGCCTTCGGATCGACGCTGCGGACGTACGCCTTCCACAACTCGGCGCGCCGGCGCGACTCGGCCAGCTCGTCGGTCTTCTTCCCCAGGCGCGTCTTGTTCTCGACGCGCGGGAGGATCACCGCCGTCTCGTACTTCTCGAACAGCGCGGTGAGCGTGAGTGTTCCTGTCTGCTGCGCCTCCAGCGCCGCCTCCAACTCGCGTTGAATCCGCTTCGCCTCGCGCTTGGCGGTCTCCCAATCCGAATGCCCCAGCGACTCCTTCCGGAGATTGCCGTAGCGCGTAACCACGGTGCCGTCGGGCATCCGCTTCTCACCAGCGGGAGCGTTCGGGTCGTACCAGACGAGGTAGAGGGACCGCCGTCCGGCGAACTTCTTTACCGAGACGGTGGTCCCGTAATCTCCCGTGCTCCAGCTCTTCTCGACCTTTCCGCTCATCTACCCGTCACCTCCGCATTCCGCCGGCCTTGGCAGCGAGGAGCCGGGACCCAAGCGCGCCGGCGGCCCGCGGGCGTCTACGCTCCACATCGGGACGTAGGCCACCAGTCGGGGTGGCCGGCTCCAGCTGGAGCCGCAGGACAGTCTCCTCTCCCTCGGACCGCGCCGGCTGGTAGCCCGCCTTCCGCGGTAGGTCGTAGTACGCGAACGCCGGGCGATGCTTCGTGCCGACGTTGCGCTCGGGCTGATCCCGCAGGAGGCGCCCCAGATGCGAGATGCTGTATCCGCCGATCTGGGCAGCCTCGGCGAGGCCGACGTGCCGGGTAGCGCCCCGCCGGAACGCCGCATCCAGCTCCTGCGCTACGCGCCGCAGCGTGCGCACGGTCGGCGTGTCACCGTCCCAGGCCTCCAGGTACTCGGCCCGGGCGCGAAGCCAATCCGCGAATGCTTCCGGTGCGCCGGTGTACTCGACCGTGCCCGCTGCTAAGGAGGACGCGTTCACGTGGCCCTCGCACCTCAGACTCTGGTGGGACGCGCGGAGGCGGCCGAATCCGGCCGCGGCGCCTGCTCCAGCCACCGCTCGACCACGCGCACGTGCCCGCTGAGGGCAGGCTCGTTGAGCCGCCCGACCGGCTTGCCCACCATCCTCTTCAGGCGAGCGAACGTATCGCGGTGCGAGGCACCGGTGCGGGCGCAGTACTCGCGGACCCGCCGCGAGAGCAGCGCACGGAGCGCGCGGCGCCGCGCCTCCACGGGGACGTCGCAGACGGACCCTCCGCCCGCCGCCTCTCGGAGGGCCAGCGCGAAGGGAAGCGGATCCTCGAGCGCGAGCCCGCATTCTTCAGCGACGACCCGCGCCCGCTCCAGCTCCGCGGGGGCGAGCACCCGTGATCCCACGACGATATCCCAATCGCTCCCGGTAGAGCCCAGCGCCTGGAAATCGCCCTCCTCGGCGGCGCCCGTCCGCGCGCGAGCGACCTCCACGTCGTCGGAAGCGGTCTGATGGGGGAGGTGATGGGAACGCTCGTCCGAGAGCGCCCGCGCGTGCCTGAGCAGACCCGGATCGGCGGGGAGGTAGAGATAGGCATCCTGCTCCGGCAGCCCGGGGACGACGCGCACCAGGCGGCCGACCACCTGACGAAAGAAGAGCTCGGTGCTCGCGTTGGTCGCCCAGACGCCAACGCGCAGCCGCGGGATGTCGGTCCCCTCGCTCACCTGGCGGACGGCGACAATCCACATCTCGCGGCTCACCGTGAACCGGGCGATCACCGCCGAAGCATCCGGGTCATCCGAGAGGGCGACGGCGGGCATCGTCCCCGTGATATGCCGCAGGCGCTCCGCCACCTTTCGCGCATGCGCCTGGTCCATGCACACGACCAGCCCGCCCGCATCGGCATGGCCACGCAGCCGGATGTCGAGAAGACGCCGGTGGGCGCGCTCCAGCGCGTGCCCCATCCAGCCGCCGCCCGGGTCCAGCGCGGTGCGGAGGCGTGCCGCCGCGTCCTCGCGTGCCAGGGCATGGTCGAATCCGGCATGCCGTTTCTTCCCGTCCTTGTACCACGTCGTTTCGCCGCCGAAGCTGACGAAGTACACGGGTCGCACGACGCCGTCCCTCAAGGCCTCGCCGTAGCCGTACCGGTAATCCGCGATGGAGACTCCGTCTGCGTCGTACCGGATGAACGGGATGCGGCAGGCGTCGCTGCGGAATGCAGTGCCGGAGAGGGAGAGCCGGTGACGCGCGTCGCCGAACGCATGCGCGAGCGCGTCGGCCCAGCTCCTCCCCTCCCCAGCGTGGTGGCACTCGTCGAGCACCACCCACCCGCCGCCCAGGACCCGCCGATACCGCTCCGGCTCCGCGAGCACCTGCTGGTACGTCAGCGCGGCCCCGCGGAACGCTTGATCCAGCCGCGCGCCGGGGATCTCGCTGCAGATTTCGATTCCCGCCCTGTGCGCTGCGATCTGCCACTGCCGGCGGAGATGCGTGGTGGGACAGATCACCGCCAGGGTATCGACGTGACGGTCGGCCAGGGCGCCGTGCGCGAGGTGCAGCGCGAACGTGGTCTTCCCGGCGCCGGGCGTCGCCTCCGCCAGGAAATCCCGCGGCCGGCCGGTGTCTTCCCAGCACCGCGCGGCCTCCTGCTGCCAACGGCGCAGCCCCGAACTCCGACGAGCGGGCGCCACGGGGCGAGTCCGGGAGGCCAGCGCGCTCCCCGCGGCACCCGCCCCGGTCACCATCCGTGTCGCAAATCCAGAGTCCGCTCCGCGCGTCATCGAGATCTCCCGAAAGGCGTTCAGGTCCGCCGATGTTACCCCGTGCGAACAGCCCGGGGACGGTCCCGGCCCCTGCCTCCGGGGTACTATTGGCACCGAAATTCCGCCTTTCCCAGGTGCCCAAGACTCGACGTGAGCGCCGCCCCGCTTGACGACCGGATCAACGCACGCGCGCAGGTGGAGCACGTCGCGCGCGGGCTCTACGCGGACCCCACCGCGGCGCTCCGCGCGATGGGCCACGACGCCCACACCCAGGGGGCGGACGAGGTCCGCCGCAGGCTCGAAGACGACTTCACCCACTACGGTGAGCCGGCCACCCGCCTGCATGGTCCGGCGCGTGAGCGTGCCCAGCTCGCCCTGCGCGATGGCGGGGTGGCGGCCGACGTCGAACGCTGGCTGACGCTCGACCACACTCCGGCCGGGTCCCAGCTCGTCCGCGGCGGCGAGATCGAGAGCGTGATGCAGGCGCCGGACGCCGAGGCACTCGGCCGCACGCCGGCGGACGCGCGGTGGTCCCTGCCGGGGGAGGATCCCCGCGCGGGGCTCAATCCGGAGGAGCGCCTCGCGTACGATCAGATCGAGGCGTTCGCGGAGGCGAAGGAGCGCGCCGACCGGCGCCAGGCCGCCGAAGCCCGCCTGCACGAGATCGCCGACCACCGGGACAACCTCGCGGCGGCCGAGGCCAACATCCCGCGCGCGAAGGCTGCGCTAAAGAGCGAGGTGGAGGGAGTCTTCGCCGACGGCGCGAAGGCCATGGAGAGGATCGAAACCGCGCTGGAGCGGGACGGGCCGGCGGAGACCGCCCGGCGCATCCGCTCCGGCGATCTGCTGAAGAACGAACAGAAGAAGATCACCGCCCCGAAACGCGCCTTCGGCGTGATTCCCCGGCGCGACCGGGCAGCCGAGGCGGAAGCGCGGGAGCGCGTGGCGCAGCGGATCGAGACGATCGGGTACTACGAGGGGAACTTGGGGAAGTGGAGCTCGTTCCAGCCGCAGGATGGGCCCGCGGTGCACGGGGCGAAGAATGTACGCGCCGCCTTGGATCGCGAGGAGGCACGGGTCGCGGCCGACAGCGGGATCGGCCGCGACCGTGAGCAGGTGGTGCGGAACCGGCCCGCGCCCGTTCACCCGAGCCGCGAGGCGAGCCAGCTCGGACGCGCGGCGCAGGAGCACCTCGACCGGCTCCCGCCGGAGAGCCGCGAGCGCGTCATCCGCGCCGCGCGTCAGTCAGGCGTGGACCGGATCGGAGCCGCGCTCGGCCACCTGCAGACGATTCAGATGGCTGCGCGCACGTTGCGGGAAGGGATCGAGCCACCGGGCCAGTAAGCGTAGCCGCGCCGAGCGACATGATCTTCCACGTGCGTTGGCGCACGCACGCTGAAGTACGATGCTTCTTCATACCGTCCGGTCCGGCCTGCGCACGTTCTCCTTGACACCCGTCGCGCCGGATCACTCAATGGGGATGATCCGGTCCCCACCGTTCCGCCCCCGCCCGTCCCGTCCCCCAGTGAACTCTCAGCCCGCCGGAGTGCGTCACATGGCCGAGCAGCAACCCCTCTCAACCACCACACAGGCCGCACGGCGGCCGCTCGGGATGGCGTTCCGCTGGGCCGTGACCGCCAGCCTGCCCCTGCTCCCGCTTGTGGTCGGGCTCACGCTGCTCTTCATCATCGACGACCCGAGTCCGCTGTCCGTGACGCTGGTCGTGGTGCTCATGATGGCGCTGGTGATCGTGCCGCTGCTGACCGTGTTCACGCTGTGGGCGTTCGTGGCCCCGCACTGGCGCTGGCTGGAGCGCCCCTGGTCCGGCCTCCTCGCCGGCGCCGTCCTAGCCGCCGGCGCGGTGATGCTCCTGCCCCTGCCGCGGTTCCTGGTGCTCCCCTTGGACGCAGGCCCGATCGGCCATCCGCGCTCGTTCCTTTTCACCGTGGCGGTGATGGCGGTCTTCATTCGGCTGGCCCGATGGCGGAGGCTCGGGATCGCGCCCGGTGCGTTCGCCGCCGCGCCGCGGGTGCAGGCGGGGACGCGGCCGTTCGCCGCGCTAGCAACCGCCTTGGCCGCCGTGCTGGGCGCGGGCGCCGCCGGCATCGCGTTGGCAACGGGATCGCTGGTGTACGAGCGGGTCCGGCCGCAGACCGACGCGGAGGTCTGGGCCGCCTACCGCGCCGCCGTTGATGGACCCGGCGACGACGAAGGGATGCCGGAGTGGCGACGGATCGCGGATGCGGCCGGGGCCGTGCTGGAGCGCTTTCCGAACGAGCCCGAGGTGCTGGAGAACAGGGGAATGGCCCGCGTATGGAGCTACGACACGATCCCAGGCCTGCACGACCTGGTGCTCGCGCAGTCGATGCAGGGATGCGGCGGAGGCCGTCCCCTCCTGCGCCGCCTGTCCGCGGGCGAAACGGGCTCCTCCGCCCGGGCGGAGGTCTGGCGGTGGTATGCGGGCTGCCAGCGGGAGCGGGGGCACCTGTACGAAGCGCAGAGCGCCTACCTGCGCGCCGTCGAGAGCGGCGCGGAAAGCGACACCTGGTACCTTCGCGGCGTGGTCCGGCTCACGATGGGCGATACGGCCGCCGCCTGCGTGGACCGCGGCAGGGCGTTCGATGGCCGGCAGGGGCCGCGCGCCGCCGGCATTGCGCTTTCACCCGACCTGGAGCGGGCGTGCTCGTCGCCGGAGCGGTTGGAAGCGACGCGGAGCCGGCTCGCCAGGCAGAAGGGGGTGGTCGCGAGCTATCACTCGGATAAGGGAATGGGCTGGGTCAGGCCCGATGATGGCGGCAGATCGCTGTTCCTCCACCACTCCGACGTCCAGGGTACGGACAGCGACTCCATCCGCGAGGGTGACCGGGTGGAATTCGACGTCGCCGAGGCGACGCTCGGCGCGAGGACCGTCAACGTGCGGCGCCTCCCCTGACCGCTCCACACCTGTGCGCCAGCCGGTAGCGGCCACAGGTGGGGCAATCCATGCGCTGGGAATGGGTGTCGCCCAACAGTCCCTGAAGCGGCAACTCCGGTTCAGTACATCGGATTCGGCTTGTAGAGGCCGCGCACCTCCGGCATCTCCAGGTAGTTCAGCTTGTCGACGTACAGCGGCCGGTGGCCACGGACGAGCAGCAGTTGCTTCTCGGGAGGCATACCAAGCACTTCGTCCGGGAGCAGCAGCTTCCTGCCCTTCTCCGACATCCCGTCGCTGATGCTCTTCCCCTTCCCGATCCATCCGGCGCTGTCGAGGCTCTTCCCGGCGTTCCCGCTGTCGCTGTAGACCGTAGTGTCGCCCGTGAGCTCGGAGAGCTCCTTGGCCGTGCGGAGATCGCTCGTGCCGAAAAGCTGCTTGACGGACGCGTTCGCGAACATCGTCCCCCAGGCTTTCCCGTAGACGTCCTCGACCTGCTGCAGGTCCTGCACGATCATCCACCAGCGGATCCCGTAGCCGCCCACCAGCGAGACGCCGCGGCGCACCGCGTCGATCTTGCCCAGGTTCGCGAACTCGTCCAGCATCCCCACGATTGGAAGGTCCGGCGGCGCGGTCGTCCGCGTGATGATGTCGTTGATCGCGACGATCATCAGCCGCGGCCAAGCGGCGTACGCCTCGAGGAAAGAGGGCGGGATCACGAGGTAGATCGTCTGCCGCACCCCCTTCATCTTGATCCGTTCGAGGTCGGCGTGCGCCAGCGGATTCGGCTTGGGGTTCTGCCCGAACTGATCCGGAACGAACTCGGCGAGGACAGACGCCATCTGCGGCGCGTCGAGGAAGGCCAGCTGCGCGTGCACGCTGGTCATGATGTTCTGCCGCGTGCGCTCGTCCGCCCCGAGGAGCACGTTCGCGACCCGCCGCACTTCCGGGTGCTTGCACCCGCTCATGTGCGTCAGCACCGCGTTGAAGTCCTCTGACCCCAGGCAGGTGAGGAAGCGCAGGGTGAGCAGGTCCCTCCCGTAGGGCGTCACCACCGGGAACGCCGTCTCCCGGGTGAGCTTCGGCGAGTCGAGCTGGGTCGCGATGTAGAGGATGAAGCCGGTCCCCACCTGGCGCGCCATGCGGTCCCAGAAGGCGTTCTCCCCCTTCGACTCCATGATCAGCGTCTCCGTGAGCACGCGCGCGCGGACGAGCGCGAGGTGCCCCTCCGGTCCCGTCGTGGGCATCAGCCGCAACGGGTTGAAGAACGCGCGCATCTGGTGCTGCCTGTGTCCGTCGAGCAGCGTGACCTCGAAGGGATCCAGGACGTAGACCGTGTGCCCCAGCTTCTGCCGGCGCTCCGCGGTGACGAAGAAGCTCTCCGCCTTCGGGTCCGTGATCAGCATCGACCCCGCGTAGCTCAACGCGTTCGTGAGCACGGTCCCGACCCCCTTCCCTGACCGCGTCGTCGCGACGGTCAGGAGGTGTCCGCTGGCCTCGCGCAGCACCATCAGCGACCCGTCGTCATGGCGACCGAGCAGCAGCTTGTCCCCGAGCCCCTCGCCCCTGAGCAGCCGCTCCGTCTCCTCCGCCGTGGCGCGGAACTCGTCGCCCGTCCCCCACGAGGCGGAGCCGTGGGAATCGCTTGCGGCTTTCACTCGCTCCGGCTGCACCGCGACGAAGCTCCCGCCCGCCAGGACGCAGGCGATGAAGGCGCCGAGGAGCCGGGCCTGGGCGAGGAGGGCCTGTGACTCCGGCCGCCCGCTGAGCTGCGGCCACCACTCGAACAGACGCCCCGGGTGGTACAGCGGCCCGTGCCAGAGCACAGCCAGCAGCGCGCTTCCGATCAGGATCACCGGGGCTCGCCGCCGCGCCTCCCGGTCCTTCAGCATCCGCACGAAGACGACGAGCACCGCCAGCGCGCCCCAGCCGAACCAGGCCCGCTGCTCGGCGGGGAGGACGAAAAGCGGCCGCCCCAGCCTCGGATCGTACCCGAAGTGGGCGGCCATCCATTGCGTGGTGCCGATGAGAGCCCCGAACCCGGCGACCCCGGCGATCATGACCAGCATGTGGAGCGGGATCGGGGACCCCGCCGCGCGCTCCCGGACGAGCACCGGCTGACCGCGCTTCGGCTCGGCGGACATGATCAGGACTGCGTTGTCGCCGGCCGGGGAGCGGCGGGGACGGTATCGACCGAAGCGGGCGCCGGCCGATCCAGGTCGACGCTGCGCAGCACGATGACCGTGATCGGCTGGCCGACGTCGAGGCGGAGCACGGGGCGGATCCCGGTCGCGCGGTCGAGGAGGCGCTCGGCGGCACCGCGGAACGGCTCCGTCGCGGCGCCGACCGCGCGGTCGAGCGCGGAGGGCGCCGGCGGGTATCCGCCGGGCACCGGCGCCTGCGTCTGTCCGTCCCCCGGCGTCGCGTACTCGATCGCCGCGCCGAACGCCGAAAGGAGGGCCGCCGCCTCGAACGTCTCGCGCGTCCGGCGGTCCACCCGCCCCGCGACCCCCATCGCGCCCTGGCGGTCTGCGGCGGGGAGCGACGGCAGCGGCCACGTGCGGCCGTCGCCGAGCACGACCTGCTCCCAGACCACGACCAGGCGCTGCTCCCCCGCCTCCAGCCCTTCCGGGTACCGGCCGACCAGGAGCGAGCCCGCCGGGAAGATCACGCACCTGAGGCCCGCGTCGTAGACGTCGCGCCCGATCCGCGCCAGCACCGGGCCCGGAGCCTCGCTGTTGATGCTGGAGGCGAGCGTCGCCGTGATCACGTACCCGGCGGAGAGCACCCGCTCCCCCTCCCGGCAGGGACGCGAGGCGGACGAAGCGAAGACGAAGCGCGCAACCGCACCCTGCTCCGCGCCGCTGGACGCCTGTGGACGCGGGCGAGCCAGTTCCTGGCCGGCCCGCTCGGCTGCCCGTCGGTCTTCCTCCGCCTGCTCCGGGCCGTACGGCCGTAGCTCGCCCGCCGCATCCTGCGCCGCGCCGGCCGCGGCGCCGGTCTCGCCCAAGACGGGCGAGGGAACCGGGGTGCTGTCCGCCCCAGCGCGTGCCCCTTCCTCCGCACGCCGCGCCCGGAGTTGACGAGAGGACACGGCCCGCTGGAAGGCGGTCCGGCGCATCTCCTCCGGGGACGGTGGGCGCTCTTCGGCCGGGGAGGCACCCGTGGGCGCGGCGTCGGCGAACCCGCTCGCTGGATCCGGGACGGAGGTGCCTGCCTCGGGCGCTTCGCCGCGCGAGGCGTCCGCATAGCCACCCGGCCCCACGTCGCGGCCCAGCGGGACGTACTCGCCGCCCTGCAGAGTGTCTTCCGGCTGCGGGACGGCCGGCAGCGTGTCCCCCGCCAGCCGCCGCGCTTCCTGGGGGTCCGCCCACGGCGCGCGCTCGGCGGATGGCTCCACCGGCTCGGCGGGCGGCGCGAGCGCGGTGGAGTCCGACGCCTCCGCCGCCAGCGTGCGCCGGGCCTGGATCCGCTGGTTCATCACGAACAGCGCGACCACCAGCACGGAGCCCACGAGCGCGGCCGCGATGGCCGACCGCCGCCGGTTGATCCCGTAGCGCTCGGCGAAGCGCGCCGCCGCAGACGGCCGTCCTGGGTCTGTCGTTTCGCTCATCGCGCCTCCCGCGGGGTTCGTCTCACGATCAGGAGCCGGAGCGGATCGCCCCCCTGGCCGCCCGCGATCAGCAGCACCATGCGCTGCATCACGCGGTCGGTGAGGATGCACCCGTCGCGCACGACGTACTGGACGAGCTCGTAGCCGCCCTGCGCGTTCAGTTCGTAGAGGACGGCGAGGTCGCTGTGGTAGGCCTCCGGAGGGAGCCGGATGCAGGTCTGCCGTCCGTTGTCCATCACCACCCGGGGGACCCAGGGGAAGCGCCGGTCTGGAACCACCTGGTAGTCGAGATGCAGCTCCCCCAGGTCCGACACGGTCAGCACCGCGCCTGTCTCCACGGACGCCGTCCCGGGCAGATCGACCGCGGGACCCCGCTGCGCGCCGCTCGCCCGCTCCTGCTCCGCGGGCCCGTGGTGGCGGACCAGCGCTTCGTCGGGGAAGTAGAACTTCACCTGCCGCATGTACGGCAGGTCGGGGTTCGTGCTCTCGCCCTGCGCCGCGCAGGGGGGCGAGTCGAGCGTGACGTGGTAGATCCGCCGGTTCGTTGTCACCACCAAATTCGTGGTGAGGTCGCAGGCGTTGGGGAGGGCAACCGGCTTCGCGACCACCAGCGGCGTGGAGTCGGGCCCGACCGCGAAGTCCACGACCCAGCGCTCGGGGTCTCCGAGGACGCTGTCGATCACGCGCTCCCCGCTCTGGAGCTCGACCGTGCACACGCGCAGAGGCGCGCACCTCAGCGTGGGCTGCACGTGGCCGAACGGCACCATCGAGTACGTCCCGGCCTGGACGACGCGCGCGCGGCCCGTGCGCTGGTAGTCGTCCGTCGCCGCGCGCGCGTTCGCGGAGTCCATTGGCGACCGCTGGGCGTGAAGCACGCCGGGAGCGGCGGCCAGGGCCAGGAGGAGGAAGGTGGCTCGCATCATGGGAGCGGGTTCGCGGAATCGGCGCGCGGCGCCTGCTGGGTGCGCCAGGCCTCGCGGAGGCGCTGGTCCGCGGCGGCGTCCAGCGCGCCCCGGACGTCCTCCAGGTTCACTCGCTCGCCCTCGCTCAAGGGCCCCCAGCTCACGTCGGTCACATACAGACCGAGCCAGTTGCTCATCAATTGATCCTCATCCTCCGGAGGGATGAGCGTGGTCCGCAGAGTGCCTTCCCATGGCCGCACGATCGCCGCTCCCCCACGGATGGGGATCTCGTACTCGTCCCAGCGCACCTTCCAGCGGTCGCTGGTGCCTGCTTGCCGCCGGACAGTCACTCGCGAGACGAGCCGGATCATCTCCCGACCGAGCACATGCGGATTGTTGCGTGGAACAGAGAAGTATCCATCGACGTAGGTGCGCGCGGTGCCCCGGGTGAAGGCGTAGCTACGATCGATCATCCAGTTCTGAGCAACTGGGTCCGTGAGGACCGTGCGCATCGCTTCGACGAACCGCCCGATCTCTCCGCGCACCTGGCGCTCCTCGGGCGGCGGCATGTCCTCCACGCGTCCGTACGCCAGCGGCTGGCCAAGACGATCAACCTCGACGATGTAGGGGACGATCCTCGACTGCCGCGCGAGGGTGACGGCGCCGTGCACCGCGATGGCGCAGACCGCAGCGAGGATGAAGGCGAGCGCCCGCAGGTAGCGGATCCGGTTCTCCAGCTCCTCGACGTGCCGGTCGCGCGCCCACCGGGCGGCGTGGTACGGCGAGAGCGGGCCGGCCGCGCCGGCCACCTCGACAGCCCGGCCGCTCATTGCCGGCTACGCCGCCTTCCCGGCCACGCCGGCCGCGAGGTTGAAGCGCACATCCGCGATCTTGCTCGCGTACTTTGCGGGGAAGGACCAGACGACGTAGACGTAGAGGCAGATGGAGATGAGCACGAGGATGACGACGATCGGGTTCATGTAGACGACTTCGATCACGAGCCGCACGGTGCGGCCGTCGATCGTCACCTCGGGCGTGAGGGTCTTGCGGGTGACGCTGGCCAGCAGGTTGTCCGACCAGGACGCGGCCATCTTCACCCCCATCGCCGCCAGCGGCATCGTGAGCACCAGCCGGATGCCGAGGGCGACCACCTCCTTCAGGTAGGCGTCGGTCAGCCCCGCGGTCGCGCGGAAGGCGACGAAGCCCGCGAAGAGGGGCCCGAAGCCGATGAGCAGCACGCTCGTGATCTCCACCAGCACGACCTGCAGGGCGACGAACGCAAAGCCCACCTCCAGCACGACCACGCCGATCCCGACCACGATCACCGCGAAGACGGCCTCGAGGAGAACGGTGGCCGCCAGGATGCGCAGCGCGTGGACGTGGGCCACCAGGACCCCGACGCCTAAGAACCCCTCGTCCACGGCGCCCTGCTCGATCAGGCTCTTCGCGATCTCCCACCAGGCGGTCACCAGCTCCCCGATCGCCTGGTTGGCGGCGCGGAGCAGCACGTCGGCCATCGAGAACCCCTGCAGGACCAGGTCGCCGGGGAGGTCGCCCGGGTCCTGCACGCCCACCAGGGCACCCGCGATGTTCCGGAAGAGCCCGATCACCTCGTCGGGCCCGAGCAGGGGATTGGTGAAGAACGCCCAGACAGCCGCGATCACCAGGAGCTTCCGCACCGCCTCCCCCACCATCCGCTCCATCCCGATCTGGCGCGTCTGCCAGTCGGCCCAGGACAGGTACGCCTCCACGGTGAGGAAGGCGGCGAGGAGCATCTGCGCGTAGGGGAGGAAGAGGCGCGGCCAGTCCGTCGTCGCCTGGCGGAACTGGTCCACGATCCCGACCACGACCCGCTCGCTCCCCGGGTCCTGCGCCAGCAGGGCCGCCGGGACCAGCACGGAGCCGGCAGCAATGATGAGTCCGATGGACCGTGGGCGGACGCGACGCATGGAGGGACTCCAGACCAGGAAAACAGCGGAGGGGAGGGCTGGATGCCCTCCCCTCGTGGTACCCCGCAGCTTCCTGCCGGGGACGCTGCCGCGCGGCGTTTCTACTGCTGTTCCGCCACGCGTGTGGCCCCTTGGCCGCGCCCCGCACCGGGGCGCGCCCCGGTCTCCGTCTCCGGCCGCGTGAAGACCGGCCGGCCCCCTGCCTCCGGGTTCCAGGGATCGAGGCGGCCGCCGTCACTCTGGATCGATCCCGGGTCCCACTCCCGCGGGCCCCCGCCCGCCTCGGTCCCGCTCATCCCGCCCCGCCCGACCTCGCCGGCGCTTCCGCCCGCGCCTGGGCGCTCGTACCGCCACCCCGCGCCCTGCCGGGCCACGGTGGTGCCCAGGTCGCGCGGGTCGCGGGACCCCACGCCGCGCTGGCCGCCGCGTACGCCCGCGCGCCGGCGGATCGCGTCCAGGGAGCGGTCCCGGGCCGCGAGGTTGTCGCCGTAGTCGCCCACCACCGCCTCCTCCCAGGCGCGCCAGCGCCCGTCGGCCTCCGCGCCGCGCACCTCCTCCTCCATCTGCCGCTGCGCCTCGCGGGCGTTGGCGGCGGCGAGCTGCTGGTTGAGCGAGAGCAGGGTGTGGCGCATGAGCAGGTCCTGCTCGGCCTGGAACGTCTGCACCGCCGCCTGCGCCTGCTGGAGCTGCCGCTCCGTGCCCGCGCCCACTACGCCGCGGCGCAGCGCGTCGAGGGCGGTCTGCGCCACGTCGATCTGCGCCCCCTGCATCTGCGAGCTCATCACGGCCGCGAACGCCAGGTCTCGGAGCCCGTTCAGCTGGTCGGCGTGCGGGACCGGCATCCCGTCGGCGATGCGGGGCACGCGCGGGAACTGCCTCCGGAAGATCTCGCCCAACTCGGGGTTCCCGTAGCCCAGCGAGATCCCCTGCCCCATGGTGCGGCTCGCCTGCCGGACGACGCTCCCGAAATCGCTCAGCCGGAAGTCCCTCCACCCCCGCGCTTGGTCGCGGAGGTGCCGCGCCTGGTCGTAGGCGTACTCGATCTGCCGGATCTGGCCGCGCGCCTGCTGGTAGAGCTGCTGATAGCGGGCGACGGCGCTCGCGTAGTTGACCGGGTCGTACACGACGCTCGGCAGCCCCGGGATGAGCGACGCGCCTGCCGGCCGCGCCATCGAGAAGACCATCAGGACGGCCGCGCACGCGAGCCCCCGGTTCCTGCGTCGTTCAGAGTTCCGCCTCATCACTGCCTCCCGTGTAGGGGTTCCGAATCCACGCGGCGGCATCCGCCGCGCCTGCTTCTCCGAGCCACTCCGCCGCCCATCCCTCGCCGTGGGCCGCCTCCAGCTCCGCCGCCCGCTTCAGCGTCCCATCCACGTTCAGCCCCTCGCGCGGGAAGTACAGCGCGCGCGCCGCCGGCCCGAGTGCCAGCTCGAAACGGCGCGCGCCCGCGGGGTTCTTGAAGTAGTAGTGGCGCTTCGGCGTCGATCCGGCGATCAGCCGGATCTCCTGCTCGTTGAGTCCCGCCGCCTCGTAGACCGCACGGTCGCGGTCGCTCGCGGCGTCGCTGTTCGGCAGGAAGATGCGGGTGGGGCAGCTCCCCATGATGGTCGCCGAGCTCGGCAGCTCGGCCATCTGGTGCAGGTCCTGGAACGCGAGGACCAGCACCACGTTCTTCTTCCGGAGCGTGACCGCGTACTCCTTGATCTTCCGCTCCATGAACGGGTGCGCGAGCGAGCTCGCCGCCTCGTCCACGATCAGGTACGTCGGCAGTCCGTCGAACCGCCTCTCCAGCCGGTACAGCAGGGCGAGCAGCACGGGGAGGGTGATGGCGTCGCTCAGGTCGAAGAGGCCGTCCGTCTCGTAGACGTGGAAGGAGCTGTCCGAGAGGACGTCCTCGTCCCCGTCGAGGATCCCGCCGTACGGACCGGTGACGGTGTAGATCTCCAGCGCCTGCCCCATCTCCCGGTCGGCCGCGCTCACCTGGGTCACGAAGTCGGTCATCGTGCGGTGCTGCGGCAGGTCGGCCGCCAGCAGCCCGAGGAGGCGGTTCAGCGTCTCCCGCCGCCGCGGCGTCACCTCGACCTTCTGCAGGCGGAGCATCACCTCCAGCAGGTCGATCGCGCGCGCCCGCTCCGCCGCCTCGTGCACGCGCGCCAGCGGAACCAGCGCGACCCCGCCCCGCGCCCCCGGCACCAGGGAGACGTGCTCGCCGCCCGCGGCGCGGCAGAGGAGCTCGAAGCTCCGGCCCTTGTCGATCACGAACACCTGTGCCCCGGCGTAGCGGAACGCCTGCGCCGCGATGTGCTGGAGCACGACGGATTTCCCCGCGCCCGTCGGCCCGATCAGCAGCGTGTGGCCCACGTCGCCGCTGTGCAGGCAGACGCGGAACGGCGTGGCGCCGTCGGTGTCGCCCCAGAACAGCGGGGGCGACTCGCGGGGATAGAGCTGGCAGGGGTTGCGGTCCGGACCCGCCCAGGCGGCCGCGAGAGGGAGCATGGCCGCGATGTTCTCGGTCGAGAGCAGCGGCCGCTGCACGTTCGGCTCGCCGTGCCCGGGAAGCGTCCCGACGAACGCCTCCATGGCGTGGATCGTCTCCGCCTGCGCCGTGAACCCCTGGTCGCGCAGCACCCGGACGACCTCGCGCACGTCGCGCTCGGCGTCGGCCTCGCCGGCGCGGTGGAGCACGATATAGGAGTTAAACTCGCAGTACCGCACCCGGCTGCTGGAGTTGAGCGCGATCGCCTCCGTTACCCCGTGCGCGAGCGCGCGCGCGTGCTCGTCCTCCTGCATCCGGTCCCACTCGGGGTTCCCGGGATCGTCCTTCCCGCGCGCCATCTGCGCCGCGAAGCTCTGGGCGCCGTGGCGCTTCTCGTAGTAGTGCTTCTGCGCCTCCCGCAGCCGGGGCTCCGCGCGCTCCGGCGAGAGCGGGCGGATGCGGCAGCTCCAGCGGTACGCGAACGCCTGCTCGGTGAGCGCCTTGAGGATCACCGGCCGCACGCGCGCCGGGTATCCCTGGAAGCCGACCACGCGGACCTCGGTCTCGCCCAGCCGCGGAGCGAAGTCGCCGACGAACGTCTCGTGGCCGAGGATCACGTCCAGCCCGGCCCCATGGTGCGGCACGAGGAGCCGCTGCCGGCGGCCGGTGAGCGCGCGGTACAGGTGCGAGAGCATCTCCTCGGAGGAGAGGCGCTCCATCCGGATCGCGCCCTGCAGCCGGTCCTCCAGGTCGATGAGCGCGCGCCGGAATCGCTCCCACTCGGCGCCCCAGTCGGTCGGGCTCTCCCCGCCGGTGGCGAAGATGCGCGCGAGGCGGTTGCGGGTCCGCCTCGGCGGGCGGTAGGCGGCGGTCACGAAGCACTCGGTTTCCCAGCGCCCGCCACCGAGCTCGTACTGCCGGCGCCGCTCCTCTTCGAGCGCCCGGAGCGCGGGGCTCGCGAACGCGCCCGGCGGGGCGTACCCGGCGGCGGGCCGCCGGTACAGGTCGACGTGGAAGACCCAGTCGTCCGTGAACGGGCAGAACGACTCGCCTACCCGCTCCGCGATCCGGTTCAGCTCCGCGTTCGGCGCCGCCGTCGGATCGGGCCCGCGGTACCGCCACCCGGCCTGGAGCGACCCGTCCTTCTGCTGCACCACCCCCGGGAAAGGGATGCGGCTCCAGTTGAGCTGGTCCGCGATCCCGGGGTGCGGCCGGGGCGGCGCCGCGACGCGCGCCAGGAACCGGGCCCCCGCGGCGCCGGCGGTGAGTGCGAGGAGCGGGACGAGCATGGTCTTACGGAAGGGCGCGGAACGGCCGCCCCACGGGCGCGGCCAGCATCTGCCGGTTGCTGTAGAGCACCGGGCGGCGCAGGTAGGCGAGGAACATGGCGACCACCCACGGGTTGTCGCGGGACTTCCAGGCGACGAACGGGTGGACCAGGAGGAAGACCACCGAGGTCACGACGAAGCTCGACCAGTGGATCTGCGCGCCCATCCACGCACACACCACCAGCGTCAGCTCGACGGACAGGAACCAGCGGGGCACGCCGAAGAAGAGCGGCGGCCGGAGCAGCGCCTGCACCACGGTGGTCTCCCGGAGCGGCTCCATCAGAGCACCGCGGCGCCGATGCCGAGGAACGAGCCGGACGAGAGGATCAGCCCGGCCACGCCGAACGCCGCGATCGGCGGCCCGAGCTTCTTCATCGCGCCCTCGCTGCCGCCGCCGATCCCCCACATCATGATCCCGCCCACGATCGCCAGCATCGACAGGAGGGGGACCACCCCGTTCGCCATCTGAGCCAGCTGCTCCAGCCAGGTGAAGTGCTGCCGCGCCTGCGGGGTGCGCAGGGTGCTGGCGAAGGCGAGCTCAGGGCGGGCGACGACCGTCATGAGCAGGACCGCCACCAGGGCGGCCGCACGCCGGACGCGACCGAAACCGAGGGTGTTCATACGCCTGTTCTCCTAACGTTGGGCCCCCGCGCGGGGGCGTCGGACACGGAACCGGCCCCGCGCGTCGAGGCCGTCCACCAGGGCGAGATCGGTGACCTGGCCGCCGACCTTCCCCCGCTCCAGCACCACGACCAGGTCGACCGCCCGGACGATCAGCTTCGCGTACGACCCCTTTCGGCCGTCCAGCATCAGCAGGTCCATCCGCTCCAGCGCCCCCAGGGCCGAGTCGGCGTGCATCGACGCCGCGCCCCCGTTGTGGCCGGTGATCCACAAATCGGCGCAGTAGTAAGCGGCCCGGTCGCGGAACTCGCCGCAGATGATGCGGTCCGGCGTGAGCCGCATCGCTTCCCGGTTGATCACCGGCCCCATCTTCTCCCCGGGGAGCGTGCGGTAGAAGACGAAGTCCGGGGCGGCGCACCGGATCTCTGGGGTGTCCTCCACGATCAGGAGCCGGTGGGCGGGCCACCGCTCGGCGATCGCGGCGATCAGCGCGCAGAGGAACGTGGTCTTCCCCGAGGCCGTCCCGCCCGCGACGAGGATGTTGCGCCGCCGGTCGATCGACTCCAGCAGCAGGTCGAACCACTCGAACGTCATCGCGCCCCGGTCCAGGTAGCTCTCCAGCGGCGGGACCTCGGCCGCGTGCTTGCGCAGGTTGAAGCCGGGGCCGGGCGCGCGGGGCGGGACGTAGCCCTGCAGCCTGGCGCCGTGGAACCGCGCCTCGGGCATGGCCGCCTGGAGGGAAGGCCGCTCAGGCGTGAGCGTCTCCTTGCGGTACGCCGCCACCGCCCCCAGGAACGTCAGCACCGCGACCTCGTCCAGGACGAGCCCCGTCCTCTGGCGCCCCACCCCGCTCCGATTCGCCCACACCTGGCCGTCCGAGTTCACGTAGAGCTCGCGCACCGCCGGATCGTCCCAGAGCGCCATGAACTCCTCCCCCAGAATCCGCTGCGCACGGACGCTGACGGACTCGTCAGCCTGGACCCGCTGCGGGTCGCGAAGCATGCAGGTACGATTGCAGTAGGAGCGAACGGGAGGACCCTCGCACACCGTGATACCCCTCGATGGACCTCTGGGAACGCTCAATGAGTTCCCCAAACAGCAGATTGCGCCGCGACGGCACTTCGAACATGGAGGGACAGGAACCCCCGTTGGTTGAGCCTCAAAGGCCCATCAGCTAGGACTCTAGGGCAAGCACGCCTCGCCAGTCATCCGTGCGGAGATGTGAAAAGGGCAGGAATGGGGCGGATCGGGTAGTTGCGCGATTCGCACCATTTCTCACAGACTCCGGATCAACATCGCGCTTACCACAGGCCGTGGTGGACATCGCGCAGAGGGGAATCAGACTCGCCAAGGCTGTGCTGACCCACATCCGCCGCAATGTCACGAAACCCCGTCCCTCTGATTCCCATGTTCGTTCTGGTCTCACCGTCCACGCTCCAAAACGGGAAACGGCTGATTTTGGGGCAGTGCTGGACGCGCAGAGTCTGCCTCACCGTCTACCAAGCGGGGGGCTACTGTGGTAGTGCGGCGGGTGAAGGTGTAGCAGGCCGGGCACGGTCGGGCCCGCGAGGAGCCCCCGCCGGGGAGATTCCCCAGCGCAGACGTGCTCTGGGTAGTGGAAGTCGAGGACAGAACTTCAGATTATAAAACGATTAAGAACACTATCTTCACTTTGTTCACTTTCTGGTGAACCGCTCAACATCAAGGCTGCACGCTTCCACTGATCCAAGCTCTGGAGATAGGTAATGCCATCGGCGCCAGGCGCCAGCACATTGTGCCCTGCGGCTACACTTAGGAGGCCGGCGAGCCAATTCAAATGGCCTTTTTTGACCGCTCCACATGAATTGCGGGGCGGTTTTGTACGTTTGGGACAAGTGGCCCCGCAACGCGTCGTGGAGGTAGAAGAAGATTACAAAGACTGGAGGTTGCGGTCCGCGGCTCCAAGCGGCAGCCCAGAACCAGTGTGGGCTTCACCCCCGCAAGCCGGAGTGAGAGCCGTGAGCAGGTGCGGTCCCGAACAGAATAACTCCTGCACCCCTACAACTCGTGCCCGCCCGGATGCTACTTGGCCCGTGCACTCGCAGCTCGCTGTCTGATAGCTGCGGCTATCATCCGCAACCCAGCTCATCAGACGAGGAACTTTGGGTTCGCTTTGTTCGACTCGAATGTCAGGCCAGCCTCAAAGCGCTACACCGGCGATACTTCGAGCCGCTGCACGCGTGGATACGGCGCTGTGGAGTCCGGGATGAGGCGCGCGTAGCGGACCTGTTCCAAGACGTTTGGGTCCGGCTTGTAACCAATCGACACCGTTTCGATCCTACGATGAAATGGGGCACCTGGGCGTTCCACGTGGCGAAGAACCTCGCCAGGAACGAGGGCAGGCGCCTCCAGCGCAGGTTCGTGACGCCCGAAGCCGATTTCCGGATTAAGGACGAGGAGACGGTGCAGGTGCGGAGCGCGGATTCCTCCAGCCTCCCCGAAGAGATGATGCGCGAGCGCCAGCTCGCCGCGAGACTAGAACGCGTTCTCGCGGAACTCACCCCCGAGCAGCGCACGATCTTCACGCTCCGCTTCATCGAGGGACGCTCGAACGAGGAGGTGTCGCACCTGCTCGACATCCCACTCAGCGCGTTGAAGGCGAAGGCCAAGCGTGTCCGGCTGAAGGTCTTGGGCGAGATGCAGCCGCTGCTGGAGGACAGCGCCTGACGGGGGGCGGCCGCGTGCCGGCTGAAGCTGTCGCGCCGCCGCCCTGCTTCCTTTCTCTCCGGTCGAGGCGTGCGCGCCTCGACCTGCCCGCCAAAGAATCGGATCAGCGAGGGGGACCGGGCGCTCCCCACCCTCCTCTCTCCCCTTTGCGCGCGGATGCCGAGCGGAACGCGCGGCGGCGCACGCCCTGACTCCAGCACAGCGTACGACTATGAAGATCGACAAAAACCCGGCTGCAGCGGTGGTCCTGGCGCTGCTGGCGAGCCTGTCCTGCGGCGATCCCACCGGTGGTGGTCCGCCCCCGCAGCCCGAGAACCCGGCCATCAACGCGAGCGTCCTCACGTCCGGCGGCGAGGGCGTGCTGCAGGGCACGCACCTGGACAAGCTCGCGGGGACCATCACCGTCGATGGCGTTGCGGTGACGCCGACCGCCCGCTCGCAGGCCGAGATCCGCTTCCCCATGCCGCCGGGGCGGGCCTGCGAGGTCGACGAGCGTCCGGTGGCCGTGCAGGCGGGAGACCTCTCACACACCGGCCAGCTCGAAGTCCCCGGCACGCTCGCGCTGCAGGTCGCGGAGAGCCGCGTGCTCACCCGTGCGGAGATGGCAACCCTCTGCCTGCAGCTCCCGGCCGAGAACGAGCGGTACGTCCTCACGGCGCTCAATCCCAGCCTGGAGCCCGCACCCGCGCCCGACGTGCTGTTTACGGTCCGTAGCTGGACCGGCGCGGGAGGCATGGCGGGCGCGGCTTCGTCGCGCGCGCCCCTCGCCGACGGGCCCGCCGGCCGCCTCGCGCCGAGAAGCGCCGTCGCGGCGGACGGCACGCACCAGTATTCCGAGAGTCCGGCTCCGTTCGACCCGCGGTACGCGACCGCTGTGGTCGGAGACACCCTCCCCTGGGTCGACTGGTGGGGAAGCTCACGTCCGAACTGCGCCGACGCGAGGGAGCGCATCCCCACGATCCGGATCGTCGTCGCCGCGACGTCCAGCTCGGGGAAGACGGTGATCGCGTTCGACGCCCGCTCCGCCAGGGCGCAGGAGTGGGCCAGCCCCGCGGTGCGCGCGCGGCTCACGCGGGCCGCCGAGATGATGGACCGGTGGGCGGTCGCGGCCGTGCGCGAGAGCATGGACCGCGGGTATCAGCCGCTGAAGGGCGCCGGCGGGCGCTGGTTCCACGTCTTCCGCACTGATCTGCCCGGGTGGACGGTCGACGGCAACGACGCGCCGCAGACCGCCTGCAGCTACTCCTCGGAGGTTCCCTCCACCATCGGCCCGGACGGGCCGCCGCAGTACGACGCCCAGGCGGAGTACCTCGCCGGGCTCGCCATCCACGAGTACGGGCACCACGCGGAGGGCGTCTACCGAATCCGCCGGTGGGGAACCCTGACGCCGCCGATGCGGGTGACCACGAAGTGGGGGAGTCTGGGCGAGGCGTGGGCGCAGACGGTGCAGGAGACGGCCGCGCGCTTGGCGAGCGGGCAGGCAACTGCCGCGCGCTACGCGCCCCTCGACGCGCCGAACAGCAACGTGCCGTACGCCGACTTTTACCTGAACGGGTACGGGGAGACGCCCGGGCAGAGCCTCTGGAGCATCACCCCGGGGAGCCGCGGGGGATACTACGACCAGGGCACGCGCTTCCTGATGTACCTGCGCGAGCGCTTCGGTGACGCGGCCATCGGAAGCGCGGGCGAGCGCTTCTTCGCACGGGTCCAGGCGCTCCCCGATTACGACGTGCCCTCGCTCTCCGGGCTGGTGGGAATGACTGCGACGGAAGCGCTGGACCGGTGGAGCCTGGCCGAGGCAACAGACGATCTGGTCGAGCCCGCCTCCGCGGCGGCGCAGGGCCTGCCCCAGATCCAGAGCTGGGTACCGGAAAACGCACCCCTTCCATCGGTCAAGCTCTCGCGGAGCACGAACGCGGTGCGGGTCCTGACTGTAGGACGCGGAAACTACGCCGCGCTGTACCTCTACGCCGATGAGGCGGACGCCGGAAAGGGGGTCTCGCTGACCTTCGACGGCTTCGGCTCCGCACCGTTCGTGGCGCGGATCACCCGGCTTCGCTGACAGGAAAGACCCCGCTGGAACGTCCACGGGGCGGGGTGCCGACGCGGCGCCCCGCCCCATTTTTCATTTCCTCGCCTCATCCCGCGACACGAAGCGAGCGTCAGCCCTCTCACAGCTCCAGCAGCGTGTGGCCGGTCAACGCCAGAAGCGCGCATCAGCGCCTCCCCGTGCTGCGGAAGCGGCAGGATCCCGTTCCCGATCAGGAACCAGACGGCCCGGGAGAACCGGGCCAGCAAGTCCCCCTCCTCCACGCTTAGACCAGCGCGGGGAACTCGCGAGCCACGCTCTGCCCGAGCCGCCCAAGGCTGTCGGAGACGAATGGATAGCGCGCCGCTACAACCTCGACCGGAATTCCCCATCTCAGCGTGTACGATTCCGCGACGCTCCGCCACGTGGAGACGACGATCGATCGCCCGGCGCGCCGCTTCAAGGGTCTGCGCCAGCTCTCGCGTATAGATAGTGGGTCCAACTGCGAAGCACACCAGACGGAAAGTTATGAAGTTGGGTCGCGTACCGTGCACGCTCTGAACCATAGCGGGCTGGCGGCTGATATGTCTAATTAAATCATATGGCGCGGGCTGGATGAGGCGCGTATTTTGTCCGATTGAGTAGGACGCTAACAGTCAATGCGAACCGCTGCGGTGGCCGAAAATCTAGCGTTAATGCGCCCACATACAATCCCCCTTGCACCCCGGTGGCGCAGGGGCGACGGGGTAGTGCCTGATGGATGGGAGATTCTGAGTGATGCGTTTCCTGACGGATTGGAGGAAGTCGGCGCATGCCTCTGGATGGTTCTACGCGACCTGCAACAATGGGTCGACGCGGAGCACCGAACGGCGATGTTCGGCAATAGGAACCACGCGCGGCGAGCTCGTCTAATTCGAGCGCAGCGGCTTGCTCCGGCAATTGAATCGGCGCTCGGAGCGTTCATGTACCTGCGGTTACGCCCTGATTCGGTAGATGGGCGTGACCTCGCGGCGGCGTGTTACGCGGTTTGGCGCTGGGCGGAAGCCGAATCACTCTTGAGGACAGCTGCGCATTTCGGGGAAGCGGCTGCGTACCTGGACCCAGACAACCCTGTGTATGCCAATGATGCGGGGTGGGCGTGCCGCCGATGCGCCCTGCTCAATCGCGCGGAGGTGTGGTATCAGCGGGGATTCCGCCTTGCGGTGCGTATTAAAAGCCGACGCGAGACAATCCGCGCACTATTGGGGAGGGGAGCCGTATACAAGGATTGGGGCCGGCACGATGAGGCGCGGGATTTCTACGACCGCGCCAGCCGTCGGGCCGTACGCACAGGCCGGCGGCGACAAGCCGCAGTGGCCAGCCACTACATCTTTGCCCTAGAGGCAGAAGGGGGCGCCTTCGATGCTGGACTGGCTGCGGTTCGCGAGACGCTGAACCTGTATCCCATCTATGACCGTCGCGTCCCCTATCTCGCGCACGACTACGCGTTCCTGCTGATCCGCAACCGCTACTTCGCCTCTGCCTTAACCCTGCTGGAGAAACTCGCCCCAGCAATCACGAAGCCGGAGGAACGTCTGCTATCACAAAGCAGTCTTGCGTGGGTGGCAGCAGCGGCGGGGCGGTACGAGCAGCACCGCGCGGCGGAGAAGTATGTACTTGATGCCGCCACCGCGTATCCGGAATATGCGGCGGCCAGTTTCATCCATTTAGCACACGCTTCGCGTTTCGTCGGGGCATCGGACGACGCGGCCGTCTATGCTGCGCGCGCGGAAGAAATCGCCGCAAGTCGCTGTGACTCCGCACTTGCGGAAGAAGCGGCGGCGCTCCGGCTGGTGATTGCGGCAGGGACGCCACCGGAACGGGAAAACCCCGACCCGTGCCCGTATGCCGTGGAGGCGGTCGAGAGGATGTTCTCCGTCCGGCTGCGCCGCTGGTTGGCTCCGGATCGGCGTGGAACCGGAGCCAACGCCAAGGCTGCAAACGCGACCGATCAGGAACGAAACCGGCTCTAGTTACCGCCCCCGAACGTAAATCCGCCGCCCGAACTGACGACCGCGCCCTCGCCCGAGGATGCGGTCGTTGTCGTTGTGGAGTCTGAACGGTTCCCTCCGCCGAACGTGTGCCCACCATTGTAGAACGCGTTACTGGGAGCAGTGACGCTCGCGGACTGTTCGCCACACGCAGCCAGGACAAGCGCAGTGGTGATGGCGGCGACAATACGGGCTCGGAAGGTAGTCATCCCAACGTCTCCAGAAAGGGCGGATGAAGTAAACGCGAACGTGCAGCTAAAGTAATCACTTCCATCCACGACCCGCCAGAAAGCACCACTACAACTCCCGCCAGTTCCGCATATCGGATGAGCGGACAATTCGCGCCCTAACTCTCTCTTTCCGCCTCCGGATATGCTGGTGAGGTCCGCTAACGGTACTCACTTTCGCAAACCGGGTGATTTATGCGAACCCTCCCTGCCGCCCAACCCCGAGTGTCCGAAGCGCTGCCTCATACCTCGTCCGTGGCAGAGCAGGCCGAAGTACACCGGCAAGCGGTTCCCTCCACCTCTCCCGCCGTTCCAAGGCAAGCGCGCCCGCAGAGTGGCCCTCATCGTAGGGAGGCGCCGGACTACAAAACGTGGAAGTATGGCTATCCGCCGTTCTCGGGACGGATGTTCGGGAGCGGGAACTGATGCGGCGGCGGAAACAGCCGCGCGCGCAGCGGCAGGGAGCCTCACGCCGGTGGTGTGTGCCTCCCGCTATCATGCGCAGTCCCGGCGAGACGATAGACGGGAACTGCATTTTGGCCGAATCGAGGGACGATTTCGGTCTGCTGCTCTGGCGGACGGTACGGGATGTTGTGCTGTGGAGTGGGGCGCCGGCTGAAGCACGGAGCAGCCTGTTCTCGGACGGGAGTGGAGCGCGAGTCGCCCGGCTGGTCGCGACTGAAACGCCTCCGGCCATCTCCGCGTCCGTGGATACGATTCACGGGATGCTCACGCTTGGCGCTCGTGCGGACGCGGGCGTGCTGTCCATCTGCTGTCTGGAAGTCGCGGCATGGGCTCGCGGGGTGGGGTTAGCGGAAACGGCGATAGCGTTTGCGCAGGCGGGGGCGCTAGCCTCGCCGGAGTTCGGCGAAGCCGCGTTGCATACGGGCATGTACGCACTCCACGCGCGACACGTCGCGCGGGCGGAAACGTGGCTGCGGAGAGCGGTTAGCGTGTCGCGGCGTGAGAGCGACCGCCCCGCGTACTCGGCTGCCCTGGTGGAGTTGGGCGTGCTGTACGAGGCCCAGGGCAACCCGCTCCGGGCGGAACGGTTCTATCGCCGAGCATGGCGAGCAGGGCGCCGCTATGGCGCGCGTGCCGCGCGTATGCGGGCCGCGCACGGCCTGTTCCGGCTGGCGCTCCGACAGGAGGACAACGCGAGCGCGGCACAGTTCGCGTTGAGCGCACAACTCGTGTATGAGCCCGACGCGGCGGGGGCTGGGGACCTCCTGTTAGACCTCGCGCGTTTCTGGACGGATATGGGCGAACCGGCCCGTGCGCGGAGTGCGCTGCGGCGGCTCGTCCCTGCACTGTTGAACCTGCCGCCAGCGGCCCAACTCGCCGCCTTGGCGCTGACGGGGCGGGCGCGCGCGGAGTGGGGGAATCTGCGGGCCGGGGTCACGGCAGCGAGCGCCGCTTGGGCGCTGCTGGGGGATGACCGGATCAACGAACGCGTGCGGTACGCGGCGGCGGTAGACCTTGCGCACGCCGCACGCGTGGCGGGCGATCTGCCCGCGTTCACGCGGGCGAAAAGGGTGGTGCTGCGGCTGGCATCAGAAGCCGAGTTCCCGGACGCGGCGGAACGCATGGCGACACTATGGCCGGACGGGGATCATCCGGCGCCACCGATGGAACGTGCCTCGTGAGGCCCGGAAAGAGAATCGAGCGCGTGCTCGTGGGGCTGGTGCTGCTCGGCTCCTCGGGCTGTGACTGGATACTTCCCGAGTTGGACAGCGATTCGCGCGCATGCAGCCGGCACCCCGGTGCCGCACCGCTCACCGACGAATTGGCAATCGTTCGCGTGAGCGAGCCGTACACTGCCGCGGAGCATCGTCTGTATCTGGACCGGCTGCGCTATCTCGTGTCCAGAGACTCCTTGCGAAGCCTGAACAGGGTAGTCATCGCCGCCACACCGCCAACACCTGACATAACGGCGCTCGCCCTCGGCGATACCGTGCTCGTCACGACTGCATTCGACCGGCTGATCCGGGCCGGGGGCTACGAGTTCTACATTCCGGACTGGGCGGCGAACGAGAGCCGCTGCTTCGACGGGGCATGGGTGGCGCTGCACCGAGTCGTGCGTATCCGCCGCGCGTCCACCGCGAACGAACCGGCAGCCACGGAGGTTCGATGAAGGGGCACGCCCCCGGCGACGCCGAGCCAGAAGCCACGATTTACGGTCATGGGTGGGTCGCAGCGCGACACCGGCTGGCGACGGTCGAACCTGCCGAAGCGCGTGCCTTGCTCGCGTCCGCGATGGATCGCGTGGAAAGCGGCTGGGCCCCAGTTCGTGACCTTCAACACTGGCTGGACCGGAACAGGGAGCGGGAGAGCGCCGACGACGATTACAGGTGTCTCCTGACGTACGTGGAGACGGAGGTACGCGAGTCATTCCGATCCATGGCGCTCGCTCTCGCGCACGTGGCGGCTGATTGGCCGGGAGAGGAACGAGCGTCCATGGATGACGTGGACGGCTGGTTATCGGCGTTCATTCGGTACGTAACCGTGCTGCGCCTCGCCGCCGAATCGGCAGCGGTGCCGCCGGAGTTTCGGGAACTGGTGCGCCAGGTCGCGGGGCTTGGTGGTGAGTGGTTTCGCCAACTGTCCGGCGTTCATCAAGCCATCGGCGACCGCTCGACGGCGGCGGGCAGCGGGCAGGACGCGCGGAAAGCGGTAGAGTTCCTGATAGCGGCGCTCCCGGCGGCGAAGCGCGAGTGGGCGCGCGCCGCCCTCCTGACCAACGTCGAAGCCCTGTATGCGCTCGCGGGGCCGCCTCCCCCGGAATGGCTCGACCTCCTGCGAGAATACTTCGCCGGGCAAGCGCATGAGGCGAACCCTCCGCAGGAGTGCGGCGGATGACGAACCCCGGCCCTGCACACTGGACCCACTTCCGCGACATACCCCTTGAAGTGCTGCGCGACTTCGTGCGGACGCGGGCGGAAGCTACCTCGATCCGACAGGTAGCCGACGAATGCGGATTGCGCTGACCACGTTGCACTCCTTCGTCAGCTCCGAAACGACGCCGCACCCGCGCATCCGGCGGGTAATCGCCTTGTGGTATCTGGACTGGCAGCAAACGGCGCCGGATATGGACTTGGTGCGGCCGTATGCGGCGGCGCTGGACATGTTGACAGAAGGGATGCCCGAGCGACAGCGGGAAGGGGCCCTCGAAATCGTTCTGGACGGCTTGGAATTGGGGTTCGGGGGCGATGGTGAGTCGCCGCCGCGCTGGGTGGAAGCGCTGCGCTTCGTGACCCGTCGAAGCAGGATAGCGCCCAAGTGAAAGACGGCGAATCTCACAACCAACCGCACCGTGAGGGAAGGCACCAGATGGAGCCGCCGCGCAGAATTCGCAAGCTGATCGCCGACGACAACTCCAACGATCCGGATGGGGTACGCGCGCTGATGGAAAAGCTTTCCGCCCAAGACGGCCCGGAACAGCGGCTAATCCCGCTGATGCGGGAGGCTGTGACAGAACGGGTGGAACGCACATCCTTACGCACCGCTGCGCGGGAGATCGGCATGAGCCCGTCAGGACTCAAGAAATTCCTCGACGGAAACATGCCGTACACGAAGACCATCCACCGGCTGCGGCGCTGGTATCTCCAGCACGCGGGAGACGCCCGCGAAGAGCTGTCCGAGGAAGAGGCGTACGCCGCTCTGAGCGTGCTGGTGCACGATCTGCCCCCCGGTACGCGAGCGGCTACAATGGCGGCCATGGTCGAGTGTGCGGAGCAGGGCTACGCCCGCGTCCGCCGGGACGTTCCGGCGTGGGTTGCCGGGATCCGCGACCGCTGGGGCAGGTGAAAGACTACCGAGGGATTCCGGTGGACGTGCTGCGCGATTTCGCACGGACGCAGACGGAGATAACGTCGATTCGTCAGGTTGCGGATGATGTCGGCGTGGGCCGGAGCACACTGCACAAGTTCATACTCGGCCGCACGGCACCGCAGCCACGCGTCCGGCGGCTGCTCGGATTGTGGTATTTGGAGCGGGTTGATACAGCGCTAGACATGGACGTTGCACGCCCATACACGAACGCGCTGGACACGCTGCTAGCCGGTTTGCCGGAAGCGCAGCGGACCGGCACGGCGGGCAAGCTGTTGGCGGACTTGGAGGGGGGATGGGCGGAAACGGGGGCGCCCCGGCCTCGTTGGCTGGAGTTACTTCGGGAGGATGACGGGGCGGTGCGTCTCTGAACCGCGGCAGCGTCGCCGGCCGGAAGGTATCCGCTACGGCGGGCGAGCGGGGGGCTTGTCCCCCCCCCCGAGCCCGCCGTCCGGATTTTTGCGCGGGGATGGACTTTCGGGTTTTGGGCGCGGTGCGGTGGCGGGTTAGCTCGCCCTTTTGCGCCCCGGACGGGCGAGCAGGTCCGCAACGGCCTCGCGTCCTGACGGCCAAACCGCAGACTCGGCGGGTGCCGGGGCGCCAGCGTGAGACCCGGTTTGCGGGGCAGGTCGGAAGTGCGCACGCGGGAGCCGTCCGAAGTCGTCGTTAGCTTGCCGTCTCGGAGGAACCCCGGCCAAAGACTCCTCGCCGTCCGGAGCCTGCGCTCGCAGACTGGGGTGCCGGACCCCAGCCCGCCTCGTTTTGTGGGGTCCTCCTCGTCCTCTAGTAGTGGGTCGGTGTACCTACCTCCAGCCGCGCCGCGGCAACCCGATCGGGACGGGCACGCGTCCATCCCGCGAGCCAGCGGTGGAACTCCGGCATGACCGCGTCGGCCGGAACCCCGTCGCGGCTCACTGCCAGCACGTACTCGTTCATCTTCGCGTTGACCTGCGGGTCGGCGATGAGGTTCTGCCCGTAGAGCAGCTCCGTCACCCGCGCCGAGGCCTCCGCGGGCGGGAGCATCTCCCCGCCCGCCTTCCTTCCCTCGCCCGCGCACCCGACAATCGCCAGAAACGCGAGAACGCGCAGCACCCCATGACCTCGATTCATCCTCGCCACCGTCAGTAGGGCGTCCCCACCTCGACGCACTTCCGCACGTCGCCCCGGCTCACCTGGTCCCACGCCCGCCCCTGCTGCCCGCGCTCGTCGACGTAGACGAGCGAGATGTCTAAGATCTCGCACATGTCCGCCTGCGCCACGTACTCGTCGCCCCGGGACGTGCTGGTGTGGCTTCGCCCCTGCGACACGTCGAACGAGGAACTGGTAATCTCCCACCACCAGTCCACTACCCGTCCATCGGGGCTGTGGCCTGAGCCTGTGAAGCGATAGGTCTCGTTCCCGAGATCCTCCCGGCTCATGGACACGACGGGCACCTCCTGCGCGGGCACCAGCCGCTCATACCCCCGGACGCACCCCCACCCGCCAGTCCCGTTGATGCAGTCCTCGCCCCGCCACTCCGAGCGCTCGTGGTCGAGGTAGCGCGACTGCCGGGTGACGCTGCCGTGGGCGTCTTCGACGTACAGCGTGATCCACACGTCGTCCGGCACCCAGTGCGGGCCGTCGTCGAAGGCGCCGGTAGCATTCCCGAGGTTGGCATTCAGCACCAGCGGGTGCGCCCCGAGGTTCGGTGTCTGAGGCCAGCCGAGCGCTCCGGTGCCGTTGGTGTCCAGGATGCGCCACCGCCCGCTCTCCACCGACCCGTTGGCCTTGTGCCGGTTCGAGAAGAAGCTGTATGTGACTGTCTGCCCGCCCGAGGAGAACGAGTACGGCAGCGTCTCCACGTTCCCGGTGTAGGTGTACGTCCGCTCGAACTCGTCGTCCGTCTGCCAGTAATCGACGCGGATCGTCGCCCACGCCCGCCGGATCGGCACGTCGCCCTGTGACTGGTTCAGCAGGATCTCCCAGCGCGCGTTACCGTGCTCCTTGGGGCACTGGTTGTCCCAGGGGACGTCCCAGCAGAAGTCGGAGGGGTCGTACCACCACCCGCGATAGCGGAAGGCGAGCCGCGCGCGCGTCTCGGCGAGGGTAGTGATCTCCTCGCATTTCGCGTCGCTCCGCCGGCCGGCCTCGTCTTCCACCACGAGGCAGACCAGGAAGGTGCCGCGCAGGTCCCAGGCACGCCGCGTCGTTGGCGAAGTCAGCTCGTCGGTGGCCACGCCGCTCCCGCCGGGCTCGAAGCGCGAGCCGGTCCAGCGTTGGTTGAAGAGCCCCCACGACCAGACGTACTTCACGATCCGCGCGCCCACCAGGCTGAAGCTGCGGTTTCCGTCGAACTCCGCCCACTTCCGCACGTACACCGGCGACGGCGGGGTCCAGAGGGCCACCGGCTTCGCGTCGACCACCCGGGCCGCGAAGGTCCCGGCGGCGCGGTGATCGGGAGCGACTCGGTCCTGGACCTGGACCGCAACCGACGGCTCTCCGGCCGCGGCGCCGCGAAGAACGTGCTGGAAGGTGTGCGCCTGCCGCGCGGCGACGGCCGCGCAGACGGGGGCCGGATCGGGCACCACGAGCTCGGCGCCGCTCGGGGCGGCCACGAGGCACAGCTCCCGCGCCGCGTTGCTCCGGTTGATGACCGGGTACGCGATGCTCCGGTCCTGCCCTACCATCCACGCCAGCGGGGGCGGGGTCGCCGGGACCTCAAGGGCGGGGTCGGCGAGGAGGAGCCCCGCGGTCACCGCGAAGCCCTGCTCGGCCGCGAGCGCCGGGCGCTCGGAGTCGTACGCGCGCACCGACACCACGTTGGTACGGGGGTGCTCCGCGGCCGCGGCGGCGGCGAGCGCCTGCGTGATCGTGGCGCTCTCGTAGGCGCCCACCCGGACGCACGGCGGCGCCGGCGGGGCCGGGGCGACCACCTCGCCGGCCGGCGCATCGCCTGCGAGCACCGTGGAGGCGAAGCAGTAGTCCACGGGGACGTTGCTGCGGCTGGTGAGCACGGCCGCGGTCGAGCCCGCCTCGCCGGGGAGGAGCGTACGGCCGCCGAACGCGCCCAGCACCGGGGCGCTCACCACCACGGCCGCGGTGACGCGGAAGCCGCGGGCGTCTGAGAGCGAGGGGTCGCCGGCGTCGGCCACGCGGAGCGTCAGGTCGGAGAAGGCGGCCCCGGGCGCCGCCGCGGGGACCGCGTAGGCGAACGCCACGTCCGCCGTCCCGAACGCGGGGAGAGTGAGCGCCGCCGGGTCAGCCGGGTCCGGCGCGGCGGCCGGGTTGCTGGAGGCGGCCGTGAATGAGAACGTCCGCGCCGCGTTCGAGCAGCTGGTCACCCGGTGCACGACCGTCGCCCCCGTCCCCGGCTGCTGCGGCTGCGCCGGGACGCCGGCGGGGGCGTCGAGCGTGGGCGCGCACATCTTGAGCGCGGTGGTCTCCACGAACGTGCCCGCGGCCGTGAACGCCGCCGCGGCCTCGTCGGTGGCCCGGAGGAGCGGCCGGCTCTCGGTCTGGTGGACCGAGTTGTCGCGGAGGCGATAGCGGCCCTCCACCGTGCGCTGCTCGAAGGGCTGGAGCCGGAGCACGCCCGCGCCGGTGGCGCCGGTCATCTCCACGTCGCCGTCGCCGGTGACCTCCACCCGCACCGTCCGCTCGCAGTTCGCGCGGTTGGTGACGGCCCAGGCAGCCGCGAAGGAGGCACCCGGCAGGTCGCTCCGCGCGGCGGGGGCGGCGACGGCGGGCGCCGCCAGCACCGTCGCCGTGCGGACGGTCCCCGAGGCGCTCGCCGCGAACGCGGGCGCGCCGGCGTCCTCCACGCGGAGCGTCGCGGCGTGGACGCTGGTGCAGGTCGCGCCCGCGGCCAGCCGGTAGGTGACCGGCACGCCGGCGCTCTGGCCGCGGCCGATCGTACGCGAGAAGGCGGCGGGGGAGGCGGGCACGAGCTCGGGCGAGCCGGAGCCGGGCGTGAGGCGGAAGTCGCGCGGCGCGTTGCTCCGGTTGGTCACCTGCCAGAGCACGGTGAACTCGGCGCCGGGATCCTCGGTCCGCTCCAGGGGCTCGGCAACCAGCGGAGCCGCCAGCACCAGGCGGGCGGTGACCTCGAACGCGGCGCTGGTCTCCGCGACGCCGGCCGCGTCCCGGTCGGTGACGACGAGGCGGGTGCTCCACTGCGTACCCCCGTCCACGCCGGGGTCCAGGCGGTAGCTGACGGGGACCACGCGCTCCTCCAGCGCGTCCAGGGCCAGGTCCGGGAGCGCGGCCGCCGGGGAGAGCGCCGACCCGGACGGAATCGACGCGGTGAGCCGGAAGGTTCGCGCGCCGTTGCTCCGGTTGCGGACGCGATACTGGACCGTGAACGTCTCCCCCGGGTCACGGAGCTCCGGGGCGGGCGCCTGGACGGCCGGGCTCGCGAGCACCAGCGCCGCGCGCACCCGCACGCCTCCGGAGGCCGCGTAGCCGCGGTCCCCCACGTCGGCCGCGCGGAGCTCCACGTCCCCGCCCTGGTCGGCGAGGCTGCCGGGCGCGACGGAGACGGTGAGCGGGATCGCCGCCCGCTCCCCCGCCCCCAGGCGCGCGTCGGCGGGGCGCGCGGGGTCGGGGACGACGCCCGGGTTGGCGCTCGACGCGCCGAATCGGAAGGTCCGGGGCTCGCCGCTCCGGTTGGTGACGGGGAAGAGCACCACGCGGCTCGCGCCGGGGTCCAGCACCACCTCGGCCACATCGCCCACGTCCGGCGGCAGGAGCTGGCCCTCGGGAGTGTCCGGGGGAGAGGGCGGCCGGGCGACGGTCACCGTGTCGCCGGGCGGCGGCGTGATGATGATCCCGGGCGGGACGCCGAGCGCCGGGTCGTCGGCGCTACCCCGGCAGACCTTGCGGTTGAGCGCCCGGCCGGTGACGGGGGAGAGGTCGAGCGCGCAGGCGTACCCGCTCCGCGTGTGGCGCACCCGGACGAAGAAGCGGTCGTCCGCCGTCCGCGCCTCGCTCAGCTCGATCTCCTCGCTCCACTCGAAGCCGGCGGCAAGGAGATCGGCGGGGGTGACGAAGCGGCCCTGCTCGTTCCGGACACTCATCTGCGCCTGGGCGTACGCGTCCAGGTCCCCCGTCACCACGCGCTCCATCGCGCGGCGCTGCAGGTACGCGTGGCTCCCCGCCGCCGCGCCCGCGATCAGGCCGACGGCGACCACCACGATCATCATCTCCACGCCGGTGAACCCGCGGCTGTTCCGCCACCACCTGGGCATGCTCCCTCTCCTCACCTCGGAACGTATGCGCTCTGGCCGCCGGGGCTTGGGGCTCAGGGCAGCAGCCCCGCCGCCTCCCTCGGCTCGAAAAGCAGCGCGGGATCGCGCCGCCTGCCATGGACGAAGACCTCGTAGTGCAGGTGCGGCCCCGTGGAGAGGCCGGTGGAGCCGACCCGGCCGACCGCTTCCCCGCGGCGCACCCGCTGCCCCTCGCGGACCAGGACGGCGGAGAGGTGGGCGTAGCGGGTGATGTACTCTCCCCCGCGATGCGAGACGTCCACCACCAGCCCGTAGCTCGCGCTCGTCGCCACATCCAGCACCCTTCCGTCCGCGCTCGCCGCCACCGGCGCTCCGGCGGGCGCGGCGATGTCCACCCCCCAGTGGGGGCGCACCCGCCGCAGGATCGGGTGGAAGCGGCGGGGCGTGTAGCTGCTGGTGAGCCTCCCCCGCACCGGGACCGCGACGGGCACGGAGGCGAGCGCCGCGTCCGCCCGCCCGGCCGCCTGGGCCTCCCGGGCGCGGAGCGCCTCGTAGCGCACCCGGGAGGCGGCGCTCTCCTCCTCCTCCCCGCCGCCGCGCGCGGGATGGGCGGCAGCCGCCGCGTCCCTCCCCATCCCTGGCTCCGCCCCCGGCCCCCGCGCCTGCCACCCCGCGGCCGCGCCCGAGGCGAAGAGGACCATCGCGCATCCGGCCCGGACCACCGTGGCCCGGGCCGGACGCCTTCCTTCCCGCCGCCGCCACCCCCGCAAGCTCTCCCGCGCGCGCGCTCCCGCGCTCCGGACCCGCCCCGTCATGGGACGGAGAGCGGCGGGCCGGCGATCGCCACGCGCACGGAGTCGGTTCCCAGTCTGAGCCAGCGGAAGCTCCCCTGCGGCTCCGGGGCGGCAGCGCGCACCGGCGCGGCCATGCGCGCGGCCGCGGGGGAGTGGGCTGCCGCCGCGTACGCGCTCCCCGGGTGCACGCGCGGGCCTCCCGCCTCCACCTCCCAGCGGACGAGCACCGTCGGGCCGCGTGTCCCCATGTGGTAGGAGAGGGGGAGCACCTGCTCGGCGCCCCGGCTCCAGCGGACGCTGTCCGTCACCTGGTAGAAGCGGTCGGGGCGGAGCGCGATGCGGGAGGTGAAGACGTGCTCGCGCATCCGCTCCACCAGCCAGAACCCGGCGTCCACGGAGAGGTCGGAGAGCGGGAGGAGGAGCGCCTCGCCGTCGGCGAGCCCGGCGTCCGCCTCCCCCGCGAACGGGGCGACCGGAAGCCACCCCAGCCGCGCGCGGGCGAGGGTGGCCACCGTGCGCGGGTAGCCGGCCGGGAAGAACCGCTCGGTGGGGCCGACGCCCAGGGTGGCGAGCGTCTGGTCGAGCGGGACGCGCAGGTCGGGGAGGACGGCGCCGGGGGCCGGGAGGACGTGCACGGGACCGGTGGAGAGGCGCCGGCCTCCGGAGGCGACCTCGAACCCCTCGGAGAGCGTGAACGGGGCGAAGGCGTGCGGCGCCTCCAGGACGACCCACGCGAGGTCCAGCGTGCGGTCGTCGTCGGGGGAGCCCGGGATCCCGTCCGGCCCGTCGTTGTCGTAGGCGGAGAGGTCGCTCTCCCGGGCCCACGACTCCAGCGCGCGGCGGATGAGCGTCTCCAGCTCCGCCCCGCTCGGCGCCCGCTGGTCGAAGGAGGGCTCCGGGTTCACCAGCAGGGGGAGCACCTCGACCGTCATGCGGAAGGCGCCGCCGCTCTCGCGGATGAGCGCGTCGCCGAGCGTGCCGGACACGCCGGGGGCCCCGAAGTAGCCGGTGGAGAGCACCTGCTCGCTCAGGCGCGGCATCGCCGTCCCCAGCGCGAGCGGGACGACCACGGCGCGGTAGGCGCCGATCCCGGCCAGCTTCGCGCCGGGAAGCGGCTGGCGACCGTCGCCGGAGCGCAGCCCGGCGGGGAGCCGCGCCACGGTCACCGCCGCGCCGGGCTCCGCCGCCCCTGCCCAGCGGCCCGGGGCGCGCGGCACGCCGCCGTTTTCGGGGCCGAGCGGGCCAGGCCGCAGGAAGGGGCCGCGCGCACGGGAGCTCCCGCCCGCCGCCGCGCACCCAGCCAGGATGGCCAGGGCTCCGAGGGTCCAGACGACACGACGCATTCGGGTGACTCGGGGCTGGTGGTGGAGCGGCCTCAGGCGGCGGCTGCGGGGTATCAAGGGGCACGGAAGCCAGGCCGCGCAGGCCCGTCCCGCTTGCCCTGTTCTACCCCGCACCCCCGCACCGGGGACGCTTCTACCCACCATGACCCAGCCGCTCCACACCCTCCTCGAAGCCGTCGTGGCCCAGGGCGCCAGCGACCTGCACCTCTCGCCCGGCGAGATGCCGTGGCTGCGCGTGGAGGGCGAGATGGAGCGCCTCCCGCTACAGAGCGGCGCGCTCACCGGGGAGCAGATCGAAACGCTTCTGGAGCCGGCGATGGCCCCGGAGGACCTGGGCCGCTGGAAGGGAGGAGCCACCCGGAGCGTGAACTTCGCCTACGCGGTGCCGGAGATCGGCCGCTTCCGCATCAACCTGGCGTCTACGCTTACCGGCCCCGCGGCCGTGGTGCGGCGCATCCCGCACGAGGTGCCCACGACGGAGACGCTGGGACTGCCGCCGGCCGTCTGCGCCCTCGCGGAGCTCCCCGCGGGGCTCGTCTTCGTGACCGGGGCGTCGGGAGAGGGGAAGAGCAGCACGCTGGCGGCGCTGCTGGACCGGATCAACCGCACGCGCGGCGGCCACATCCTCACCGTCGAGGACCCGATCGAGTACGTGCACGCGCCCAACCGCTGCCGGATCACCCAGCGCGAGGTGAGGATCCACACCGAGTCGTTCACGCACGCGCTCAGGGACGCACTCCGGCAGGACCCGGACGTGATCGTGATCGGGGAGGTGCGCACGGCGGCGCAGCTGCGGCTCATCCTGCAGGCCGCCGAGACGGGGCACCTGGTGATGGGGTCGCTTCACACCATCAATGCGGTGAACGCGATCTCCCGGATGGTGGGAATGGTGGACACGGCGCGGCAGCGGCAGGTGCGCGCGCAGCTGGCCGAGGCGCTGCGCGGGGTGGTCGCGCAGCGCCTGGTCCCCACCGTCGACGGACGGCGGGTCGCGGCCTTCGAGGTGCTGGTGAACTCCGCGGCCGTGGCCGCGAACATCGAGGCGGGGAACACGGTGGAGATCCGCTCCGCGATCGAGTCACGGCGCGGCGGGATGCAGACCCTTGAGCAGTCGCTGGCGGAGCTGGTGCGGCTGGGACACGTCACGGCGACAGCCGCGCGCGAGCACGCGAACGACGTGAAAGCCTTGGAGCGGCACCTGGGGTCGAGACCGCCGGACGGCGGCTTCCGCTGACGTGCTGTACATCCGGGGGGAGTCGAGAAACACCCTCGGCAGCCGTTCTCGTCTAACGCGCATTCGCAAACGGCCGTCGGCGCGCAGGAAGGCGGCCGGTCCTGGCGCCGGGCTCGATCACCCTTCGGTCAGCACGGGGGTCGCGCGATCTGCCGACGTTCCACTTCCCCGCTGCGCAAGCTTGTGCGGCACTTGGACACCCCTTCGACACCCCACCCTGTACTTTTTCCAATCGCCTCGCAACTACGGCAGTGCGTCAGATCGGATTGGGTATAGGAACGGGCTGGTGTCACGATGGGGAACGGGGTGTGGTGGCGGCCAGCGGCCTGGATAGATCGAACGGCCGACCTCACGCTTATCAGGCGGCTCCCGGGGGGAGCGGAACACCGCAGCATGTCACAAAAACCCAGACAGGACGCGCGATCTGCCGACGTTCCACTCCCCCTCTGCGGGACCGTGCCCGGCAGTTTGGACACCCATTTGGACACCTCGCCTACGGGTCCAGTTCCAAGATAAGCTTGCGCATAAAGTACAGCCTCGCTTGTAGGCGCGGCGGCGGTGAGTGAGCTAGGCCCGCTTACTGGCGCGATAGCTGGTCCTGCCACGCCCGGGGTGCTCGGCGATATAGTCGATGCGGAGCTTCGGTTCCAAGTCGCTGGTGTCATATCGGCCCTCAGACGGCGTATTCAAGGTAACGCAGGGGATCTCGTTGGCGGTGGGGTGGAGGCAGGCGTGAGGCGATACCTGGAGGAAGAAGCGGTTCCAACCGACATCCGGGTCACCATTGGGCAGCCACCTTTGCTACGGTCGAGGCGGTGCTTCCCGTACTTAAGTACGGGATTCTACGACGGCGCCTCTTCGGGCGCCCTCGACGAGAAACCTCGCCGCCGCGGAATCGTGAGCTGGCTCGCGCGCGGTCCTGTCGAACGATACGCCACGGGGGCACTGAGCGGAGGAGGAACCTTGATATCCACCCGGAACAACGGAACGAACCAGGTGGTTCTCGTCGGCGGCGGGCCAGCCGCCGTGCACTTCCTTGCAGAGATTAACCACCGCACGTCGCTCGGCTGTCGGCTTGACTTTGGATCAGTGGTCGTAGTGGACCCCAAGATTCGGCCCGACGGCGGCACCCCGCACTCGGACGTTAGCCGCTCATTCCGCGTCAACATGGCGACGTCCAGACACAACATCGTGGGCCTGCCGGCGTTCACAGCCTACCTCACGCAGTTCGGCGGCGCGATGGAGGACCCGCCGCTGCGTACGGATCTCGGAGGCTATCTGGGCTTCGCGAAGCAGCGCCTCACCGACGAGCTCGGGCAGGCCGGCTACCACATCGAGTTCTGCCGCGCTGGCGCCGAGGCGCTGTATCGGACCTCGAACGGGTACGAGGTCGCGCTGAGCGACGGACGGAGCCTCACGGCCAATTACGTGGTTCTAGCCACCGGGCACGCTGCCCCTACGATCCCGCCGAACGTGAAGACGCCGGACGGCGCGTATGTGGGTGTGAGCGTCTTCGACGGCGGCTCCGCGTTCGCGCAGCACATCGAGCCGCACCACAACGTGCTGGTGATGGGGACGGGACCGAGCGGCATCGACGTCGCGCGTTTCCTCATTGACGAGCTTCACATCGCCGGGCGCGTAGACATCGTCTCCCGCACCGGCCGGTTGAGCGCAGTCCAGACTGATTCCCCGCCGCCCGCTGCGTTGGTCGAGCAGGTAGATGAGGCGGTGACCCGACTCTCACATAAGGCTCCCGTTTCGCTATCCGCCGTCTGGCAGGAACTCCACGCGATCTTATCGATCTACTCCTCCGGCTTCGACCCGTTCTCGCTGCGTAGGACACCGACCGTACCGCTAGCGCATCTGGCCGAGCTTATCGCGCACGCCCAGGAGGGAGGGCCAGCATGGCGGCACGTGGTCGAGGAGATTGGCGTCCGGGCATCGGATCTGTGGCGCCTCCTAGCTCCAGCGGCCAAGGTGGAGTTCCTGAAGGAGTGGGAGCGCGACTACTACCTCGCGCGGCACGCCATGCAGCTCGGCACAGCCCGATGGCTCGGGGCGCAGCTCGCGCTCGGCCGGATCGGCGTTGGGCAACTGAAGTCAGACGTCGTCGTTGGCGACAAGGTAATCCGGGCGAACGTCAGCTTCTTACCGGGCGCCCCGGTCGAGGTGCGCTATGATCGCCTCGTCATAGCAACCGGGCCGGAATACCGAGTGAGCCGCACGAAAAACCCGATCATCCGGCAGATGCTGGAGCGCAGCCTGGCGTGGCCCGGTACGGCCGACGGCGTCGAGCTCGGCGGATTCGAAACGACCGAGATGCAGGTAGCCGGGCTTCCCGGTGTGTTCGCCATGGGTGCCTTGGTCCGGGGCGAGGACTTCGCAGTGCACAGCTTTCCGGCCCTTGCTCGCCACGCACGGCTGATCATCAATCAACTGGAATATTACTCCGCCAAGGCCACGGGCGAAGATCAACTGGCATTTCTCACCGAGCGCCGCGGGCGTTTGGCCGGAGTCGCTTGAGTCCCGATTTAGCGACGCCCCAAAGCCTATTCGGAATGTGCTTGAGCCTTCAGTTCAAGTTCAATAGCATCTTACGCTTGATGCCATACATCAAGACCAGCTTCGCTTTGCGTTATATTACACGTCTGGGGTGTTGTAGCTACGCCCATGCGACCAGACGCAGGGCTCTTCGGCACGTGTCTGCGCTCATTGATTATCGACGCGATCTCTAGGTCGCGGAGCAAAAAGGGCGGGCAGGCCACCGGTGTGCCACAGGAGCACTGTGTGGCAGCCATCAAAGGTACCCCGCGCGAGCCCGTCGAGCAGCGCAGCGGCGGCGGCGCCCGTGTACACCGGGTCGAGGAACAGTCCTTCCGTGCGTGCAAGCAGCGTGATCGCTTCCGTGATCCTCCGATCACGCCCAGGCGCGCCGTCAGCGTAGGTATCATCGACCTCTACCACAGGCTCGTTGACTGCACGCCCGAAGCCGATGGCGGAAGCCGCGGTCTTGAGGAGCGTGCGGACCCGCCCCCGGACCGCATCCGCGGGATCGTCCGGGCTGATCCCGATCACGCGCGTCGGCACGCCGCGCACGGCCCCGCCCAATAACAGGCCCGCCTGCGTGGCGCCCTCGGAACTCGAAACCACAATAACGTCCGGGATCATGGGCGATTGATCGAGGGCCTCGAGCATCCCGCCCGCGACGGCGAGCGTGGCGGACGTTGTCGCGGCGCTGAGCGGGATCACGAACGGTACTCGGCCTGCGGCCTTGAGGTGTCGCACGACAGCATCGGTCGCAGCCGCCCGTTCCTCACGAGACGCGACCCAGTGGATCCGAGCGCCGAGCAACTCACACAACAGCAGGTTATCGCTCGCATAGGCCGGTCGGGGGCCGCTCAGCACCAGGACGCACTCCATGCCGAGCCGCGCGGCGAGTGACCCGACAAGGCGCGCGCAGTTCGATTTCGCGGTCCCGCACGTCACGAGAACGTCCGCTCCAGCCGCCCGCGCTTCTGAGGCGAGCAATTCAAGCATTCTCACTTTGGTGCCGCCCATCCCGAATGACGCCGCGTCGTCGCGTTTGACGAAGAGTCGTGACGCGCACCCGAGTACCGTCCGCAGCCGGGTTAGCTCTTCAAGCGGCGTCGGCCACGTTGCCAGAGTGATCCGGTGCACAAGCCGCGCGCGAAGATGCGCCTCTTCGATTCCGCGAGTCATACGCCGGGTGGACTCTCCTAAACGGTGTCGGCGGGGCTTGGCACACCCTGCCACACGACGCCGAGGTGGCCGATGGCTGTGCCGCCGGCCTCGAGATCGTGCGCCTGCCTCGCCGTCAGAGCGAGTGCGTTCCACTGCGCGTCGCTCTCGATGTCCTCCAGCCGTGGTTGCTCCTCGCGAATTCGCGCGAGTGTGGCGGCCGCCTCCTCGAAGGGGAAAAACCGGAACGTGATGCCCGTCTCCTCTTCCGCCTGCACGTAACCGTCGAGCACCTTTTCGGACTCAAACTGCCGAACCATCGCGAAGTGCAGAACATCGGCGGTGAATCCGTGCTCCTCGAACATGGAGCGCACTAGACGCATGGGGATGCGTCCGCCAATGCAGCAGACCACGCGGCCGCCGGTCGTGACGCAGCGCCGAGCTTGGGAGAGGAAGTGGTAGTGAAGCGTAAGACGGTGCTCCGCATAGACGCGCGGAATTGAGCGTGCCTTCTCCCGGTCGAAAAAACTCGCGGACAGCGCTCCCTCCGACACCTCTTCAGGCAGAGCGGGAAGGTTCGGTAGGTTCTCGTAGAGCACGTCGACTGCGATCTGCCGCTCGATGAGCCCCGCGCACAGGTCGCTGACGAACGCCTCGATATCGCCAGAGGTGAGACCACGGACGTTTCGAAGAACGTTTTCCTTCGCGGTCTTCGTCACGTCCGCGTGCAGATCGGTCAGCACGAACCGGTCGACACCAAGGAGTTCTGCGGCGGCGATGACTTCGAGTCCCGGGCCGACGCCGATAGACGCGAACGAGCGCACCGGACGTGTGGCGCTGGACAGCCGCCGACCGAGTGATCGGAACGCATCGAGGATGTTCGGCAGCCAGCCCTGCGTCAACTCGCCGTCCGGGAGGTAAGTGTGGGGCGCGAGCGTCACCCGCACGTCTTGTGCGATGCGCTCGTGACTGACGCCTGCGAACGCTCGGCTGACGTCGACTAAGTGCGGGGCCATAGACCCTAGGGATCCTGAGGTGATGGCGCGGCTGTCGCGGCCGCACTTGAGGCTCGCCGCGCTGCGCTCAGCTGCGCGGCAACGGCCACGGCGAAGGAGACGCAGACGAGCAGGACAGACACCGCGGCGGATGTAGGGTCGATCTCGTACTGAATCCCGTCCCACATGCGCTTTGGCAGGGTAACGAGGTGAGTCCCGGCCACGAACAGCGCCACGACCGGCTCGTCAAACGAGATCACGAACGCGAAGACGGCGCCCGCAAGAATGCCCGGTCGGATCAGCGGCAACGTCACCCGGAGCGCGACCTCGCGAGGCGAAGCCCCGAGCGTGCGCGCCGCCTGCTCCAGTGTGGGGTCCACCGTCTGGAGCGACGTCACGACGCTGACCAGTACGACGGGCAACGCGAGCGCGGTGTGTGCCGCGATGAGCGCAACGCGCGTCTCGAGCAGCCCGACCTGGGCGAACAGGAAGTATGATCCGACCGCGAGGACGATCCCCGGGATCACAATCGGTGAGAGCGCCACTGCCATGAGAGCACTCTTCCAACGCATTCGTCCGCGCACGAGCGCGAACGCGCCAAGTGTCCCGATACTCGTCGCCAAGATGGTGACGGCAGCCGCGATCTGGCAACTAGCCACGAACGCAGCCCGCCAGCTCTCGTCAGCGAAGGCGGCGCGGTACCAGCGGAGCGAGAAGTCACGCGGTGGGAAAAGGAGGTAGCGGGAGTCGCTGAACGAAATGAGCGCCACGACGAGAATCGGTACCACGAGGAAAGCCAGGGCGATTCCGCCGACGAGCGTGACAAACGCGCCGGGCGACCGCCGGCGGGAGGCACTCCACCGTCTGCGAGCGGAGGGAACCATGCTAGGACTCACGCAATTCCGTTTGACGCGGGGTGACCCAGCGCGCCACGAATACCAAGGTCAGCACGACGATCAGAGTAAGGCACACCGCCACCGCCGCTCCGAGGCCTGCGTCAGAACTGCGGTTCAACTGCGCGTCGATAAGGACGCCGACCATCGTCTCGCGCGGACCGCCGAGCAGGGCAGGCGTGATGAAGAACCCAAGTCCCAAGACGAACACGAGCGCGCTGCCGGCCACGGCGCCCCGGGCAGTAAGCGGCAGGACAATGCGCCAGAACACCGTCAGCCGGTCCGCACCGAGCGTGGCCGCAGCCAGCGGGAGCGAAGGATCCATCCGGGCCAAGGCCGCGCAGAGCGACAGCACCATGTACGGAAGGAGGACGTAAGTCATCCCGAGGATCACGCCCGTCAGACTGTGCACGAGTGGAAGCGGCTCGACGGTCACGTGCAACCCGGTCAGTAGCTGGTTCACAACGCCGCGTCGCTGGAGCAGGACGAGCCACGCGTACGTGCGCGCCAAGAGGCTCATCCAGAAGGGCACGAGGACAGCGGCGAGCAGCACTCGTCGCATACGCGGTGCCGTACCGCTGATCAAAAGCGCTAACGGATAGCCAAGCAGCAGGCAGCAGAGCGTGATCAGGGCAGAGATGCCGATTGTCCGCAGAAACACGTCCGCGTACACCGGCTCTCTGAGAAGCCGCTCGTAATGCCGCCATGACAGCGCGCGTCCATCCACGCTCTCTGCCACGACGAACCCGAAGGGGACCGCGAAGGCCGCAAGCCATACACCGAGGTACGGCAAAGCCAGCCAGGCCGGCGCGCCCCCCGAGCGCTTACGTTCCGGTGGGCGCGCCGGTAGCTGGGGCGGTTGGACGTTCGCCATCTGCGGGGAACGTCGCGCTGCGACGCCGGCGACTATTTCCCGAGTTGCCACTGCGTCCACCGTTCAAGAACCGCGCTCTCGTTCTGCGCCCACCACTCCCTGTTGAATAGGAAACTGCGCGCACGGTTTTCGGGCGAACTCGGGAGCACCGCCCGAGTCGCTGGCGGAAGCCGGTCGTACGCCTGGCGCAGTGTCGGGCCGTAGTTGATGTACCGGGTCAGCTCGGCCTGCACCTCGGGGCGCGACGTGAAGCGGATCAGCGCTAGCGCGGCGTCACGGTTTTTGGCGCCTTTCGGTATGATCCAGGAATCCAGGTCAAGTGCGCCGCCGTTCCATTCAACCGCCAGCGGTACCTTGTCCTGCATCGCGGCGGTCCAGATACGTCCATTGAACACCGACGACAGCTTGACCTCCCCACTCGCGAGCAGTTGCGGCGGCTGTGACCCCGTCGTCCACCAGACGCTCACCGACGGCCGGATACGATCCAAGCTCCGGAACGCCCGGTCCACATCCAGTGGATAGAGATTCTCCGATGGAACACCGTCCGCGAGGAGGGCGAACTCCAGCGTTGTCCGGGGGTCGTTCCGGAGGGAGCGTGGACCGGGGAAGCGGCGGGTGTCCCAGAAGTCCGCCCAACTCTGCGGCCTGGCTGTGCCCTCGGGATAGTCGTTCCGATTGTAAGCCATCACGGTCGAGAAGTAGCACATCCCGACCGAGTAGTCCGTAAGTGCTTCCGGATAGAATGCCTGCCTGTCGATGCCGCGATAGTCGATGCGCTCAAGGATACCGTCGTTCACCCCGCGGGTGATGATTGACCCCTCCGCTGCAGTCACAAGGTCCCACGTGACGTTTCCCGACTCAACCATCGTTTTTAGCTTCGCGTACTCGCCGGACCACGTGGCCTCTATGATCTTGATGCCGGTAGCGCGCTCGAACGGCTCGAAGAACGCCTTGCGCTGCGCCTCCTGGAAGGCGCCACCGTACGAGACCACCACCAATTCCTTCGCCGGCCCGGCCGCGCGGTCTGGGGAGCTAAGGCGGGGGATCCCTACCAGAGCTAGGATGAGCAGCCCCACCGCTAGCAGCCCCACCGCTATGGCACGCTTAGAGAGCCGAAGCATTTCGATCCTCCCTTCTACAGGTGGTGTTCGGGACGGGGGTCGCCGGCTCGCCCGCCGCAGGCGCACGGCGGTGGTGTGCCTAGCATCCGGGTTTCGCTGGCGGACCAGCACAGGTCGATGGTATCACCCGGAGTAAATGGCGACTCCACGGCGGGGGCCGGATACGTCGCGCGCAACGAGTGACCGCCGGCCCGGGCGGTCAGTCGGAAGTAGCCGCCGACGCGTCGGAACTCGGTCACGACCGCTGCTACGCGATTGACCGGCGTTCGGAGCGGCCGCGCCCCGGCGGGGGCGATCGCCTCTGGCCGAATCACGAGGGCGACCGCTTGGGGGGACCTTCGGTCGGCCGCGCAGGTCGCACACGTCGCGTGCAGTCGGCCCAGTGCGGTGTCCACGAGCAGTTCGGGGAGAGCCGAGGGGACGACCTCACCGCGCACCACGTTTGCTTCACCAAGGAACTGCGCCACGAATTCGTTCGCGGGCCAGTCGTACACGTCGCGTGGCGTCCCGATCTGCTCGATGGCGCCACGGTTGAGCACCGCGATCCGGTCGGCGACCAGCAATGCCTCCTGCTGGTCGTGTGTGACGTAGACGATTGTGACGCCGAGCCGATCCCTGATTCGCCGGATGTCGTCGCAGAGTTGCTCTTTAAGCGCGGGATCAAGTGCCCCGAGCGGCTCGTCGAGCAGTAGTACCGGCGGCTCAAACACGAGGGCGCGGGCGAGGGCCACGCGCTGCTGCTGCCCGCCGCTCAGTTCGGTGGGCTGCCGACGCTCGAGTCCGTAGAGGCCGACGAGATCCAGCATCGCGCCGACACGCTCGCGCACCGCCTCGACCCCCATGCGCCGCCGTCGGACGCGAAGTGGGAAGGCCACGTTGTCCCACACGGACATGTGCGGGAACAGCGCGTACGACTGGAACACGACCCCAATGTCGCGCCGCTCTACCGGCCATTCGGCCATGTCTTGCCCCCCGATGCTCACCGTCCCGTCCGAGGGGGTAACCGTTCCCGCGACGACATTGAGGAGCGTGCTCTTCCCGGAACCGCTGGGGCCGAGCAGGGCGAGGACTTCGCCGGACCGCGCCAGGAGGCTCACGCGGTCCAGCGCGCGCACGGATCCGTACGCCTTCGAGACATCGGTCAGTTCGAGGTCGCCTCGCATTGCACATCCCTCGGTCGTATCCGTTTGGTGCTTCGCTTCCGTTCACGTCGGGTCAACCGCGCCCTGTCCGCTCCGCTGGACTTGTTAGGCGGAGCGGCGGCCGCTCGGCTGCTGTTTGGCCTTCTCAACCAGGCGGATCTCACGTTTGATTTCCTTTTGGGCGGCTCGGCGCGTCGCCTCGACTTCTTCACCGGCCCCTTCAGAGAAGGCCTTCCCGATGACCTCACGGGCGATGGGCCGCACTACAGAGGACGGATAGAGCTCATCGAGCGGTGTGTGCTTACTCGTGCCCGCACGCAGTCGCCGCTTCATGCCCGTGCTGAGTGAGTTCGCGAGCGCCTCGAACTCTGCGTTCAGCGCCGTCTTCGGGACGACGGGAGCTAGCACGTTGAGCAACTGGTCCCGTACCCACTCGTCGTCCCCTAGCGTGCGCGGCAGACGGTCAGCGAGCTGCGACATGATCCTGGCCGCGACGCCGCGGAAGATCTGTTTGAACTCTTCGTTCCGTACGTTCAAGTCGAGAGTGCGAGGCAGAACTCTCTCCGCCAGCGGCTGCACGGTCGATGTGATGAGCGGTGCAATCAGATCGATGGCACCCGGTGTGACTAACTGACACATTGAGTCAAGCACGCCGCGCACGAGCGCTTCGTATGCAGCGCGGTACCGCGGCTCTTCCACCACCGGGGTAGGCACGGCCGCGACGCAGCAGAAGTCGGTGGACACAGATGTGCAGGCGGCGTCGAGCCTCACTTCAGCGTATTCCTGCCCGAGGACATGTCGCGCCAGCGTCGGATACGGTTCGACCGTCGCGAAGCCGTCGACATCGCCTTTCTTGAAGACGTCGAGCATCCTCTGGAAGCCGGTCGTGATCAGGTACAGCGCGTCGTCGCGCCGCTTGTCCGGAGCGCGCCGGCAAATCTTGACATCGAAGCCGTAGCGCCGCGCCGCGGACGCGAGGCGCGCTGCGAATGCAGATTGTCCGTCAGCGATCGCAATCGCGCACCCGCCGAGACGCGCGGCCAGTTCGTGATCATCCCATCCGAAGAGCCGAGAACCCCGCCGCGTCACGATGCGTGTCTTTTGCGGCGCGAGCGGCAGGGCGATCGACCACTCTCCCGTCGTTTCGTAGCTGAGTAGAACGCGAAACGGCGTCGTCACGACAAGGGGTACGCGGCCATCTTCGATCTTCGGGGAGGGCAACCGCTTGAACTCCGGTACTTTCCTGATCTCCCCGAACGTGACGTTCTCGATGGTCTGACCCTCGAGCATCTCCACGGGCAGCTTGCAACCTGGGGCGGCGGGAACGAAGATCGGCTCGAACGTGACCGGTACCGCGTTGACCCCCTGTCCGGACGACAGATGGCGGAGTGCTCCGAGTGCCGCCGGCTCGCCATTCTTAAAGAGTCGAGTGAGCTGGCAGACCGCGCATGTCTCGGCGGCTCGCAGGACGCACGCGAGCCTCTGCATGGACGGGCGGTCGGTGGCGAAGAGCGCCTCTAGCTCCGCCTCGTGCTCTGGGCAAGCGCCTGGCGCAGCACTCACCTGCTTGTCGGTGTGGTGGCTCATCCGGTGCTCTTACCTCGAGTTCGCGCAGCGCGTCGGGAACCGGCAAGTCTTGCCGCACCAACGCTCGCAGACCTGTTTGATCAATTCATCTGCCTCGCCGCGGTCGATCGCCCGCTTGATCTGACTCCGCAGCCGGCTCACCTGGACACGCTTGCCCGGCGGGCCGAGGTCTTTCCACGCCACACCTTCGAGGTAGTGGGCACAGAAGGCCGGGAACGCACTACGGAGCCGCGGACGCAACCACTCCTCGATGAGTTCCCGAACACGGCGTAGGTCCTCGTCACTCGTTTCATCGTCATCACTGTCATCGTCATCCTCGTTTCTGAGAAGCCGGAGCCCGCGCTTCTGGAGCTTCACTTGGTCGAGACACCGTCGCCAGAACGCCGTACCGAGCAGCGACTCGAACGGCCCCTCACCGTCTCGGAAATTCTGGACAGCCGCCATGAAGGCATCATCGAACGCTTCTTCAATCCGGTGTGGGTCTAAATTTCCGAACCACCGCCATATCTCCGGGAAGCGCCCCTTGAAGCGGGTGTACAGTTCCCGATGCGCGGCGTCATCACCCGCTTTCGCACGGGTGATGAGCTTTACGAGTTCCGGCTCTTCGGGTTCGCGTGGCCGCTTCATTTTGAAGCACGAGATCTGTTGTCAGTGCCGCACCTCTCCTCTAGACCGGCCGGTATTAGCGCGGCATCGCTCACGTCTCCGCCTCCTAAGCTTAGTACGGGTGTTACCGGCGAAAGCGTAACATCTACACCGAAGCCGTCCACGCGTGGCCCTTAGCCCGCGCAGGTGTGCTCCTCCCGGCTCCCTCGAGGATTACCCTCAGCGCATCGCCGGAGTACCCGATGCACAGGCAAGCACCGAATTCCCCCGGAGGCCCCTCAAGACCTAGCGGGCATGGTCCTGTCGCGCGCGCCCCGCACGAGCGCGCCACAGACGCCGTAGGCTCTCCATTTCGACGGCCGGCCGTCCAGCAGCGCCGGTCGGTCCGCCGCCAGCTGGGGCTAAAATGCCGACGCGCGCCTCCTTCTCACCCGACTCCAATTGCGCGCGCCTGCAGTGCCGCCCCACGTACTCCCACCGTGCCCCCCGTATGCTCTTCTACGGTTCCACGTTCTGGACCTCAGGGTGAGCCCTGGCCCGTTTGGCGCGGAGCGTAAGGTACGCAGCCGCCCTCAAGCGAAGCGAGTTCGCCAATCCTGAGAGCCCTTTGAACTCCTCGGCCGCCCCGACAGCGCCGCACTCGGAAAGGTGAGCCCAAAGTCGGCCCTCCGCCTGCCACGGCTGTAAAGTGCTCCCTCTGGCAGCTGTGGAATCCTTTGTACAACCGAAGCGGAGAGACGAACAGCGGATCAGTGGTCGCCTGTCCGAAAGGAACGTCCGCTGCTCCAGCCACGAGAACCGCTCGGCGGAGGTCACGGTACCTGCCTTCGGGCCGAGATTGCAGCGCCCGGAACTTCCGGAGCCAGCAACGCGGGGATGCGCCCAAATTCGCTCGCTGCGCTCGCGGGCGCACCCCCGCTGGCTGGCTTCTCGCTGCGCTCGAAGGACACCGCACGACCGCCGCAGCATGCCGTCCCGCCGTACCGTCAGGAAACCGACCGTCTGGACCCCCGAGGAGTGGCGCCACATCGAAGAGGCCGCGGCCGCCTGCGGCGTCCGCCCACTGCGCTACGTGCGCCAGGCCGCGCTCGCGGTCGAGCTGCCGCCCTGCACCCACCGCCGCGGCGCTCGCGCGCTGCTCCACGAGTTCACGGCGGTGCTCGACACCCTCCACCAGCTGCTCCACCTCGCGCAGACCGCCGGCGACCCCAGCACCGCGGCGGCGTTCGAAAGCACCATCCGCATCACCAACGAGGCGGCCGAGGCCGCCGCCACGCGGCGCGGCAGCGCGGAGCCGCTGATCATCGCGGTGCGGGAGGCGGGCCGCGTCCTCAACGCACTCACGGACAAGGCACGCACCGCTGAAGCGCTTCCGGGGGGCGAGGAGCTGGGCGCGGCACTCGTCGCCATCCAGATCGCCGCGCTGGGCGCCGCGCGCGTCACGCTCGGCAGACTCGGAACGGCCATCCGCAGGATCAGCATCCCCTCCCGACGCACCATCAGGAAAACGACCGTCTGGACCCCCGACGAGTGGCGTCACATTGAGGAGGCGGCACGCGCCCGCTGCGTTCCGCCGCTGCGCTACGTGCGCGAGGCCGCGCTTGCCGCCAAGCTGCCGCCGCACACCCGCCGCCGACGCATGCACGCGCTCGTCCGCGAGCTCAAGTGGGTGCTCAACAACCTCCACCAACTCCTCCACCTCGCGGAGGACGACGGCGCCTCCGCCGTCGCGGCCGCCCTCGAAAACACCATCCGCATCACCCAAGACGCCGCCAGGACCGCGGCCGCTCGACGCAGCAGCGGGGAATCGCAGGTCGCCGCGGTGCGAGAGGCGGGGCGGGTCCTCAACGAGCTCACGCACCAGGCACACGTCGCTGAAGCGCTTCCCGCGGACGAGGAGCTGGGCGCGGCCCTCGCGAGCATCCAGTTCGCCGCGACGAACGTTACGCGGTGATCGCAGCGATCCAGCCGCTTAGCCGCAGCTTCAAAGTCCCGATCAGGTACGTAGAAGTTGGACGGGACGGCCAGCAGAGCCGCGTTGCGTGGGCGGAAACCTACAACCTCCCCACCCGTGATCTGGAGCTCGCCGCCTGCTTCATGGGGGCGACGGCGAACGGCTCGGTGAGCGGCACCCGCACGCCGGTCTACTTCTTCTCCGTCAGCTTCGACGTCGACGATCCGGTGGACGAGGGGATGATGCGGCGCGTGGCCAAGCGCACCCTCCGGGACATGGGCCTGGAGGAGCACGAGGCCGTCGTCGTCGCGCACAAGGACCGCTCGCACCCGCACCTGCACTTCATCGTCAACCGCGTGCACCCGACGCGGTTCGTGCTCTGGCGCAAGTGGTGGGATTACGGGCGGATGGAGCGCAGCCTGCGCGCGCAGGAGGTAGAGCTCGGGCTGCGGGTCGTTCCGGGATGGCACGCACCCGTGCCCTCGCTGGACCGCGCGCGCGAGGGACACACGGAAGGCTGGCAGCCGGGAGCACGGTGGATCAAGCCGCCGCCGGCTCCCAAGCGCGGAGATCGCGGCTTCCTGCAGGACGTGACCGAGCGCGCGGCGCCGATCCTGGCGCAGGTGCGCTCGTGGGCAGCGCTGGAGAGCGGCCTGGCCGAGCAGGGGCTGGCGCTCACGGTGAAGGGCGGCGGATTCAGGATCACGGACGGCAAGCACCACGTGAAAGCGTCGGAGGTCGGGCCTGCCTTCTCGCGTTATCACCTGGAGAAGCGGCTGGGCAGGTATCCGGACTACCGGGCGCGCATGGCCGTGGCGGACATCGGGCCCGTCCGTCCGTCGGAGCGCATCGTGACTGCTCCGCCTCCCATCCGCCCCAGGCGCATCCCGCAGTTCGGCGATGCAGGATACGGGATCAACGACCTGTTCGGGCCTGCTCCGGCTCGCGGTGCGGAACGCCCCGGGGTTGGTGTTGAGCCTGAGCTGGCGCCTACACCGGTGCGCGGGAATGCACGCTTTCTGAAGCAGGTCCGGGCGCAGGCCGGTCCCGTGCTCACGCACGCTAACGACTGGGAGGAACTGGAGCGCGGCCTCGCCCGCCTCGGGCTCACCCTCCGTGCCAAGGGCGGCGGCTTCGTGCTGACGGACGGCGCCCAAGAGGTGAAGGCGTCCGACGTCGGCCGCGCGTTCTCCGGCTCCCGCCTCAAGAAACGTCTGGACCACCGGCCGGAAGATGCGGCACCAGCGATCGAGGCCGCGGCTACGCCTGCGCCCGTCGTGCTGCCTGCCACGCCCACCCTGCCCAGGAAGGCCGCCGCGCAAACGATCGCGGCCGCCGCAGGTCGCACGGACCTCGACGAGCAGCATCAACCCATCGGCGCCCGCACTCCGCAGTTCGGAGATGCGGGGCATGGGATTGCTGATCTTTTCAGGGATCCTCCCCAACATCAGCGAGAGAAGACCGGCCCTGCCTTGGAGCATGCTCCCGTGCTGCAGCCGCGCGAGGCGGAATCGCACGCGCCCGCATCCGCAGCGGCCGATGCGGTGCCCGTGCCGGCCGAGACATCGCTGGGGGTCACGACCGCTGCGCCGGCGACGGCCGAAGCGCCGGAGCCCAGCCAGACGCCGGAACCGGTCAGGGAAGAAGTGGGGCCGCCTGCGCTGAGCATTTATTCCGCCCGATCCGGCGTGGAACCGCTTCGCCAGGAGCCGCAGCGAAAGCCGCAGAAGCGCGCAGCGCGGAAAGCCGACGAGGAGCAGGTCGAGCTCTGGTCCCAAGCTCCGGCTCCGCTTGATTCTGGCGCTCCTGCAGCGGCCGTTCGGGACGTGGCACCGGACCAGCCCGCCCCGGCAGTAGAGAACCCCGTGGCTAACCCGCCGCTGTCCTCGATACCTCCGGAAGCCCCGCGGGAGATCGAGCCAGTCAGCGCACCCGAGCCGCCGCCGATGATGGACGCGGCCGCAGAGAATGCGCCGGCGCCCGCATGGCCTGAGCGCGATGGGTCCGCGTGGGCGGAGCTGTCTGCGCGTATCGAACGGCTTGGGCAGAAGCGGTCCGTGGAGTTCATGGGCGAGACGCTGACAGGAGCATCTTCCGGAATACCTGCCAGCACGCCGCAACCCGAGGAGGCCGCTCGCACTGTGGAGGGCGCAGGGAGCGAGGAGGCGGAGAAATTCCTCCACATGGCTACTCGTGCGGTGGAGGGCAACGCGCGATTGAGTGAGGCGAATAACGCCGCGTCGGAAGTCGCCGCAGCCAAGCAACGGCTATCTGACCTGAACGACGCCGAAAAGCTCGTTGAGACGACGAGGAGCAAGTTCAAAGCGCAGCTGGACGAGATCCTCCGCGATTCGGGCGCATTCTTGAGTTGGTTCGACCAGCTGGACGAGCCGCGGCAGCGAGAGATGCTCCGGCTGCTCGAGATCGAGCGCGCCGTGTTTGCCCGCGAATTCTCGGCCGCTCTGGCGTCTAGCGCCGCGCAGGCGACCAAGCCGCAGGATCTACTGGGCAAGGTCAAAGCGAAAACAGCAGAATACGTCGGGAGCAGCAACCCTGAGAAGCGCGTCTTCCTGAAGCGGGTGGGTGACGGGGCACTCCGATTAGCAGCCCTCGATGGCGAGTGGTACCTGGACACGGAACGCAGCTGCGAGGCAGCGTTCTGTGAAGCCCGCGAGGCCTATGGTCTCCCCGATACAGCAACGCGGGACGAAGTGCGAAAGGCGGCCAGAAAGCACCTCGCCAGCGCGAGGAAGCGCGAGGCAGACGCACTCTCCCAACTGAGGGTGCTGGGCAAGACGCCCGAACTGCACGAGTTGCCGAGTGCCCTGCGCAGGCTGTCCCTGGCCGATCAGGAATGGGTGGTGAAGCAACTTCCCGGCGTGGCCAAGTACGTCAAGCACGTCGCGCAGACCGGGATAGACCTCGCGGAAGGTCCGCGGCGGAAAGGAAATGGGTATGATCTCTGAGCTAACCGCCGCCTGAGCGCTGTGCGGACTCTTCCGGCAGCGCGGCGGCACCCGCCCCAGGCTGACGATGCGCCTGCTTCGAGGCGGCCAATCCCGAACGACCAGAAAATCACACTAGCCGCGACCGACCAGAAATCAGGCCTTTATAGCGGGATACGTGTGGTGCACCGTGGGCCGGTGCCGGGCGACCGGCAGGCGGCAACCAGGAGGACACGGTGCACGATGAATTCTTCCTCGGCCCTGGAGACGAGGCGCCCGGCCGCTTCGGAGCCAGCGGAGCACGACCCGGATGCGCACTGGGCGATTCCGGCACTCCAGCGGCTCCAGGCACTCCCTCCTCCCGCGTCGGGCGTGGTGGGAGACGAGAACTACTTCACGCCGCCGTCACCGCGCATTCCGGAACGCCAGCTGCCGCCTCCACCGCGGGACCCGACCGACAGCGCGGCGATGCGGAAGTGGCTCGACCACTGCTGGGCCCTGCGCAACCTTTACGGGAGTGGGAACTGAGGCGCTGGACCATGCTCGTGAGCGGCGGATGAGCGCGCGCGGCGGTCTGATGCACTGAGACGCACTGGATGGCGCGAACAGAGTACTCCTACTATCATGTCCGATACTGTGCGCACTTCGTTTACCTGGGACCACAATGGGCGTCGACAGGGCATCTGCCACGCAGACAACATGGTCGATTCCGGCAGCGCCCAGATGGCCGCTCGACGATGCGAAGCTGCTGGAGGAGCTCGGATCCCCAGTCGTCGGTGAAGCCCTCGGAGCGGAGCTCCTGCGCACGTACACCGCCGTCCGCGCGTGGGCGGAGGCTGGCGAGGGGGAGCGAAAGGAGCTCTTCGCCGGACGGCCCTTTCGCCCCGACGAGCTCACTGGCTGGCACGACGGCCACCCACTCTCCCCTGCCCTCACCATCTTCCACCAGCTCCGCCAGCGGCCGCACCTCATCCCGGTTCGGGATGTCGTGATCGCCTGCCGGCAGGTAGCGCTCTGGGCGCAGGACCACGCCCTCATGCAGACCGCGGTGCACTTCTCCACCGCTGCGGCATCGGCCGACCCGGACGATCCGGCGCTGGCGAACCTCGCGGCGAAAGCCTGCCGCAGAGCCGGGGACCGGCCGCGCTCGGAGATGTGGCACGAGCGCGCGTTCGGGCTCGCGCGTGCCACCCAGAACGTCCGCCAGTACATCGAGGCGCACCGGTCACTCGGGCGCCTGCACATCGCCAACGACCGGTTCGACCTGGCCCGCCCGCACCTGGAAACAGCGGCTCGCACGGCCCGCCGAAAAGGGCTGAAGAAGGCGGCCGGCGGAGCGTACCACGAACTGCTCGGCTACGCGACCTTGGCCGCGCTGCACCGGAAGGCGGTGGAGTACGGCGAGCGGGCGCTCCGCTGGCTGCCGCTGCACCACAAGCGCACTCCGGCGCTGGCGTACGATCTCGCGTTTCTGGCGGTGAACCTCGGCGCGTACGCCGCGGCAGGAGGCCTGCTGAATCGCGTCGTAGCCAAAATCCGAGCCTCGGACGAGCAGGTCGTGGTGCTGGGAACCCTCGCCCGCGCGTGCGGCGGGATGGGAGATGTGGATGGATTCGTCCGAGTTGCCGCGCGAGTGGAGACCCTTGCCCGCGCCTATCCGCTGACCGGAGCGGGCGCGCTCTGCGGGGCCGCGGAGGGTGCCCGGCTGCTGCGGCGGTGGGAGTTGGCAGCGGCGTACGCCAGCACTGCCTTGGAGACGGGACGCGGGGCCGGCGCGGAGCTGGCCGTGCGGGTCGCCACCGACCTTGCCGGCGAGATTGCCGCTCGCGCTCCGGGAACTCCCCAGATGGACGGGGCCGACCCGCGATGGGGGCCCGTCACCGCCCTCATCGATCAGGCTGGCGTACGCGTGGAGAAGTGGCGCGGCCCATCCTGGCGCCGCCGGGGCGGCCCTGACGAGGAGTAGCGGCGGATCAGCCGCCGCCCAGCGTGAAACCGTTCCCCGCCGTCCCCGCTTCGCCCGCACCCTGCGTGTTCACCGTCGTGGTGTCGCTGCGCCCGCCGCCGAGCGTGAACCCGTTCCCGTCCATCGACGGACCCGCCGGCGCGGCTGACGGCGCGGTGGGGCTCCCCGAGCACGCAGCCAGCACGGCCACGCAGGAGACGAGGGCAAGGCGGGCGAGCTTCATCTGAATGACTCCTGATTGTGCGTGGGTGAGCGCCCCGGTCCGTGCGACCGCGGGCGCTTTGTTCAAGTTAGGCCGACCATACATTTTGTGCTAGTAAGTTGGACCAGCCGCGAGGCGCCAGTAATCAGGCCTTTTTCGGTGGTGCCGGTGGCGGGTACGGTGGGCGGCATGAACAAGCCGAGACCGATTTCCGATCCCGCCGTGAAGGTCTTGAGTTGGCTACTCGACCTCGCGGTGCAGCGCGCCGGATACACGGTGCGCGGCGTCCGCGGCTGGGCCACGTCCGAGCAGATCGAGACAGGGGTGAAGACGTGGGGCACCGCAGAGCTGATGCGCGCCGAAGCCAGGTACGGGCGGGTACTGCAGCACGACGCGCGTCCGCCGGGAGATTCGAGGCCCAGTTGGCTCTACCGCATCTCCCAGCCTGGCGCGGACCAGCTCGCGGCGGCCCGTGACATCGTGCCACCGCGGATCAGACCTCCGCTGGGCCAGGACGAGCCGCGGGTGCTCGTCCGCGAGAACGCTTGGCATGCGATCGAGGGGCTGGGCACAGCGCTCAATCCAGGGGTGCGCTCGCGCCGGGTCTGGGTAGCAGGCGAGGTGGGATGGCGCTCATCGCGCGAGCTGACGTCCGCGATGGCAAAGGAGGATGAGGCCGCAGGCCGGCGCTACCGCTGGTTCACCACCGACGACCTGCGTTGGCTGGTGCGGATGGGGTACGCGGAGAAGCGCGTGATCCGAGGCGTGCACGTCTATCGGCTTACCCCACTAGGAGCAGCAATCCACTCGTTGAAGTGGACCCCGCCACGTTCTTGCGGCTAACAGTAGATCTCACGGCTCTCGCGATGAGCATGCGTCCGCTCTGGCCGATTCGTAAACTGGATGTGAGATTCAAGCGAAGCAGCCTACCGTGAGCGGATCACGGATCATCATCGGCGTCCCCGTCGATCGCCTGTGCGGGCCGTGCGAACGCAGCACAAAAACGTAAATGCCAGAGCCTGCGGATAACAACGTCCGGCTGAGCACCCGACTGCAGGCGTGGCTGGCGTTCCCAACGGCACGTTGGTTTCAACGCCATCTTCGGCAGCTCTCGCCACGCTACTGGCGCCGCAAACAGTCTTGGGCGCGAGCCGTGTTCCGGCTGCACCGGACCTCGTATTCGGCGCGTCGGAGAGGCCGGGAAGCGCTCGCGGATCTCTCCCTAACTGCAGGGCTGATCCGGCAGGCGAGTCGTTGGGTTCTGCTTGCGATGGTCCTGGTAGGGGCCCTCGCCGGGATCGAACATTGGATAAATCATGTATGGCCTGACGACTGGCCTCGCATACCTCTCGTATTGCGCGACGAAGGTGCGTATGCGGAACTTGTCAGCGGCATTGTGGGGCTCACAGGAACGTTACTTGGCCTTTACTTCGCCGCACTCAGCCTAGTCGCAAGTACAGCGTACAAGGACGTACCCACAGATGTACGCAACGCCCTAATACGCGACCGCGCTGGTACGCTTTATATCAAGTTGATCGCGCTGGCATGTGCGTGCGGCATTATTATGCTGGGTATAACCGTGCTCGGTTTTCCTATTGGAGTGACAAACCACATAGTGCTTGTCCTACTCGCAACAGCGGGTGTTTTTGGTTTCGTTGCGCTTGGAGTTCGTTCCTTCGCTTTCTTTGATCCCACACAACTCACCCACGAGCTCGAGCACCAGATATTTCAGGCGTTCACATCCGCGACTCCTGCCGGTTTCCGCTGGGACGATCCATCTTTCCAAGCTACTTATCAGCGGAACGCCGAACGCGCGGTACGCTCGTATCAAAATATCTCAACCGTCGCTTCGGACCTGACCGCACTCGGCAGTCAGCCGGTTGTCGAGTTTGCCAAAACGGTGCTCATGTTGCTCCAAGCCTATGCTGATGAGAAGCCGCGCATTCCCTTGGACAGCTTCTGGTTCAGGCGCATCGCCCATCATAGATCTTGGTTTACAGCGGATTATACTCTAGTTGATATTGCGCTGCAGACTGATAGGGCGATTCCGTTTGAAAGCAAACCAGATCACTTCTGGCTGGAGTCTGAGCTTGAGCCCGTGTTGTTCAAGTTGGTGAGGGCTTTGCTCGCGCGAGGATTTCCAGAGGAAGCTTATCAAGTGGGGACTCTCGCCCAAAATGCCGTCGCAACGTTGACCAAACGATTACAGATAGAGGAAGCAACTCGGCTACACCGTGGGTTACTCGCTCTTGCGCGGGAAGAAGCCCGCAGGGACGCAGGAGATGCTGATCAGCCTCAAATCCGGATCCGCCGGTTGGCTGCCGTAGAGGACTTTGCAGGCGGAATTCGTAGCATGATCGTTAGTCTCGGAGTTGCGGCTGAGGCACTCACCTCCGCTTCCATCCGCGGATTCGCCGAAGAGGCGGCGGTACAGCAGCCCGGATCGCCCATCGTCCGACCTGTGCCGCCTCTGGTGCGGGACACGCTTGTGGAGCTACGAAAACGACTCTCGTTCGAGATCGCAGCAGAAGGTAAGCGCGTGACGCCTGATTGGTACCTGGCGGACGTTACAGGCATCGCCTACGCTCGATTTTTTACCGATTCGATCGACCGCCTAGCAGCAGAAATCGAGGAGTGGTATCCGCAGGAAGCTACAGCGTTACTAGGTGAAGAGCGCATCGATTTCGCAATACATACCGTACGGGCGGGGCTCGATCTCTGTCGATTGCTCCTGCACCATGCGGACACTGTCGCCACGGCTGTCGAACGGCTTTCGACCCTTTCTTCTCGGTTCCTCGATCAACGTTGGCCAAGTATTGATCGGGAGGGCGTGTCCACCCGGCTCGAGAACGTCCGAGAGAAACTGCTCACAACATTAGCCACCGCCACACCGCATCTGCCAGCGCATGTCCCAACCGGAGACTTACCAGATATCACCGGGTTCGCATACACGGTCTTAGCCCAAGAGTGCTACTTCGCGCTGGCTGAGCAAAGGCACCGGCTATTTGCTCAACTCTATCCAGCGTACTTCGCTCTTGTGATCGTAGCTGAGAAGCGACTCCGGACTGAGCTGAAGGCCTTTCCAGACGAGAGTCAGATTGAGTTGATTGGTGATCTGCTAGCGGATCTACTCGATATTTCGGGTTTCGCTTTGATATTCCATCAACTTGACGGAGGTACAGCTTGGGAGACCGTAACCGCCGCATGGGAGCGCCTTCTTTCAGGGGATCCCAACCCCAGCCGAGTTCTCGATTATGCGCTCAAGATGATGGATTTCCGTGGAAGCATTCATCGGATGTCGACGCGGTACGTCGTCCGCTCAGGCTGGTTGCAGGATTTTCAGCGGAGGATGAAAGCACGGGGACTGGCAAGCGGCTTGTTTGGGGACGGACCTGTAAGAGCGGAGCCGATCAGTCCGATCGCCGCCGTCATGGCGCGAAGTGGAGTAATTGGGGTCGACGCGGCAGATGCTTTCGTCGAATTCTATCTCATGAAGCTTCCGCATGCTGAAGGATTGAGTCCTCCAGAATCCGTAAAGGACTTTAGTGAACGGCTTCGGCTCGAGCAGCGTCGCCGCCGGCGCGAGCGTGACCGCAGGATTAGTCAGGAGAGTGACGAGTGAGACGTCCAGCTTACGCGGAACAAGGATGGCATTTCTCACGGATGTCTGTACAAGAGCCGGCCATCCGCGAAGAGGTGTCGCCTGGAGCAACTCAACTCTACGCATTTATGTTGATGGAGGACATCCACAATGGTGTATTACCGTACGGTCCCCGTCCTTTAGGTCCCCGCGCACGAATCGAACCTGACGACCCAGAATTAGCTGCGATGATTGCGCAAGCTATCTCCACAAAGGGGTCTGATCGACTGCAATTCGCGCTGCCAGAGTTCATTCGGCAGAGCGCCAGTGAGATCGCCATGTTCGGACAGGCGGTTCGGGAGATCGGCTACTGGAGTGCACCGGACGCGAAAAGGCCAAGCGCTTTCCGCCTGCTACATCTGCCGCCAAACAGGGTGCTCTGGCGACGCGGGAAGCCGGTGCAGCGGCTATCCGACAAAACGGCAGCATCCTTGGGAAGTAGGTACGTGGAACTGCCTGCGGCGGACCTTCTGCGGTTCCACTGGCCACACGAGAAGTACGGTGGGCACTCGGACATCATGCAACGAGTTCGGCTTCTAAGCGGGACGTCGCACCCAGAATTTCTGATCCCGGACCCCCGACGCGATGGGGGCGTGGTTCCCGTAGACTTCGGTGACTTCCATCAGACGCTATACCGTGCACTAGCGGAAGCCACCCGTTCAGTGGGTTGGAATGCGCGGGGGCTCATAAGTAAGCACCAGACCGACTACCATCATTTGTACCGACAACTCCGTTTTGAGCGATTCAAGATCGTCTTGCGCTCTGTAATCGTCGAAACGCTTAATCTCGGCTTGTGTCGCGCCGGGGACCGGATCGGCTTCACAGCCCATCTCTCACTTGATGGAGCGCCCGACGAAGCCGAGCTAGATGAGGCGGAGCGTCGACTTGCGGAAGGCAAGCACACCTACAAGGAAATCATGGCGCCTTTCTGGCGAATCTGATTGAGGGGAGTTTGGCGAGTTCATCACCAAGGGGTGTGAAGGAAATCAAAGAAACCCTGCGGAGAAAAGCGGTGGACGAGTCAGGCGCTGAGCCAATCCGGCCAGTGCCGCTCGTTCATCCTGTCTCCGAGGGTTCTGCGATGTCTCGTTGCCTCAACAAGGCCACCCTAATCGGCTACCTGGGTGCCGATCCCGAGATTCGCACCATCAACAGCGGCGCCCGCGTCGCGCAGTTCTCCGTCGGCACCACGCGGCGGTGGGAGGGCCGCGACGGGAAGCCGCGCGAGAAGACGCAGTGGCACCGCGTGCTGGTGTGGGACAGCCTGCCGACGACATTCGGCTTCATTGAGAAGTACCTGCGGAAGGGCGACCGCGTGTATGTGGAGGGAGAGATCGACTACCGCTCCTACGAGACGGACAGCGGCGACACGCGCTGGACGACTGAGATCAAGGCGTCCGAGGTGCTGGGGGCGGGGAACGCGGGTGGGGAGCGTGGCGGGGAGCGCCCTAGGAGCACCGGCCGGCAGCGCCAGGCGCCTGCGCAGGAGGAAGTCCCCGCGCTGGCGTTGTGAGCCATGGCCCACGACGCGCCGTACCCCGACCTCAGCTGGTCCCACTCCCGCGACCGCGCGCTGGCTGAATGCGCGCGGTCGTACTACTGGCGCTATTACGGCAGCCACCGCGGCTGGCACCCAGACGCGCCCCAGACCGCCCAGCTCGCCTACGCGCTCAAGCAGCTCACCAGCTTCCCGATGATCGTCGGGAACGTCGTGCACGCGTGCGCACGCGACTGCGCCTACGCCATCCGCCACGGCACACCGCGGCCTTCGTTCGACGTGATGATGGCCCAGGCGTCCGACGCGCTGAACCGGGCGCTGATCAGCTCTCACCACCGTGGGATGTTCCTGCGTGATCCCAAGCGGATGCCGATGCTGCGGGACGCCTGGTACGCCGGACGTGCGGATTCCGCCGGGCTGGCCGCGGCCGTCGCGAAGGCGCGCATCTGCCTGCGCGCGCTGGAGGGCTCGCGCGTGTGGCAGGACCTGGAGGCGTGCCCGGCCGAGCGCATCGTGGTTTCCGACACGCCCGAGGCGTTCGTGCACGAGGGCTGGGCCATCTACGCCGGCCCGGACCTCGTCTACTGCCCAGACGAGCAGCACGTCGTCATCCTGGACTGGAAGACCGGCGACGATAGCGATGCCGAGCTGCAGATTCCGCTCTACGCGCTCTACTGCCGGTCCGTGCTGGGCCTGCGCTTCCGCGAGGAGGCGTGGTTCGGCCGCGTGGTGAACCTGGCCACCGGCGACGACACCACGCGCGAGATCACCCGGTACGACCTGATGCTGGCCGCCGAGCGCGTCCGCCACAGCGTCGGCGCCATGCAGGCGCTGCTGGCCGACCCCGACCGCAACGAGCCGCGCTCCTTCGTGGAGTTCCCCATCGTCACCTCCGAGCGGCGCCGCGACTGCCAGTACTGCCCGTTCTACACCCTCTGCGAGCAGAAACTGCAGAAGGCCGATCTCATCAGCTAACCGGCGTCCACCTATCGGCATCCCAGCTTCCCGGCTTCCCAGCACTCCGGGGAGCCGGATACCCGCGTGCCCGGGAAAGACTGCTCCCGATCAGGAAGAGAGAGGATGGGCTACAGCCCGACAGCGCCACCCGGCCACCCGGGGTACCAGTCGGGGAAGAACGATGGGGTAGTCCCCTTCCCCGCTGTCCACTCTCCCAAGCCACACCGCAGTATGGATCTGCTCCGCCAGACGGTCGCGGAGATCCGCGACAAGGCGGCTGAGCTCCGCGACGACTTCGGCGACGAGGCACGTGCACGCGCGCTCGAATGGGCGGCCGCGCACTTCGCCGCCGCGCTGGACGACTTCAGCAACCAACATCTCACGCTTGCCCAAGCCGCACGGGAGTCCGGCTACTCGGCCGCGCATCTCGGCCGGTATGTCGCCTTGGGCAAGATCCCGAACGCGGGCCGCCCGAACGCCCCCCGCATCCGCCGCGGCGACGTGCCGCACAAGCCGGGGGCCTTGCGGCCCAAACCGCTTACGCTCATGGTTGACCGCACGCAGATCGCGCGTTCTGTCGTGAACTCGACAACGAGGCATCACGATGGCTAACGCGACGAAGAAACCCTGGTCGCACTCGACCGGAGAATGGGGAGTAAACCGGGTTCGCGCATTCGAACGCCAGGGCAAGGGGATCTTCCTCGAGTTCCGCGAGCGTGGCCCGGACGGCACCGCGGGACGCAAGGCGCGGATCGCGCTGGGGCACAGCGACCGCAAGGCGGCGAAGGCCAAGGCCGAGGAGGTGGCCGCGGCCTTCCGTCGTGAAGAGCCCGCGCAGGGGAGCGAAGCGACGCTCCAGGTCCTGTTTGACACCTACGGGTCCGAGGTGACGCCCGAGAAGGGCGAGAGCAAGCGCAAGCACGACGTGCGCTGTGCGGAGATGTTCCTGCGCTATTTCGGGGCGCAGACCCTGCCGCGCACGCTCACGCGCCGGGAGTGGGACCGGTTCGTGGCGGACCGGCGGCGCGGCGCCATCGCGCCCGCCGGCGTCGTGCAGAAGCGGCGGGTGGGGGAGCGCGTGATCACGTACGACCTCAAGTGGCTCCTGTCCGTCTTCAACTGGGCCACGACGGTCGGTGACGGCCGCGGCGGGTTCCTGCTGGACCGGAACCCGTTCAAGGGGCTGCCGGTGCCGCGGGCGGAGAGCCCGCAACGCTCGGTGCTGACCCACGAGCAGTACCTGGCGCTCCGCGGCATCGCCGCGCAGGTGGCGCCGCAGTTCGACCTGGCGCTGGTGCTGGCGCACGAGACCGGGCACCGCATCGGCGCCATCCGCCAGTTGCGCTGGTCCGACATCGACCTCGATGGCGGCACCGTGCACTGGCGGGGCGAGCTGGACAAGATCGGGATGGAGCACACCACGCTCCTGACCGAGGAGGCGGACGCCGCGCTCCGCGTGGAGCGGGCCACACGGCCCGCGATCGGGGACGCGTGGCTCTTCCCCGCGCCAGGGGATCCGGACCAGCCGGCTTCCCGGCACCTGGTCCGCGACTGGTGGGAGCGGGCCGCGAAGCTCGCCGACCTGCCGAAGGGCAAGCGGCTGGGCTGGCACTCGCTCCGCCGACAGTGGGCGACGGAGATGAAGGAGACGCCGCTGAAGGACCTGGTGCTACATGGGCGGATGGAAGAGTCCCATGACCGTGCTGACCTGCTACCAGCAGCCGGACACGGAGACGCAGCGGGAGGCGCTGGCCAAGCGGAAGCGGTATCGCGCCGGCGCGGGAGGGTGAGAGGGGTCCGCCCGACTTTGGACACCCATTTGGACACCCACCCCGAAAAGTTCGCAAAAACAGCAAAGCCCCCGTCAGCGTAATCCGCTGCGGGGGCTTCACTTAGGGCAGTGGGCCTGGGCCGATTCGAACGGCCGACCTCACGCTTATCAGCCGTGTAGCCTTCACGTCCTACCGCCAACGCACTCGTCGGGCACGGTCCACGTGCCCCGCACGCTCCTGCATCCGCGCAATCCGGTCCAGTTCCGCGTCCGTGCGGGACGGCGCCACCGCGTAGAGATACGCGTCGGCGGCCAGCAATACCGCGCCCAGCCTCCCAAGTCGATCCCCCGCCTCCAGCGCCCACCGCCCGCCCTCCGCGTCGCGCGAGGCCGCCGCGGCCAGCGCCGCGACAGCCGCAGACGTGTCGGCGAGCGCCTCATGCGCGGATGCGCGGAGCAGCCACACCCGGGCCGGCGCCTCTTCGCCGAGCGGTTCGAGGAGTTGGAGCGCAACACCCGCATCCCCGGACTCCAGCGCGAGGGCCGCGCGCTCGACGGGGTCCCCGCGCAGTGCGTCGGCCGCGCCCGCGGGCACCCATCCGAAACGGAGCCCGGCCGCCGTGAGCGCCGTCAACACGCCGGCCACGACCGCCAGCCGGCGAAGCCCGCGAGAGCCGCTCCGCGGCTGCGCCGCCGGCGCGGTGAGGGACGCCGAGATCCGGTACTCCTCCCGCAGAACGGGTGGCGCCACCCGGTCCTCCCACGCGATGCGGCCCTGCGGGCGGGGAGCAGACGCGGCGGACACGAGCTGCACGACCAGCGGCTTCGCCGGTGCGGCACTGCCCGGGCCACCGGCGCCGGCGACGCCGGCACCCACCGCGGGTGGGACCAGCTCGGCCGCTGCCAGGAGCACGCGCTCGCGCTGCGACTCAGGAGCGAAGTCAAGCGCCAGCCCAAGGCACTCCAGCACGCGCTCGGCGTCGCCCGCGCGCGCTGCCGCCTGTGCGTCGGCGAGAAAGAAGCGGTACAACGGGGCGGCGACGTCCCTCACAGCGCGAGCAGGACGTGCAGCCGGCGCTTCGCCTCGACCAGGTCCGGGGCGAGCTTCACGGCCGACGCGTAGTAGTCGATCGCCCCGCCCGGATCGTGCTTCTCCTCACTGATCTTGCCCAGCCAGTAGAAGAGCGGAGCATAGGCGGGATCGGCGACCTGCCGCCCGGTGGGGATGGCCTCCTTCAGGTAGGCCTCCGCCTGCGTGAGCCGGTCGAGCTCGAATAGGGAGCGGGCCAGCAGCTCCAGCGCGCCGAGGCGCTCCGGGTTCCCGACGGTGGCCACGGGAAGGAGCAGGTGCGCGGCTTCCTCGTACTGCTCCTGGCCGAAGAACTCGAGCGCCATGTCGTAGGAGTGCTGCAGCTCCTCCGGCGTGGTGCGGCGCGCCTGCTCCAGCGCGTAGCGGCGGAGGAGGTCACGCCCGCTCGCGCCCGGGTGGTCCGCCACGATGCGGTGGATCTCCTCCGGCGCGCGGCCAGCGAGCTCGGTCCCCTCCAGCAGAGGAAGGACGCCCGCGTCGTCCTCGGGCGCGTCGGCGAGCAGCGCGCGCACCTGCTCCTCATCGACCGGCGCGCGGAGCTCGTCCGTCTCGTAGAGCGGCGGCCCGCCTTCGTAGAAGAGCGTGGCGGACTCCGGATCGGGGAGCCCCGCGTCCTCCGGCTCGTCGTCGTCATCCACCCCGATGGCGTCCAGCAGGCGGAGCACGGAAGCCGCGGGCGCCGGACCCTCCTCGGCGGAGGCTCCGGAGGACGGCGACCCTGCCTCCCGCCCGTGGCGGGGGCGCTGGTAGCGCGTCTCCGTGAGCGGCAGGTCGGCGCCGGGCTCGGCCGCGGCCATCCGATCGCCTCCACCGGCCGCCGACTCAGCGCGCTCCAGCAGGGCATGCTCCCAGGTCACGTCCGCCTTGTGGCGCACCCAGACCATCCGGATCCGCTGCCGCACCTCCCCGATCGGGAGCCGGGCCGCAAGCTGGTCGACCGCGTGGTCGGCCTCGTCATGGCGTCCGTCCAGGACCGCGACTTCCAGCGCCAGGTCCCACGCATCCGCCGCCTCGCCGTCGGTGAGGGAGCGCCGGCGCAGCACGCTCTCCATCAGGCCGCGGGCACGGGGCAGGTCGCCGCCGCCGGCGGCGGTCCGCGCCTGCTCCAGCAGGACGTCAGCCGGGGTCTCGGCCCAGGCCGCACCCGCGTGCGGATCTTCCCCCGGGGGCGTCGGGGAGGATACACCCATGATCAGCTCTCTCAGGCGTCGAAATGACAGCGCTCACCTGCCTTGTGCGTGCAAGTTACACGACCAGTCGAAGAGCGAAAGATCGAGCACGAGCCCGTACGCGGCGTCCGACGTACGGCGCAGGCCGGCCGTCCACCGGCGGTCGCAGCGGCCGACGGAGACTGCCGCGGCCACGACGGCGCGGTCGTCCCCCCAGCCGTAGGAGAGGCGGAAGTGCCGGGCCGCATCGTGCCACGTGAGGCTGCGACGGGGCTCTACCCCGGCCGGGTCGAGACCTCCGTCGCCCACGCGTTCGCTCACCGCCGCGGCCAGCGTTCCCCAGCGCCCCTCCCACGCCAGGCCGGCGCGGAGCGTGGTGGGGAAGCGGGTCTCGTCCCAGAGCGCTCCCGCGCGCGCGACCGCATCGGCGTCGGGGTCGTCGTCCCGGATCTCCGGGCCGAGCGTCTGCTCGAGCTCCACGCCCCCATCGGCGGCGAAGACCGCCTCGACGGTGCGGGTCCGGGGAGCACGCCCCGGCCGGAAACTGGTCGCGTAGAGGTTCGAGACGGAGAGGCCGTACCAGAGCCGCCCGCGCGCGAGTCCCGCCACGCCAGCGTCCACCCCGAAGCCGCCCACGTTCCCGAGCACGGTTTCGCGGTACACCTCGGCCGCAGGAAGGTCGGCCCGGAAGCTCCCGATCGCGAACTCGTGGACCCACCACCCCTTCACCCCCACCCCGGCCCAGGCGCGGCCGAAGACCGGCAGCTCGCCCAGGTACGCGCCCCGCGCCACGGAGAGCACGCTGGCGAGCGAGCGGGACGCCGCGCCGGACTCCCACACCTCCGGCTCTACCCCGCGCACCCCCAGCTCCCCGGCGAGCCCGCTCGGCACCTCCGCACGCGCCGCGAAGCGGGTATCGAGCGAGGCGGCCAGGTCGCGGCTCTGGACCGCCGCCCACCGTACCTGCGCCGCCGCCTCCGGCGAGCCGCTCCCCCAGAACATCGGACCGGCGAGAAAGCCGAAGCGCTCCTCCTCCACCCGCCCGCTCACCAGCCCCAGCCGCGCCGCCGCCTCGAAGCCGTCCCCACCGGGGAGGATGGCGGCATCAAGGCCGAGGAGCGAGGTGGTCCGCTCCGGGCCGTCGTAGACGCCGACCAGCGCGGGGTTCCAGAGCACGGCGTCGGCGCGCCTCGCCTCCGTCACGGCCGCGCCGGAGAGGCCGGCCGCGGTGCCGAGGGAGGACGGGAGCTGCGCGGCGAGGGGCGGCGAGGCCGCCAGTGCGAGGATCACCACCAGGGCGGAAGTGCGCATGCAGGCAACCGGGAGGTTCGAGGGAGGAGCAGGGAGGCACGGAAAGGCGGGCACGGACCTTTGCGCCGGGCGTTTCCGTGATACCCCGCCTCCGGGCGGCGGGGACGCTTCACCCCCGCGGCAGGGAAACGGGAACACCCCGGCGCGCGGCGTCGCGCGCGAAGAGGTCGAGGTCGTCCACGAACGCCCGCACCCGGTCCCGCGCCGCGCCACCTCCCACGCACGCGGGCGTCCCTTTCGTCTCCAGCCACCCCGCGACGAGCAGGTCGGGGCCGGCCGCGCGGAAGCGGCCGACCAGCCGCGCCTGCACCCGCTCGCCCGGCCCGACGGGGTCGCACCGCAGCTCTCCGCCCATCCGGGAAACGGGGACCCAGGGTGTGGCGAACATGACGGTGTCCGCGCCGGCGGCCACCGGGAAGGCGTCCTGCACCCATACCGCCCCGCGCACGGGCAGCGTCCCGCCGTGCGCCTCCACCCCGCCCAGGAACGCCGCTCCTCGGCCCGCGAGGCGCCGCACCTCCGCCGCCTCGCGCCCCACGGGGGCCCAGCGGTCCTCCGGGATGCGGTAGAGCGGCGCGCGCGCGGCCGGGTCCGGGTACCCGCCCGCGGAGCGAGGCACCGGCGACTCCGGGTCCGGGTACCCGCCCGCGGAGCGAGGCACCGGCGACTCCGGCTCCGGGAGTGGCGCCTCAGGCTCCCGCTCCTCCGGGGTCCACGTGCGCGGCGCGCGGGACAGGTCGCGCCCGGCCGGATCGCCGCCCGAAGCGCATCCGGCGGTCGCGGCCGCCAGCAGGACTGCGCCGATGATTCTTCGCATCCTCGCTCCCAGGTTGGTGTCGTGCATGGATGCCGGCACGGGCGCGCTCACTGCGATACGCGCCAGACGCGGAGCACGCGCCCGCCCGTCTCGACCGCCGCCCACACGCCGTTTCCCTCCCAGAGCCCCAGGAGACGCATCGAGGCGCCCTCCGGCGCCTGGGTGGCCCAGCGCTCGACCGCCTGCCCGCCGGCGATCCGCGCGAGCACGCCGCGCCGTGCCGACGCCGCCCAGATCCAGTCCCCCTCGGCCACCACCGCAACCGGCTCGCCGCCGAGGAGGACGCCCAGCAGCGCACGCTCCATCGGCTTCGGCGGCCGCGCGCTCCGCCAGCGCGAGGCGGCCCCGGCGCAGTGCTGCCGCGCGACCACGAGGGCCACGTCCCACGGCGGCGCCTCCGCCGCCTCTCCCGCTCCGCGGACGGCGCCGAGCCCGCCGACCACCTGCTCGTATCCGAGCCGGACGACGCCGGCGCACGATCCCACCCGCGCCCACTCGCCCACGAGCGACGCCCGGCTCGCGGGCGCGTTCCAGGCGCTGTAGAAGGAGAGGCGCCCACCGCCCCGCACCGCCGCAACCAGAGGACGGTCGTACGCCGCCTCGCGCCCGAGCGACTGCGCCGGCCCCTCCACCGGACGCGGCGGAGGCGGCGGTGGAGGCGGGGGTGCAGACGGGGGGGTATCGGAGATGGCGGACTCCGCCGCCTGCGGCGCCCCGGCGATCACCTCTCCCGGCGCCGCCGGGAGAGTGTCTGCCGTAGCGGCAGCGTCCAGTGGAACGTAGACGCCGCCGTCCACCCCCCACCCGGCGGTGTCGGCCACGATCGGCCGCTCCGCCGTATCGATCGTGGGCGGCGCAGCGGCGGGCGGGACGGCGGCGTGACCTCGCGCCGCGCTCGCCACGCTGTCAGGCGGAGGCGGCGCCGGCGGCGTGAGGGGGTCGAGCCGCATCCGCAGGCCCAGGAGGAGCCCCAGCGCCACCGCGGCCGGGAGCGCCCACACCCAGAGCGGCGGGCGCCTCACTCCCCGACCCCCGCGAGCACGGCGGCCACCCGGCCGCGCGAGGCCACGAGCAGCTCCAGGACGTCCGCCCCGCCAGGCGCGAGCTCGCTCTCCGCGCGCGTCATCCGCGCCGCGACCTCAGCCTGCAGGCGGGTGAGCCCCTTCAGCGCTTCCGCCACCACCTGGGCGTCAGGCTCCGCCGCGCCGAGGGCGCGGGCCGCCGCGCGGACCTCCGCGATCGCGGTCTCGTAGCGAAGCCGGGGGGTCTGAGGGAGCCGGAAGACCGGCCCGAGGCTCGTCACCGGGCCCGGGGCGGACCCCTTCGGGTCGGCGTCGAGCTCCACGAGCAAGGTTCCCTGGCAGACCAGGAGCTGCCGGACGACGTCCAGGAGGACCTCCGCGGCGAACGGCCGCTGCAGTTCCGTCTGCAGCCCGCGCACGGCGAAGAGGGCGCCTTCCAGCGGGTGCGGGCCGTCTCCGCGCCTGGCGCTGGCCAGGTGGTCGGCCAGGCGGAGCACTTCCTCCAGCACGTCCACCCTCGCCGGCGGCTCCTCCGACCCGGTCAGCCCGAAGCCGTAGGTCGCCCGGTAGCTCGTCCACCGGCGCGTCCGGGTCCAGCGCGCGACCATCACCTCCGGCGCCCCCTCCTCGGCCTCCCGCCCAGCGGCGTACTCCTCCAGCAGCGCCTCGACCGCGCGGTCGGCCCATAGCGGGTCCGGCTCTACCACGAAGCAGAGCGGCACCCGCAGGCCGATGGCGTCGGCGAGCGTGAACGGCGGGCTCTCGGCGCAGACGTGCGCCGGCACGGCACGGAGCGGCGCGGCGGCGCTCACGCGACCGTCTGGAGGAGGTGGAGCGGGTCATGGTCCTCGACCCAGGCGGGAAGCGCGTCGCCGGGCAGCGACAGGCGCAGGACGGCGTCGCGGAACCGCGCGGCCTCGCCGATTGCGCCGGCGCGCGCGGCGAGCTCGTACACGACCGCCGCGCGCCGCGGCGTGCCGACCCATCCCTCCCCCTGGCTCTCGATCCAGCGCTCGACCACCCCCCACGCGTGGCGGGCGCGGGCGGGGTGCGCCCGCACGTCGAGGAGGAGCGCCGCGAGGGTAGCGTCGACGTGCTGGCTCCAGCGCCCGCCGGCGAAGTCGTCCGACAGGCGGTGCGCGGCGTGCTGCAGGCGGGCGGCGGCCTCGCGCGGGTCCCGCTCGGCGCTCAGATAGCCGAGGAGAAGCTCCTCGTCGACCCCCCACGGACTGGCGCGCTCAGCGGCCTCCAGAAACTCATACGCGGCTTTGGCCTGCCCCCACCAGAGAAGCTCCCGCGCGACCCGGCTCGGCGGGACGGGCGGAAGCTCGGCGGCGAGCGAGCCGGCGGCCACGCGGCTGGCGGCCGCTTCCTCCAGGGTGCGCCGCACGTCCAGGTCGACAGTGTCCACCAGCACGGCCACCCCGCGCGACTCCTGCGGGAGCGGGTCGGTGGCGGCCACGAACAGGGCGTGGATCCCCTCCCAGAGGCTCATCGCCCGGATGCGGGCGAGGGCCGCGCCCACGTCCGCCGCTCCGGGCGGGTCGCCGAGGCGCCACGCGCCGCGCACCAGGGCTTCGCCCCCGTCCACCGCGATCCAGCCGAAGCGCTCCGGTGTGAAGACGAGCAGGAAGCCCGCGCGCTCCCAGGAGGCGGCGGAGCGGACGATGAGGCCCAGCGCGCGGTCGCGCGCGTCCACCCGCGAGATGAGCTCGCGCTCGGCGCCGCTCTCGGGCGCGCCCGTGAGCACCTCCCGGGCGGGCGGCCACGACGCGCTGCGTACCGCGTCGGGGACCGGCTCGGGCGTGCCGCGCACGAGCGGTGGCGAGCCGTCCGCGGAGTCCGCCGCGCCGACCACCGCCGGGGTCCCGACAAGCACCAGCGCGGCGCCGCGCTCGCGCGCACTCCGCGCCAGGACCGCTGCCGCGTGCGGGGAAAGCGCGGCGCCCAGGTGCGCCACCAGCGCGGGCCGCGGTCCCGGCGGGAAGGGCGCGTCGTCCGGGCCCGGCCCCGGCCCCGCCTCCCACACCGCCCCGGCGGCGTAGCCCAGGAGCCGCAGGCGGACGGCGGCCTCCGCGGCGACCACCGGGACGGCCTCGGGCTCGGCGGCCACGCGCAGCACCCACCATCCGCCGGCCGCCGCGCGCTCGGTGATCGCCACGGCGAGCGGCGACGGGGACCCGGGCGGGGCGGGGACCTGCCGGGTGTCGTAGATCAGCCCCACCTCGTCCAGCCGGGCCAGGAACTCCGGCGGCAGCCGGTCCGGATCGACGTCGCCGACCACCACCCACCGCCGCCGGGAGGCGTCGGCGAGGACCTGGGCGGCGGCGCGGAGCGGCACCAGCCCCACCGCCCCCGGGGGGACAGCGTCCCAGAGCGCGTCCGGGCCGACGACCCGGATCACGTGGCTCGCCGCCGCGTCCTCCAGCGCGCGGCGCACCGGCTCCGCCCGTCGCACCGGTCCGACGTAGAGCGGACTGTAGCGCTCGGCGTCCAGACCTAAGAGGCGCCCGAACAGCGCGCGGAGCACCACCCGGATCTCTTCCTCGGCGGGCGAAAGCAGGGCGGGCGGGTCAGGGGCGCTCATGCGGCGGGGGTGTCTCCGGGCGGCTTGTACGGGGTATCACGCGGCACGGACTGATACCCCGCACGCCTGCCGCGGGGACGGGTGCCACCCCCGGCATGCACGACCATGATCCTCCTCCGCGGCGCGCTCCGCCCGCCCGGCCGCGTCCCCCTGCCGCTCACTGCGGTACGCGAGCGCCTCCTCCGCATCGACCGCGAGCTCATGCGCGCCGCCGACCCGCACCCGTGGCTCGACCGGGCAGCAGCGCTCGCGCGCCCCGCCGACCCCGACCCCGCGCACGGGATCCGCGTCGCAGCCCTCGCCGGGCGGCTGGCGCTCGCGCTGGGCTGGTGCCCCGACGCGGCCGCGCGGCTCCGGCGCGCGGCCGAGCTGCACGACATCGGAAAGTTCGCGCTCCCCCGCTCGCTCCTGCTGCACGCGGGCCCGCTTGAGCCCGGCCAGCGCGAGCTCCTGGCGCTGCACACCCTCGCGGCGGGGTGGCTCCTGGGTGGAGTCCGGCACCCCGTCCTCCAGCTCGCCGCCACCGTCGGGCGGGCGCACCACGAGCGCTGGGACGGCCGGGGCTATCCCGACGGCGCCTCCTGCGCCGACATCCCGCTTCCCGCGCGGGTCGTGGCCGCGTGCGATGTGTGGGACGCCCTCACCCACCCGCGCCCCTACCGGCCCGCCCTCTCGGCGAGCGAAGCAGCAGACACCCTCCAGTCCATGGCCGGCAGCGCCCTCGATCCGGAACTCTGCGCGGCCCTCCTCCACCTCCTGGACGCATGCCCGAGCAGCACTCCACCCGTCGCTACGTGAGCGGTGCGGCGGCACTGCTGATCCTGGCCGCCGGCCTCTTCGCGGCCGCCGCGCCCCAGCTGAACGCCGCCGGTCCCGGACGGGCCCGCGCGGCCGCCGCGCCTTGGCCGCCGGGCGCCGAGGAGCCCGCACGAGAGCCCGGCTCCGCCCGCCCCGACAGGCCATCCGGGCGGCCGCTCCCCGGCAGCCTGCTCACGGCCGCGCGGGCGAGCCTCCAGCGCGGCGGAGCGGGACCGTCGGCCGAAGTCGACCGCTGGGCCGTGCGCCTCGCGTCGGAAGCGGAGACCAGCCAGGCGGCGCTCACCCGCTACGCCGTCTACCGTCCGCTGATCCAGGAGGCGCTGCGCAGGCACGCCCTCCCGCTCGACCTGGCGTTCGTGCCGTGGGTGGAGTCGGAGTGGAGGAACGAGGCGACCAGCCGGGCCGGGGCGGCGGGGATCTGGCAGTTCATTGCAGGGACCGCGCGGGGGTACGGCCTCGAGGTCTCCGAGTACGTGGACGAGCGGCGGGACCCCGTGCGGGCCACGGAGGCTGCGGCCCGCCACTTGGCGGACCTGTACCGCGAGACCGGCGACTGGCACGCCGCGCTGGCCTCCTACAACGCCGGCCTCGGCCGCGCCGGGCACACGCGAGGCGCCTTCTGGAGGCGGCGCGCGACGCTCCCACGCGAGACCCGCCTCTACGTCCCGCGGGTGCTGGCGGCGGCCCGCGTCGGCCGGGCCCCCGACGCGTGGGGGCTGCGTCCGGGCGCCGCGCCGCCGCTCCGGTTCCGGGAGGTGTGGGTCCGGGGCGGGACGCCGCTCGCAGCGGTCGCGGCCCGCGTCGGCGCGGAGCCCGGGGAGGTCCACGCCCTGAACCCGCACCTCGTCCGCGGCACGACGCCGCCTGGGCGCCGGTGGCCGGTGCGCGTTCCCGCGTCCGTACGCCTCACCGGGATCTCCAGCCGCGCCCCCGGCTCATGACCGGCCTCCATCCCGCGGGACGTCAGGACGGCGCGGTGCGCTGGCTCCTGGAGCGCGGAGAGGTCGCGGATGCCGCCGTCCGCCACGCCGAGACCGCCCGCGCGGCCGATCCGGGGCGGCCGGAGCTCCTCGACCACCTGATCGCCGTCGGCGCCGTGAGCCGCGAGAAGGCGTACGGCGCGCTCGCCGCCGTCTTCCGCGGCGAGAAGGTCGCCGAGCTGGCGGACTCTCCGCCGGCCCCGCCCGAGGTAGAGGCGCTCCTCGGCCCCGACGCCGCACGCCGCTTGGGCGCGCTCCCGCTGGCGCGGTCCGGGGGGGAAGTGGAGGTGGCCGTCTGCGACCCCTTCGACCTGGGCGTCCTCGCCGAGCTGCAGGGGCACCTGGGCGCCGACCTGCAGCCGCAGCTCGTCCTGGCGGACGCACACGCCATCTACGCCCGCATCGCGGAGATCGCCGCGCGCACGGCGGAGCCCGAAGCTGAGCCCCTGCTGGACGTGGGGGACCTCTCGCAGCGCGCGGCAACGGAAGCCGGCACCCGGGCGAGCGGCGGCGCCAGCGCGATCGACCGGCAGGTCCGCGAATCGGCGGTCTCGCAGCTCACCGACCGCATCCTCCAGGACGCGGTGCGCCGGGGCGCGAGCGACATCCACATCGAGTTCTTCCCCGGCTACGGCTGGGTGCGGATGCGGATCGACGGGGTGCTGCGCGAGTGGGCGCGGCTCCCGCCCGAGCTGGAGCAGGACTTGGTCGGCCACATCAAGGCGCGCTCCACCGGGATGGACAGCGTGAACCGGCTCGCGCCCCAGGACGGCCGGCTGACGATGAGCACCGCCGTGCGCGGCGCGGCGCCTCGCACGGTCGAGTTTCGCGTCTCGTCGATCCCCACGGTCAATGGCGAGAAGGCGGTCCTCCGCGTGGTCGACCAGAACACGCAGTCGCTCAACCTGGCCGACCTGGGCTTCACGGGCGCCAGCCTGGAGATCCTCCGGCGGGCGATGCACCAGGCGTGGGGGATGATCCTCGTGACGGGGCCGACCGGCTCCGGGAAGTCGACGACGCTGTACAGCATCCTCACGGCGCTCGCCCGCCCCGAGGTGAACATCGTCACCATCGAGGACCCGGTCGAGCGCCGGATCCCCATGGTCACGCAGGTCCCCATCCGCCGCACCGACGACCAGCGGACTAGCCTCTCCTACGCGTCGGCGCTGCGGTTCCTGCTCCGGCAGGACCCGAACATCATGATGATCGGCGAGATCCGCGACGCGGAGACCGCGGAGACGGCCACCCGGGCCGCGATGACCGGGCACCTCCTCCTCTCGACCCTCCACACCAACGACGCCCCGAGCGCCGTCTCCCGCCTCCTGGACATGGGCGTGGAGCCCTACAACGTCGCCGGCACGGTGCGCCTGGTGATCGCGCAGCGGCTCGTCCGCCGCGTCTGCCCGCAATGCAGGGAGCCCTACGAGCCCGACCCCGCGACGCTCGCCCTGGCCGGCGTCGAGGCGCGGCGGCTGGGCACCGTTCGGTTCATGCGCGGGGCGGGGTGCGACGCCTGCGGCGGCAGCGGCTACCGCGGGCGGATCGGCGTCTACGAGATGCTGGAGGTCGACGACACCATCCGGCGGCTGATCGCCCAGGGCCGCTCGGACAAGGAGATCGCGGCCGCGGGGCTCGCCAACCACATGCAGCCCCTCCGGCAGGCGGGGTGGGCCCGCGTCCGCGAGGGGCAGACCACGCTGGAAGAGATCCTCAAGGAAACCTGACCCCATGCCCACCTTCCACTACACGGGCTTCGACGCCCTCGGGCAGCCCGTCTCCGGCACCATCCAGAGCCTGAGCGAAACCGTCGCGCGCCACGCGCTCGAGTCGGAGCGCCAGGTCCGCGTCGCCGCGCTCCGCCCGTCCTTCTTCTCCCGCGAGTGGGGCCCGGCGAAGCCGAAGGCGGCGTCCGTCGTGCTCTTCACGCGCATGACCTCGTCGCTGCTGCGCAGCCTCACCCTGCAGGAGTCGCTCGAGGTCACCCGCGACGACCTGGGGGACCCGCGGATGGAGCGCGTCCTCTGGGAGGTGAGCGTGCGGGTGAAGCTGGGGGGCTCGCTCGCGGACGCGCTGGCCGAGCACCCTCGCGCCTTCGATCCCGTCTACGTGGCGGCGGTTCGCGCCGGCGAGCAGGCGAACCTGCAGGACGTGATGCGCATGCTGGCGGTGAGCCAGAAGCGGACCCAGGAGACGCGGCGGAAGGTGGTCAAGGGGCTCGCCTACCCGACGACGGTGCTGGGCATCGGGATGATCGTGACGCTGGTGATCCTCTACGTGGTCGTCCCCCGCTTCGCGCAGGCCGTGGCCGACGCCGGCGCCGAGGCCCCGGTGATCATGCGCATGATGCTGGGCGCCAGCCACGTCCTGCGGCTCGCCGGGCCCGCGCTGCTGGCCGGCGTCGTGCTGGCGATCTGGCTCGCGGTGCGCGCCTACCGACGGAGCGATGGCTTCCGCAGGCGCGCCGACGCCGCGCTGCTGCGCATCCCCATCCTCGGCACCCTCCTCCGGCAGGCCGCGCTGGCCACCTGGGCGCGGCTCTTCGCGATCCTGTACAGCAGCGGGACGGCGGTTCCGTCCGCGGTCACGCTCGCCGCGCACACCGTGGGGAACCACGTGCTGCGGCACCAGCTCCTCGAGGTCTCGCGCGGCCACGTGGACGGCCGCCCGCTCTGGCAGGAGATGAAGCGCGTGGGGCTGCCGCCGGTCGCGGCGAAGATGACGCGGGTCGGAGAGGACGGCGGGCGGCTCGCGGAGATGATGGTCGAGCTGGCGGACCACTACGACGAGGAGACCTCCTACAGCGTGGACAAGCTGACCAGCAAGCTGGAGCCGCTGGCGATCATCATCATCATGATCCCCATCGCCCTGCTGGTCGGCGGCGTGTACGCGCTGATGACGTCCTCGATGCAAGCGGTAACGCAGTAGTCGACGTGCATCTTCGCACCGCGGTAGAGCACTGTAGTGTCACGATGATGACGTTCCCGTCACCCGTGCCTTTGAAAGGTTCTGCCGCAGCGCATCAAAGCTACGGGTGCCATGAGCCCGGATAAAAAGACAACCGAGACCATTGGTTCGGATTTACTTCGGATCGCGGGCAGGACAATTCCGTGCACCAAAAACTTGCCACTTTTTTCCCCTCTCCACATGTTTGATCGCCCTGCACTACTGATGTAGCGCACGATTTGCCTGCCTCGCGGACTGCGCGCAAGCGCCCGCCAGACCACTGCTCTCCCGCGTTTAATGGAGGTAGGTTGGTTCCAGAGCCGCTCCATATCGATCCTCCCGACGACACAGGCGCAGTAACATTCGGTCGGTATCGCTATCAGGCGCGCCTGATGGTGATGTACTGCGTTGCCTGTGCGCTTGGAAGGAACGTGCGTTCAGTGGTCGCAGAGCACATCGAGGACATCGCCGTTGAGGGGGACGGCCACTGGACGTTCATCCAGATCAAGACGCGTGATCCTGGTTTGGGTCAGTGGCGCTTGGTGGAGGTGCTACCGCCGGGGAAAGGATTGAAGAGTCTCTACCGAGCCTTTCAAGTGGTGCGGGGTACGGATTCCCGCTTCGAGCTTCACCTTGAAGGCGAGGTGAAGCGCGACGACCTTCTGGCAGAACTGCTTGAGCCATTCGGTCCCCGCAGCGCCGAATTACGCTTGAAGATCGCCGAGCGCCTGGAGATTGAGGAAGCAGAATGCGCTGTATTTCTGGACCGACTCTGCGTGAGGGAAATGCCATCCAGGGGTCTCATCACGCAATACAACCTCGCGCTGATGGGGGAACTCGCGCCTGGTCGCACTGCTGCCACTATTCGTGCCATCCATGAAGGGCTTGTGGAGGAAATCTCCCGCGCGATGGAAGCGGACGAGATTGGTGACGGCTGGCCTACACATGTCATCGCGCCGCACCTCACCCCGGACAGCTTGGCAGCCAGAGTCGCGGCGAAGAGGCTGACGCCAGAGCGGATCGAGCCGCTTTGCACTTTGCTGAAGACCACGGCGGATTCGCAGCTATTGAGATCGGATGATGTAGAAGCGCACGATCCCTCTGACTTGGTACGCAAACTGACAGCCGGCGGCGCGGACGCAGGTCTTATTTCGACTGCCATCACCCTCCGCAGCAATGCCGTTCGTGCCGAGATCGAGTTCATGAGCAAGAACCTGGTCGGCGATGACGCGAAGCTCGACGACGTCAAAACGCGGCTACTCCTCGCGCATGCGCCACTCCCAGGGATCTGGCGCGGCCAGCCAAACTCGGCGGCGCAGATATTCCAGTCACTGAAGACCGAGTTGCAGACGAACGCGGAGGCTATCGATCGGCACTGGGTATTCGGACGAGATCCCGCTCTTCTGCTTGGGGAGTTGTGCGAATTATCAGACCAGTGCAAAGCGGGTTGGAGCTGATCGCATGCGCCGAGCCCTCTTCCAACCGACCGCCGAAGGCGAGGCTCGCCTTCTTCTGTTAATCGCTGCGTTCAGCGTTAACGGCGCTTCCCTTGAAGGGCGAACCAAGCTCGCGAAGCTTGACTTCCTGCTCCGCTACCCCCTGTTCTTCGCGCGGGCCCTCGCCATGCGCCCGGGACTCACGAATCGCGCACGCACCGCTATCGAACAGGCCGACTCCGAAGGTCCAACCATCGAGAGCAGAATGATGCGATACCGATATGGACCTTGGGATCCGGCATACTTCGCACTGCTTGGACGCCTCGTTGGGAAAGGCCTCGTCGAAACCGTGTCGGAAGGAGCTGGCGTGGGATACCGGGTTACAGAACGTGGAGTCGCGATCGCAGGCTCTCTCGCCGACACCGAGGCCTGGGCGTCCACCGCCGAGCGAGCTGCACTGCTGAAAGCTCATTTCGATTTGACTGGCAATGGCCTGAAGAATTTCATCTATGACAACTTTCCCGAGGTGGCCGGTGCATCCTGGGGTCAGACACTATGATCACCCGAATCAACCACATCTCCCTCCTCGGAGGAAATCGCGAGGTCCCGTTTCGCCCAGGATTGAACATCATCTACGGCGAAATCACTTCCGGAAAGACCCCTCTTCTTCAGTTGATTCACAGCCTCTTCGGCCACGCGCTCGAGCACCTTATCCCAGAGCTACGCGAGCACGTGACCCACATTGAGGCGAGCATCACCCTGGGCGAAGAAGATTACACCGTGATTCGCCCGGTCGTCAGCACTCGTGACGCAAAGGTGGACGTGGCGGGTCGAGAGGAGACCCTGCGACTGCCCGCACTCGCGGCAGATGATGCGTCACAGCTCACATACGGACGGTGGCTGCTGGAACGTTTGGGGCTACCGTTGATCGAAATTCCGGTTTCGATGCGAGTCGTTCCCGGTTCCTCATCACCGGTCAGCATCAATGACTACTTCATGTACTGTCATCTGCGTTCGAAGGAGATCGCGACAAGCGTCTTCGGCCATCAGGACCGCTTCAAGAACGTGAAGCGTATGGTCGTATTCGAGGTGCTTTACGGAATATACAATGTTGAGGTCTATCAGCTGGAGTCGAGGCTTCGGACCATTGAGCAGGCCCTGAGGGACGCACGGAATCGTAACGCGGTCCTCGAGCGATCGTTCGCGGGGACTGCATTCGAAAATCAAGCAGCAGTGGTGCGCGCGCGTCAGTTGGCGGCGAGCGAACTATCCGTGATCGAGGCAGGCATCGCGGACGCATCCGCGCAGGATGGCAGCGCTTCAGCTACACCCCGCGCCCAGGAACTTCGCGAGCGCGTCCTATCTCTCGATCGGCAGATCTCGCGGTTCCGCGAGGCGGCTCACGACGAGGCGGGTGCTGCGGGACAAATGGAGGAACTCGCGCGGCAACTGGAGGCGCAGATCCGTCGCCTCACGAAAGCGATCGTTGCCGATACTCACCTGCTGGACTTTGACTTTCTTCAGTGTCCAAGATGCGGCTCCGAGGTGAGGCCGGAGCGAGCCACGGACGCCCGCTGTTACCTATGCCATCAGGAGCCAGCACCGTCACTGTCCCGGCGAGATCTGGAGCGGGAGCAGCGTCGGTTGGACGCACAGGTAGCTGAAACACGCGAGCTCGCCGCAACGCACCGTGAAACTGCCACACGACTTTTCGCACAGGCCGAAGTGGCTGAGCGGGAGCGTACCGAAGCCTCCTCAGAACTGGATTTCCTGACACGAACTTACGTCTCCGATGCTGCGGAGCGGCTCCAACAACAGGCCGCCGGACGTGCCCGGCTCATCGAGACCATCGCGCGCTTGGAGGACTATCTGCAGGTCTTTCGACGCATGTCGGAAACCGAGACGGAAGTCCGGGACCTGGAGGAAGAAGCAGCAGCCGTACGTCTCGAATTGCAGGTCGCGCTAGACCGACAAAGTGAAGCAGGGATCCGACTCCAATATCTCAACCGAGTCTTCCGCAAAATCCTGGAAGAGTTCAACATCCCGCACGTTGGCAACCCGGAAGCAACGTTCATCGACCGGGAGAAGTACCTGCCCGTAATCGATGGACAACAATTTGACGCGCTCTATTCGCCAGGGCTGATCGTGCAGATCAACGTAGCGCACGCGCTCGCCCACCACCTTACGTCGCTACACTTCGGACTGGGGCTACCGGGAATCCTCCTGATCGATGGACTCACGCGCAATCTGGGTAACACCGGGTTGTCGCCGGAGCGGAAACAACGCATGTACGAGTTCTTGGTTCGGATCTCGGAACTGCATGGCGAATCGCTTCAACTGATTGTCGTAGACGACGAGGTGCCAGAATTCGCGAAGCCGTTTATTCGCGTAGAGCTCTCGGAGAACGATCGACTGGTACGCGAATCCTCCGAGCAATGAGTTGCGTCCGAGAGTAGGTGCTGCCGCAGATTCCACAGCACAAAGGGGGTGTCCCGCTCCGCAGCAGGGCACCCCCTCTGATATGAATCTGCGCTTTCAGCTCGCGTGCGCTCAGGAGCAAACCGGCTTGGCCGTCCCGGACGGCCGCGCGGTGATGCTGCACGTGTACCCCGGCTTCTTGGGGTTCGTCACGTTAATCGTCACCTGCGTCGCCGTCGCGCCCGCGGCGATGGCCATCACGTTCCCGTCGCTTGCGTCGAACAGCATCGTGGTCGCGCTCGGCGTCCCCGTGCTCGGCGCGAGCGCCGACGGGAACCGGTTGTAGTCCACGAAGTGCTCCACGAGCGCGGTGTGCACCGACTTCGCGTCGGACTTCATGTTCGACTCGATGCTGCTGCCGATGAGCTTCGTCGACGCGAATCCCACCGCGGTGGCCAGGATCGCGATCACCACGACCACCACCATCAGCTCCACCATCGTGAAGCCCTCCCGCGAGCGCAACTGCCGCGCCATGCGCCCGCGCATCCCCTTCATCAGAACGTGCATCGTCTCCTCACCAGCGAGGGGTAAAGCGGCCGACGGCCCCGTGCCGTCACGCCGTCGCCGCGCCAGGCGGCATGGCCTGCGCGAGGTAGCGCCCGGCCTCTTCCCGGGCGAGCACCAGCGCCTCGCGCAGCGTCTCGAAGACGCCGACCCCGTCCAGGGCGACGGCCGCCACTGACGGCGCCCCGCCCGGGTTCAGCCGGCGGTCCAGCTCCTCCGCCGGGACCGCGTCCGGCAGGTCCGACTTGTTGTACTGGAAGACCACCCGCATCCCGGTCGGGTCGTGCCCTTCCGCCTCCAGCAGCGCGCGCACGTCGTCGAGCGCGTACAGGTTGGCGTCCATCCGCAGCGGGTTGCTGTCGGCCACGAACACCACCACGTCCGCGTTCTTGAGGACGGAGGCGCGCGACTCCGCGTACTGGATCTGCCCCGGAACGCTGGAGAGGCTCACCTTCAGCTCCCACCCGTCGATCCGGTCCGCACCGAGGGCGACCGGGAGGAAGTCACCGCCCATCGTCCGCTCCCCCTCGGTGGCGAGCTCCGCCATCCTGAACTCGGGGAACTGCTCCCGGATCTGCCGGAGGTTGGTCGTCTTCCCGCCCACGCCGGGGCCGACGTAGACGATCCGCACCGAGATTTGCTTGCGGCTGGGGATGAGGTTAGGCATGCGCCACCCCTTCCCTGCGCGCCAGGAACGCCCGCCCGCGCGGGAAGCCCGCCGGGGTCCAGCGGTCGACCACCTCCAGGAAGGGGGCGGGGTCCTCGCTCCGGATCAGCCGGCGGCTCTCCCGCAGGAACAGCCCGAGCTGGCGGTGCAGTTCCTGGACGGCCCTCTCCCCGTCCTCCGGCTCGCCCAGGTGGCGCAGCGCCAGCACCGTGTCACCGACCAGCGTGCCCGCTAGCCAAGCGACGCGCTCCGCGTCCGTGGCCGCCGGCACCCGCAGCCCGCCGGGCCCACCCCCGGGCGAGACCCGGAGGCGGTCCCCCGCCCGGGAGACGAGCGACATCAGCGTCTCGCCGGGCTCGCGGACGAGCGGCTCAACACCGCGCGTGAGCGGCGCGGCCCCACGTGCGGAGGAGTCCGCCGTCCCCACGGACCGCGCCGGATCCTCGTCCCGGCCGGCGCCTCCCGGCGCGCTCCGCACGTCGTCGTTCCGCGGGACGACGCGCAGGCGCCACCCGTCGCCGTCGGGGCGGATCTCGCTGACCGCCAGCCCGGCGGGGGCGAGCAGCCGCTCGACCTCCTCCCGGGCCGCGGCTTCCGCGCGGCGGAGCTGCTCCAGCACCTCGCTTGCTCGACTCATCGAACGCCCTTGTTTCAGGGAACAGGAACACGCGCCGTCACCACACCGTCCCGGTCGAGCGGCCCGGCGGCGGCCACCAGCTCCTGGCCGGTTCGCCAGACGGCCAGGAGGCTCTCGCGCGTCGGCCCGAGCGGGAACCGCGTCACCACGACGCGCCGCACGGTGTCGTAAAGCGCGACCCCTTCCGCCGACGCGACCGCGAAGTACAGCGAGGCCACGGGCCCGCCCTCCACCCACGCCACCGCGGTGGGATCCGCGACCTCCAGCGTCGCGCGGAGCCGGAGGTCCGCGTCGAAGAGGTGAACGCGGTCTTCCGCGCGGACCAGCACCAGCTGCGCGTCCGGGGAGACCCGCACCTCCGCGACGGCCCCGACCCGGTCCTCGCCGAGGAGGTTCCTGCGCGCGAGGGCGCTGAAGCGCGGATCGTCGGACGCGGCCTGGTCGATCCGCATGAGCCGCGTCCCGTCCCCGCACGCGAGCTCCCCCTCCACCGCCGCGTACAGGACCGCCGGGCCGCCCGCCGCCACGTCGAACGCGGCGCCTCCGAGCATTGCGGTGGGGCACCGCATGCGGTCTGCGCGGTCGAAGACCAGCGAATCCGCCCCGGACTGCCGCGCCGCGAAGACGCGCACCCGGGAAGGGGTGGTGTCACTCGGAAGCACGCCGGGCTGGTAGCCGGGCACCACCACAGGCGCGACGGGAGCGCCCGCGCCGAGAACGACCCGGCGCATCGCCGCCGTCGCCTTCGCCGGGTCGGCGCCGGCGAGCCGGCTCGCGGTGAACGCCACCGGCGAGGAGCACCCGGCGTCGGGGCACCCCCAGGCCAGCCCCCGCGCGTAGGGGCGGACCACGGCCGAGAGGGTGTCCACCTGGGCGGGGCTGGCGCTGTCCGCCGCCACGCGCAGCGTCTGCACGTCCAGGACGAGCGTGGGGAGGAGGATACGCTCGCGAAACTCGAGTCCCGGCCCCGCCTCGAAGACGGCGAGTTCGGTCCCGTCCGCGATCAGCGCCCCCAGCCGGCCGCCCAGGAAGCGCAGCGCGACGGGCCCGGTCGGGACGTCGACGCCGGCCGTCTCGCGCCGCGTGGCCAAGTCGATCACCCCGATCCGCGCGCGGTCGCTCGCCGCGAAGTAGAGCCGGCCCGTGGCCGCGTCGAGCGCGAAGCTCTGCGGGCGCCCCGCGTCCAGGGCCACCACCTCGCCCGGGTAGAACCGCACCGGCCGCAGCGCCGCCTGGTTGCGCGAGAGCACCGCGGCGGTGTCGTCGCCGGCGTAGACACGGACGTCCCCGACCTCCACGACGGCGCTCAGGGAGAGCGCCGTGTCGGCGAAGAGCTGCTGGGGCAGCCCGGTGACCGGGACGCGCGCCAGCGTGTCCGTGGCCGCCACGCGGCCGGAGCGCCAAACCACCTCGCGCGCCCGGTCCAGCACCAGCACCTCCGCCTGGCCCGTGCGGCCGTCCAGCCCCTCCACCCGCACCCTCACCTCGTCGCCCTCGTACAGCACGTAGGACGGCGCGCCGAGGCGCACCCGGGGCGCGTCCCCGGAAGGCTCGGGGTCCGGCCCGAAGAGCTCCCCCTGGTCCATGCACGAGGTCGCGGTCAGCAGGAGCGCGGCGCAGAGCGCTCCTTCAGTTCGACGTCGCAGCCAGCTCATCGCTCTCGATCCGCGGGGTGAGGATGATGATCAGGTCCTGGTAGTGCTCCGCGTCCTCGTCGACGCGGAACAGCCCGCCCAGGAGGGGGAGGTCGGAGAGAAGGGGCACGCCGCTCCGGGCGCGGCTGCGGGCGTTCACGGTCAGGCCGGCCATCACGATCGGCGTCCCGTCGCGCACGATCACGTCGGTGAAGGCGGTCTGGTTCCCGCCCGTGATGCTTCTCCCGTCCGGGGCCAGCTGGCCGCCATCGCGCTCGAGCTCGATCCGCACCCGGATCAGCACGTCGCCGAGCGCGTAGGGGGTCACGCGCAAGGTGGTGCCGGTTTCGAAGCGCGTGAAGCCGCCCACCTGCGCGCCGTAGTCCGGGTAAATCCCGCCCGCGCTCGGCTGGAGGCCGCCGCGCCCGTCGCCGTAGCCGCCCGGCTGCTGCGGAGAGCCGGTCTGCGGCTGCCCGCTCCCGGGCTGCTGCGGCGTGCCGCCGGGCACCACGTAGCCGCCCCCGGCGAAGATCGGCTGGTTGTTCGGGAGCACGATCGCGTCGCCGATCCGCACCTCCGCCGGGAGCTCGCTGGTGGTGGTGATGAACGGCGTGGTCTGCGTCTCCGCGAACCCGTTCCCCAGCACCGCGTCGATGAAGACGTTCACGTCCACCCGCCCCAGGCCGCCCAGATCGGAGACCAGCCGGACCGCGGGGCCGTAGGTGCTCTGCACCCCGCCGGGCGTGGCGGACCGCACGTCCATGAGCGGGGTGCGCGTCCCGGTGGAGTCCACCGGGGATCTCCCGAGGGCGTACATGATCCCGACGCGGCGCATCCGAGTGCGGTCCACGTTCACGATGCGGGTCTCCACCGAGATGGTGGGCGGCCGCCGGTCGAGCCGCGCGACCAGGCTCCGCACCTGCGAGATCTTCTCGGGGCTGCCGTAGACCACCAGGCGCCGGGTCGTCTCGGGGTCACCCACGTACTCCACCCGGGCGCTCGCGCTGTCGGCGCCGGCCCGGAGAATCCCCTCCAGCGCCGTCTGGATGTCGCGCGCGGTCAGGAAGCGCAGCGCGACCTCCTCCACCACCTGGTCCTCCCGGGCGGACTGCTCGGTGACGATCTTGATCACCCCCGAGGCGAGCTGCACAGGCCGGAGACGGTGCGCCTCCAGCACCGCCTCCAGCGCCAGCGGCCACGGTAGGTCGTGCACCTCCGCCGTCAGCTTCATCCCGCGCACGACCGTGTCCTGGTCGAGGACGATGTTGACGTGCACCGCCTCCGAGAGGCTGCGCATCACGTCCACGATCGGGTCCTCGAAGAGGACGAACGGGATCACCGGCGGGTTCGGGTCCTGGACCTGGATCCACCGGGGGCGGGGAAACCGCCGGGCCGGCCGCGCCGGGGCAGTGCCGTCCACCGGGACCCTCGGCTCCGCCTGCGCGGGCGGAGCGTCGCGGCGGGCGGCGGCCGTGTCCGCGCGCGGAGCCGCCGAGGCGGCGGTGTCGCGCGCCGGCTGCGGGGGCGGAGCCGGCTGCGCGGCCGCGGCGGAGTCGGGTGCGCCCTGTGCCTGCCGGGCGCGCAGCTCGGCGACCGTGAGCAGCTCCCCGCGCCATGGCGCCGGGCCCGAGGCACACGCGGCGGCCGCGGCGGCCAGGAGGAGGAGTCCAGCGAAACGTGGGAAATGCATCAGGAAATCGGTTCGGGAGTCCCGGACAGCCTCCGCAGCCCGGCGCGGGGGATCCACATCCGGCGCGGGCTTCCCAGCACGTACAGACGCACCCACAACCCGTCCACCTGCACCCGGTCCACGAGGTAGGGGCCGATGCGCGTCCCCGCGCGGACCACCCGCCGCTCCTTGAGCGGCTCGCCCAGGCGCACTACCGCGTGGAGCGGCCCGCCGGCGGGTCCCATCACGCTGGTCACGAGGAGCGGCGGCGCGAGCTCCCCGGAGTAGAGCTCCGCGGGCGGCGCCACGGGGTTCGTCCGCTCCTCGCCCCGGGGGTAGCTCCAGCGCTCCTGCCCGGCGACGGTCAGGGGAGCCGCCGCGGCCAGCAGCAGCGCGCAGGCGACGCGGCGCATCATCCCGCTCCCGGAGCCGGCGCGGACCGGGTCGCGCCCGGGAGGGCGTACCACTGCACCACGAACTCGACGACCGCGTCGAGGGGAGCGGCGCCCGGCAGCTCCAGCGCCCCGGCCGGGGGCGGCGGAGCCGGCGCGCCAGGCGCGCCGGCGGGAGCGGCCGGTGCCGCGGGAGCCACGCCGGCGCCCGTGCGAAGGCTCTTGGTCAGGGAGTCGGGGACCGCCTGCAGCCGCGCCTGGCGCACGTCGAGGAGCCGCTCGTCCGAGAGCCCCTCCGTGATCCAGGTGCCCAGCGCGTGGTAGCCGCCCGCCGCGCGGATCCTCAAGCCCCCGATCTGAAGGTCCCCCGCCGTCTGGACGGGCATCTGCTCGAAAGTCGGGGCGTGCACCCCGTAGCGGGCGGCCAGCGCGGCGAAGCGCTCGCGCACCGCCGGCCCGGCGGACTCCACGGTGCCGGCCGGGGCCAGTGCTTCCCTTCGCTCCACCTCCGCACGGAGCACGCGGTTGCGGTCGGCGATCCCGTCGGAGCCGAGCCGGAGCAGCTGCGCCCGGGTCTCGGCCAGGCGCCGCCGCTCGGCATCGAGCCGCTCGCGGCGCTCGGTGAGGGCCTCCTCCCGCGGGCGGACACCCATTGCCCAGCGGGCGCCGCCGACGGCGGTGCCGACGAGGAGGAGGAGCGTCACGACGCGGGCGCGATGGGCGGAAGCGGGACGGCGGGTCATGGCGTAGCCGCGGAAGGAACCGGGGGTTGTGGTCCCTCATGATACCCCGCACCTCCCGGCCGGGGCTGGTCGGACCCCGCGCGCTGCTCTCCATACCGTCCCGCGATCCGGAACCCCACCAGGGCGAAGGGGCCGGCCTGGAGGCTCTCCGAGCCCTCGAGCGCCACGTCCGCCACGCCCGCGAAGCCGCCGAGCGCGCGCTCGTACCGGCTCACGTCGGCCTGCGCGGGCGCGACGGCCGCGATCCGGAAGCGGGACGCATCCCCCGCCGCGCCCGGCTCCAGCTCCACCCCTTCCAGCCAGGCGTAGGCGGGGAGCGCGTCCGCGGCGGCGTGCATCAGCCGCGGCCAGCCGTACCGGTCCGCCTCCAGCGACGCGAGGGTGCCGAGCGTCCCCGCCAGCCGGGCGCTGTCCGCCTGCAGCGCCGACACCCGCGCGCTGTCCGCCGCGACCTGCTCCGCTTCCCCGGCATACGCCCGCCGCCCCCTCTCCAGCTCGGCTTCCACCCCGCGCAGACGCCCCTGCAGCACGGCCGGAACGCCGACGGCGAGCATCAGCGCGACCAGCGCGGCCGCCCACACCGCCGCGTCGCGGAGGAGCGCGACGGCCGCCTCCCGCCCCGCCGCCGCCGCCGTCCTCGCCTCCGGGACCGCGAGGTCCAGCGCCACCGGGAGCGGGCCACCGGCGGCCTCGTCCACGGGGCCGAGCGCCGCCCGCGCCTCGAGCGCCGCGCCCAGCGCGAGGACCAGCGCCGGCCCGAACGTCTCCGCGCCCGGCGGAGCGCCGAAGCGAGCGGAGGGGTCCAGCACGGCGACCGGCGCGGGAACCACCGCGGCGAGCCGCTCCACGACCCCTGGGAAACACGCGATCCCGCCGGAGAGGCGGACCGGAAGCTCGTCCAGGCTCCGCCGCAGGTGGCGCTCGGCCGCGCCCACGGCGGTGCGGTGCGACCCGCGGAGCCGCCCCACCCACTCGTCCAGCGCGGCGGCCGCCGCCCCGTCCGGCGCCTGCAGGACCGTCTCTGGATCGAAGGCGTCTCCCCCCGCGCCCGCGCGCAGCCGGTCGAAGAGGTGCTCGGTTCCCTGGACCACGGGGAGCGCCAGGAGCGGCGCGCCCCCGTGCACCACGACGAGCTCGCTGCGCACCGAGCCGATGTGGAGGAGCAGCACGGCGCCGTCGACCTCGTCGGGATGGAGGGCGGCGTGGAGGTTCGCGAGCGCGGCCGCCGGGGCCGCAAGCCGCAGGGGCCGCAAGTCCGCCGCGCTCCCGGCGGCGGCGTACGCACGGATCGCGTCCCTTCGCGCCGCGGCCGCCACGAGCGCGCCGCCGGCGTCCCCGCGGGTGCCGGCCGGGGTATCACCGAGCGCGCAAACGGCGTGGTACAGCCCCTCGACGGGAACCCCCGGAACCCGCAGCTCCGAATCCTCCGCGAGGATGCGCGTGAGCGCCGCTGGATCGGACGCAGCCGTTTGCAGCCGTCTTACGCGAAGCGCCGCAGAAGGGAGGAGCACCGCGCCGGGCACCGGGCCCGGTCCCGGCGAGCCGGCCAGAAGCTGGGCGAGGACCCGGCCGGCCGCGACGGAGTCGAACTGGCCCTCCGGGCCGAAGATGCCGCCGGGCGTTGGGACGTCCACCGCCCAGAGCAGCTCCGCCCGACCGGCCGCCCCGCCCAGCCCGACGAGCTTGATCCGGCGGACGCCGAGGTCCGCACCCACCACCAGAGCCCCGGGGATGCCCCCGGAGGAACGCGCGAACTTGGCCGTCCAGGAGAACATGGCGAGCACGAGACGGAAGGGAGGAAAGCCGCTTGGGAGAGTGCGCCGGGTGGGCCGTTATACCCCGGCGCTCCTCCCCGGGGACGCTCGGGGCTTCTCGGCGGTCGAGCTCCTCATGGTGCTCGCCACGCTGGCGGTCGTGAGCACCGTCTACATGGCGCTGCAGCGGCCGCCGGAGATCTACCCGGTTGAGAACGCCGCCCAGCGTCTGGCCGGCGAGATCGAGCGCGCCCGCGACCAGGCCGTGGCGATCGAGGGCGAGGCGCTGGTGGTGGTGCTTCCCGACGGCAGGTACGCCGCGCGGGTCGGCGCGCCCGGGACGCTCACCCTGGCGGGGACGCCCGCGGGAGAATGGGAGGAGCTTCCGGAGGGGCTGGGGTGGGGCGCGGGGGAAGCGGCGCGGGACCCGCTGGACGGACCCGTCGCCCCGCTCCCCGCGCAGGTCTACTGCGACGCGGACGGCATCTGCGGAGCGCCGGCGCCGGCCGCGGTCTACCTGGTCCGGTCGGACCGGGAGCCGCACCGGATCGCCGCGGTCACGCTCGACCCCAGCGGGACCGTGCAGGCGTGGCGGTGGGAACGGGGGAGCGGGCGATGGACGCCCGTCGCCAGGTGAAGCGGCAACGCGTGCGCGGTGCGCGCGGCTTCACCCTCGTGGAGGTGCTGGTCGCGGTCGTGGTGCTGGCGATCGGCGCGGCCGGGCTGATCCAGCTCTTCGCGCAGGCGCAGCAGCAGAACGACCGGCGCCGGAGCTCCGAGGTGGCCCGGCGGCTGGCGGAGAACGAAGTGCAGCGGGCGCGGAGCGCCGGGCCCTGGAACGTCCCGGCGGTGGGGACGCCGACTCGCGTCGACCAGAACGGCGTCCCCGACCTCGCCGGCGAGTACCGCGTCTACGTGGACCGCGACCTCCTGTGCGACGCTTCCTCGTCGCGGCCGAACGACACCGGCGGACCGCCGGCGCCCTGCGGGGGCGCCGTGGCGCGGATCACGGTCCGCGTCGACCACCTCCGCGCCGGGGTGTGGAGCACCCGCGCCAGCCACGTCCTCTACGAGAGCGGGAGCGACCCCGCGACTGGCTCCTGGACCCTCGCCGGCACCCCATGAACGACCTGCCCCGCACTCCGCGTCTGGCGCGCTCGCGCGCCGGGTTCACCCTGGTCGAGCTGATGGTCGTCCTGCTGGTCGCCTCCATCGTCACGGCGATGGCGTGGACGCTGGCGCAGGTGGGCACGTCCGTTCACCTGCGCGAGCTCCGCAGGGCCGACGCGGAGCGCACCCGCCGCAACCTGGAGACGAGCGTCGGCCGCGCCCTGGAGCAGACGGCCCGCGCGGGATTCTCCGCCCCCAATTTGGGGATGCTCCGCGCCGGCAGCGCGAGCACCGCGGCCGGCGCGCCGGCGGACACCCTGGTCCTCCTCCGCTCCACCGGGGCGGCGCTCCCGGTCGTGAGCCGGCCATGCCGGGTCGCCAGCGCCTCCATCTGCTTCGCGCTCCGAGGCGACCGCACGGGCGGCGTACGCCCGGGAGACCTGCTCGCCGTCGGCTCCTCGCGCGTCGGATACCGCATCCTGCAGGTCACCTCCGTGGACGGGCCGTACGCGGCCCCTTGCGGGGCCGACTGCCCCGCCGCCACGTTTTGCTCCGTCGCCGGCTCGCCGGGAGTCACCGTCGTGGAGGTGCTCCTGGGGACCCGCAGCACCGGCGGGGCGGCGCCGTCGTGCGGCGAGTCCTTCTACCCGGACGGCTCACGCTGCCAGGAGACCCGCGCCGTGCGCACCACGTCGCCGCGGACCCGGTCCGTCTGCTCGGCCACCGGCGCGCAGGCCCTGTTCACCGATCTCCGGACCTCCGACCGCACGGCTGCCCTGGGGTATCCGGCCGCGCGCGAATGGTCCGGGATCAGCGGCGGGGGCGCACCCGCGGTCGCCGCGGTCCCGGTGGAGCCGCTGCGCCTGTACACGGTCCCCGAGGGGTCCGCGCTGGCGGTCCACCTCGCGCGGGGAATGGCGGCCGGTGGGAGCTGGAACGCCGCCCGCCGGGTCGCGGGGCCGGTCGCCTCCTTCCGGGTGGAGACGCAGCACGCCGGCGCGCCGGGCTGGACGCGGGGCGACGGCGTGGACGCCGCCACGCTGGCCGTGAGCCCCAACCGCGTGACCCACACCGTCCCCGGCGCGGACGCGCTGGGATACACCTACGCCCGCGGCTACCACACCCTGGTCGCGGTGAGACTGGAGACGGACGTCGTCGGCATGAACCGCGAAGGCACCCGCACCACCGCGCCCCTCCGCATCCTCCAGTCGCTTAGCTCCCTCGCGCGGGGCGGAGCACGCGAGGAGCCATGAGCGATCCCACGCGCACCGAGCAATCCACCTACACGCTGGAGGACGTGCTGGGCGCCCTGCGCCAGCGCGCCGCGGCCGACCCCGGAAGCTGGAAGGCGGCCGAGAGCGAGCGCGCCGCGCTGAAGCTGGAATGGATGGCGGAACCATCGGAGGTGAACACGCCGGAAGCGCTCCGGGTCACCCGCCGCTTCGTGCGGCCGGTGTCCGAGGACCTGGAGCGGGTCGCGGCCGCGCTCCCGAAGTCGGTGGAGATCGGACCCATCGTTCCGAACGCGGCCGACCGCAGCTTCGTCCTCGGCCTGCGTCCCCGCACGGCGCGCACGAAGGCGGAGCGCTGCGCGCGCTGCGGCGCCAGCCCCCGCTTCGGGACCCGCCTCTACGGCGACGCGCAGCTCTGCGCGGTTTGCTCCCTGTGGGGCGACGAGGAAGGGCTCAGCGGAGGTGAGGAGGGGCCGAGGCGCGACCGGGGAAGCGCGCTCATCGGCGTGCTCCTGGTCGCGCTGCTCCTCTCGATTCTGGTGGGCGGGGCGCTCTTGAACCTGGAGGCCGCCGAGCGCGGGCGCGGCGCGAGAAGCGGGATCCAGCAGCTCGACGCCGCCGGCCGGGGCGTGATCGAGGTGATGACGGAGCGCCTCCGAGCCCAGGCGGCCCAGCGGCTGGGGGCGCTTGACGAGGCCGATGTCGCGGCGCTGAACGCCGGCGTCGGGTCGCTGCCGGTGGAGCCGGGCGCCTCCCTTGACCCCGCCGGGACGGGCTTCCGCATCGTCGCGCTGCGCGAGCAGGACCCGATCCCCGAGGACGCGGAAGTGCTGGACGTGTGGACGGACCAGCCGCGCGTCCGGTACGCCTCCGCGCCGCGCCCGCAAGGGCAGACGGCCGCGCGCACGATCGAGGTGGAGATGCGCGTGCGCGTCCTCGGGCCGGCGGGGACGCGGAGGACCCTGACCCGCACCGCCGCCGTGTCGCGCCTCGCGCCCTATCCCTACGCGCTGTACAGCCGCGGCGTACAGGCCGAGCTCTGCTCGCTGGGCGGGGGCGCCACCATCGCCGGCGCGGTGCGCGTCGACGCTCTCGCGTACTTCCCCGCCTGCCCGGGCGCCGTCACGCTGATGGGCACGCTGGACGCCCGCGACGGCACCCGGAACGACGACCCGGACAGCCGGATCCTCTCCGACGACGGATGGCTCCCGCTCCAGACCTGGTCGCGCGCGGCCGCGGAGACCGGGGCCACCGCCCTCCTGGCCGCGAGCGAGGGGCGCGTGCGCATCCCGCCGGCCGCGGGGGGGACGTACGAGGACGGCCGCGCCCAGGACGGCGGCCTCGCAGGGACGGGCGAGTGCGCCGACCGGACCGGCGCCTGCGGCGGGGATGGGTACTTCGCGCCGTCGGTCACCCTGCAGCGCACCGCCGTGGGCGCGTCGCCGGTCGCCGGCATCGCATGCGGAGAGGCGTACGGGATGAGCGCCGGCTGCCGGGCGGCGCTCGCGCCCGCGCTGCGCTACCACCCGTGGCCGTGGACGGCGCCCGTCCCCGCCGGGGTCGCGCTCCCCGACCCGTCGAACCCCGGCCGGCTCTGGAAGGGGCTCCTCTTCGACCCGCGCCGGGAGGCGCGCTGCACTGCGACGGTGTCCGGCAACGTCTACCAGACCCACCGCTGCCCCTCCAACACCTTCGGATGGCTCCTGGACCTCGCCGCGCTCCCGCCGGTCGCCGGCGGGCTGGTGCACGTGCGTGCGGCGGCCGTCGACCCGCCCGGGCGCGCCGCAGCCGGCGCGCAGGAGGCGCTCGTCATCCGGGGCGCGGAGCAGCTCGCGGCGCCGCTCACCATCGTCTCGGATCTGCCGGTGTTCGTGGTCGGCAGCCTGAACACGGCGCGGCAGGCGGCCTGGCGGGGACCGCCCCCGCTCATGATCGACGCGCCGCGGATCACCCTCCTCCCGGACGAGGCCGACGTCCAGCTCGGGCTCGCGCCGGGGACCTTCGGCTGGGCGTCGGTGTGGGACCTCGTCCCGCCTGCCGGAAGCGCGACGCCGAGCCCTCTGGCGCTGGCGGCCACGAGCAACGTGACCCTCTACGCGGTGCTGCGCACCCGCGTCTGCGGCCGGCCCGGGGGCGTGTACCAGGGGGGCGCCGTCGACCAGGCGCCGGCGGTGCTCGGCGACTGGTCCGCGGCGGAGGTGCGCGTGGTGGGGGCGGTGGAACAGTCGGAGGAGACGGGCCTTACGGCGGCGCAGTGCCAGTGGTGGGGGAGCGGGTACGGCACCGCCGCGGACGGGTCGCCGTGGAGGGTGCCTGGGAGCCGCACCCTCCTCTACGACCCCCGCCTCCAGCACCCGGGGTTCGTGGTCCCCGGCTCGTTCCTCCCCGTCAATCTCCCGTCCGGGGGCGTGCCGGGAGCCGCCCTGCGCGACGCCACCCGCCAGGCACGGGCGACGGGCGGATACGGCGTCCTCCGCATCACGCAGGCGACCGGGCGACGGGAGCCTCGCGCGGCTGTGCCGCTGGTGGGGCTACCGCCGCTCCCGCCCTCGCCCCCCGCTCTTCCGAAGTAACCGCTGCCGAGCCACCACCTGCGATGAATTTCGGCGAAGAGCTCGCCTACTGGTACCTGCGGCTCAACGGGTTCTTCCCGTTGACGAATTTCGTGTACCACAAATCGGACTCCGCGAAATTTTCGGGCGACTGCGACGTTCTCGCCTACCGACCGGCGGGAGCTTGGGAAGAAATCGGCGGCCAAGAGGTGGATTGGGATCCGCGTCTGCGAGCGCTCATCGAGTTCGAACGTCCCGCGGTGGTGATCTGCGAGGTCAAGACGGGCGCCTTGGATCCCCGGTGGCTGTTTTTACCAGATCGACTGACGTATGCTTACCGGCGGGCGGGGCTGCTAGAGCCCGGGGAGCCGGAAATGACCGGATGGACGAAGACCGCCTCCTTCGACCATGGCTCTTGCACTTCGTACAACCTTCTGATCGCCCGCGAAGCTCGGGAGAGCACACGCTGGCACACGATCAGAATCGCGGATTGCGTTTCATTCCTGCGGGACAGGTTTGCGAAATATCCGGAGAAGTTCCGCGACCGAATCTACTTCCAATCCGCTCTGATCCAGTTTCTCGCTTTCGAAAGCGAACTCAAGCGGACGTCAGAACAGAAGCCTCAGAGTCCTTCGTAGTCCTCCCGCGGAGGCGCTCGGCCGAACCGGCGGATTACGATCGCCGGTCTCACTCCGGACCGGTCACGATCGCCGCCACTGTCCGTCCAACCTCCATCCGGGGGGCTCGGCGGCCGGGCTTGGATTTCGACTCGCTGTATGTGATCGGTGCTACTCAAGGACCGACAGGCGAACGGGGCTTTCGATTGGATTGCCGCAGCCATCAGCCCCGCGCATACTGACCTGGCATCCCGCGGTTCGGCACTTCGCGAGGCAAAAACGCAACCGCATGCATTCCCAGAAGCCTCCCCACCAGCTGCTCATCGAGGCGGTCGCGCTGCTCGTGATCGGAGCAGTGCTGCTCGGCGCGTTTCTCGATGCCGTCCTGAATGCGTTGTCAGTCCCTCCTATTGTAACGTACGCGGCCACGGCACTGTCCGTCGCCGGTACGACCGCGGCATATATCAGGCTCCGCCGTAAACCGCTTATCTGGGTGGTGGGCCGCGGCCAGCGCATCCAGATCACACGTCTGCGAAAACGGACCCTCCTCGGGATCGCCGGCGCTACCCTTCTGCTTTGGATTCCCCGGTTCACGGGACCCCGGAGCTCCCCTCACACCACAGCCGACGTCCCGGCTGGTCCGCTCGTCTCCACACCCCAAGACGCGAAGCAGGCCGAACCGCAGGGGCTCGACACTGCTCGAGCCGACGATGCACAAGCGGTCATGAGTCTGGTGAGCTTCACTCTGAACACCGGGGAATCGTTCTTCGAACTACGGTACGACGATCCGTGGGGCTCTCAGCTTGAGCTCCCGATCTGGAGCAGGACGAAGCGATGGTTTCTGGTGGATCATTATCTTGCCCGGGCCCTCGGGCTGGAGGAGGACTGTTCGATCGATTGTGGCGATCCGTTGGTCGAGGGCGGCGACAGCGCATTCGTGGCCAGGATCACCGCGGCCGACTCCATCGAGTTGGGATCCCGGCTCGCACCGGTATTCGATCTCACGTTGATGAATCGGGGTGAGGGTGCCGCGGTCCTCTGGGGATTCATGGTGCACGTACTGCAATACCAGGATACGTGGGGTGTGTCGACCCAGTCACGCGAGATCGACCCGGCACCGATCCCCGTCCTCCATCGCTATCCGATCCGGATCGCGGAGGTTGTCGAGGAGCGCTCCGTTCCCGGCCGCGAAGTGCCGGACACTATCCACATCTTTCCTCCGATCGAGATTCCCGCCCGGCGCGCTGCCCGCCTTCAGGTGCAGTTGATTCCACCGAAGGATTCGGAGGCTACGGCGTTCCGGGGGCGCCTACGGTTGCTCTTCAACGACGGCGCCTCCGTGGTCACCGGCCCGTTCTCCGTACTCATGTAACCGGAGGAGGAAGCCAATGGACCGACGTCAGTTTCTTGCGCGATCTTCCGTAGCGAGCTTGGGCGTTCCCATCTCACTACGGGTGGGTCGCGATCGCCGCCACTGCCGGTCCAACCTCCTTCCGGGGAGCTCGGCGGCCGGGCTTGGATTCCGACTCGCTGTATGTGATCGGTGCTGCTCAAGGATACATAGGCGGACAGGGCTTTCGATTGGATTGCGGCAGCCATCAGCCCCGCGCATACTGACCTGGCATCCCGCGGTTCGGCACTTCGCTAGGGAAGCTCTGCAAATTTTACGTCACCGTCCATCGCGACTGAGGGTGAGCCCCGTAGATCGTGCTCTGCGGCACCTCCTCCCACAGCCGAATGCGACAGATGAGCGATCAGACGACCTTCGCCGGCCTTGCCTGAACCCAAAAGCGCAAGCGGACCCGCCGGGAGTGCTTTCTTGCGGAGATGCGGCGACCGAGCGCAGGCATGTCCCGAAGGGCAAGGCTGCGTAGCAGCCGCAGCGGCACTAGTAGGGCGGTTCTGAAATAGCATGGCAATACCTGGACGGGGTGGTATCTTCTCTCGACCTGCGCGATTCCCGGGACCAAGGGGAGCGCCATGCCGTTCAAAAGCCGGAGGGCCGAGATGGTGCTGGATGAGAAGATCGGATCAACCGTGTTTTTCATCCAGTGAATCACCTTAGTAGCCTAACAAGAGGGTCGATCCCCGAAGGAGGTCGAGCTTTTCGTGTTCGATTTTATCATCATCGGCAAGGGCCTTATTGGTTCTGCAGCGCTACGCTATGTAAGTCAGTTCACTCGCAACGTTGCAGTTGTGGGGCCCAATGAGCCAGCATCCTACGCCACACACGACGGTGTGTTCGCAAGTCATTACGATGAAGGTCGGTCGACGTCGCTTCTTGGCAAAGACCCTATATGGGCGCACCTGACTCGACGAGCGATCGAGCGATATCAACACCTCGAGCAGCAAACGGGGCTACATTTTTATGACGCGTGTGGTCGGCTCTGCGTGTACGAATCGCACTCAGCATTAGACGAGGTAACGAACAATGCTCGGTATGATCGTCCTGCAGTTGTCCAACACGAGCGGCTGACCGGGTCCGGCATCAGCGCGCGTTTTCCGATGTTCATGTTTGCGAATACTTGCAGTGCCACATTCGAACCTGCACCTGCCGGGTTGATTCGGCCACGTGTGCTAATTCGCGCGCAGCTTGCGGACGCCATTCGTGCGGGCGCCGTTGCCATTGATGAGGAAGTGAAACAGCTTCGTGTCACGCGCGATTGTGTTCACGTAGTGACCCACACCGGCCGCAGACTACAATCGGCGAGAGTACTTCTCGCTACCGGAGCATATGCAAGCTGCGACGACTTGATGACACGTAGAATCGCTCTGCGTGTGAAGGCTGAGACCGTTTTGCTCGTCGAGGTCCCCATGGCGGCATTGACGCGCTTCGCAAACATGCCGACGCTCAGTTTTGCCATCGATTCACCCACGCTAAGCGGCATCTACATGACTCCGCCGCTCCGCTATCCAAACGGCCGTCACTATCTCAAGCTCGGTTGCAATACAAGTGCGGACGTAACGCTGGTGGATCGGCTCGCCATCCAAATATGGATGCAGCAGGGCCCGAGCCACGACATGACGACGGCGATGTTAGGCGCCTTGCGATTATTCATGTCGGGCCTGCCCGTTTCAAGTTATGTCAGCAAACCTTGCTTCGTCGCATATACTCCACACGGCAGACCATTCGTCGACCAGCTTAGTGACCGCGTGTTCGTAGCTACTGGATGCAATGGTGCCGCGGCGCAGTGTTCTGATACGTTGGGACAACTTGGTGCGCTGTTGATGCTTGGGATGCCTTGGCCTGGGGAGTTCGACAGGAACGATTTCCGTGTAATCCTGACGTCATGAATAGTTACCGCGCCAGCGCACCGCGTCAAATAAACGTGGTGCTCAACCTCTGCCTCGCGTGTGAAATGAGCGACAACATTTCCCGGCAGTAGACCGTTGGGTTCATCAACCCGCCGTTCGAGTAGCGGTGTGGTACAGAACCTCCGCCGCACACGTTTACCTCGGGGCAACGGTGGCAAACGGGTGACAGACCTGAATGCTGCAATAAGCCATTGTATAGTTTGATAGACTCTGAGTCAGCAGCTTCCGCAATCGAATGCTCCGTTATGTGCATTCGGAGAGCCGTCGCGCCTGTCCGTGTGATCTTGAGTACGTCGTTGCTATGATAGGAGCCATCGGTTTCGACCGTCAGCATGTTGACTGACCCAAATCCAAAGGCATCCGTCTCGCTCGGCAGACCAGCGCATGCTGCGAGAAGTGAATCAAATGTGCGCAGGGGCACATGTGGATACTGATCAAACCATATGTCGAAAGCTCGAACGAGCCACCGTTCGTAAAGCCCTGGATCGTCGTCTCGGCCCAAAGGAGGCCGCTCATGGTGCGCATCGGGAAGTAGGAGATCCAAGCTCGGCGGGTCCCGCGGACACAAGAAGCCCAGTACTTCTTCCGGATCGACGAAAGGGTCAATGACCGATATTATCCCAGCGTAGACTTCAGGCCGATGCTCTAGAAGCTCCAACGCGCGCTGGGCAGCAGCGAAACTGGAATTGCCCCGATGGTCGCGCCGATGTCTGTCGTTTGCGGTAAGTCCACCGTCGATGCTTATGGCGACAGACACCCCCGCATCTGCGAGAAGCGACAGTGCCTCCTCATTCAACAGAGTTCCATTAGTCTGAACTGTGAATCGAATGGACGTAGTTTGGCGAACTGCGGCGCGTAAGTCTCTTGTTATGTCTGCAATACGTTGCGGCCCCGCTAAGAGGGGCTCACCACCGTGGAACATAATTGCGATCGAGCCAAGATCGGCATCTTGAGCATATTCTGCAATTCGGACGGCGAGCCGGTTCAGAATGTCATTCGACATCACCTTCGGCTGAAGTCGCCAGCTCTGGTCGGCATGCTGGTACATATAGCAATAGTCGCACGCCAAGTTGCATCTGGACGCGATTTTTAGTAGAAACGCTGTAAACTCCACAGGAAAATGCTGCATCACTCACGGATTCCGGTTGCCCAACGCGGCGCCAGATTTCGACTACAAACGCTAAACCCCCTGATTGGTTTCGGTAGGATCGTCAGCCCGGTTCAACTTAGCTGAACAACTATCTCAAGGTCGACGGCAATCATCCAACGAGCCGACTCTGCAGGCAAAATCCGCAAACCCAATCGCGCAATGACCACACAGTGCCATTTGTGCCTTGGTGTGTGCAAGGAAACCGTTCGCGAAGTAATTGTCCGCCCGGTTTTGGAGGTTGAAGGTTCCAATACTGCACGCTTCGAAAGCGATATGCACGATCGTCTCAAACGACCCGCGGTGGCTCAGCACTTGGTGTCCAACTTGTAGCGTGCCGACCAGCAAGGCTGGGACCTCCTCCAGAGTGCTCGCCGGGGCGAGAGATTTCCATCCATCTCTTGTAAAAAGGGGATGTTCTCGAGTCAACTGAAGCGTTGATCCATTCGAGAAGGTCAATGTATATAGGTGGTCGCGCAGCGGCGTCTCGATTCCGTAGACAAGCGTAGGGATGGGATCTGCGCCATTAAACCCGAGCACCTTGTCACCAATCCGAATAGCTTCAATTGGTCGACTGGTCCGGTCCGCGAGCAGTATTTGGGTGCCCGCGGGAAAGCATGACCGGCTGTATGGATTCTTGTGATGCGTGCTCGCAGCTCGAATACCTGCACGTTGTTCCATGATCCGGCGAGAAAGCCGCACCAGAGCTGGATGAGTGCCATGCCCAGGAGTTGGCAACTCGGCACGGACGACCTCGTTGGGCTCCAGCAATGCCGACTGCTGGGCTCTAGACCCTTGCGGTCCTTCCATGGAACCTCTCCGGCGTTGTAAGACGCACGTGTTGCCGCTGGAATGAATTAACTATATGGAGCAGCGTACCTCGAGACAAGGTTCACGTGACTCGTTGATCCCCGGGTGACCCGGGGCGTACCCGACGCTCCTGAGCCGTCCAGAGACCCACCGCCTGTCGTCGAGCCGTACGCCAGACCCACCCCGGGACGGCCAACAAACACGGGGGTAACGACAGCAGGCAATCGTCTTCCTTGACGCTCCTTCAAGGCCCGCGCTGCACTGGTACGGTGCGCACCCGCTGACCAAAACCAGCAGCTTCCGCAATTGATTTCCACTTGCGATCAGATGTTACCACGATATTGTCGTCATCGACGGAATAGAGAAACAACTCGATGTCTCCGCTGTCGTTCTCCTGGGGCAGGAGTCCGCCCGTCATCAAACGCACGAGGCACTCTTTGTAGCAGCCACAGTAGCAAGCCACGGCATCGATCGCTTTGAGGTACTTCTCGACCATCGCCTTGCTGGGTTCCGTCAACACGTCCTTGACGACGCTGAGCATCGCCCGCGTTTGGAGCGCCAGGATCAACGCGGTGGAAAAGGCGGGCGAGTTGATCCGGTTCAGGTACTCGGCCCGTCTCTTCCCCTTCAGCTTCGGTACCGGGCCACTCCGCTGCGCGGGATCGGGATTGTACCACTTCGCGAACCCAGGGATATCCGAGCTCTGGAGCGCCAAGATGTCCTGCACCCAGCCGCCTTCGACCTGCTGCCGCCACTGCCCGATCGCCGCAACGCTGACGCTCCGCCTGACTCCCCCGTGTAATCGGGGACGCCTGCCATCAGCTCGCCCATCGTGGCACTTCTGGCCATCGCCTTCACCCCCTCAGCGAACGAGAACTGCGGGAAGGAGGGTGTGTGACCGAAGATGTCACGGATCAACAGCGTGTCCGTGTCCGGAAACTCCACAGCTCCCGACGAAAGGATCGCAGCGGCCGCATTGCGCCGCGCAATAAAAGCCTGGGTCGACCATTTCCCCGCGATCTCCAAGGGGCTTATCGGGGAATAGCAGATCTCCTCGGTAGAATCGGTGCGGATCTCGTTCAGGCTGAGACGTCCATCACCGAGATCATAGAAGACGTTCGTATCGAGGATCAGCCGAGTGCTCATGATGACGGAAGGTGCTCAGAGGTTGGGTCCCGGCGATATGGAACCGGGAGAAATGGCTGGAAATTTACCGTTTCACCCAAGCAGCAGCAATCGCGGTCAGATGTATCTCAATGCGGCTTAAACGCTGGGTTAACGATTGCTGGCACCCTTCCATTCTGCCCAATCTCCACCGGCGCGATCACGCTTTCTGTTCACTTACGCCTCCGGATCGCGGCCGGCGGGCCGCGACTCCGGCGAGAAGGGCGGGGTGAGTTCCGAAGGCCGACACCCGCGGCCTCTCCCTCACCCCAAGCCCTCCGGCCCATGGACTTCACCCTTTCCACCAAGGAGCACCGCGCGGCCGTCGACGCGGCGGCCGACGCCCTCCCCCGGCGCACGGGGATCCTCCCCGCGCTGACGCTCGTGCGCATCGACGCCCACGCGGACGGGCGGATCACCTTCCAGGGCACCGACCTAGAGTTCGCCATCGAGGCGGAGGTGCGCGGGGAGGTGCGCACCCCCGGGAGCCTCTGCCTCCCCGGCAACCAGCTCGCCGACATCGCGCGCGAGAGCGACCCGGACGGCCAGACGCGCATCCGCGTGGACGGCGCCACCGGCTTGATCGAGGCGGGCCGCTCCCGGTTCCGCCTCGCCGCCTCCCCCGGCGCCGACTACGTCGGGGGACCCGATCCCGCAGGCGAGCCGCCCGTGACGGTCTCGGGCGACGTCCTCCGCGCCATGGCCGGCCGGGTCGCCTGGGTCGCGTCCAAGGAGGAGTCCCGCGGCTCCCTCTGCGGCGTGCTGCTGGAGACCACGGCCACCTCTCTTCGGATGGTCGCCACGAACGGGAAGCAGCTCGCGCTCAGCGAGGCGCCGCTCGCGGGGCTCACCCCCGGGATCCGGCGCGTCGTCCCGCCCCAGCTCCTCGCCACCGCCGAGCGCCTCCTGAAAGGCCGCGGGCCGGTGGAGGTCACTCTCGGCGAGTCCACGGTGGGGCTGCGGGTCGCCGGGCTCGCGCTCTCGGCCCGCACCCTCGCGGGGTCCTACCCCGACTACGGCAAGGTGCTGCCGAAGAAGCCCACCACTTACGTGCAGCTCCCGACCGCCTCACTCCTCCAGGCGGTGCGGCGCATGGCCACCGTGGCGCGTGGGCACGACTTCAAGGCGATCATCGCGCGGGCCGAGGGCCGGACCCTGCGCCTGTGGACCCGCACCCCCGACGTGGGCACCGCGCACGACGTGGTGGAGGCGGCCATCCTGGAGTCCCCCGCGACGGTGGCCTTCAACGCGGGGATGATGGAGGACGTGCTCGGCTCGGTCGCGTCGGAGGAGGTCCGGGTCCGCATCCACGGCTCCAAGGGCGGGATCCTGATCGACGGCCGCGGCGACGACCCGATCCGATCGCTCTGGCTGGTGATGCCGGTGTCGCTCGACAGCCTCGACTGCACCGAGCCCGAGGAGGCGCGCGAGCCCGCCGCCGAGCCGCTGGCCGCGGCCGCCTGATCCGTCCCCGCGCCCCCGCCAGGGGGTATCACTCCGGGTGGGAGCCGCATCCGCGCCCAGCCGGAGCTTCCACGCGTGCGAAATGGAATGCAAACGGACCTGTGCTTCGAGACGGCCGAGCTGCATCTGCCGGAACACATCCTGAGCGGCGCTCGGCCCACGCTCGCGGACGCGCGCTGGATCCTGCGGCGGCACTGGGGCTTCCCCGACTTCCGCGGCGCCCAGGCCGAGGCCGTGGAGGCCGTCCTGGCCGGCGGCGACGTCCTCGCCGTCCTCCCGACCGGCGCCGGGAAGAGCGCCATCTACCAGATCGTGGCCACCCTTCTCCCCGGCACGACCCTCGTCGTCTCGCCCCTGATCGCGCTCATGCTTGACCAGGTGGAGAGCCTGCAGGCGTGCGGCGTGCCGGCGGCCTACATCAACTCCAGCCTCACCCCCGGCCAGGCCGAGGCGACGCTCGCGGCGCTGGAGGCCGGGCGCTTCAAGCTCTGCTACGTCGCGCCCGAGCGCTTCGACAGCCCCGAGTTCCGGGCGCGGCTCGCGCGCGTCACCGTCCCGCTCTTCGTCGTCGACGAGGCGCACTGCGTCTCCGAGTGGGGCCACGACTTCCGTCCCGCGTACGCCCGGCTGGGCGTCCATCGCGACAACGCCGGGGCCGCGCCGCTGCTCGCGCTCACCGCGACGGCGACCCCGGAGGTGCGCGGCGACATCGTCTCGATCCTGGCGATGCGGTCGCCCACCGTAATGGTCCGGGGTGTGGACCGGGCGAACATCTACTGGGAGGTGGTGCGGACACCGGACGCGGCGGCTAAGCTCCGCTTCCTCGCCGGGGCGCTCCGCGGCTTCGACCGGGGGAGCGCGATCATCTACGCGGAGTCGCGGGCGGAGACGGAGGAGGTCGCGCGCTGGCTCGGCCGCTTCGACGTCCGCGTCGCGGCCTACCACGCGGGCCTCTCCACCACCCTCCGCCGGCAGGTGCAGCAGGGGTTCATGGCGAGCGAGATCCCGGTCGTGGTCGCCACCAGCGCGTTCGGGATGGGGATCGACAAGCCCGACGTGAGGCTGGTCGTGCACTACGCGTTCCCCTCGACCCTGGAATCGTACTACCAGGAGGCGGGGCGCGCCGGGCGCGACGACCTCCCCGCCCGGTGCGTGCTCCTCTACTCACCCGCCGACCGGCGCACCCACGAGGTGCGGATCGAGGAGATGCACCCGCCGCCGCAGACGGTGCGCCGGGTGTATGCGGCGCTCGACGCGGCGGTCGACGAGGAGGGGCGGCTGGAGGGCTCGCTTTCGGCGTGGGCCCGGCACGTCGGGCTCGCCAGCGAGGGGCAGACGCTGGCGGCGGTCCGCATCCTGGCCACCGCCGGGATCGCGTTCAACACCCAGCGCGGCCGCGAGGGCGCCTTCCTCCGCCTCGCCTGCCCGACCGAGGAGATCCGGACCCGGATGCCGCGGGGGGCGGCGGCGCCGCGCGCGGTCCTGGCGGAGCTGTGGAACGCCCGGCCCGAGCAGGAGCTGCGCGCCGGCTTCACGCTCCGCGGCGCGGAGATCACCGCCCTGGCGAAGGACCGCAAGGCGGCCCGGCAGGCGCTGGACGCGCTCGCGGCGAGCGGAATCCTGGAGGTGGAGTGGGAGGAGGCCGGCTGCCGGGTGCTGCAGCGCGGGCTCGACCCCAGCCGCCTCCAGGTCGACTGGGCGTCGCATCACCGGGTGAAGCACCGGCTGCGGACGCAGCTCGGGCAGATCGAGGCGTACGCGCTCGCGGGCGGCTGCCGGCGGGAGCACCTGCTCGCCTACTTCGGCGACACGCTCGCCGGGCGCTGCGGCGGGTGCGACCGCTGCGGAGCGGCGCTCCGGAAGGCGGCCTGATGGCCCTCCCCTGGGCCGACGTCAACCTTTCGGCGCCCGCGCGGGTGGCCGAGATCCTGGAGCTGCCCAGGAGTCCCCACGGCGGGCGCAAGCGGTGGTGCCCGTTCTGCGGGGGGCGGAACTTCTCCCCGCTGAAGCGGGCGTTCTTCTGCTACAGCGGCTGCGGCGGGAAAGCCTACAGCAACGTGGACACCGCCGCCCGGCACTGGGGGACGGACGCCGCGGAGGCGTGCCGCCGGCTCGCGGGCGAGCTGGGCATCGCCTTCGCCGGCGCCGACCCGCCGTGGCGCGAGGTCGCCGCCCAGGCGAGCCCCGACGTCGCGGCGGTGCTCGGCCTGCGCCGCGCCGAGGGCGAGTGGCTGTGGGACTGTCCCTCCTGCGGCGGCACGGGGGCGCTCCGCAGCTACCGGACGCGGTGGCGGTGCAGCGGCGCGGCGTGCGCCGGCGACGAGCAGCGCGGATGGCGCGGCCACGTGGACCTCGCGATGGCCGTCTGGCACACCACGCCCGTCGACGCGTGTTTCCGCCTGGCCGCGGCCCTCCGCGGCACGCCCCTGGACCCGCCGCCCGCGCCGCGGCCGCCCGTGGAAGAGGAACCGGGTGCGCGGGAGCGGGCGCTCGCCGCGATCCGATCCCGGCCGGGAGCCCGGCTCCCCGAGGCGTTCTACCGTCTCCTCCTCGGCCACCTGCGCCTGGGGCCGCTCGGCCGCGCCGAGCTGCTCGGGCGGGGGATCGAGCCGCTGCTCGCCGAGGCGTACGGGTTCCGGTCCTCCGAGCCGGGCGAGTGGAGGTCGCGCATCCTCCCGCTGATGGCGGCGTTCGCCGACGACGAGCTCCTGGCCGCCGGTTTCCCCCGCCAGCCGCCGCGGGATGGCGCGACGCGCGGCCCCCGGCTCGCCTGGTGGCCCGGCTTCGGGCGTGCCCCGCTGCTCGTCATCCCCGTCCGGGACGGGACCCGCCTCGCAGGCGTCCGCTTCCGCAATCTGGGCGACCCAGAGGCGACGCGCTGCCCGCGCTACGTCTCGCCGAAGGATGCCAACCCCGACGCGCCGTTCAACGCCGAAGCCCTGGAGCGCGGCACGCCGACGCTCCACATCGTCGAGGGGGAGCTGAACGCGTACGTGGTGGGCGGCGATCCCTACCTGGCCTGCGCCGTCGGGCTCCCCGGCGCGGGGAGCTGGCAGGACCCGTGGGCGCTCCGCATTCCCGATGTGACGAGGCTGATCGTCGGGTGGTTCGACGACGACGAGGCCGGGAGGAAGGGTGCTGCGCGCGTCCGGGACTCGCTCGCGCGCATGCGGGGACGCGAATGGGCCCGCGCGCGCTGGCGCCGCCTCCTGCTGGAACGCGACGCCTGCGAGCTGCACCGGGAGGGGCGGCTCGCCGCGCTGCTGCGCCGCGCCCCGTGGAACAGCCAGGACCTCGATTCGCTCTGGGCCGACGCGGAGGACGCCGACGCGACAGACCCTGGCAAGGAGCCCGGATGAGCAGCATGGAGACGCCGCCCTGGGAGCGGCTCGAAGGACAGGACGACTTCCGGGAGCGGCTCCGGGAGCTGTCGCGCAACGGCGACCGGCGGCTGTTCCACCCGCTGGACGCCGGCAGCTACGTGGTCAGCATCCAGGCCTCGGGCGAGCACGCCTCCGTCCCCCGGGCGCCCGCGCCGGCGGCGGAGGTGGAGGCGTGGGAGGTGGCGATCTTCAGCGACGACGGCCGCCTCCTCGACGAGACCCGCGACCCGGAGCTCATCGCCCTCCCGCCCGAGTGGCTTCGGTACTGGCGCGGGGGCGTCGGCCGCTTCGTCCCGAGCGCCGTCCTGCGCGTGCTGCTGGACCGCTTCGCGCTCGGGCCGGAGTACTTCGACCGCTTCGTCCTGGAGGGCTCTGACCCCGAGTGGTTTTAACTTTACGGTGGTGCGAACGCTCTCGGTGGAGCACCCCTTCGTCTCACGGGTCGATCGGGCAGCCCATCGTCGACGACTGAGGCGGATCGGCACACTCCCTCCCCAGCGACTTTCCTCTCGGTCTGCATCAGTTAATCAGGATCACGGCGAGTGCGACGGTCTCCAACCCGTGTGGGAGACGAGTAATTCGCGAACGGAGCGACGCCAGGCGAGCACGAGCAACCCTCTCCGACAATCCTGCTACTTATCCAACTCCGAACTCCTCGCCGCGGCCTCCCGGGAAAGATCCTTTCTCCCTGCCCGCTCGAAGGCGTCCGATGCGAGGTCGAAGCACGTTTGAGCCTCCCGGTTCAAGCCGCGCACCTCTGCGGAGGAAGGCTCATGCCGCGTGACCTCCAGGGCCAGCGCATGGAATGCACGTCCGAGTGAGTACAGCGTAAGGCCGCGTTCGAAAGGATAGTTCGTCGATCGTATCTTCCGCGCAGCTTCATAGTGCTCGATCGCGATCCGCAGGTTCGCGGCGCGGTCGCCATTCGGGAGAGAGAGAAAAGCCTCACCGAGATCGTGCATCGTCTGCGCCCACTCTTTCGGGGTACGATCCTCGGTGTAGACGCGCAGAATAGTTTCGTAACACTCGATCGCGCGCTGGAGGTTGGCTCCTGTGTCGCCGGTGGGGAGATGCTGGTATGCGATTCCTAGATTCCTGAGTGTCATCGCCCAATCGTCCGGCATCTCCGTCTCTGTGCGAACGCGCAGCGAAGCTTCGCAGCACTCGATGGCACGCTGCATGTTTTCCCCTCCGTCAGTCGTCGGTATCTGCATGTACGCAGCACCGAGATTGTGCATTGTCGCCCCCCAAGCCTTCGGAGAACCCGTTTCAGTGTACACACGGAGCACCGAGTGATAACACGTGACCGCACGCTGCAGTGCGGCCACGCGCTCTGTTCCTTGAACCCGCAATAATGCATTCCCCAGTTCCGACAGCGTCGCGGCCCACTCACGAGGCGATTCCACCTCAGTCCGCGTGTTCAGTTCTGCCTCCAACCGCTGGATTTCGCGAGCATGATCCGGAACAGCCTCATACATTGCGGACTTAACCGCTCGGAGCAGTTCAAGAGCGGCGCGGGTTTCCGCCCATTCAGCCGGCATCTCCGTCTCGGTTCGGACGCGAAGCGCCTGCTTGAAGCAGTCCTCCGCACGCTGGCAGTTTGCGTCGTAGTCGCCTGTCAACAGCTTCGAATAGGTTAGACCGAGGTTGTACATCGTTGCTGCCCACTCGCGCGGGAACTCATTCTCGGTGATGACCCGGAGCGAAGCTTGATAGCACTCGATCGCCTGATCGAGCCGGGCGAGACGTATATGTGGGAAACGTGACCGGTACGCATTCCCCAAGTTGATCATCGTCGAAGCCCACTCGAATGGCGCGCTGGTTTCGGTGTAGACGCGCAACGCGGCTTCGAAGCAAGCTATTGCACGACGCTGAATCTCCTGGTAATCACCCCCGGTCAGCTTTCGGGACACCGTTCCCAAATTGTTCATTGCCGCCGCCCATTGCCACGGGAACTTTGTTTCCGTGTACACTCGGAGCACCTGCTCAAAGCATCGAATAGCCGTTTGTAGGTTAGCCTGTCGATCACCCGTGCGCAGCTCCTTGAACAAGAGCCCAAGATTGTTCAGCGTGCCTGCCCATTCACGAGGAGTTTGAGCTTCGTTATAGTGCCGGAGCGCGGCTTCATAATGCTGGGCCGCACGTGCCAGGTTGACGCTCACATCTCCGGTGGGAAGGCTCTGGTATGCTTTTCCGATGTTGTGCATCGCCATTGCCCACTCCAGTGGCGTGTCCTCCTCGGTGTACACGCGCAGTACGGCTTCATTGCACGCGATCGCACGCCGAAGGTTATCTGCCCTATCCCCTGTCGGAAGGTCGCTATAGACGAGGCCCAGATTGTTCACCGTCGACGCCCAGTCCAACGGTGCCTCAGATTCAGTGAAGACCCGAAGAGCCGCCTCATAGCATTCGATTGCACGCCGCAGGTTGCCTTCTCGGTTCCCGGAAGGAAGGACCTGGTAAGCCCTTCCGAGGTACTGCGTTGTTATCGCCCAATCCCGCGGTGTCTCTGCTTCGGTATAGATCCGAAGCGCCCTCCCGTAGCATTCGATCGCGCGTAGCAAGTTCCCGATGCGGCTACCCACCGAGGCCTCCTGCAACTCAAAACCCAAGGCTCTCTGAACAGAGGCGCTTGTGCGGTCAGGGTTAGTGTGCCTCGTGGGTCCCCACCAGCCGAGGAGCTCGAAGTGTTCGGACATGAGCAAGTTCTGCCGTGCAGTCTCCGCGCGAATCTGCCACTCGGCCAAGGCACTTTCGCGATCCAAGCAATAGCTGTGATACCATGCGAGGCCCGCGAACTCATCCGTTTCCTCGTCACTTCGCTGGTCCCAGTACGCTCGCCAGAACTGGTGATCGCGCTCCGCTCGGCTTCTGCGTCTAGAATGGCTCGCGCGGAGCGTTTCCCGCATCTGGGCATGCAAAGACCACCAGTGCTCACCCAACTGCGGTACTTCGACGAAGCTGTATGACTTAAGTGCCTCCCATGCAGCGTCTTGCTGCACACCCCCGGCAGGGGCGAATGCGTAACGAGCTGCCTTTTCATCCCAATGGGGAGGAACTGAGAGTTTATACATCCATTCGACGTAAGCTTCCTGGCCAGCGTCAAACGAGGCCAGAAAGCGCTCAACCAACTGCTGGGTGTCTCCAGGTGTAAGGGCAAAGCTTGCTGGCTCGGGTTCAAACCCCTGAGTTCGTTCCTGTACAACCGCGTCAGCGCAGAGGCCGAGGCTAAACGGGTGATACTGTTGTTCTTCAGGCAGCGAATCCCAGTCTCCCGTCGCCGTACAGACACGCAAGATCGCTCGCTGCAGATCTCCGACAATTTTACACTTCTCCAGAAACTCGCATGCATCCCGGTGGGACAATCCGTCGATCTGGTGCTGCTCCAGATATCGCGAATCATCGAAATCGTCGGCCCACTCCAACCGATCTCGTCCACCGATTACGAACAAAACCGTCCCACAGGGCACGTCTCGATCATCAAGCAACGCCCGGTAGAAATCCTGTATCCACTGCTCCCGGGACAGCCGGTCACGGCTACCCGCTCGGCGCCCCGCTCCCCGGATAAGGTCCTCATAGCTGTCGATAAAGATGATGGCACGGCACTGGATCCCGTCGCGCACGGGGAGGTGCTCGTGGAGATCAGCCGCAAGATGGCAAACCAGCTGGTCGTAAATTTCCTGGTAGCTCATGTTGCGGAGCGATCGCAGGAAGTCGTCCGCACCCCGACTTACCAACCACTGACCCAAGGGAGTATCGCGCAGGCGCTGCCCGGTGACCTCACCGAGCTTTTCGAGGACCTTTCCGGCAACATTGGTTCCTGGAAGCCAACTGGCAGCGTCCTGTCCGAGAGCTACCGCGATCTGCCAGCCGAAGCCCGCAGCTTGGTCTATTGAGTTAGCCGGGGTATCTCGATGGCCGATCTTGTGTAGCATGGTCTGGTAGGCGACCTCAAACCGCGGACACGAAATGCCCAATTGCCGCTGGAGATCCGCGAGAGCAACGGCATAGTCGCTGTGGTACCGAACTCCACCGCTCTTTACCGAACAGTCGAGGTAGGCAATCGGGATTCCGCCCATCGCCGCGGCTTCCTCCCGCAGGCGCGAGAGCAGCCAGCTCTTCCCCGTACCTCCCACTCCGAAGAACGTAAGTACCGGAAGATGTCCGCCGGACTGCCGTGTGAGCAGTTCGGCTACATATTCCCGCTCATAAACACGATTGGTGAAGTTAGCCAAGCTCTTGCTTGGGGACTCGCCTTCACTAAGCCTGTATCTTCTCATGAGATTTCGAGTTCAAATCAGTATCCCAGCGGCTCTTGGGAGCGCTGCAAGCGCCAGCCGCACAACTACTAGGACGGACGGGGGGACTGGTTGGTGGATGATAGGCTTGCTAATCCGTTCATCTTAACCTGCTCATCAGGTGGAATGAGAGCAAGTGACTGGGGAAGTTCCACCAAGTATCCCCATGTATCCCATCCCATAATTCTGCCGCGCTACAGCTCTCCCACCGTTTGGACCCCCGCGAGGACAGGCGAATCACTTGCCAGGTTCGACTTCACCGAGGGGAGATGCGCGGGAAGTGCGTATGCCCAGCCGGGTAAGCGCACAGCCTGTCGACTCTGAACTCACCCGTACAGCGGAATCGGGCTCCCTTGCTGATGCGCTTACAGACAGATTCGGGTCGATTTGCCGCGCCACGGGCGCGGGCGCTAGGACCAGAGAACGCGGGGTCGGCCCACTTACGGGTCGGCCCCGCGCCGCTTTCACCCCCACGAAAGATTTCCCATGAACGAGCAGCCCAGCGGCGGCCTGATGCAGGCCCTCGCGCCCATCGCCGACCGCCGGCCGGTCCACCTCATTGTCAGCAAGGGCGCGGCGGAAGGCGCCCTCCACGTCGTGTGCCAGCCGCTCCGAGTCGGGAACGACGAGGACCCCGAGATCGGCCGCGGCTTCTCCGTCGAGGGCACGCCCGCCGAGCTCGACGCCGACCTGCCGGGGCACGTCGCGAGGACGTGGGTGCCGGCGCACCAGAGCCTGCAGAGCGTCCTCGACCAGGTCGCCGCGCACGCCGAGCAGGTCCGGCAGGCGACGCTCCGCAAGCAGAAGGAGGGGAACGGCAAAGGGAAGAAGGACGGCGGGGCCGTCGCGGCGGGCGCCCAGACCACCCTCGCCCCACCGCCCGCGGACCCCGCCGCACCCGCCGAGGCCACCCCGCTGCCCGCCCCCGCCCCCGCGCCCGAGGCGGCCACGCAGGCCGAGCCCGCGCCGGCTCCCGAGGCGCCGGCCGCGCCCGCGCAGGCGGAGCCCGCCGGGGCGGCGCCCGGCGACGCGATCAGCAACCTCTTCGACTAGCCCGGCGTGCGCGTCCCCAGGCCGCAGCGCCCCAAACCCGCTTCCGAGGTCCGTCATGCCGACCACCGCCCGCTCCATCGCCCGCGTCTTCCTCTACAACGGCATCACCCTGGAGGACCCGCTCCCGGGGAAGCCGCTCGAGTCCGTGCGCCGCGTCCACGGGACGCAGTACGCGGCGATCACCAACGCCAAGATCGACGGGCCCGAGTTCCAGGGGAACCGCGAGGTCTACACCTACCGCACCCAGGTCGGGGTGAACGGCTGAGCATGCCCCGCACACTCTGCCGGCGGGGCGCGGCCCCGCCCCTGCTCGCGGCTCGGGGACCGCCCCGGCTCCCGGCGCTCGCCCCGCTGCCGGCCACGATCACCGTCTTCCAGGCGCAGGCGGACGCCGCGGAGCTGGCGCGCTCGCTCGTGCGCGCGCGCTGCGCGGTCCGCCGCGACTGGGATCCGGCCGTCCCCGCCCCGGGGCGGATGGTCGAGCGGGCGGTCGAGCGCACGGTGGAGCGCCTGAACCGCCGCACGCCGGACGCGATCCCCGTCTGCGGCTTCATCCGCCCGTGGTCCGAGGTCCTGGAGGAGCTGTTCGTCGAGTGCCCGGCCGACGAGAGGCGCTGGGTGCTCGGGATCGACTGCGAGGAAACCCACCCGCTCCGCGTCGCCCCGCTCGTCGCAGCGCTCGGCGAGACGGCCGCGGCGGTGGTCCTCGACCGGCTGCTGCGCCACACGCCGCTCTGCACCGGCGGGGCGGAGGATCTGGAATGGATCATCGACGGCTGGTACGACGCGGCCGGCGACGCCACCGAGGAGGCGGAGGAGATCCAGCGCCGCGCCGAGCAGGCCACCGAGCTCTCCGGCCGCCTCGACCGCCTGCTGGCGCTGGGGCGCTCCGCCTCGCTGGACGTCCTCCCCACAGGTCGGGTCCGCCGGCTGGTCGAGGTGCTGGCGGCGCTGGACCGCCGCGCCCCCCCGGCCAGCGACACGGCGTGGCGGGAGACCGACGGGGCGGAGTGGAGCCTCCCCCGGCCCGTCGTCCACCTGGTCTGGGCCGACGGCTGCGCGCTGGAGCACGCGGTCGACGAAGCCGAGCACGTGAACAGCCAGGATAGCTCCTATCCCATGCCGCAGCACATGTGGCTCGCCGATCCCCAGGACCCGGACGAGAGCACGCGGGCGTGGCGGCGCTGGGTCCACGCACTCCGGCAGTGCGCCGCCACCGCCCGGCTGGTCGGGGCGCTGGAAGCGCTCTCCGGCCCACCCTCTTCCTCCACATGAGCGACGACGAATGGCTCCTCAAGGAGCTCGAACGCTGGCGCGACCCGGCGTACGCGCCGGAGGGCCACGGGCAAATCCGCGCTGCGGTCGACTCGCCCGCGCACCAGGCGCTCGGCACGCGGCTGCGCCGGGCGCTGGCCTCGGCCCAGGTCCGGCCGGTGGACTGGCCCCTCCCGCCCCCCTGCTAGGGGTCGGTCCGGCGCCCCGTCTCCCCTCGCTCGCGGGGGTTCCGGCGCGGATCAACCCGCACCCGCCCGCGACCGAGGGGGACCTCGCACGGCTGGCCGCGCCGCTAGTCCGCGCCCGCATCCTGACGACCGCCGACTTCCGCGGCCCCGAGCGCGTGCCCAGCGCACTGCTCAAGGCGGGGTGGCGGCGGTGCGTGCGGCAGGCCCACCGGGGCGCCCCCGACGCGCTGGACCTCCACCTCGTCCTGGAGCCGTGGGCCCAGCTCCTCGGCGACGCGTCGGAGGAGGCGGCCCCCGCCGACGAAGGCCGTCTGGCCATCACCATCGACGCCGGCATGTGCGTGATCGCGCCGCTGGACGACGTCCGCGCGGCCTGGGGGGAGGCCGCCGCCGGGGTCGTGGCCACCGCGCTCCACCGCGGGCTCGGCCGGGTGGTCAACGTGTTCGACCCCGACGACCTGGAGTGGGTCTCGGAGTGGTGGCAGGAGAGCATGGAGTGCTTCGGCGACGACGACGAGGAGGGGCGGAAGTTCGAGGAAGAGCGCATCCGGGACTTCGCGGCCTCGCAGGAAGCGGTGCAGCGCAGCTACCTGCGCCTCCGGACGCGCGCGAAGCTGCGCGAGGCACTCCGCGCGCTCCCAGCCGGGGTGGTGCGCAGGAGCGCTGCGGCGCTGCTCAGCGAGGCGCGCGCGCCCCGCCGTCTCTGGCCCTGCCGCGCGTGGGACCGCATCCGCAGCGGGGAGGAAGGCTACCCCACGGCCGCCGTGCTGGTCACCCGGAACGCCGACGACGCCGTCCGCCACGCCTACGACGAGATGCAGGAGTCGAGCATGAACAGCGGGTACTCGTCGCCCGCGCACGCGGTGCTGCTGGTCGACACGCGCACGCCGGCGCGGCTGGCGGCCTCGCTCCGGCAGTTGCACCGCGTCCTCCGCACCCTGTCCTGGGGCGAGCGCCTGGTGCACGCCGTCCAGGAACTCCACGGGAGAGCCCGATGATCCATACCCACATCCACACGGGGAGCACGCTCGACCTCCGCCTCCGCGAGGCGCTCCTGGTCTACACCAGCGGCGGCCACGGCCCCGAGAAGACGTACCTGGAGGTCCGCCCGATCGTCGACGGGCCCGACGGGCCCCAGTACGGCGCCGGCTTCCCTGCGGACGCGGCGTACCTGGCGCGCATGCTCCATCGCGACGCCCCGCCGCGTCTGAGCTTCCTGAATCAGCGCCTCTTGGCGGTCGGCGAGAGCGAGGCGGCGTGGTGGTCGCCGGCGGGCCGGCACACCCCCTTCTTCTCGGTGGGGAGCCGCATGGCGAAGTACAGCGGGAAGGAGGTCGCCATGCCCGCGCTCCTCTACCACGTCCGGGGGCGGCAGCTCCGGATCCGCGCCCTCGCCTGCCGCGGGCGGCCAGGCCCGCGCACCCCGCTCTACATCGCGCCGCTCTGGAACATCTACCAGAGCGGCGCGCTGTGCATGGGGAGCATGCCCGTCCCCGAAGGCGCGCCGGCCGACTGCACCGCCGCCTGGGAGCGGTCGTTCTGGGACTCGGCCTTCACCACCCCGCACGCGCCCCGCCTCTGCGGCCACCCGAAGGGATACGCGGCCATGCTCAAGGCGCTGCGCACCCTCCCCCGGTTCCCGACACGCTGGCTCGTCCCCAGCAAGGAGCGACTCGACCAATGGCTGAACAGCCGGTAACGCCGCACCGCATCAACCAGCGTCTGCTGAACGGCCCCGTGCGCCTGCTCGTCGTCGGCTGCGGGGGCACCGGGGCGGCGTTCGCCTCGGGGCTCCCCTACCTCCACCAGGCGATGCGCGCGCTGGGCCACCCCGGCGGCCTGCAGGTCACCCTGGCCGACGGCGACCTGGTGTCCGAGTCGAACTGCGTCCGGCAGCCCTTCAACGTGCACCACGTCGGGCGGAACAAGGCGGAGGTGCTGGTCACCGGCCTCAACAACTGGTGGGGGCTCGCCTGGAGCGCCATCCCCCGCCACATCACCCCCGAGGACCGGCTGGAGCGCTTCGACATCGTGGTGGGGTGCGTCGACACCCGGGCCGCGCGCAGGATGCTCGCGAAGGCCACGCGGAGCGCCTACGACGTCCGCTACTGGCTCGACGCGGGGAACGACGCCGACTTCGGCCAGGTGGTCCTCGGCGAGCCGCGCGCCCAGTCGCTGGCGTCGCTGCGGCTGCCCACCGTGGACGAGATCCTCCCGGAGACGGTGCGGCCCGGTCCCGAGAACAACGGGCCCTCGTGCTCCGCGGTGGAGGCGCTCACCCGGCAGGCGCCCTTCACCAACCACGCGGTCGCCTACCACATGCTGTTCCTGCTGGGGCAGCTCTTCACCCGCGGCGAGCTCACCCACCACGGGATGTTCCTGAACCTGGCCCGCGGGACGGTGGAGCCGATCCCGGTCGATCCGGGGCAGTGGGCGGCGATGAAGGCCGTCCCCGCGCCGCCGGCGCGGGGTACCAAGCGGACCCGGAGGCGCGCGCAGGACGACCTCCACGCGCTCCCCGCCGCCGCCTGAACCGCCCGTCCCCCATGACCCTTCCCCTCGACACCGGCGACCGGGTCGCCTGGACGGAGCGCGACCGCGGGATCGTGGTCGCCGCCGATCCCCCCCGGCTGCACGCCGGCCGTCGCCTCACCGTGGCCGTCTGGCGGGGCGAGGGCTTCTCCGGCCACGTGGCGCGGATCCCCGCCGGACTCCTGTACCGCACATCGCGGCTGCGCGTCCCCGCTCCCCGCATCGCGCCGCCTCGCCGCACAGAAACGGATGTCCGCACCTGACGCGCCGGAGCCGCGCGCGGACGGGCGGGTGCCCGGGGCCCTCCGGGGCGTCCTCCAGGGCGGCCGCGGCCGGAGCGCGGTGCTGCTCGGGATCTTCGCGCTGGTGCTCTTCGGCGCCCGCGGCGCACCCGACGGGGAGGCTCCGCCAGCGGTACGCGAGGCGTCCGCCTCCACGGCGCCGGGCGTTCCGGCGCCGCGCGCCACGCCGGCGCTCGGCGCAGCCGGGCCGCCGCTGCCGGAGGCGACGCCCGAGGCGGTCGCGCTGGACAACCTCCTCGCCCGCTACGACGCGCTCATCCGCCTGCTGGAAGGGCGCTCGATCGGCTCGCCCGAAGCGCCGGCAGACTCCGCCCTCGCCGAGCTCCGCGCCCTGCGGGAGCAGACCTACGAGGCGGCCCGGCGTGCGGTCCGGAGCACGTCGCCACCCGCGACCAGACGATAGGAAGCCGCAGGCTTCCCCCACCCTCCACCCCTACGGGCCCGCGGCGACGCGGGCCCGTCTTCGTGCTGCACCCCTCCGCCACACGTTCCCCCGCCCGCGGGCGGGACCCCGGCGCGCCCGAGCCACGCCGCCAGCCAAAGAGAACGGGACCGCGCTCCTCCATCTCCCGACACCCGTGCCAGCCTCCCGGCCCCAGTCCGGAAGGCGGGCCCCAGGCCGCCACCCCGCGTCACCCATGCAATTCGACCTCTTCACACACGCCGTCGTCCGTCCGCCGGCTGCGCGGCCGGCGGCGGGTCCGGCCGTCCCGGCGCCCAAGATCGTGCCCACGGCGCCGGGGAATGGCGCCGCCCCGCCGTCGGAGCGGGAAGTGATCCACCGGCTTCTCGACGCCGCGTCCGAGGCGCTGGAGTCGGGCGCGCCGTTCCGCACCGCCGGCGAGGCGGTCGCCTGGGGCACTCGCGTCGTCGGGTGGCCCTACACCTCGGGCGGCCCGTGGACCGTAGACGACGTCTACGACGCGGTGGAGGGGGCAGCGCACGGGCGCCTCGTCTCGCAGCTCGCCGGACGCTCGCTGGCGGAGCGGATCCGCGCGGCGCGGGAGCGGGAGGAGGAGTGGTTCCACGGGCGCGCCCTGACCGAGAACGCCCGGGCGCAGGCGCAGTTCTCGACGCCGCTGCCGATCGCGGAGGGCGCGGCCGCGCTGGTGGCCGGCGAGCCCCGCGTACGCACGCTGCTGGAGCCGTGCGCCGGGACCGGAAGCCTCGCGCGGCCGCTCCTGCGGGTGGAGCGGATCCGCCTGCACGCCAACGAGCTCGACCCGCGTCGCCGCCGCGTCCTCGCCTGGCTGGGCCTGCGGGCGACGGACCGGGACGCGCTACGGCTCCCGCTCGACCCAGCGCGGTTCGACGCGGTCCTCTCCAACCCGCCCTTTGGGTCGATGGCGCGCGGCCGCGCGGGGCGCGGCGCCACCGAGTTCGCGGCCACCAACGTCGCCCAGCGCTTCGCGGCGGCACACCTGCGCAGCCTCCGCCCCGGCGGCCTCCTCGTCGCGCTCCTCCCGGCGAGCACCCTCTCGGACGCGGGCGCCGACTTCCGCCGCTGGCTGGCCGAGCGCCACACCCCGCTCCTCTACCTGGAGTGCCCGGAGGCGTCATACCGCACCCGGGGAGCGCTGCGCGACGCCATGCTCCTGGTCACGCGCCAGGGGAAGGCGGTCGAAGCCCCTCCCCGCGAGGTCGTAACCGGGCCCTCGTGGGAGGCGTGGGCGGACTGCATCGCGGCCACGGCGCGCCAGCTCGCGGGCTCCGGCGAAGCCGCGCATCCCGCGCTCCCGCTCCACGCGCCCCCGGCGGAGCCGATCCAGATCCGGATCGGCGCTCCCGCGCCGGCATCGTCGGCCGAACCGGCGGAGGGCACGTCCGAGGCGGCACCCGCCCTCGCCAGCGTGGAGCCGGAGCCTTCGGTCGCCGAGCCGGCACAGCGGGCGGCCTCCGAGGCGGCCGCACTCTCCCCTGACGCGGCGGCGGAAGCGCCGGTCGTTCCGCCCGCCCCACCCGTGCCCACGGAGGAGGCGGGCGCACCCAAAAGCGCTGCGGGCGTGGATCCGGTGGAGACGGCCGCAGCCGAGGCCGCTCCCGAGGCCGGCTCCGCCGAGACGAGCGGCAGCGTCTACGGCGCGCTGGACCTGGAGTTCTCCACCCCCGCGCCTCCGCCCCGGGCGACGCCGGACTGGGAGCGGGAGGCACGCGAGCGGCAGGACGCCGAGGCGAGCTCCGTCTTCGCCCCGTTCGTCGTCTCGCTCGCCGAGCGCCGCGCGCCGCACCCCCGCCTGGTGGTCGAGACGCGCAGCATGGCGGGGATGCCGGCGCCCGGCGTCGTCCGCCAGCGTTTCGCCAGTCCGCTCGCCGACGACGCGTGGGGCCGGAGCGGCGCGTTCGGCGGGGCCAGCGACGAGCAGGCGGAGCTCGCGCTGCGGGTGCTGGACGCCTGGGACCGCGGCCACGGCTTCCTCTGCGCCGACGACGTGGGCGTGGGCAAGTCGCGCGAGATCGCGCTGCTGATCCTGGAGGCGATCCACGAGGGCGAGACGCGCATCCTGCTCACCACGAAGAACGAGACCAACGTCCGCGACCTGGAGAAGGAGCTCCGGCGGGTGGCCTCCGCCCAGGAGCACGGGACCTTCCCGGCGCAGTTCGTGGAGGTCGCCAACTACCGCGACGCGAAGGGCGAGGACGGCGTCCTCCCGCGCCCGGAAGGGCCGACCGTCTACCTCGTCCACGCCTACAACCTGGCGGACTTCGCGCCCGCGCTGCTCGCCGTGCGGCCGACCGTCTGGCTCGCGGACGAGGCCCACGAATACTCCAACATCGCCGACAGCAAGCGCGGCATCGCCTGGACCGAGCTCCACGACACGCTGCTGCGGTACACCTCCAAGTTCGCGTACTTCACCGCCACGCCTGCGGTCACCCTCGACCAGCTCTGCTACCTCTACGGTCTGCGGCTGTGGAGGATCGGCGCCTTCGACTGCTGGCTCGCGCGGAAGACCGGGAAGAGCACGGCCGCGCAGGAGGACGACGGCGGCGCGGCCGAGGGCGCGGTGCGCGCCCACCTGGACGAGGCCGCCTCGCTCGGGGACACCGCCGGGGTGGACGCCGACCAGGCGGCCGCGGAGGGGAAGCGGCGATTCATGGTCAAGCGCAACGACGCCTTCACCATCCGCACCACGCCGGCCGAGACCGAGCAGGTGATGCGCGAGCTGCGCGGCTCCGGCCACTACCTCTCGCGCGACCTCTGGCGGGGCGGCGTGTCGTTCGAGGTGGAGTGGATCGACCTCCTCGGCGACCCCGCCGCCCTGGAGCGCTACGACCGGGCGGCCGAGCTCTGCCGCGACCTCTCCCTCGCGGTGCGGCAGTTCGGGGCGATGAACGCGCAGGTGAAGACCGCCGGGCTCGACCGGGCCATGATCCAGGGCTACCTCAAGCAGGTCCTCTTCGACCTGCGGCTGGACACGGTCCTGGCGCGCGCGGACGCCGCGCTCGCCGAGGGGCGGCAGGTGGTGATCAGCGTCCACTCGGTGGCCGGCGACGAGGAGCCGGTGGAAGCCGTGGGCGCCGACGCCCAGGAGCACCCGGTCACCAGGCGGCTGGAGTCCGCCATCAACCGCATCAACGTCCGCGAGATCAAGAAGGAGGAGCGGGAGGGCGAGACGGTCTTCGTGGACCTGGGCGAGATCCCGGAGGCGCTGCTCGCCCGCGAGGAGCTGCGCGAGCGCGCCCGCGCCCTGCCGCGGCTCCGCGACCCGGTGCGGGTGATCGAGCAGCACTTCGGCGCATCGAACGTCGCGGCGATCACCGGGCGCATCCCGGCGCGGCTCCGCACCCAGCGGATGGGCGAGTTCCAGGCGGGCGCGCGCCGCGTCGCGCTGATCAGCCGCGCGGGAAAGGTCGGGATCAGCCTCCACGACATCAACGACCGCCGGCGCACCATGCTGGTGGCGGACTACGAGTGGTCCGCCGACCTCTTCAAGCAGGAGCTGGGCAGGGTCGACCGCACGGGGCAGCACTCGCCGCCGGAGATCGTGCTGATGGCCTCCACCGCCGCCGGCGAGCGGAAGTTCGCGGCCACCATCGCGGCCCGCATGGCCTCGCTGGGCGCCACCTGCAAGGGCTCGGCGGAGTCGACCGGGACCGACGCGCTCGACCAGTTCGACATGGCGGGCGGGATCGCGCTGGAGGCGATGAAGAACGCCGTCGGGCGGATGGGCGACCTGGCCCGCTCCTACTTCACCGGGAGCCAGTTCCTGGAGCGGCAGCGGACGGTGACCGGGGCCGACGTGTTCACGCCGAAGCACCGTCCCGACGAGGGCACGCAGATGCGGCACTTCCTCCTGGAGATGCTGATGTTCCCGGTGGAGGAGGCGAACCGGACGCTGACCCTCTGGGAGGAGGAGCGCGAGAAGCTGATGACCGCCGAGACGCTGGACGCGCTCGCCGCGCGGCGGACCGGCCGGGTCCGCGGCGTCGTGCTCCGGGAGCGGCCGCTCCCGGCCACCCCCCTTGTCGTGCTGGTCGACGTGGAGAACGACGACGGCGAGGCGCGGGTGATCGCGCGCGGCTTCGTCACCGAGCACATGGTGAAGATCCAGGCCGCCCGCGGGCCCGACTCGAACGGGAGCCCGCGCACGCGCCGCTACCTGCAGTTCACCGCCAGCGACGGCCGCCTGGTGAGCGGCCTCGACCTCTCGCCCAGCGAGGCGCACCGCATCCGCTGGGCGTTCGGCCAGCGCGAGCGGCGGGAGAACACCCCGGAAGCGGTGCTGCAGGACCTGCGGGTCGGGGAGAAGGTCGAGGTGCAGGCCCCCGCCAACGCGCGCTGGACCCTCCACCTCCGCCGCGACGGGCGCATCGAGATCCGCGGCGCGAAGATCAGCCGCGACCGCGCGGCGCTCATGCGGACCAGCCTGCGCGGGGCCGTCGGCTACGAGCCAGCCGGCAACTTCCTCCACCTCACCGGGCACGACCAGCTGCCGCTCTTCCTGGAGCACTTCCCCGTCGCCGATGAGCCCGAAGCGCTCGCTGAAGCCGCCTGAACGCCCGGCTTCGCCCACCCCGAACGCCGCGCCGCCCGGGTGCGGCCCGGACTCCCGAACCCTTTCGCGAGACGATGCTCTTCCACACCCCCTGGGGGCCTCCCCAGCAGCAGGAGGCCGTCGCGCCCGGCGTCACCCGGGTCTCGACCGCCGGACACGGCGGGTACCACGTCGACACCTCGGCCCTGGGCACGATGCCGCCCGCCCTCGCCGCCTTCGACACCTTCGCCGGCGGCGACGGCTGCGGAGGGCGCTGGTTCGAGGAGGACGAGGACTGGTGCGTCGTGGCCCTCGCGTTCCCGCACCTCTTCCAGCCGTACGACGTGTGGTGCGCGCTCCAGACGTTCGGATGCTGCGCGCGCACGCAGCCCCGTTACGCCGCCGCCGAGCGGGCCTTCACGGGCCCGGCGCGGGACGAGGCCGAGCGGATCGCCGGCGCGTGGTTCGATGAGCACCGCGACCACTGGCGCGTCCGCGGCTACAGCTGCGGGACCGGGCCGGGCTGGATCGTCCACTACGAGCACCTCTCGAGCGGCGAGACCACCTCGCGGCAGGTGAGCGGGGAGGAGTTCCGGGGTCTGCCCACGGTGGTGGCGGAGCTCCCGGGGGTGCCGTTCGTCCGCGCTCCCCGCGCCGCATCCACCGCCACGTGAACGCGGTCATGTCGCACCCCGGCAGCGGGACCAGGCCGGAGCCGGTCACTGTCATCAACCTCTCGACCTGCGACGAGCACGCTACAGCCACCTGCTGCAGCGAGGGAGGCACACCATCGCCTGCGGGGACTGGTGCACCCTGCGCGAGGACGTCCAGGTACGCCACGTGGACGCCGCCGCGTGAACCCTCCCTCGCCTCTCGACCATGCCACCACCACGGATACCATGCCCGACCTGCTGACCGACCCGCGGAAGATCAACGCCGCCTGCCTGGACGCGGCAATGGGCCGCGCCAATTACGTCTACGCCGACATCGACGGCGAGAAGCGGCGGATCGTGGCGGCGCGGAGGCGCGGGGACGCGCTGCAGGTGAAGGTGCTCACGGAGGAGAACCGCCTCTGGTACCCGGCCGACGGCGCGTACACGGACTGATTTCACGCGACAGCAGAGCGTCCGGCCGGCCCCGGACGGACTCGTCACGCGCCTCCGGGCGTCCCCGGCCACCCCGGGCCGGGGTATAAGGTGCCGCGACAGGCCCCACTGTCCGTTTCTTCCGCCCGCGGGGGTCGCACCCGCCCCGGGCCGCGGCCCGGGCGCGCGCGGGCCGGCGCGCCCGCCCGCGTCCTGAGAAGGCGTGCGCGAACGAGCGGGCGCCCTCCGCCACCTCCCGCTGCAGCCCAGCATGCACGCGACCACCACGGCCTGCACCCACGCGCCGGAAGCGGCGGACCTCGAGCCGCAGAGCCACATCGTCTACCACGATCGGGCGACCGGCGCGAGCACCGGTTCCGGGGACGCGGAAGCGGTGGCGTCGGCAACCCGGATCACGAGACACGGCGGCCTGATCATCGAGCTGGGCCGCCGGCCGAGCGACCCGGAGCAGGGCATCCACATCACGGCGATCCTCACCGTCGCGCAGGCGGTCGGAATGCTGTTCGAGCAGGCCCAGGAGGAGGTCGCCGGGGCTACGCCCCCGGCGGCCCTCTTCACGGGTCCCGCCGCGGCCGTCCGCGGCGAGACCGGCGTGGATGCGGTAGCCGCGTGGGTCCACGACAAGGAGGAGGAGGCTCGCCGCCTGGGAGTGCCCCGGCTCGCTTCGCTCCTCGCGCGCGCCGGGATCCGGGGGGACGTCGGGGAGGCGGTCGACCAGCTCTGGACCGCCTGCGGATACTGAACCGCCATGACCACACACGAACCCGAGCCCATCTCCCGATTCTCCGACCGCCCGCTCGCCGGCGAAGATCCGGCCGCGGCCTTCGTGATGGAGCGGCGCTGGCTGCCGGGCCCCGATGGAGCGCTCACCGGGCGGATCACGTACACGAACGTGGCGCACCACGTTGTGGACCTCTCCTCGCGCGGCTTCGACTGGGGCAACTTCGGGCCCGGCTCGCACGACCTCGCCCTGAACATCCTCGAGTCCGCGCTGCGGCGGCTCGGCCACCGGGGCCCGCGCAGCGCGTGCCGCGAGGGAGCATGCTTCACCCTTGCGCTCCTCCTGCGCGGCCGGTTCGTCGCGGCGTTCCTGGCCGCGCTTCCCGAGGAGGGCGGGACCGTCCCCGCGAGCGAGGTGGAGCACTGGATCGCCGGCCAGGTGAGGACGCTGGACTCCGCGCAGTGGGCCCTGCTGGCTCCCCGGTACGCGTGGGACGGCGGGGGTGACGGGGAGCACTGGAGCGCCGGCGAACTGCAGGAGATCCTGGGGGAGCCCCTGCGGGAGCGCGCGGGCGGCCTCTACACCGCCGACGGCCGCCGCATCGCGCGGGGGCTGGAGCCGCACCCCCTCGACGCGGCCGAATGGGAGGCCGTTCCGCTCTGATCCCCGCGGCGGCCGCGCAAGCCACTCGGTCGACGGCTTCGCGCCAAGCACAGCCAGGTGTCGTCGTGCTGGCCACGCTTGACCGCCATGTCCCATAGCGGCCGCAGGGTCGGCGGGCGGTCGTCTTCGGCGCGCCCAAGCCGCCCGCGCAACGCGTACTCCAGCGTACCGTACGCGTGCGACTGCGCGAGCATCACGAACGGGTACACGAACCACGAATACACGACGAGGTGACGCGCCGTGACGAAGTGGTTCCGGATGTCCTGCCGCACTGCGTCGTTCAGCCGAATCTCCGCCATCACGCGGTGGAAGCCCGCGCGCCGGACAATGCGGCCACATCCCAAGCCACGCACTGCATGCGCACCGCGGCGACTTCGTTCCGGCTTCTGGAGCACGTCAACGCAGGATTCCAGCGGTATTCAGAGCCCGCAAACCAGCGCAACGCATCACCAGCCAGGGCCAAGTTTGCTCTGGCTGCTTTCTGTGGCGCACGTCAGACTTGACGCGAGCTTATCTTCCAACGAACATGTCTGCGGTTTTACTGATTCGGCCGCAATGGAGATTTTTCATGGCTATGACGCGCAAGAGAGCTCAAGCAATACTCGGCGTTACATGCATCGCGGGTGGATTACTACTAACCGTGTTTGTGGGATTTCAGATCTTGGGGGGACGTTGGGTGGGCATGGTCAACGAATTTTGGAAGTGGTTTCTTCCGAATGTCACCCCGTTGACCGCTCTCCTGCTGGGGGGCTTTCTCGCAGAATCCCGCAGTCAGCACGATCCTAATGAACCGGTGAACGCGACGGCTTTCTGGCTGTCGTTTGCTACATGCATACTCTACATAGTTATGCTTGCTGGGACCATCATTACAGCGTCACTCAAAGATACTGGCGATCTCGCCGCAACACTGGAAGATGGGAATTGGGTACTGGGCTTCCTTCAGGGCCTGGTTGCCGGTGTCCTCGGCTTTTACTTCACGACCTTGAATCCCCAAAAGCCGAGTACTGATGGTGATGCTTCCGAAAACACGGCTGATGGACAACCCGGTAATGGAGCATGAGATGCGATTCACGCGCTGTGCCCTTGTAGCGATTGGTTGTCTTGGCATCCACTTGACCAACTCGGTTGCGACGAGTCAAGACACAGTCCGCGTCTGCATCGTAAATAACGGCACGCTGCAGACCGTGACAGCTCAGTACAACACAACTTCGGGCGACACCGTTTACCAAGGACGGCCCTTTAGTCAAGCCTATCCGGCGTCGTCCGGCTACGCCGCGAATGCTACATGGTACATCAACAACGAAGCGATAACCCTCCCGAGGGGGCTGTACGTTAGGTACGGCCTCCCACGCGTGCTCAGTCCCGGCGAATTAGGACGAATTGCGGAGTATCAGGGCGTTCCGGTCTTCGCGGAAGCAGGAATATCTGGTACGCCGGAGGTAGTGTACGTTCCTGTGCGTCCTGGCTGTGAATTCCAGCCCTATACCTTCGAGCCGTACACTGCCCCTCGACCATCCACCGTAGCCTTACCAAGCTTTGATCCGTGGCCTCCGCCTCGGCCATCAGCGCGGGTAGTGGTGTCCAGTGCAATCCGAGCCCGCGGTCCGCGGACACTCGGCAACACGGCAACGGAGCTTGAACAGATTTTCGGAGCAGGAGGATACGAAGAGTTCACATACTTCGCGGTTCCCGGTGGTTTCGCTATGGTTACTCGCTTCGAGCAAACGCGGGCAGATGCAACTCCCTTACCACCGCCAAACCGGTGGAGAGAAGAAGTTCCGCGCAGGAGAGTCCAAAGCGTAAACGATCTTAAAGACGTGCTGTTCACAGCTCCACAGGGGTATTACCGCACAATTGTGATGGTCATAAGCACGCAACCGTTCAACACGCCAGCTGCGGACTTTTCCCGTGCGGATGCAGATCGATGGCTCGGGGCAGGCCCCGGATTTCTACCCCAGTCCGTAGCCAGCAGGCCGTTTACGCAAGGGCACCAGGTTACGATCTTGGTATACGAGTTCCGTCGGCCAAATCCGTCGTCGACCGTGCTGTATCTTCAGCCGGGTCTGCATTCAGCCACACGACATTTATCCTCAAGCGGTGTGTGGCAGGCCCTGACTCGGCTTCCGAGAAGGAACTGAGTTTAGCCTCGCATTTTTACGCAACCGAGGACATCGGAAGATCAGCAAGGGATGTGGCGCGCTGTGCCGTTGGGAGGCGCAGGGGCGGGCAAACGCGGCCAAGCTGGACCTTATGATCACAAGTTTTCGGGATCGCCACCCGCCCGCGACGTGCTCTCCTTCGTGGAGGCGGTCCGCCCCTCCCGCATCCAGCTGCTCGGGCTCGGGCTGCGTTCCCGCCGCGCGCGCGACCTCCTGCCGCTCCTCGCGCTGCGCGCGCCCGGGGTGCGGGTGTCGATGGACCCAACCTGATCACCTCGGCCGTCGGGCGCCGGGTGAACATGCGCGGCATGTCATACATGTTAGATAAGCCTATTAGCGAGCAACTCGCGGCGATGCGGAGCATGAGCCACGTTTGCCGCCTAAGCGGCGTACACCTCGATACTCCGCAGGGTAATCGGCGCTACACCACCGGGCAAGAAAAATTGCCGGCGGCCATGAGGCAGCCTTTGCCGCGTCGTTCCCGCGCGGCCGGAAGAAGGACCCACCCGTAAGACTGCCCTCGCCCGCTCACCGCCGCCCGGACCTGAGGTCCGGGCGGCTCGACGTTTTTCCCCTCCGCGGTCTGAAGCCATCCCGCCTCGACTGGGTTTCCCCCCGCAGCGGCGGGCCGGGCGCGGCGGCGCCCGTCGGGGGGGAGAACGTGGCGAGCGGGTTTGCCTGCCGGGACTCCACGGGCGGCAGGGGCTAGGGACCTGTCCATCCCGCCCCACCCGGAGGAGGCACCCGCCCTCACGAGACGCCCTACGAACGCCGACATGTCGGGAAACTGGATGCAGAACCGCGCGAAGCTGCTGCCCGGGTCGAAGAACGGACAGCCGATCATCATGTGGGACGGGGAGCCCGTCCGCTTCCCGGTGCAGGACGACCTTGTCCTGCACGCAACGGAGGGCGGTACACCGCCTCCGCCCGAGGCCAAGGTCATCGACGCGTCGGGACGGGTTCTCTGCACCTATGAAGCGAGCCTGGAGGAGGTGATCACGGAGACGGCGGAAGCCGAGGTCCGTGCGCGCGCCCGAGCGACGGTCGAGAGGCTGCAAGCGCTGCTGGAGACGGGACGCACCGCGCTGGCGGCCCGACCGGGCGGTCCCGCCGGCGGCGACATGAACGAGGACCAGGATGAGGACCGGGACGACGAGGACGACGAGGACGACGACTACGACGACGGTGAGGAGGACGACTCCTTCTCCGTCTCGGTCGAGGTCAGTGGAACCGGCGCCCGGTCGCCCATGCGGGCGTTCCTGCGCCACGCCAGCCGCGGAGCGGCCGCCTACCTGATCTGGGCGTTCCTCCTGCCGGTCATCGAAACGATGGCGGCCGGGATGCCGGGCGAGGGTGGCATCCTGTTCATCACCGCCGTCGCCGGCCTCTTTCTCCCCATCATCGCGTTCCTGAACGGAATCGCGGCCGTGTTCGACCTGTTCGACATGCTCTGACCCGGCCCCGGACCGGCACTCCGAATCGCCATGGAAGGACAACTAACCATCTGCTTCTCGGCGCCCGCCACCTCGCCGGCCGCGACCGCACCCACCGTCGCGGAGACCGCGGACCGCCGGGGGGAAGCTCCCGGCGGCGACGCGAGTCCGCCGCGGGCCGCGGGTGACGCACTCTCGCTGAATGCCCCGGCAGACGCGGGGCTCCCCGCGCTGCGCATCTTCGCGGGCTACGAGATGTACCGCGACGAGTCCCGCACCGTGATCCGTAAACCGGGGGAGGCGCGCTGGGGGGGCACGGTCCGCACGGGTCCCACCACGCACCGCTTCGTGGGCGCGGGTCCCGACCCCGCCGCGCTCTGGTCCCTCGCCGCGCGGGAAGCGGCCCGCGCTCCAGCCGGCGCCGGACTGGCCCGCGCGTGATCCACGCCCGAACGCCGGTCCCCCAGCTCGACGCCTTCGAGGCGGAGCTGGCGGAGCCGATCTCCGTCGCCTACGGGATGGGCGTCGATTCGACGGCGATGCTGGTGGGGATGCGCCGGCTCGGCATCCGGCCCGACCTGATCCTCTTCGCCGACACCGGGGGAGAGCTCCCGGAGACGCTGGCCTACGGACACCTCGTGCTGCGGCCGTGGCTCCGGGCCGTGGGGTTCCCGGACCTGGTCACCGTGCGCTACCGCCCCCAGCACGGCCGCTACTCCACCCTGGAGGAAAACTGCACGACGCTGCGGGTCCTGCCTTCGCTCGCCTACGGCCGGAAGGCGTGCTCCGCGAAGTGGAAGATCGAGCCGCAGCAGCGCTACGAGGCGCGCTGGGAGCCGGCGCTCCGGGCCTGGGCGAGCGGCGGACGCGTCGAGAAATGGATCGGCTACGACGCGGGCCCGAAGGACATGCGCCGCGGCCACGACCTCACGGACGACCGGCGCTACCGCTCCCACTACCCGCTCCGCGTGTGGGGCTGGGACCGCCCGCGCTGCATCCACGAGATCCTTCAGGACGAGGAACTGGTGCGGATCGCGCTCGCGGCCGGGCTCTCCCCGATCCCGCGGAAATCCGCCTGCTGGTTCTGCCCCAGCAACACCACGGACGACATCCGCTACCTGGTGGACCACCACCCGGACCTCGCGGACCGCATCATCGCGATGGAGGCGCTCGCGAAGCCTCGCCTTCGCTCAATCGACGGGCTGTGGCGCAGGCCGCGGAAGGGGACCCGCGGCACGGAGCCCAGGCCGGGCTCCATGACCGAGTTCATCATGCAGTACCGCGCCACCCGGGCGGCGGCCACGTCGTGCGCGCCCGCGTGCCGGGCCGCCTGAACAGCGCCGTACTCGCCCCGGCAGGCCCCTCACCATCTCCCGTGAGCACCGATGCCCAGGACACCGAAGCCCAAGCCCGAGCTCTACCTCTTCGCCCAGCGGTGCCCCGACCCGAGCACCCGGCGCACCGCCGACCACTGGCAGGGCTACTCCGGGTACGTGTCCCTGCAGGTCTGCCACATCGACCGCAGCGGCGGCGAGCTGAAGCCGAAGTTCCTGGACGACTACGGCGAAGACCCCGCCCGCGCGTACCGGGAGCTCACCTTCGCCTGCATGGTGAACACCGAGATGATGACCACCGCCGAGCCGTCCTACGGGTGGCGCGCCGGCTTCCATCACTTCAGCTCCGAGAGCCTCCCCCTGGAGCCGCACGAGATCGAGCGGATGCACAGGGTCCTGCAGCCGCTCGTCCGCGCGTACGACAAGGAGTGCGAGCGGGTAGGCCGCCCGAAGAGCTTCGGCCAGTTCGTCCTCTGGCACCTGGGGTCGCTGGACCTCCGGGGGATCATCAAGCGCGGCGAGCGCAGCTTCGAGGGGATGTTCTCCCTGTTCACCGACTCCCTCGCCGACACGATCGACCAGCAGGTCCTCCGCGTCGCCGAGGACCTCGCCAGGCTGGCCGGGATGGAGTCGATCCCCGCCGGCCGGCACGCCGCGTAGGCACCGCCTCGCCCCCCACGCCGTTTCGCCCGCTCTCCGTTCCGAACCCTCGCCCTGGATTGAACCGATGTGGACCCGCGACAACACGTCCCTCCAGACGTGGTTCGAGCGCGACCGCAGCCTGGTCGCGCTGAGCGACGCGAGCACCGGCCGCGTGGTGCTGGAGGCCCGGGACGTCGACGTCCACGCGCTCGTCGAGGACGGCTTCCTCGACCCGCGGGACTGGCACGGCTCGGCCGTGGAGTACGCCAACAGCCTGGAGACCCGATGAGCCCGACCACGGAAACCGAGATCGTCGACCTGCGCACCATCGAGTACGGCGGCCACACCGCCGCCGAGTGGAAGGCGGTGATCGACGCAATGGACAGCGGGGACCCGGTCCTCGTCTCCGACTCGATCGCCGACTACTTCCTGAACGTCCTCCCGCCCCGGGCCATCTTCGCCGCCGGGTTCACCTTCGCCGAAGGCGACGACACGCCCACGGTGTTCCTCCGGACCGGCCGGCGGGGCGATCCCTGGCTCGTGCAGCGCGGCTCCGCGCCGGACCTCCGCGACCGGCTCCGCCACTTCATCCCCCGCGTCCGTGCGTAGCGTTGCCGTCGCGGGGCGGCGGCCCGGGCGCGGCGGCGCCCGCCCAGGCGGGAGAAGGGGAGGGGGAATCCCCCGGGCGGCTGACGCACCGGCTCAGCGGTGACCCTCTCGACCTCTCCCCGTCATGCGAACCATCGGCTCTGGCATCTTCACCTGGTGCTCCAGCGAGCGCCGGTCCGGCCGCTACGGCACCTTCGTCCTCGCGCCCAGCGACTTCCAGGAGCACGTCCAGCGCGACGTCCACCTCGACGTGGAGGCGCTGCGCGCGCTGGAGGGGCGGAACGTCCGGATCGCGCTCCGCATCCTGGAGTCCCGTCCCAGCGGCCACGCGGGCGACCAGTTCCTCAAGGTCTTCCCCGGCACCCCGCCGGACGTCGGGAGCGTGATCGAGCTCGCCGTCGGCCACCTGCTGCTGGCGGACCACAGCCACCACGACATCCGCTACCATCCCACGCAGGTCGGGATCGGCACCGCGCCGAGCGACGGCCGCGCGGATCTCTGGCTCGACCCGCGGGTCCTCTACGTCCTGCACGACCAGACCGTGGAACTGTTGGTCGAGGAGACCGCAGACCCCGAGTCCGCGCCGTCGCCGCTGCTGGAGCAGCCGGTGGAGGACGGGGTGATCGTGAACGCTGACGGCGAGACCCTGCAGTTACGCGGCGAGGCCTTCGAGGGGTGCGGCTTCGTGACGCTTCTCCCCGACGTGGAGCTGGTGCCGGGCGGGATCCTGATCACGCCCCCGCAGCCTGAGCCCGGAAAGCGGCTCAAGGGCGTGCCGGGGAACTCCGGCACGGGCACGAGCGGGAACTAGCGCCGGCCGCGTCCCGTGCGCCCTCTCGCGGTCCCCTCTGAGGTGGAGTCCGCGCTGCAGGTCGGCGCGGCGCTCGTGATCAGCATCAGCGGCGGAAAGGACTCCCAGGCGCTGCTGAACACGCTCGCCGCATGGCACCGCGAGCGCGCCTGGCCGGGGCCGGTCCTCGCCCTCCACAGCGACCTGGGCCGCGCGGAGTGGAAGCAGACCGCGGAGCACGTGCGCCGGATCGCCGCGCAGGCGGGCGTCGAGCTCGTGGTGGTCCGCCGGCCGAAGGGTGTCCTCCGGGAGCAGATGGCGGCGCTGGGCGGAGAAGGTCAGAGGCCGGTCAGCAGTTTGCGAACCGACCGTTGAGTCTGCGGCACTCCTCGTACTGCTCCCTCAACGCTTGCCCGATTGGCGAGTTGGCCAGATCGTAGATGGCTTTTCCGAGAAGCGTCGCCACAATCGCGCCGCGAATAAAACCTGCGTAGCCTGGTTGGAAGATCGGGTTCGAATCGACCATCCGGTTCCAGTCGGCGGCTACGTTACCTACCGGGATGAGAGGGATATAGGCGCGCCAGAAATGCCCATCCACGTTCCCGCGCTGAAAATAGAGGACTTCTACATAACGCTGCCCGGGCGCGGGGTATTCCAGGGACGAGGAGAAAGCGTGCGGCGCATTGAAGCTGATGCCGTCGATCGCAAAGACGATGGAATTAGCATTGAGCGGATAGGCATCCCGTTCATGACCAGGCACAAAGCGCAGGCCGCCGTAAAGATACCTGTGACGACCGTCTCCCGTGTCGCCCACGTCGTACACTTCCGTCGGCATGAAGGGGAGGACCTGTCGCGCAGCTTTCCAGGTATAGGTTCCCCCGGGCAGGGTGCCGGAAGTCCAGAGCTCATCGGCGCCGCCTCTCACCATGTACGCCGTGTTCGGCCTGCCGCGCTGAAAAATATAGTCCGCGTGCTGTCCGGAACTGCGTGCTAAGGCGAAGCGCCCGTAGACAAAAATGAACTCTTCGCCGGGTCCGGGTGCGTCAGGCCCAACCGACACGTCCAGCCAAGGCCGTTCGAGTGAGCACATGTTGAGTTTGCCGTTGATGAAACGGCCACCCGCATGATAGATGGGCGCGTCTACGACCCTCGTCATCGTACAGTTGGCATGACGGATGATCGCGGCCTGCTCGGCAGTGGGCACCTGCTGGGCCAAGGCCACAGGAGCTATGAGATGGGTGATCATGGCGGCGAAGGCAGCAGGTATGGAAGTCCTCATCGCGTCTCCTGTTCGAATGATGTTAGAAACCGGCTGAATGAATAACTTGCAGTCAAGCTAATACTCGTTGCTCGGGCCGCCTATCACTCCTTTACGGGACGGATCGTCAACTCCAGGCATACGGCCGGCGCGGGCTACAACCGCGCCGCTGCGCCGCGACGCCGCGTGGCTCGCCGAGCGACTGCAGGACCCGTCCACCCGCTTCGCCCCTGTCTGGCAGCTTAAGAACCTCTTCGTGGCCCGCGGCACGCCCGCAGTGCGCCGGCTTGGCCCCGGGCAGGCTCGCCCGCTGCTGGGCGCGGGAACGGCGGTGTTCCTGCGGATGCACGACGGTGCCGCGCAATTCGCCGGTGAGGTGGCCCACGAAGACCCGGCCGATGCCCCCCACGGGTGGCGGAAGGAGAGTTCGCCGGGCTGCGCCGCCCCCCCCGGCGCTCGCGTCGATTGCTTCGCATTCTCCTTGTTCGCGCTGCAGAGCGCCTCCGCCTCCTCGTACCGACAGTCGCACAGCTCCCCCGGGAAAGGCGGTGCGTCCTCCTCCCGGACCAGCCCGACGTAGTCGCCAGGATGAGCGATGACGTCGCCGCCGAAGCGCGGGTTCGGCACCTCGAAGTCCTTCCCGAGCGCTTCTGCTGCTGGTCCCCAGATGGTCTCGGAGCCGCTCTTCACTCACTGTCGGAGCTCCATCAACATCACTGACGGGCCTCGGGGCTCAGCCCCGACTTTACCCACACCATCCGCACGCGGGCGGCAACGCCGAATGGCGCGCCGGCGTGGACCCGAAGAACCTCGTCCCGGTCGGGGACCCGGAGCGTCGCTACGTGCGCGCGGCGGACGCCGTGCGGGTGGTGGCGTGCCCCGGCGACTCCGGGTGGACGGGATACACGGCCGCCGACAAGGCGGTGCTGGCGTTCATCACGCACGAGAGCGTCGGGATCTTCGGCGGAGCCGCCGCGCTGGAGCGGACCCGCGCGGCGCTCGCGACGGCAGGGTACGTCCTGGAAGTGATCGCCTCGTAACCGCTCCCTCGGACTCCACTCCCGTCGGTCATCATCTCCTCCCGCCGCCCCACCCTCGGTCCCGGCCCGCGGGCCGGGACAGCACCACGAGAAGGGGAAGGTGCAGCACGAAGGCTCGAGCCGCGGCCGTCGCGCAGCGCGGCCGTGGCCCAGCCTCTCCTGTCACCGTTCACCAGGAACCGACGATGTCCTACAAGCGCAGACGCTTCCGCGATCCGGGCGGCACGAGCGCCCTCCACGCATCCTCCCGCCGGAACCCCCGGTGCTTTCCGTGCTCCACGTGCAAGGAGCCGAACCGGCTGACGCAGCGCGACGTGGACGCCGGCTACCAGTGCGACCGCTGCGCCGAGCGGGACGAGGGCTGCTTCTGACGCGCGCTTCCCTCGCCGCACGCCCGCTCCATCATGGCTCGAAAACCCCGTCACCCGCCCGTGCGGCGCCGCCCCTCCGCGCCGACCTGCCCGTACTGCGGCGCACCCGCCGAGTTCCTGCCCAACTCCGAGAGCCTGTACCACGGCCGCGACTTCGGCCCGGTCTACGCCTGCCTCCCCTGCAAGGCGTGGGTCGGGTGCCACCGCGGCACCGCGCAGCCGCTCGGCCGTCTGGCGGACGCGGCGCTCCGCCGGGCGAAGATCGAGGCCCACAATGCGTTCGACCGCACCTGGCGCGACCTGCATGCCCGCCGCCAGCTCGCCGATCCCGGCTACGCGCTGGGCCGCGCGCGGGCGAGCCGGTACAGGCGCCTCGCCGAGCTGCTGGGAATCCCGCCGCAGAGCTGTCACATCGGGATGTTCGACGTCGAGACCTGCCGCCGCGTGGTGGCCCTCTGCGCCAGCGGAGCCCTCGAGGCCGACTGATTCCCGCCCCGGGCACCATCTCCTCTCGCATCAGGCGTCCCATGACATCATCCACGGTACCCGTGTTCCGGCTGGTGCGCGGTCCGCGCATCCTCGCTCGGACGTCGGAGTCGGAGGTGCTCGTCGCGGAGTTCCCCAGTTCGGGGAACTCCGCCCTCGACACCCTCCGGCCCCTGTTCGCCCAGCTCTGCCTCACGGCGCTCTCCACCGGCTTCTCCCCGGAGGGGCAGGAGCCGCCCACGGTGGCGGTTCCGCTGGAGCTGCTCGGCCTCGCCCTCACCGCCTGCGACGAGGCGGACGTCGCGTTCGCGGTGCTGAACATTAACGACGGCCTCACGCCGCAGGCGCGGCGGGCGCTGGGCGAGGCGTGGGTGCTCGTCCAGGAGGCGATCGGCGCCCGGCGCGGAGCCGACTCCGTCCATGCACAGGCGGCTCGGGAGAACCGGGCCCTCCTGCGCGGCTGCGTGGCCGCCGACGCGGTGGACCGCTACGTCGCCGCCGTGCAGGCCGGCGCGGACCCCGAGGCCGCGCGCGAGGCGGCCGTGGCCGCCGCCGCCGAACCGCCCCCCGAGCTCGACCCCGCCGTTGAGACGGTCTGAGACCTCGCGCGCGAATGCATGGCGGCCTGGCCGCAACTCGACCGGGACGACCCGGTGAGCGGCGCGGACGTGGTCGAGTGGCTCGCCGGGATGCGCGGCCGATTCCGCCGGGCGCTCCAGCTCCGCCCCCGGTGAGCCGGCGCGCACAGGCGCGGTTTGGCCCGGGCGTGCTCGACCTGTTCGCGGACGCTCCGCCGGCGCCGGCATGGTCGCCGGAGCGCGACGGGACGGTGGAGGCGGGCAAAGCGCCCGCCGGAAGCCCCGCACCATCGGTGGACGAGGCGGTGCGTGCGGCGGCACTCGCCGCCGAGGCGGCCTCCACGGGAGGCGAAGCGCCCGACGGCGGCCCTCTGACCACGGCGGCGGCCGCCGCGGTCCGCGACGCCGTGATCGAGGGTACCCGCGTGGTGCTGGAGCGCACGCTCCCGCGCGAGGTCTACGAGGAGATCGCGGACGCGTTTGCGCGCATCGGGGGGCGGTGGGTGCGGGCGGGCCGCCGGCGCGACGACGGCGTCCCGTCGGGCTACCACGCCTTCCCGGCGGAGAGCGTGGACCTGGTCCGGGCCCTTGCGGAGACGGGGCGCATGCCGCCCCGGAATCCCACCTCCTTCTTCCCGAGCCCCCCGCCCGTCGTCGACCTGGTGATGGAGGCGGCGGACCTGCCGGGCGCCGGCGCGTGCGGGTACCGCTTCCTCGAGCCGCACGCCGGCCAGGGCGCCATCGCGGACCGCGTCCGCGCGCTCTACCCCGGGTCCGCGCTCGACGTGGTGGAGATCCTGGAGCTGAACCGCCGGCTGCTCATCGCCAAGGGATACCGCCCGATCGCGGCGGACTTCCTCCGGTTCGACCCCGGCCCGGTCTACGACCGCATCCTGGCCAACCCGCCGTTCCGGCTGCCGGGCGCGCCGCGGGCGTACCAGGCACACATCCGCCACGCCTGGGAGCTCCTCGCCGAGGGCGGTGTGCTCGTCTCCGTCGCTCCCGCGGGAGTGCTCCACGCGCGGCGGCAGAACCGGGATTTCCACCGCTGGCTCGCCGACCGGGGCAGGATGGAGGAGCTCCCGGACGGCTCGTTCGAGGCCAGCGGCACTGGCGTCGCCACCGCGCTGATCACCCTGGAGAAGCGCTCGGTCGGGTGGAAGCGCCGGCCCTTCCAGGGCTGGGTGTCCTGGAACGCGTGGCAGGCGGCGCTCTGGGCCGACAACACGTCCGAGCTCTACGAACAGGAGCTGCGCGTCTACGAGCGGATCCGCCGCGGCGACTTCGGCCGCGCCCCGTTTAGCGAGGGCGCGAGCTGGCCGCTGGCCGGCGCGGCGCGGGCGTTCTACGAGGAGGCCGCCGAGCAGCTGAACCGGCGGCCGCTCTACGCGGGCGTGTACCTCTCTGACGAGGACCACCGCGCGCTCCTCCGGCACCTCGCCGACCGCTACGAGGAGTACGAGGAGTACCGGGAGACCCACGACCGCCCCGGCCGCATCGCGGCCTGACGCCCCGATGGCCCGTCACCCGGCTCGCCGCGGCCGGCGGGCCGCGCCCCTCAGGAAAGAAGGGGATTGCCGGATCAGCGCCCCGCCCCTGCAGACACCACGGGCGGAGGCCTGGGTGCTTCCTCTGAACGCCGCCCCGGCGGCGCCGTCCCCATCGGGCGGCGCCGCCGCGCCTTTGACACCCTCCTCGCGACTCGCACATGGGCTCACGCAGCACCTGGAACGGCACGGCGACCTTCTCCTGGACAACCGCCGGCGGAGGTTCATTCCATCGCGAAGCGGAGCCGGTAGACCCTCACGGTTTCGCTGGATACGGTGACGCTACCACACGGGCAGGAGCCTCGTCTACGCGGGGGTGCGCGGGGAGCGGCTTCACGCAGCGGGAGCTGGCGCGGGCCGAGCAGCGGCTGCGGCCGATTGAGCGCGCCACGTGCCCGTTCCGCACCCTGCCGGAGCTCGACGCGCCGGTGCACTGACTGGGTCGAGCCCGAGGCGGTGATCGAGGTCCGCTTCCAGGACTGGACCGACGACGGCAGGATCCGCTTCCCCGTCTCCCTCGGCTTCCGGCAGGACAAGCGGCCGGAGGAGGTGGTGCGCGAGCCCTGAAGCGGGCTCCAGAAGAGTTCCCACGGGCGTCCCCGCCGCAGGCGCGGGGACGCCTCTTTCGTTCGTACACCAACCACAGGACCGACCACGCCCATGATCCAGCACCCCGAGACCACCATGCCGGAGGACCGGCTCCAGAGCGCCTGCGCGGACCTCCTCCTCACCCTCGCCCGCGACGAGCCCGAGGCCCTGGAGCGGGCCGCCCAGACGCTGGCTGGCGACGCGGCGCGGCACCTCGCGGCGCTCCCCGACGGCAGCCCGGGGGCGCAGCTCGCGCGCGCCTACCTCGCCTTCGCCGGCAACCAGGCCGCGACGGCGCCCGCCGACGGGATGCAGGTGTTCACGTTCACCTACCCCGCGCACGTGGTCTTCCAGATCATCGGCGCCGGCGGTCCCAAGGCGGCGCGGCGGGTCGCGCGGCGCAGCCTGGGCGCCATGCTGGAGTCCGACGAGCCCGTGGCCGGGATCAACGGACCGCTGCCGGGGGAGCCGGCGATCTCCAACGTGTTCGTCTGGCTCGGCTCCCCTTCTGGCGATGCGGACGTGCTGGAGTTGGAGGGGATCGACTGACGCCCCCGCCGTCGACGACGCCAGCGTCGAACCGTGAGCGGAACCCTCGCCATCACGCTCCGTGAGCCGGACCGCACGGAGCACCGGCTGCTCGGCTGGAACACCGTCGCGCCGTCGATCATGCGCGCCGGGATCCCCGAGGGCGACCCCGAAGCCATCGCGCACGTGCTGGGCTCGTGGACGCGGATGCGGGCGGACTTCGAGGAGAACGGTCCGGACGGCCCGTTCCGCTACCGGAACACGAACTGGTTCGCGCCTCCGGGGCTGCTCGCCCCGGAGGAGTACGGCCTGCTGGTGGTCGACCTCGCCGAGCGGGTGATCTTGGACGGCCAGGAAGGCTATCCCCTCGACGAGGTGCCGCTCTACCGCGTGATCGACGACATCGAGGAGAGCGAGGCCGGCTTCACCTGCCGGGTGGATTCGGACACGCACCGGTTCTTAGAGCTCTACCGGGCGGGCCATGTGGGCAGGCTGTACCTGCCCACCGCCGGAAGCACGGTAGACCTTCCTCCAGGCGAGCCGGAGAAGACACTCCGCTTCATCGCCGCATCGAGGACGCTCCTCTCGTTCGATACGCACCTCCACTCCTGGTTCACCCTCGACATCGCGCCGCTTCGCCTGGAGCACTTCGACTACACCAGCCGGAAGGAGATGCGGCGGATGCGCCGTCGCGTCCAGGAGCTCGGCTTCGCGCTCTCGCCGGCCGAGTCCCAGCGCTGGGACGAGTACCTCGCGCGCTGATCCGCGCGCTGCCCCCGCCACGCTTCCACAGACGAGGACGATGCCCGATCCCTACGAGCGATACCTCGCCGATCTCGCGTCCACGGACGGGATGGCTGAGGCCCCGGCGGACCCCGATACCTTCTCTCTCGTGCTCCCCGAAGCATCCGGGGGCACGGCCGAGGGGTGAGCAGCGCCTGCGTTCAGCCAGCCAGGCTACCCGGCTCCACGACTCACACCACAATCTCGTCAGCCATGCCGATCAAGAACCTCAAGCCCGATCCACGTGACCGCGACGTCCTGCGTTACCGCGACCGCGAAGAGGGCGACATCATCGAGGTCGAGGTCTACTACTCCAAGGGCATGACCGCGTCCACGCGCGGCGTCTTCCTGGCCATCCGACCGGCGGAGATCGCTCCGGACGGCATCTACTCGTGCGTCCTCCTCGCCGGGCGCAGCACCCGCGTCCGCGCGCTGGCGCGCTCGACCCCGAGCATCCTGAACGCGGTCGCCGCCGCCGCGGACGAGCACGTGGTGGAGCTCGCGGCCGCGTATCGCGCCGACCGCGCCGCGGGAGGCGCCGCCTTCGATCTCCTCGCGGCCCGCCTCAAGGCGGCTTGAGCGCCGGATGGTGCTCCCCTCCTCGTCGCTGGATGCCGGGGTCCCGGACGCGGATCCCGGCTCCCCGGCGCGCGCGCCGCGCGAGGGGCCATCGTTCCGAGCCGGGCGGGCGCGCCTCCTCGCACGGAAGACACGGCGGCTGGCCGACCAGGAACTGCTGGAGGTACTCCTGGAGCCGGGGCTCGGCCCCGCCCGGGCGCGTGAAGGCGCCGCGCGGCTCCTCCGCGGATTTCCCGCCGAGGACGGCCGCGGGCCGCTGCGCCGCCTGGGACGCGCAACGCCCTCCGAGATGGCCAGGGTGGGATGCATCACTCCCGCGGCGGCGGCCCGCATTGTCGCCGCGCTGGAGCTCGGCAGGCGCTTCGCGATGGAGCCGATCGGTGATCGCTGCCGCCTCCGCACCGCGAGGGACGTGTGCGGGACTTCAGCGCATTGGTGAGGCGGATGGCCGGCGGGCGCAGCGCGCGCTGCAGCCCCAGCGCGTATTCACCCCGCATGCGCGACCTGCCGCAGGAAGAGTTCTGGGTAGTGGTCATGAACGCCCAGCACGAGCTCCTCCGCGAGGTGATGATCGGCCGCGGGAGCGCGTCGCGGGTGCTGGTCCAGCCCGCCGATGTCCTGCGCCCGGCGATCCAGGAGGGCGGGAGCCCGATCGTCGTCGTCCACAACCATCCCAGCCGCGAGCCGACGCCGTCGCTGGACGACAAGATGCTCACGTGGCAGCTCGGCGACGCCGCCGCCATGCTCGGGCTGGAGCTGTGGGACCACGTGATCATCGGAGAACGCCGCTGCGAGTCCTTCCGCGAGAGCGGGATCATCCTCAGACCCGAGGAGCCACCCCGGTCGCGGAGGCGTGGAGCGCGCTCCGCCTCACGCCGGGGGAGCCAGCGGTGAACCCGGCCGGACGAGGAGGCGCCGACGGCCGGCTCCCTTTCCTCCGGCCCAGCCTCGACGACCAACCGCCTCCGAACGCCGCCCCGGCCCGCGCAACCCGTAGCACGGCCGCCTTCTTCGCCGGAAGCCGGGCATTCGGGGTTGACCTCGGCCGCCTGGAGCGGGCCCTGGCGCTGCAGGCGTTCCCGGCCGGGCCGCGACGATTTGAAGTCACCGGCGGGGAGGAGACGCACTTCGTCGACCTCTCCCCTGACGCGGCGTGCCCCTGCGACTGCCCGGACCTGGCCTGGCGCGGGGGACCGCGCGAGGGCCCCTGCAAGCATGTGCTGCGCGCGCGCCTGGCGGAAGGCGATGCCGAGACGCTCCTCGCCGTGGCGGCCCTGGTCGCCGGGATGCGTGAATACGCGCTGGGGCTGCAGCGCGCGCTGCGCCCGCCGGCCATCCGCCTCACCAATGCGCTGAAGTCCCGCGTCGCCCTGGCGGTGCGGCATCCCGTGTCCGCCCTCACCTTCGGCCGCGCCGAGACGGGAAGCGACGCCAGGGTGAGCGTGCTCCTCGGCACCACCGGCGTCCTGCTCGGGACGCTGGTCCGCCACCCCGACGGCGTGGAGTTCGTGCACGCGCCGTCACCGGCGGCAGCGCAGCATGCTCTCGCCGCGTGATCACGCAAGGAGGCGTGTGAATGCCACCTCACCCAACCACCACACCGCAGAAGATCAGATGACCGCGAACCACGTCATCGCCCGGCTATGGGCGCTGATCGGCGCACGCGGGATCGACCACCTCGATCCGTCCCAGGTGATCGACGCGGTTGCCGCGTTCCTGGACGAGGCGGGGATCACGTATGTCCGGGCCCTCCCCCTCAGCGGATTCGACCAGCCGGACGAGCACATCGACCTCCTCGTCGCCCCCGGAGTCGCCGTCCTGCTGGACGTCGGCGACTCGGCGCCGTCCCTGGACCGGCTGCGCCGCTGTGCCTGCCCGGTCGGCGTGTCCGCGCTCGCGGTCCTCACCGACCGCTCCCCGGACCTGTACCCCAGGCACAGTCAGCGGCACCTCGTGCACGGGAAGCCGCTCTGCGTGCACCGCATCGGCCGCGGGCGGTCCTGACCGGGCGCCGGAGCCGACCCCGCTCGGGCGACCGGGACCCTCGGGGACCGGCCGCCGATCTTCTCCACCCTTCACACGGACATCGGGCATGGCCAGCATCACCCGGCACAGCACCAGACTCATGGGCTTCCACCTCCGCGAGTACCGCAAGGCGGAGGGAGACGAGACGGAGATGTTCAGCGCCCGGATCTACCGGGGCGAGACGGAGGTCGGCATCGCGCGCAACGGCGGGACGGGCGGACCGGACATGATCGACGTCTGGTCCCCACACCGGGAGGCGTGGGAGCGGCTCGCCCGCTACATGGACGAGCACCCGATCGCGGTCGAGGAGGACGGGACGCGGGACGAGTACGTGAGCGGGGAGGAGGCGGCACTGATGATCCTGCGCGACCTGCACGACGCCGAGCAGAGCCTCTCCCGCTCCAGGAAGTACCACTCGGGGCTCGTCACGTACACGTGGGAACGGCCGTTCGAGGGCTCCAGCTGGTGGGCCACCACCCACGTGCTGTTCTCGGGCGCGGCGACCGTCTCGCCCGACGACGCCGACCCCAGCCTCTTCCGGATCCTCGTCCTCGGCACGGACAACGAGCGTTTCGCGCGCGAGGAGGCGCCGCTCCCCGGCCGCGATACGCACTGACCGGGAGGAGTTCGGAACCGTACGATGAGCGGAAAGGTCGAGAAGAGCTGGAGCACGGGGGAGTACGGGACCACCGTCTCGGTGAAGAAGTTCGCCGGACGGCGGTCCCTCTACCTCGTCTGGTACGACCCGAAGGCGCCCGCCGGCGAGAGGCGGACGAAGAACGGGGCGGTGGTCACCCGTCGCGGCAATCTCCGCAAGGAGTCGCTGGGGCACTCCGACTGGGACGCCGCCAAGCGAAAGGCGAAGCAGATCCAGCGGGAGCTGGAGGGGGCGGTGGAGGCGCAGCACACCGGCACGCTCACGCTCACGGCCCTCTTCGAGAAGTACGAGGCCGCGGTGATCGTCCCGCGTGTCGAGCAGAAGACGCGCCTGGGGAAGAAGACGGACGAGCTGGCCGAGGCGCGCCGGCGCGCCGAACTGTGGAAGGCGTACATCCGCGGTGTCGACCCGAAGGCCTTCCGCGACGTCCGCCGCCTCACCCACGACCTGATCGACCTCTTCGTCGCGGATCGCCGCGCCGGGCGCGTGCGCGTCCCCAATCGCGAGTTGCGCGGGGATGTCACCGACACCACCATCGGAGCCGACATCACCTTCCTCAACACCTGCCTCAACCACGCCGCGCACAAGAAGCGGCGCTGGATCCCGGAGAACCCGATCGCCGGCTACGGCGTGCTGCGCAACGCGCGCCCGCTCCGCATATGGGCGTCCTGGGACTGGTACGAGGCCGTTCGCCCGTACGCCGACCGCATCGACCAGCAGGGGCTGCTCGGCTTCTGGCTCGACCTGGCCTTCGGCACCGGCTGGCGCAACACGGCCATCTGCGAGTTCCGGCCGTGCGACTACGACCCGAAGCGCGATCCCGTGCGTTGGCCGTACGGACGGCTGCACAAGCGGTGGGAGACGGACAAGGAGATGGACGGCCGCTGGGTGCCGATCGACAGCGAGCGCACCCGTGCCTCGGTGGAGATGCTGATCCGCAAGACCGGTGTGGCAGGAGACACGCACGCCTTCCGGGGCGCCCGCTCGGATGCACCCTGGAACCGGCACTACGTGGCCAAGGTGCTGAAGCGGCTGGTCGACACCGCCAACATGGAGCACGCCCGCGCCGCCGGCGTGGTGCTGCTGGGCTATTTCAGCGCCCGCCGGGAGGAGGCGTTCCGCGACGCCGTGAAGCTCCTCACCCCGCAGGTGGACCGCGCCACCGCCGCAAAGCTCCGGGACGCGGTGCGGGAGCAGATCGGCAACCGCTCGTTCATGATCCGGCTGCTGCGCGACGTGGTGACGGAGCTGAACCGCCAGCGGGCGCAGGCGGCGGGCGTGCTCTGGATCCCGTACGTGAACGCACACGCGGTTCGCCGGGGATGGGAGAACGACCGCAGGCACCACCCGGAGAAGGCACGCATGGACGCGCAGGGGCGGAAGGACCCGCGCAGCCTGCGCAACTGCTACCTCACGGAGGACCCGGAAGAGATCGCGCTCGCCGTCACCCAGCCGGTACGGAAGCTCGGGATCGTCGTGCAAGGCGGGCGCTCAGGCGCGTAGCGCCATCCGCACCCCCAGCACGCGTGGGACTCTTCAGTGCCCGGAGCCGCACCGCTCGAAGCGCTCGCCGCGGAACTGCAGGGTCTCGCCGTCGGCGTTCAGGATCACTCCGTCCTCCACCGGCTGGTCCACAGCGGCGACGGCGCGGACTCCGGGTCGGCGTCTCCTCGACCAGCAGCTCCACGGTCTGGTCGTGCAGGATGTACAGGACCCGCGGGTCGAGCCAGAGCTCGGTGCGGCCGTCGCTCGGCAGGATTCCGATCCCGACCTGCGTAGGGTGGTACTGCACGGAGTGCTGGCCCAGCCCCGAGTCACCCGAATGCGTCGTGTCGTCTGGACCCTCGGAGCCCTGGCCGTCCTGGCCGGGTGCGCTGCGGCGGGCGGCTCCGAGCAGGTGCTCCCCCTCTCCTACCACATGGGGACACGCGGCCCGACGGTGCTCGTCCGCTGGGAGGTGGAGGCGGGAGGCCCGCGCGTGCACCCGGGGAGCGCGTACGCGGCGGCAGCCCGCTTCCCCGCGCCCGCGCGCATGGCCGCGGTCCTGCAGCACGTCCAGCCATTCCGGCTTGCGGGGCGCGTCCACCGGGCACGCCCAGCGAGCGCCGCACCAGGGAGGCGCCGGATGCGTCACCCGCGCGGGCCAGGGCCGGCCAGCGAGTCGAGGGTGCGCCGCGCCGCCGGCGTCATCGCATCCGCCGTGCGCGCGGCCACCGAGGGCACCGGCATCTCCACGCGGGTGGAGGGCCCACGGCGCGCGCGCCGAGGGTGAGGAGCGCCTCGGCGAGCAGCGCCCCGTGGATTGATGGTCGCATCGTTCAGTCCCCGTGGACCGGCACGAGCGACGGCAGGGCTGCGGGCCGGGCTGGCCGGCGGCCCTCGACGAGCCCGCGGATCACCGTGAAGAAGAGCGGGATGAAGAACACCCCGATGACCGTCGCGCGCAGCATCCCGAAGAACACGCCCGTGCTCAGCGAGCGGCGGCTGGCCGCGCCCGCGCCGGACGCCGCCACCAGCGGCGTCGCCGCTCGCACGCGCTTTCGCCGCGTTTGGGTTCGCTATATTGTCTTCCCGCCCTTGCTCCATGCGTTATTGGTACCTTGCGTACTGTCGTTCTCACATCCGCTCTTCTCCGGGAACGCGCCAATGCAGGACGCCGAACGGCTCCGACAGATTCTCTTCACCACGATCGGCCGAGAGCTTTCCCACATAGAAAATCTCCGCCGGGGGACCAGGATAGGCGAGAATGAAGAGGTCGACGAGCTCGACTTCGATCTGTTGCTCGCTGTCATAGAAGATCGTTTTGGGGTGGTGGTTCCCAGCGAAGATGCCGCAATGATGAAACGGATCGGGGACCTCATTGACTGGGTTACGGACAGATACCAGATGCCGCCCCCTTCACGTGCCCGTCTCCTCATCAACCGGCTTCTCTCGAAGGTCCAGAAGCTGGTCACTCCGTGACTGTGCCGCCCGTTCCGGAAGTGCCGGCTACCTCCCCCGCCGACTCGGTTCACTACGTCGCAGCGCGCCTGCTCCTCGTGCCCAGCAGATCGAAGTTCACGGCCCCCACGTTTGCGGAGCGCGCGCCCCCCCAGAAGTCGAGTTCCCAGGACAGGTCGGCCGTGGCGCGGACGGCGTCGTACTGAACGACGGTGGGGCCTGATGCCGCCTGGTTGGTGCTGGTCCCCCGGCGTTCGCGACGATCGGGGGAGTAGAGCGCCGAGCGAGCTACGCCCCGCAGGTCGCGGAATCCGCGCTCCGAGGATCAGCTCCAGTTCCCGGCGGGTCATGGAATCCCCCGAACCCGCACATCGCCGACCCGTGCGCTCGCTGATAGACCAGAGGCCGAATCCGCGGGTGGCGAACAGCTGGATGCTTCAGGAGCGCTTCCGGTCACGGCCACCGGGTTATCGAGTCGGCGGCCTTGTTGAGCGCGGCGCCGATCTCCGCGGCGTTCGGGCTGAGCGCCTCCGGGTTGAACTTGTCCGGGTCGAACTTCCTGCCTTCCGGCGGGTGCCGCAGGTTGAAGATTGCCGCGATCAGCACGTTGTCCATGCGCCACTGCAGCCGCGCCGTGGTGCCCGGGAGCGAGCCTTCGTGGGCGGTGCCGGCGGGCTCGTCGTCGTACGGCGTGCCGTCGTTATTGAACTTCGCCGCGAAGCGGACCAGGTCAGGGGCAGACACGATCAACCCGCCGTGCGAGTCCATGGCCTCGAGGTGAAGTCCGCCGTCACAGGCGGGCACCGGCGGCGTCGCCGGCATCATCACGTTAGGCACCGGGGGCTCCCGGCTCACGTACACCGGCTCGCGCCGGTTTCGGTCGGTGGGGAGGCTGCGTGACACCTCCACGCTGGTGATGTCCAGCGCCCCGAGGAGATCGTCGCGCAGGTAATCGATGTACTTCTTCCCGGAGACCTTCTCGATGATCCGCCCCAGCACGCAGTACCCGAAGTTCGAGTAGATCTCCTTTGTGCCCGGGTCGCGCTGGAGCGGCTGGCCGATCATGAAGCGGATCACGTCGTTCGCTCCGGCCGGCTGGCGCCCGGTGGCCATCGAGATGAGCGTGGTCTGCATCATGGGGTCGAACAGGGGCGCCTGGTAGCGGTCCCACCCGCCCTTGTGGTCGATCAGGTGCTGGATGGTGATGTCGGTGAGGCGGGGGTCCACCGCGTGGCCGGGCCGGTTCAGGCGCTTGCTGCCGAGCAGGGAGTCGCCGAACGCTTTATCCTGGAGCGCGAGCTTGCCGTCCTTCACCAGCTTGCGGATGGCTGCGCGGGTGATCGGCTTCACCACGCTGGCAATCCGCATCGGCGTATCCGGCTGCACCGCCTCGCTGAACGTGGGACCCAGCCAGCCGTAGCCGCGGGAGAGCACGATCTTCTTGTCCTTCGCCACCGCCAGCACGCCCGCGCTGATCTGGTATTTCTTCATGTAGGCACGCACCGCCGAGTCGAAGGGGGCCAGCTCCGGCGGCAGGTTGCCGGACCCCACCAGCAGCGGCGGGGGCGGATCGACCTGGATGGCCGGCGGGTTCACCGTGATCGGCGGAGGGTCCACCTTCATCGCCGGAGGATCGACCGTGACCGGCGGCGGCCTTACCGTGATCGCGGGCGGCGTGACGGTGATCGACGGCGGCTTGACGGTGATCGACGGCGGGGAAACCCGTACTCCGGCCACCGTGACCGGAGGGGGATTCACGGTCATGCTCGGCGGGTTGACGGTGATCGCCGGCGGGGTGACGGTGATCGGTGGCGGGGTGACGGTGATCGGAGGCGGGTCGACCGTGATCGGCGGCGGATCGACGGTGACGGGGGGTGGGTTGATGATCATGGCGACTGCTCTCCCGGGGTGGGCGACGGGATGGGGAAGCGGCGGGACGCACTACTGATGGTTAGACTACCTCCCTCGCCCCCGCGTTACAAGCCTCTTCCCGCCGGCTACCGCCGGCCACCCCTCGCGCGGCAGAAGACCCTGTCCAGGCCGTCCACGATAGCGCGCTTCTCATACTCCATCCCAGCCGATAGATCCGCCGCGTCTTCGCCAACGAAGACCGGCGAGGCGGCGCTTCTTCCTGCTCTCCAGTGCGTCCATCGACGGCTCCTGACGCCCCCGGCCGGGGGCGCGCCCTCCCGCTTGAGCGCGTAGCGCGAATGCGGCAGGACGGCCCGCCGCGCCAGCGGCCGGGACGGTATGGTGCTAGCACCATACGTATCCTGCATGCGCTTTCTGTCCCTCAACGGGTACGTACTCCGCCACCCGGGCGCCGCGTTCTACCCTCCTGTCCGCCTCCCCTTGCGCGCGCCACGGCCCATCGGCGGTGGGTTGCTTCGCCGTACAAACCGCCGACGGTAACACTCTCTGGCGCAAAAAGGCGGGGCTCTCTATCCTTTCCGTTTATCAGCCGCAAGTGCCTCCGGCCTCCCAGTCCGGCGCGGCTTCTTCCTCCGCTGGTCCTGACGCGTCCTTCACACCACTTTATGCAGAGAGCGAACGGGGTGGACGACCATCGGGTACGGGGGGCGCCACCAGGGCACAGGCGGATATCGCCTGTCCCTCCACCGCCCGTGACTCCGTACCCGGATTGGGCGGTCCTTGAAGACCAGCGGGGCGCCTTGGGTCATGTGCTCTGGCGCGTCGCGGCTGATGTGCTTCTCTGGATCACAGCGCCGGAAGAGGATCGCCGCGGACTGTTCCAACCGGGCTCGCCAGACTCGGAAACGCTCGCATACGCCGTTGTAGAACACCCCGAATTGTCCGAAGCGCTACGGATTCTATGGAGTGTCCATAAACTCCCTGAACTCGCGGACCAGATATCGATAGCTGGTGCATGTAGTCACGTAGCTGGGTGGGCAGAGGCTGCGGGAATGAAGATCACAGCGATTCAATTCGCCGAACTCGCTGCCCGCCTCATGCTCGACAGTTCCGTGCACTCGTTCACCGCAGCGCGTCTGTGCAGGCGACAGGGCGAGCATCAGCGCGCCGCGATCTGGTATCGGCGAGCACTCCGCCTCGGCCGGCTCGCGGATAATCAGATTGATATTGCAAACGCGCGGCTCGGAATGGGTAATCTTGAAAGCGATCTGGGCAATATGGCAAAGGCGGAGGTGCATTTCTGGAAAGCTGCGCGCGCCGCTTTGCGCAACGGGCGGCGCTCACTAGCCGCAGCCGCATTTCACAACCTCATCGGCGTGGCGTACGATACGGGACGAACGGCCGATGCCTTCGAACACTTGCAGAAGGCGGCGCGATGCTATGACCCTGAGCATCCAAGATTCCCGGCGTTCGCATACGATGCTGGTTTCTTCCTGATGCGGGAGGGCTATTTCTCGTCAGCGCTGCTTGTGTTCGAGACGGTTCTCCCTCGGGTGGATGGGCAACGAGTCAGTATTCTGGTCCGTTCTGCGCTTGCCCGTTCGGCGGCGGCTGTGCGAGACAACATCCGCTATACGCGGCAGTCTGCTGCTGTGCTCGCAATGGTGGCAGTGGACGATGAAGATTCGGCGAACGCCCTATATCAACTTGCCGAAGGAGCGAGATCTTTTCAGGATTGGGAGCGTTCCCAAGCACTGGCTCACAGGGCGCTATCACTCGCAACCAAGCGCTCCGACTCGCGAATAGCCCGCTACGCCACGGGGCTTCTCGATGCTATTGAGCGGCGAGAGCCTGGGGACGTGGATCGTGTTCCGCCGGAGGACGATCCAATTGATTCCGTGACTCAGGACGTCTTGCGGAAGCTCAAAAAGAAAGGAGCCCCGACCCGAGAGGGCGGGGCTGTCACACCCGAACGTTATCCAACCGAGTAGACGCGCACCGCCCTACTCTTGGCCGAAATTGGGGCCGGGTGGCCCTCACACGCGGGCTATTTACCCCCTTCGTTGGAACTCAGTGGCCGGAGCCAGCCCAGCCACCCCCACGCGCTGCTGCCGAATCCCCACTCGTCGTCCCCGCTGCTCCATTCTCTGCCGGAGTGTTGGTAGTTGAGGCATCCGTGGAAACGCTCGCGCTGCCGATTTCGGGCGCGGTGAGCGGTTGACCTTCTTTGCCACAACTACCAGCAGCAATCAATGCCGCGACAACGATCGTCAGACGCGTCCGGTTCATGGGGGTAATCCTCGTCTCTCAGGGAAGTGGGGAACGGAAGCGCGGGTATCAGTGGAAAGCTACAGCGCACCGAAAGAGTCAGCAATAGTAGTACGCACCTAAGGCGTCAAGGATAGCCGGCCACCGGTAGCCCGCCGCTATAGCACGTTCTGACTCAGTTATCATCTTTAGGCCTAAAAGGGTTGACCATCTACTCGGGTTGCCTCTATGTACCGGGCGACCACGCATAAGGGACTTCATCCTCCTCGTTCACGATCCGAACTCCTACGATGGCTACCACTCCCTCGATCTCAGCACTCGCCCACGAACTCCTGACGTACCTGCGGGATCTAGAGCGGGTGCGCGGGGGGCGCGAGGCTGGGCCACTGCGGCCGATGCTGCCGCCTGGAACGGTTGACTTTTGATGGGCGCACGCACCCAACCGCTCCCGCCGGGGGGGCGCACCGTCGAGCGTCGCTGGTGTGTTCCTCTGGCCATCATGCGCGGCCCCGGCGAGACGGTAGAGGGGCTCGGCGTTCTGGCCGAATGTTCCGGGGAACTCGGGCTGCTGCTCTGGCGGACCGCACGGGACGTTACGCTTTGGGGCGAGACTCCACACGACCGGCGCGGCAATCTGTTCGCGGAGGGAAGCGGGGACACGCGGGTAGCTCGGTTGGCTGAGACCAACCTTCCTTCGGCCATCGCCGCTTCCGTAGACACGATTCAGGGGATGCTGACGCTGGGCGCTCGCGCGGACGAATTGCTGCTCTGCATCTGCTGTCTTGAAATCGCGGCATGGGCGCACGCGAACGGCTTGCGTGAGACCGCGATCACATTCGCCCAGGCGGGCGCCGTAGTGTCCCCCGAGTTTGGGGAAGCGGCTCTACACACGGGGATGTACGCGCTGAGTGCGGGGCAGGTGGCACGGGCGGGGACGTGGCTGCGGCGGGCGGTGGCCGTGTCGCGGCGTGAGAGCAACCGCCCGGCGTACGCCGCCGCGCTGGTGGAGCTAGGCGTGCTCTACGAGGGTGGTGGAAGGGCGGGACCTGCGGAGCGGTTCTTCCGCCTTGGCTTTCGCGCCGCCAGGCGGTATTCGGCGCGTAGTGCACGGATGCGGGCGGCACATGGACTGTTCCGGCTGGCCCGCTCTCGCGGTGATAGCGCCGGGGCGGCTCAGTTCGCGGTGGCCGCCCAGGGCGCCTACGAGCCCGATGCGGGAGGCGGCCCGGCCCTGCTGCTCGACCTCGCGCGGTTCTGGATGGATGAGGATCACCCGGATCGCGCACGGTCCGCACTACGGCGCCTTGTGCCATCGCGGGGGCTTCTGACCCCGTCTGGCCAGCTCGCATCGGCCGCGTTGGCGGCGCGAGCGTTTGCCGTGTCCCGCAATCGGCGGCAGCAGGGGCTGGCGACTGGTGCCGCTTTGGTCGCATGGGGGATGATGGATGATCCCGGGATCCCGGACACGGTGCGGTTCGCTGCGGCTCTCGACCTCGCACATGGAGCGCGCATCGCAGGCGATCTCCACGCGTTCACCCGCGCGAAAGCAGCTGTTCTCCGGCTCGCGCCACATGATGCGTTCCCCGCGGTTGCCGCCCAGGTGGCGGAGATGTGGCCGGACGGAGTTGCAGAGCCCCCCGCGCTCGTAAAGGGTGCGTCGTGATTGCGCCACCAGCCGCTAAGCCTGCGTACGACGAATCGGAGCCGGATTACACGATATACGTCCTTGCGCCGTGGCCGGAGGCACGCCACCGGCTCGCGCGAGGCGGTCTGGAGCCGCACGAGGCCAACGCGGTGCTCGTGGCCGCGATGGATCACATCGAGACCGGGTGGCGGGTGGCTGTACGCGAGCTGCAGCGATGGGTAGAGGCCAATCGCGAACACGAGAGGGGCAGGAGCGATTACGCCCACCTCCTGAGCTACGTCGACGGCGAGTTGCGCGATGCGTTTCGAAGGGTAGCTGGCACGCTCGCGGATGTGGCGCTGAGCTGGCCGGGCTGGGAGCGCGCGTCAGTGGATGATGTGGCCGATCAGGTAGACACCTTTGTCCGCAACCTGGCGGTCCTACGCCTCGCGTCGGCACCCGGTGCGGCGGTGCCCGAGCCATTCCGGGCCCTCGTGCACCGAGCCGCCGAAACACTGGAAAGCTCGGACTGGTCCGGCAGGATGTACGGGATACTCGACCAGTTGCGGACGCTGGCTCCTGAGCCGCCGCTGGACCCGCGTTGGGCCGTGGAGCTCCTTGTTGGAGGCCTGCCCGAGGAACAGCGGCGGCACGCAGGCGGCTTTCTCGTGCTGGATCTCGAAGGGATTTATGCCGCCGCCGGCAAGCCGTGGCCTGAGTGGATGGGTGTGCTAAAACATCAATTCCTTGGGCCGAAACCGCGCTAACCCACGAATGAGAAATCCAAAGATGATGAACATCGTACGCACTTGTTGTGCGATGGGGGTGCTTGCGCTGACAGGATGCGACTGGATACTCCCCAGCCTGGACGGCAATCCTCGGCTTTGCGCACGGAAACCGGTTGCCGAGTCACTGGTGGACGAACCAGTGATCGTTCGGGTTTTCGAGGTGTCTGACTCCACACGGCGGCTGTATTTGGACCGGGTCAAGTTCCTCGCGTCCGCTGACTCGTCGCGTAGCATCAACCGTGTTGTGATTGCGGAACTCGCTGCCCCGGGGAGTGCCACCATCGGGTGGGGTGACACACTTCGCGTCACCACCACGTTTTTACGGCTAGTGCGGGCCGGTGGCTACGAGTTTTACATATCCGACTGGCCGGCAAATGAGGGCGATTGCTGGGACGGAGCGTGGGTCAGCCTGCACCGGCTGGAGAACTCATCCCACGACGAACCCTGAAGCCCGGAGACATGGCGGTGCAAGATTACCGCGACGTACCCATCGAAGTGCTCCGCGAATTTACATTGAGTCAGACCCATGTGACATCTATCCGGCAGGTCGCTGACGAGGTAGGGGTTGGCCGGAGCACGCTGCACAAGTTCGTTCTCGGGCGTACGCAACCCGTACCGCGCGTCCGACGCACTCTAGCACTGTGGTATATGGAAAAGCTGGTGACGGCGCATGTGGTAGACATGGCTCGCCCGTACGCCGGGGCACTTGCCGTTCTCTTGTCGGAACTCCCGGCCGCGCGTAGGGATCTGATCGCGGGGCGACTTCTCGCCGAAATCGAATCCGAGTATGCGGAAGCTGGACTTGGCATCCCCCGATGGCTGGAGTATCTATCGCACCCAGTCGCCACCAGACCGGCTTGAAGGACCAGAGTTTCCGTCGGAAGATCGCGTTGTGAGCCCATGATCCAGTGGCCTATCCGGCCCTCTGATCCAGCGCACCAATCACCGCTACGGCGGGTGACCGGGGGGGGGGCTTGTCCCCCACTCGCCCGCCGTTCCGAATTCCAAGACGGCCTCCGAGCTGATCCAGCTCCTTGTCCCCCTGACCGTGGCGCTCCGGCTGCGGCGCGCGCACGCCCTGGTGGACCCCGCGTTCGACGACCCGCCCGGCGCCTCGGCCGTGGAGGTCGCGGACTCCGTGGTCCCCGTGCCGGTGGCGCCGGAGGGGCCGCGGGGGGAGCAGTCGCTCACCTTCGCGGACTTCGTCGACGCGTTCCGTGCGGTGTTTCCCGCGCTGCGGCTGGCCACCGGGCGGGTAGCCGGGAGCGCGGCAGACCTGTGGGCCGTCAACTTCGGGCCGGGCGGCATCGCGCAGGTGCGGGTGGCGCCCGGAGTCACCGTCCGCGGCGCGCTGCAGCCGCGCTTCTTTGCCCTCCAGCCCCTGTACAACGACCTGGTGACGCGCACGGTGGGGATCCCCGCGGTGCAGCCTGACGGCACGCTCTCCACCACCACCACGCCGACAACCTTCCAGGCGGCGGACGTGGAGGTGTGGGCGCGGCGCTTCCTGGCGGACGTGGACCTCTTCCTGACCCCGCCATACGCCACGGGGGCGTATGGGGATCCCCGGTCGCGCGCCGCGCTGGGGACGCTGCTGGGCGCCAAGGCGCGGCTCTCCGGCTCCGACAAAGCGCCCGGGGTGCGGGTGGGCCCGATGGCCCGCGGGCTGGCGCCGGTCCTCAAGGTGGTGGACGTGGGGAGCACGGCGGGATGGCTGGTGGCGGCGCAGATGCTGGAGCAGCAGCTGCAGGTGGGCCTGTCGCACGCGTACGCCACGGCCGCGCTGCTGCAGTACGACGCCGCAGTGGAGTCCATCTGGACGGGTGATCGCCCGCCGCCGGGAGCGAAGCCCGCGCGGCTCTCCGGCACGGCCGCCCCCGGCAGCTCAGCCGTGCCCGCGGTGGTGCCCGGGACCGATCCCTCGGGCGTGCTGGCGCCGGCATGGTCGCTCACCACGGCCAAGACCTCCGTGTGCCAGGCCGCCTCGTTCGTCACGTTCGCGCTCTCCGTGGCCGATCCCGCGCGCACGGAGGTGCTGGAGGTCGCGCTTGAATACGGCTTCCAGGAGATGGAGTTCGGTGTCACTCCCGTGCCGGGCGCGGGGGCGTACGAGGACTCGAGCTGGCTCACCTTCGTGCGGCCGCTGGTGGGCAGCGAGCTTCCAGACGGAGTGTGCGCCTCGCTGGGAACGGCGCACGTCCCCATCCCCCTGCGCGCGTACCCGGCCCTTCCCGTGCTGCGCGGGCAGAGTGCGCGCCCCACGGCCACCGAGGCGGCGCCGGCGCTCGACCGCGCGGTGCTGTGGACGTACGGCGCCAGCTGGGCGCACGAGCACGCGGGACAGGACGAGGTGCGCGTCACCGCCACGTTCAACGTCGCACCCCCGGTCCTGGCCGTTCGTCGAGCCGCCGGAGGACGTGGCTTCGGCACTGGCCCGCTACGCGGCCGTGGCGGACCGGCTCTGGGGGCTGCTGGCCGGGTTCACCGCCCCGGCCGGGGCGGACCCCGCCGTCCTGGCAAACGCCGCCGCGGCCTTCGCCGGCCAGGCGGACCTGGTGGCGCGGGCGTGGGAGCGTCGCTGGCCGGACCTCCCCATCGCGGATGCGGCCCCCGTGGCGGCGGACGCGCCGACGCCGGTCCTCTCCATCGCCCCGCCCACCCGGTCCTTCACCTACCGCGCGCGGGTGGCCCGGGGCGACGACCTGCGGGCACTCACCCTGATCGCCGAGGGCGCGCCGGGGCCGGCGGGGACGTGGCCCGACGCCTTCTGCGAGGCGCCGGACGGCACCCTGGTGTGGCTGGTCCCCGGCACCCCCGCCGGCGGGGTGCTGGTGTACGACTTCCCGGCCGACCCGCCGATCCTCGGGGGGCCATGGCCGCGGATCACGCTGGAGTGGCCGGAGCTGAGCGTGGCCGGCTTCCAGAACGCGCGCGCGTCCATCCAGGTATGCCGCAACCGGAAGCTGCTCGGCGGGGCCGGCCCCGATACGATGGACGACTTCGCCTACGAGACGTCGCTCGTGGAGGCGGTCGACGTGGTGACGCCGCTGAACGCGTGGGCCGAGCCGGTGGAGATCACGGTCCCGGGCGGCCAGGTGGACGACGCGCTCTCCGCCGCGCTCGACGCGCTGTTCGGTGCCACGACGGGGTTGCCGCTGACGATCGGGATGTTCTACGGCTACGAGGTGGTACCGCCCGCCGGGGACCAGCCGGGACTGACAACCTTCTTCCCGGTCGGGCTGTATCCAAACCAGGAGCTCTCCGGCGACCTGGCGGAAACGGTGGCGGCGGCCGTGGAGCGGTGGCGCGTAGAGCATCAGCCGGCCCAGCTCCGCGGCCAGTGGGCTTTCTCGCTCGCCCTGTACTCGCAGGTGGATCCCAGCGCGCAGCGGCCCCTGCTCACTCTAGACCGTCTCTTTTCCCATATCCTGATGGGTGACGCGACGCTGCCGGCCGACGATTCGTCAGACGCCATGTCCGGTTTATGACCCGACCGGCGTAAACCCACCACGTGAGTATCAAGGCCGACGGAAGCGATTCCGACGAGACCGTGCGGCGCGTTCTGAAAAATTGTGAGCTACTCCACCGAGGGCCGGAGCAGCGCCGCCGCCCAGCGCGGCAACCCCGAGGCGGCCTCGCTCCTGTGCGTCGCGCTGTCGCGGGCGCGCACCTCGCTGACGGTCGTGGCGGACCACCACCGGTCCGCGGGGGACACGCCGTGGAGCAGCGCACCGTCGTAGAAGACGCGCGAGACCAGCTCGCCGATCTCCGGGTGCATCCGGTACTGCGTCACTATGCCGCCGGGCCGGCACGGCCAGAGGGTACTCAAGGATGAAGGCCCACGGCGCGCAGCCGTGGGCCCTTTGTTTCCCAATCGAAGGGCTTCGCTCCGCCGCAGTTATTGCGAACCGCTGAGTTCAGAGCCTGCAGCGATGCCCCTTGAAATGAGGGAGGATTACATCGTCCCGATGAAAGGCACGTTGTGGCTGAACGATCTCCGCACTCGCACCCAGTCTGGCTATTACGGTGCCAGCACACGGGCACCCGGACGGGTGAAGCAGGACGGGGCGTCCGAACGTGGCTGCATGGCTCTCGTGAATCTGGACGACCGGAGCGCGCAAACTCTCATCTCCGCAGCACTTGCCCGTTACCTGTGTGCAAAGCAGCCAAGTCGGCGGGCTTCGCTTCGCGATCTCCGCGAACACGGAGTCCGCCGGATGCCCGTACCGCTGTCCGACCGTGCCGACAGTGATCACGACATATCCAGGAGATACCACGTCAAGAAGCCGTCCGACACTCGCCTGATCCCCGGCCCATCCTCCGTGGTGTGGAAACTTCAGGAGATCCGCTCGCAGATCGCCTCCAGAGGCAACAAGGTGATCCCAGGCCGCCGGCTCCAGGTCTCCGGTCAGGAGCGCGGTAGCCCCCGAGCCCCGGACACGGATGACCGCGGAGGTGTGGTTCAGTCCCTTGGCCAGGAGTGCGGGTTGGTCTCCATGTCGGGGCTGCAGCAACTCGAGTACATCCTTGAAATCGCCGGGGAAGCTGCATCCCGAGCCTCCTGTAACCAGCGGAACCCCCGCCTCGGTGTGTGAACGGACCCATCTGTAGAGACCACGGTTCACCCGGACGCGCTCCTCACCGATAACGTCTTCTGCGCCCGCCTCGTCGTGCCCGTCGGGATCAATGAGCTCCGACGGCGGCGGCACCCCTTTCCACGGCCAGTTGAAATAGACCAGGTCACATCCTGCGCCGAGCTCGCCCTCGCAGTTCTCCAAGAACTCGACCGCACCGCGGTAATGGTCCATGTGGAGATGCGTGAGTACCAGCGCGCGTACGCGCGAAACGTCCCGGTCACGCAGGTAGCGGAAGACGAGCTCCGCGTCGACGCAGTCGATGATGACAGCTTCACCGCCGGCGATCGTCACCACGATCGTATCCCCCTGGCCCACGTCCAGGAATGCGACCTCCACCGCCCGGTCCTGCGACGAGCTTCCCACGGGAAGTGCGGCGTCCATTAGCGGCACGCGGTCACTTTCCATGAATCGCCTCGCCCAGCGCGCCAAGCACCTCCTCCGGGGTCATGTAGGCGTACGGCATCACCCGAAACGCCCCGAAATCCTCCGGCCGCGACACGTGCCGTGATTCGCGCGCACTGCGAGTGACAGTGGTGCGGAAGGACGTCCCATTGCGGAGCATCCAGCCCGGCATATTCGGGCCGATCGGAACGTGCTGCGGACCATCGAACCCGGTCAGGCGCAGCACGACCAAGCCAGCTTCGCCGTCGACGGATTCGACACTGCCATCCACCTTCCAACCCGCGTCGACGTTCGGGGGCAGTTCCATCCCCCACGTACTCCCTTGGCCCCACGCCTCGAGCGCCCGCAGTCGTCGGAACGTGTCGGTATCCAGACCGTAGGCCTCGATGAGAACACGGTCAATGATCCCCGCCGCCTCGTCCACCCCTGCGTCGTCGATGGTCTCACGCTCCAGTTCCCGCACAGCCCTGGTCAGCGACTGCGCCGCGTCAGAACCAAGCTCACGCGGGAACGGTATCGTGTGAACTGCGTCGGCCAGAAGCTTCGGTGAGCGCAGGTGGTCAACGATCCACGCGTTGCTGACCGACCAGCCCACGGCGGCGGCGAGCACCTCCGGCGTGACGCCCTGAGCCCGCGCCGAATCCGTCGGGACCGCGACCCAGAACCCGTCCGAAACGAAATGGCCGCGCCGCTCCACGGCCGCGCGTACCCGCCGTCCCCAGCTCGGGTTACCAACGCTGCTGAAGACGACCTTCGTGCCTCGCAATGCCTCGAGCTGCTGCGTGCGCGGCCATTCGAAGTCGTCCGGATAGCGGGCCGTCACCCCACTCCGGTACGAAAGCCGGTACGGGGCCACCAGTGCGGAATCAGCCTTCGGGAGATACGCCACCTCCCGGCTTTCCACCCCCAGCTTGCGGTGAGCCTGGCGAGCGGGATTTCCACGCGTGAGCCCGGTGAACAGGACGGCCCGATCCCGAAGCTCGACACACCGGGAACGCAGATCACGCCAACGGGAAGGGGCGAGCACCAACGAGTACTGCATCAGGTGCGTGTTCTTGGGCCAGAGCAGAGAACGCGAGGAGCTATCCCACGCACGCTGCGAGGCGACCAATCCGCTCTCTGTGAACCGCCCTTCGTCGCGAAAGGACGCGAACCCCTTCGGTTGCACCGTTCGGACGGCTACGGGAGCCGGAGACAACTCGCCGCGTCGATGGTTCTTCCGCGCGAACAGCACCGTCGACTCCGCTGCCGCATCGCGGAAAACCGGCTGCGGAAGCTCCCACAACTCGTGGACGTCGCACTCCCGCAGGAGCTTTTCCCGGACTCCGGGCGACGCCTGCGCGACCACGAACGACCGGGGCATGATCATCCCGAGCAGGCCGCCGGGAGCAAGGCGATCGATCGCGCGGATCAGGAACTCGTCCGCCTGTTGTCTCCTGTGTCGCGGCTGCCGCTCCCCGTCCGAGGGCGTGGCGTCGTCTAGTCCGGCGGAATCCCGTCCCGCCTTCCGGTCTCCGCTGAACGGGGGATTGCCGACGATGATGCCCGGCCGGACCTGGTCCAACCAGTCCCAGGAAAGAGCGTCCTGGGCATCGATGTGCCAGCTGTCCTCAAGCGTAGAGAGCAGCAGCCCCAGCCCCGCCAGGCGCGCAGCCAATGGTTCGGAATCGTTGCCGTGGATAAACGAGCGGAGCGGTCGGCCCTGCATGTCCTGCAGCCGTCCCAGGCGCTCATGGCCCGCGATCAGGAAGCTTCCCCACCCGCAGGTCATGTCACACGCGACCCGCTGTTCCGGACTGAGGAACTCGACGGGGAGGGTATCCCAGATCCGCCGAGTCAGGAAGATCGGCGTATCGTACCGCCCCATCTTCTTTCTCAGCGCGGGGGTGTACGCTTCCGTATACAGATCGACCAGCATGTGAGGCGTAAAGCCGGCATAGCTGACATGGCGGAGGATCTGGTACGCCGCGTCGGCGGCCGGCAGAAGCGGCTCCGGGATGGGGGCGAAGTACCGTTCGAATTTCTCAGTCGCGGCCGCCAGGAGCTCTTCAAGCGAGATTTCGGGCGCAATGCGCAGGCGCTCTCCAAGCGCGCCCGTGTCACCGAGGACCACCGCTCCGAGGAGCCGGACGGCCAGCGAGGTGACGACTTCATCATCCCCGACTCCGGCCCTCCGGAGCACGGAGCGGAGCTCGCCGACGGCGTGCGCGAAGTGCGCGCTCAGCACGGGGCCGGTCACCTCGACCGCCCACATCGCGAGCTGGAGGGGCTGGATGGCCGCAAAGATCGGGTGCTTGAAAACTTCACGACCCTGCTTCACCCCGACGATTCGCTCGGGCCGCAGATCCGTGCGGAATCGGCCGAGGACCGGCGCGAGGCGGTTGTATGGAACGCCGCTTTCGATACGGTGCGCACGCGGGCCGCGCGAGCCGGAATGCAGCTCTGTGATCCAGAAGTCGAACGCATCATGGCGGTGCACCAAGTGGAAGGGCGCACCGGTCCTGGCGAGCGCCTCAACCGCCCCTTCCAAGCCGCTCTCGGTAGGGTCGTTGTAGACGGAAAACGCGGCGAAATCCGCTGGTGTACGTTGTGTCGGGTGGGCGAACGCGACGGCGTTGGCCGTCGCCGTCGACCCGGCGTCGAGCGAGAAGCGGTACTGCGGCAGGATTGCCGACCGGGCGAAGCCAAGCCGCACCAGCGTCTCTTCTACGGCGCGGTATGCGGGCTCAGACAGCGGTGAATAGGGCAGGACGAGCTTCATCCGATCCTCTCCAGGCCGTGTGGACATGGCCATTCACGTCCCTGGCGGACACACATCAACTCACCTTCAGGTGGCGGATCTCACGCTGGAGACCGTCGAGCTGGCGAAGATGGGCGTACACCTCTTCGGGCACGGTTTCACCAGCTTCGGCGACGGTTCCTAAGAGCGACGACAGCGCGGTGCGACTCGCTTTGATTCGCACGGCGATCGGCATCTCACGCAGGCACTCCAGGGCTTCGAGAACGCGCTCGAACGGGTCGGGCAGCGGAGAGCCGAACGGCTCGTCGCGGACCAACGCCGGCCACAGGTCCAGTTGCTTTTCCGTGCTCGTGGCAACGAATGCCGTCGGATCTTCGCGCAGCACCAGAAGCAGTGCGCGGAGAGTGGCCTGCTGCAGGCGGCGGGTCTGCTTAGCGGGCCCGTAGAGCCCGAAGTAGCGGGCGAGCGTCGTGTATTCTACGCCCGCGCCTGTACTCAATAGCCTGAGGGACTTCGAGTCAACTGCCGCGTGCTTCTCCTCCACGAGGACTTGCAAGCGCCGCCGAACTTCTTCGGGAGAAATTTGCATTGCAAGCTCCTCGTCGGTAAAGAGGCTCGATTTCTACCCCACAATACCGGGAGAGTATTCAACGGTCAAGTTGCATTGCAATGAGATTTTGCAAACTGCACACCGGCAACTTCCGCCCGTAACCAAAGGTGGACCACACCTGAAGGATCATGAGGCTACGCCGGCCGGAGGCACACGCCCCCTGCCTTGGTCTTCACCGGAGGTGGAGAACGTCGTCAGCACATGACGAGAGAAACCCCAGGCCCACGGCGCGCAGCCGTGGGCCCTTCGTGTTTCCATCCGCAGGGCTTCGCTCCGCCACCGCACCTCTTCGAGCCGATCCCGAACGAGCTCCCGCACGAGCCGGAGCCCGAGCCGGCGGAAACCGTACCTGCCGCAGGGGGCCGCGCTGCGTGAGCGCCGTGCCCACCACAACCGAGAGCGCTCCCTCGCGGTCCCGCGCGGCGGCCTCTTCACGCTCGCGCTTCTCCGCGGTGATGTCGCGCACCGATGATGGTGCCCACCGTGCGGTCACCGTCCTGGATGGGCGAGGCGGTGAACGCCACGGGGTAGAAGTGCCCGTCACGGTGGACGAACACCTCTTCGCCCTGCTCGCGCATGTTCTGCGGAAACGCTTGGTCGATCGCGCACTCCTCCAGGGGATAGGGGTGCCGTCGGAGCGCGTGTGGTGCACGTATTCGTGCAGGGGCTTTCCCTGCAGCTCGTGCAGACGGTACCCGGTCAGCCGCTCGGCCGCGAGATTCATGTACGTGCTGCTGGCGCTCGTCCATGATGAACAGGGCGAGCGTGGCGTTCTCCGCGACCGTCTGCAGCTGGCGCCGGAATGATCGGCATCCGGCGGGGCGGCCGGGCCGGCGCCGTGGGGCTCTACGACCGTCATTCCACTCGTCCTTCCCGATGATCCCGGCGCGCCCCCACCCCGCTGCGCGAGAGAGGGCCGGTGCAACGCGAACAGGTCACCACGCACGGGCGTTCACCGCCCGCCCGTACAGCCAGGCGTCTAAGGGAACGCGGAAGCCGATGCACGAGGGGATGAACCCGGGCGCGACCGTGCCGGTGACCGTGTTCTGCCGCGCACGGCCGGCGCCACCCGCAGCCCTAGGCCCGCCAGGCCTGGCGTCCAGCAGTCCAGGCGCGCGGAAGATGACGGTCGCGAAAGCGCGAACGCGGGGCGCCACGAGAAGGGTGGCGGCCCCTGAGGCATCCCGAACCCGTGGAGCGCGATCCGCACATCCCTTGATCGGTGCGTGAGGCGAGTGCAAATCACATGTGCGCTTCGCCCCCATCCGTTTCCGACGCCCGGCCCGGGCGAGAGACCGGATCGTAAACCGTCGCGACCCCTCATCCTCGCGAAGACAACCTCCCTCCTGCTCACGCAGACGACCTCCCTCCCGCGGCCCGGGAAGGTCGCTCTTGCACATTCCGCCGCGCACGAACATGGTAGGAGATATACATCTGTCCTCTCTCCCGCATCGCCTCGGGGCTTCACGCGCGTGACGCTGCGGTCCGCCTGGATCGACTTTCATGCTTCCCGTGTTCACTCCGCGAATCTCCCTTATGCCCTCCCGGCTCCGGTCCCTTCCCTTGCTACTGGCGCTGGCCGCCATCGCGGGCACGCTGGTGCTCTGGAGGGGGCTGCTGAGCGCGGAGCGCAAGCATGCGGAGACCGTGGTGCGCGGGACGGCCGAGTCCGTAGGGAACCAGGTCGCCTCGGAGATGCGCGCACGCGTGCAGACGCTGTCGCGAATGGCGCGCGGGTGGGAGATCCGTGGCGGATCCCCGCGGGGTGACTGGGTGGCGGCCGCGCGACTTACGCTCCGCGACTACCCGGGGATCGAGTCCATCCACTGGGCAGACTCGTCGCAGACCGTGCGCTGGAGCGTGCCCGAGGCATACGACCCGGTGCTGCGGGGATTCCGGATCGGCACGGACGAGCGGCGTGCGGCGGCGGCCCGCGCGGCCCGCCAGGGACGCCGGGTCGCCGTGACGCGTCCGGTGGAGCTGGTCGTCGGGGGGACGGGGTTCGCGGCTTACGCGCCGCTTTACCCCGGCGGAAGGTTCGACGGATTCATCGTAGGCCTGTTCCGGGGGCAGGATGCACTCCGCGCCGTCACGGACGGGATGGCGCCGGGATACGGGGTGCTGATCACCGACCAGGGGGAACCGCTCTTCCGCCGCGACACTCCTGAGCCGGTTACGCGCCTTTCCGCGCACACCGAGGTTGGGGTGGGGAGCGCGCGCTGGCGAGTGACGGTATGGCCCGGACGGTCGGTGCTCCGGGAGAGCCGGTCCGCGCTTCCAGAGGTCGTGCTTGCAAGCGGCGTGATGGTGGCGGTGCTGCTGGGGCTGGCCGCGCACCTGCTGATGCGGGCACGCCGGAGCGCGGAGGAGGCGGAGCAGGCACGCCACGCACTTGCCAGGGAGCGCGACGTCGCCGTACAGGTGATGAGCACGATGGGCCAGGGGCTGGTGGTCACGGGGCCGGAAGGGAAGATCGAATACGTGAACCCCGCCTTCGGCCGTCTTCTGGATCTGGATCCCGCGGGCGTACACGGACGGAGCCCCCTCGAGTTCGTACACCCCGACGATCACGCCGCGGTCATCGCCGCCGCGCAGGGCGCGGCGCTTGGAACCGTAACCTACGAGGTGCGGCTGCTGCGGGCCGACGGGGAGGTGGTCCATGGCCTGGTGACCCGGGCCGCCCGGACCGGGCAGACGGGATACGGCAGCATCACCGTGATCAGCAACATCACGCGGCACAAGGCGATCGAGGCGGCGCTGCGGGAGAGCGAGGAACGGCTGCGCGACCTGTTCGAAAACGCGAGCGACCTGATCCAGGCGGTGACGCCCGACGGGCGCTTCATCTACGTGAACCGTGCGTGGCGTGATGCGCTGGGGTACGGCCCCGACGAGGTTGCCGGGCTAACCATCACGGACGTGATCGCGCCCGAGTGCCTGGACAGGTGCCTGCTGTTGCTGGACCGCACCGCGCGGGGCGAGTCGGTGGGGCTGGTGGAGGCCGTCTTCGTGGCGCGGGACGGGCGCCGCATCGAGGTCGAGGGCCACGTGAGCGCCCGCTTCGAGGAGGAGATCCTCGTAAACACCCGGGGAATCTTCCGCGACGTCACCGAGCGCCGGCGCGCCGAGCTGGCGCTACGCGCCAGCGAGGAGCGATACCGCAGCCTGGTGGAGGTCGCGGGCGACATCATCTACCGTACCGACCCGGAAGGCCGGTTCATCTACGTGAACCCCGTGGGTGAGCGCCTGACCGGCAGACGCTCGGCGGAACTCGTCGGGATGCACTTTCTCGAGCTCATCCGCCCCGACGAGCGCGACCGCGTGCAGGAGTGCTACCGCCGCCAGTTCCGCGAGCGCACCCCCCACACGTACTGCGAGTTCCCCCTCCTGCGCCCTGGCAGCGAGGAACTGTGGATCGGACAGAACGTGCACACCCTGGTGGAGGGCGACCGGGTGGTGGGGTTTCAGGCCGTCGCCCGCGACATTACCGCCAAGCACGAAGTGGAGCGGATGAAGGACGAGTTCGTCTCCGTGGCGGGCCACGAGCTGCGCACGCCGCTCACCTCCATGCGCGGATCGCTGGAGCTCATGGCCTCGGGGATCCTGGGAGAGTTGCCGGAGCGCGCGGGACCCATGCTGGAGATGGCGCTACGCAACACGAATCGCCTGGTCCGCCTGGTGAACGACCTGCTGGACGTGGAGCGGCTGAGCGCCGGCAAGGTGGAGTTCGAGTTTTCCGGCTGCCAGGCCGACGCGCTGGTGCAGGAAGCATTCGAGAACCTGGGCGCGCAGTCTGCATCGGAGGAGGTGACGCTCGTCTGCGAAGCCGACCCGCTACGAATCACGGCGGACCGGGACCGGATCGTCCAGGTGCTCGTGAACCTGGTGTCGAACGCGGTGAAGTATTCGCCCCCTGGCGCGAGCGTGCGCGTCCGTACCCGGATGGAAAACGGCCGGGTGCGATTCGAGGTGCACGACCGCGGGCGCGGCATCCCGGCCGACCGGCTGGACCACGTGTTCGGCCGCTTTCAGCAGGTGGAGAGCGCCGACGCGCGGGTAAAGGGCGGCTCGGGGCTGGGATTGGCGATCGCCAGGAGCATCGTGGAGCAGCATGGCGGGGCCATCGGCGTGCAGAGCGTCTTCGGAGAGGGGAGTACCTTCTGGTTCACGCTCCCCCTCGGCGACCCTCCGGCCTGACGGGGCGGCAGGCAGGCTTCACCCCCAAGAATCCCTTGGGGCTACAGGGGACGTTCACAGCACATCCGGTGCGGATAGGGATAGGCCGGATATTGCGCAAAGCTTCTGCACGCCTCCCGAGGCCCGCCGGCGCCTCGAAGCCGCCGACTTCGTGGCGAACGCGCAACCGCTTTCCGTCTGGTCATGGACGCCGACACGATCCCTGCGACGCCCGCGGACACGCGGGCCGACGCTTCCGCACGCCCCGTCGCCCCCCCCCCCCGCCACCGAGTTCGAGGAGCTGGTGCAGAGCCTGGACGCAATCGTCTGGGAGATGGACGCCCGCACTTGGCGCTTCACCTTCGTAAGCGACCGCGCGGAGCAACTCATGGGCTACCCGGTGCGCCGCTGGCTCGAGGAGGAAGGCTTTTCGCAGCAGGTGCTGCTGCACCCGGAGGACCGTGACTGGGCCGTCGACTTCTGCGTGACGGCCACGGGGGAGGCCCGCGACCACGAGTTCCTGTACCGCACCCGCGCGGCCGACCGCCGCATCGTCTGGCTCAAGGACCTGGTGCGCGTGGTCCGCGACGAGGCGGGCGCGGCTCGGCTGCTGCGCGGCGTGACGGTGGACGTGACGCGCGAAAAGGAGGCGGAGGCCTGTCGCGCCGAGATGTCGCAGATCCTTGAGCGCATCACCGACGCCTTCTACGCCGTCGACCGCGAGCGGCGCTTCATCTACGTCAACCGCCAGGCGGAGCGCGATCTGCGCCGGTCGGCGCCGGAGCTCCTGGGGCGGTGCATCTGGGACGAGTTTCCGAAGGCGCGGGACGCGGCGTCGTAACGGCGCTGCGCCGGACGCGGCCGGGACACATACCAATCCACTTACCGAGATTCGTTGCGCAGATGTCGAAGCGAACGCGGCTGTGGAATTGCGGAGGATGACGCGCGTCGACCGGCCCCACACCTCGTTCTCCGCCCCGCAGCCTTTTTCTCGCATGGACAGGGACGCCGTCGAAGAAAGCATTCCTGGCGGGGACGGCCGGTCCCGGCCGGCCGGCCTCCCCGAAGTGCAGCACCTGATCGCGGCCCTGCCGGGGCTCTTCCTCATCCTGCGCGCCGATCCGCCGGACTACACCATCGTCGCCGCCAGCGACGCGTACCTGCACGCCACGCGGGCCACCCGGGATGGAGCGCGGGGAATCGTCGGCCGCGGCATCTTCGAGGCGTTCCCGGATCCGCCGGGACAGCGCGACGCCACGGGAGAGCAGAACGTGCGCGCATCGCTGGACCGTGCCCTGGCGACGCGCGCGCCGGACCCCATGCCCGTGCAGCTCTACCCGGTCCCGCTCCCCGACGGCACCTTCGAAGAGCACTACTGGAGCCCGATTCACACGCCGGTCCTGGATCCGGCCACCGGCTGCGTTACGCACCTGATCCAGCGCGTGGAAGACGTCACGGAGCAGGTGCGGCTGCAGGCGTCCCTGGACCAGCTCTCCGGCGAGCACGCCGAGAGTGAGCGGGGCCGCAGGGTGGCGCTGGACTCCGTCGCCGAGCTGAGCCGTGAGCGAGCCGCGCTGACCCGGGCCAACGAGATGCTCCAGGAGCAGGCGGCGGAGCTGGAGATGCAAACCGCGGCCCTGCTGGAAAGCGAGGCGAAGTACCGGTCGCTCTTCGACAGCATAGACGAGGGGTTCTTCATCGCGGAAGTGCTCTACGATCCGGACGGGCGCGCGGTTGATTACCGATACCTCGAGACGAACCCGGCCTTTGCGGAGCACTCCGGCCTTTCTGATCCGGTCGGGCGGACGGCCCGCGAGCTGGTGCCGCGGCTGGAGGACCACTGGGTGGCGATGGCGGGCAGGGTCGCGGCCACGGGTGAGCCCGCGCGGTTCGAGTTCGCCGCCGAAGGGATGAACCGGTTGTTCGACGGCTTCGCCTTCCGCGTCGGAGAGGCCCGCGACCGGCGAATCGCCATGCTGTTCACCGACATCACGGCCCGGCGCGCGATAGAGCGGGAGAGGGAGGAGCTCCTGGGCGAGCTCCAGGTCGAGCGGGTGAGGCTGGCCGACGTGTTCCGCCGGGCACCTGCGTTCCTGGCCGTGCTGCGCGGGCGGGACCATGTCTTCGAGCTGGTGAACGACGCCTACTACGAACTGGTGGGCCAGCGGGATCTGCTGGGCAAGCCCGTGTTCGAGGCGCTCCCGGAGATACGCGGCCAGGGGTTCCACGAGCTGCTGGACCAGGTGCTGGAGACGGGCGAGCGCTTCGTGGGACGGGAGATCCCCCTGGTCGTGGCACGCCAGCCGGGCGGCGCGCTGGAGGAACGGTTCATCGACCTTACCTATCTTCCGCTCATGGAGGTGGACGGGACGTGGTCCGGGGTGATCACGCACGGTACGGACGTGACCGAGCAGGTGCTCGCGCGGCGTGAAGCGGAGCGGGCCCGCGACGAGGCCGAGGCGGCGAACCTTGCCAAGAGCGAGTTCCTGGCCGTGATGAGCCACGAGCTCCGCACCCCGCTCAACGCCATCGGCGGCTACGCGGAGCTCATGGAGATGGGGATTCGAGGGCCCGTGACCCCGGCGCAGCTGGAGGACCTCCGCAGGATCCAGTCGAGCCAGCGCCATCTGCTGGGCCTGATCAACGAGGTGCTGAACTACGCCAGGCTCGAAACCGGGACCGTCGTATTCGACGTCACCGACGTTCCCGTGCAGGAGGCGCTTGCGGCGGCGGAGCTGCTCGTGATGCCGCAGGCGCGCGGCAAGGGGCTGGCGCTCACCGTTCGTGCCGCCCCGGCCACGCTTTGCGTTCGTGCGGATTCCGAGAAGCTGCGCCAGATCCTGGTGAACCTCGCGTCCAACGCCGTAAAGTTCACCGAGGCGGGCGGCGGGATCGAGATCTGGTGCGCGCCCGCAGGCAACCACGCCTGCATCCACATCCGCGACACGGGGATGGGGATTCCGCGGGACAAGCTGGACTTGATATTCGATCCGTTCGTGCAGGTGCGCAGCGACCTGTCCCGCCCCCACGAAGGAACCGGGCTGGGGCTGGCCATCAGCCGCGACCTGGCTCGTCGCATGAGCGGTGACCTGACCGTGGAGAGCGCCCCGGGCGCGGGGAGCACGTTCACCCTGACCCTGCCGCTGGCCTGATCCTTACCCTGCGAGGACGGGGGCCGCGGCCGGACGCCGCGCATCCCGTGGCACACCGTCGTCGGGCGTACGCGCGTCCGACGGGTGGGAGGTGGCGCCATCCCGGGACAGGCGGGTGTCGGTGATGGGGAGCTCCGCCGCGTCCCCCTCTAAGCACCGATAGCGTGACGCGTGGATCGTGAGCGTGCGGCGCGACTGTGGCGACGCGTCCTGTGGCACCGGCCGGCGGATGGGATCGCGGATGGTGCGACGGTGACCCCTGAACGGCATGCCTCCGATGCCGAAGTGCCCTCGCTGTGGTGGGCACGATTGAGCGCGTTGCCGTCTCAATCGCGGTGCGCCTGCTCCGGATGCTCGTTCCGCCCTGCCTGCGACAGTCGGGCCGCACGACTCGCAGGGCACCGCTATGTTGCGCGTCCGCCTGCGTTTTTTGCGGGCAGACGATCGGTGTTCCCCCGCGTCACCCCGCCCCGGGGCGCACGCCCCCGCGAAGAACCGGAGCGCGAAGTCATGGATTCCCCACGCCCTTCCCCCGACGGCGACGCTTTGCCCTTGGCCCGCACCGAGGGGCCGCCGGCCGTCGCGGCGGACGAGGGGGCCGAGCTGGCGCGTGTGCTTGCGGATCATCTCAGGCGGTCGCGCTCCGAGATCGTGGGGCGATGGCTGGAGCGGATCGCGGCGCGCGTAGCCATTGCGCCGGGACAGATCTTCCCGTCGGAGGAGCTGCTGAACCACGTCCCCGTGCTGCTGGACGGGGTCGCGGACTACCTGGCGAATCCCGGGGCGGAGCTCCATGCCAGCGCCACCGTGCTTGCGAAGTCCATGGAGCTGGGGGCGCTGCGGCACGAGCAGGGATTCAACGCGTACGAGATCCTCAAGGAGCACGAGCTTCTGGGCCGGATCATCGACAACAGCCTGGCCGAGTTCGTGGCCGCGGGAGCCATCTCCGGCTCCCCGCGCGCGGTCATCTACTGCTGGCGGCGTGTGGGTGAGGCGCTGGAAGCCATTCGACAGGCGGCGACCACGCAGTTCCTGCGGCTGTGGACCGAGCGGGTGAACGAGCGCGAAGAGCGCTTGCGGCGGTTCAACCGCATGGTGAGCCACGAACTCAAGAACCGCGTGGGCGCAATTCGCGGCGCGATCAGCCTTCTGGAGGAACCCTGGCTGGGCGAGGCCGAGCGTCAGCGCTTTCAGAGCATGATCCGGGAGAACACCAACGGCCTTCAGCGGGTCCTGGACAACCTGATCGCCCTGTCGCGCCTGGAAGAGGATGCGCGCCAGCAGCGAAACGTGCTCCTCCCCGAAGCCACCGCCGAAGTCGTGCGTCAGCTGCGGATGACGGCGGACCACCGCGGCGTCCAGATCCGCATCGACCCCGCGCTCCCCAACGTCGAGGTCGATGCCGCGGCCGTGGAGCTATGCCTCTCCAACTTCGTATCGAACGCGATCAAATATTCCGATCCCGCCCGGGAGGAGCGGCTCGTCGAGATCACCGGCGAGTTCCGGTTCGGCGTGGAGGGAGATCGTGGCGCGGAGCTGGTGGTGCGGGTGCGCGACAACGGCATCGGAGTCCCACTGGCGGCGCGGCCGCGCCTCTTCGAGCGGTTCTTCCGGGCGCACGACGAAACGGTCACCGAGGTCGAAGGGACGGGGCTGGGGCTCAGCATCGTGCGCGAAACGGTGGAGTCGCTGGGGGGGCGTGTGTGGGCCGAGTTTCCGGATGGAGGGGAGACCGTCTTTGCGTTCGCCCTCCCCTCGCGCCGTGCCGACGACGCGGCCACGGCAGGCACGCGCCGCCCGGACGCCTGAAGCCGCCGACCAAGGCGAGGGGATTGACGCGCCTATAATATTACTATATGGTCATTCAGTTCTCATATCGCTGGCTGGCGCACGGCGTATGCATGTTCACGCCACGGCGGTCTATCCCGTTCCTCGCTGCCGGCGAACCATGACCATTACATCGGCGGAAGGCCCGCTCCGGCCCGAGCTGCTGGAGCTGCTTTTCGCGGCGGCGCCGGTCGGCATCGTCCTGCTGGCGCCGGACGGCTCGTGCGCCGCCACGAACGACCATGCGTGCACGCTGCTTGGGAGCACCCGCCAGGCGCTCCTTGGCAGGCCTTGCAGCGCTGACGGCCACGTGGTGGCGGCCAGCGACGGCTGGCGGTGGCTGGTGCTTCAGGACGGAACCGCGCTCGACCGCATGGCCGTTCGCCTGCGCGACGCCGAAGTGCGCGCGGCGGCTCTGGAGGCCAGCGAGGAAAAGTTCGCCCTGCTTTCCGAGGCGACCTTCGAGGGCGTGCTGGTGCACGAGAACGGGATCGTGCTCCAGGCCAGCACCCGCCTGGCCGAGATGTTCGGCTACACGGCCGCCGAGCTGACCGGGATGGACGGTCTTCTGCTGACGGTTCCCGAAGACCGCCCCCGCCTGCGGGGGCACATCCAGTCGGACTCCGAGGCCCCGCTGCGGGGGACGGGGCTGCGGAAGGACGGTTCCACGTTTCCCGGCGAGCTCCGGGGAAGGTCGTTCGTTTTCCGCGGGCGCACGCTGCGGGTAGCGGCCTTCCGCGACGTCACCGATCAGACGCGCCTGGAATCCGAGCTTCTTCAGCGGGCCCTCCACGATCCCCTCACCGGGCTCCCCAACCGGGTGCTCGCCCTGGAGCGGATCGGCGCCGCCGTGGAGCGCGACCGGCGTGAGCCCGGCTTCTTTTTCGCGGTGCTGCTGCTGGACCTGGACCGCTTCAAGGTGATCAACGACAGCCTGGGCCACCGCGCGGGCGACGCGGTGCTGACCGCCGCCGCGCACCGGCTGGCATCGTGCGTGGGAGAGGGCACACTCGCCGCCCGGTTCGGCGGGGACGAGTTCATCGTCCTGGTGGAGGGCACCGGGGGAATCGACGACGCCGTCGCCGCGGCACGGCGCATCGAAGCGGCCTTCGAGCAGCCCATGTTCGTAGACGGGCGCGAGCTCTACGTCACCCCCGGCATCGGCATCGCCCCAGGCGGCTCCGGCGCCCCCGACGACCTTCTGCGCATCGCGGACGCGGCGCTCTACCGCGCCAAGGCCGGCGGCGGAGCGCAGTTCGAGGTGTACGACCAGTCGATGCACCTGCGCGCCATGGCCCGGCTGCAGCTGGAGTGCGAGCTGCGGCGGGCGCTGGAGAACGAAGCGCTGCGCGTGGCGTACCAGCCCATCGTCGCGCTGCAAACGGGGAACGTGGTGGGCTTCGAAGCGCTGGCACGGTGGCAGGACCCGGTCCGGGGGCACATCCCGCCTTCGGAGTTCATTCCCGTGGCAGAAGACACCGGGTTGATCGTCAGCCTGGACCGGTGGGTGCTGCGCGAGTCCTGCAGGCGCATGAGCGAGCTGCGGGCCCGTCAGCCCGGGGGACGCCTGCTGCTGAGCGTGAACCTGTCCGGCAAGCACTTCAACCGCCCCGACCTGGTGCCTTGCGTCGACGCGGTGCTGGCCGAAACCGGGATGGACGGCGGGGGGCTTCGCCTGGAGATCACCGAGAGCGTTCTGGTGGAGCCGTCCGGGTCGGTCCTCCGCATCTTCGAGGAGCTTCGCGCGCGGGGAATCCAGTTCGCCATCGACGATTTTGGCACCGGCTACTCGTCGCTGGGCTATCTCCATCGCCTTCCGGTACAGTCGCTCAAGATCGACCGGTCGTTCATGCGCGGCCGCGCGGGCGATGGGGAGATCATCCGCGCCGTCATCACGCTCGGGCACGGCCTCGGGATGGAGGTGGTGGCCGAAGGGGTGGAAACCCGGGCCGTCCGCGACCAGCTGCGAAGCCTGGGGTGCGAGTTCGCCCAGGGGTACCTGTTCGCGCCGGCGTTGGACGGGACGGAGCTGGACGACCTCGTGGCGGGAGGCCGGAACGGTTGACGGCCCTCGCCCGCGCCGACCAGAGACCATGTGTAGAAGCTGCTGCAACGGCGGGTAGACGCGCCCCGGCCGGGCGGCGCCCAGGACCCGGCCGATCGCCTCCGACCGGGCGCCTGGACCGAAATCTGGCACGAGGAATGCTGCACCCGGCACGGCCTTAGAATGCCGACGCTACCCCTGCTCCGCACAGGCACGGCTGACAGGCTGTCGAGACGCCATGGTGAAGGGAGCGCTCCGCCGGGATCGGCAGGGCGCTCCCTTCGTTCCTCCGCCACCGGCGGTGCCCTCAGCTCCGTGGGCCGAGGAGGCGATCCCGTTCAACGGGGGCGCGGCTCACTCGACTTCATACAGCAGCGGGATCACCCTGGTTTCCATAAGCGCCTGCTTTACGTCGGCCGATGCGTGCACCAGCACCGGCCGGTCCCCGGTACGCTCACACACCATGCGCGACGTCCTGACGAGGGCGCCGATCCCCACGGAATCGAGCGTGGCGAGCGAAGATCCGTCAATCCGCACGCAATCCACCCCGCCCTCCCGCAGAGCCGCCGCCACGGCAGCAACCAACTGTTCCCGCGTCGCGACCACCAGCACCTCCGGCAAGTAGACGGTCAGTGTCCGGGCCGCGACTTCCGTGCGTATGCTCATTCGCCGACACCACGCCAGAGTGGAACTGGACGACACGCCATTCCCAGCATTTCGGAGCCGGGACCCCGGGCGCGCTCACTGCTTGCGCGTACGGACCCGGGCGTCGTCAGCGCGCCTGCGGAACCTCTACGACAACCCGGTCGGTTTGGCCGCGGCCAAAGGTTTCGGGCGTGTACATCTCCTCCGCGCGGGCGGGCGGGACGATGAACTCCCCCGGTGTGGTGGCGCGCGCCACGTACGAGTACGTGTAGACGCCCGCGGGAAGGTAGCTGGCGAACGCCTCGGCCCGGTCGTCGCGCAGGTTCTGGTGGTCGTACCACCAGGTGCGCCAGTACCAGTCGTACGGGCCGGACGGCATCAGCGGCCGCCCCCCGGACGGGGTCCCCTCCGTCCCCAGCAGCCCCGCGTTCACCGCCTCAAGCCCGGCGGGGAGCGGGTCCACCAGCGCCACGTGCACCCGCCGCGAGGGGGCCGTCATCGTCACCGTCACCCGCACCCGCGCCCCCGCCCGCATCCTCCACACGCCGTCCTCCCCGCGCACCACGTCCGCCGCATCGTCCACCGCCTCGTAGGTGCGCTCGACCGCGAAACCCTGCTGAAGCGGCGCCAGGTCCAGCGCGCGCGGGGCGTAGCGCAGTCCGGCGCGGTAGTACAGGCGTCCGGGCCCCTCCTTCCCCACGGTCACGGACTCCGGGTCGTCCTCCGCCAGCACGCGCATGGGGATGGAGACCAGGTGTCGATCGGCGGTCCGCCCGCTGAAGGTGTGGCCCCCCGCGTAGCGCTCGCCCAGCCACACGCGGGCGACGAACTCCGGCGTCTCCCCCTCGTAGGCGGAAAAGTAGCGGTCCAGCGCCAGCAGCACCCAGGCGTTCTCCTGCGTGTTGCTCCACCGGCCGCCCACCCGGTGGCCCAGCAGCCCGCGGACCGTCTTGACCACCAGCTCGTTCCGCGGGTCCGCCCGCAGCAGCGCCTCCAGCACCACCCCGTCCGTGCGCCGGTCGGAGTGCAGCAGCAGGTACTCGCCCTCCGTGTAGCGGGTGACGAAGGTCGCGGTGGACGGGGTATCAGTGGCCCGGCTGGTGACGTGGCGCAGCAGCGCGTCCCGCTCCGCCTCCAGGCCCGAATCGGCAGAGGCGGCCGCCAGCAGCCAGCCGGCCACCTCCAGCGGCAGCTGATCCACCCCGCCCTCCAGCTGCCGCCGCACCTCGCCGTCGATGCGGCCGTCGCCCATCTGCGCGCGCACGTAGACGGCGTACGCCTCCAGCGCTCGGCGCGCGTCGGCCGGGTAGTCGCGGGGGATGCGGCCGCGGACGTCGCGCAGGTAGCCCAGCGCGTTCCGGTACGTCCGCTCGGGCACCGCGTACCCCTTCTCCCGCGCGCGGTGCAGCGCGTGCGCTGCGTGGATGCTCACGTACGGCCACGATGGGTCGCCGCGCTTCCAGAACCCGAAGCCACCGTCCCCGTTCTGCATGGCCGCCAGGGCGGCCAGGTCGCGCTCCACGAAGGCGCGCAGCTCCTCGGGCGAGGGCATCTCCTCCGCGCGGAACGCCGTCAGCACGTCGCGCAGGGCGGCGATGGCCATCACGCGGGACGAGAGCTGCTCCGCGCACTCGTACCGGTAGCGCACCAGGTACAGCAGCGCGTCGGTGAGCTCCTGCAGCGCGGTGGACGAGGTAGTCACCTCCAGCCCCCCGAAGGCGGGGATGGCGTCCGCCGGCACCTCCAGCGGCAGGGTGACGGCGCCCTCGGCGAAGTTGCCGTAGGTGGCGAACGCCTCCGCCGTGGCCGGCGTCCACACCGGCAGGGTGAACTGTGCCGCGTCGGCCACCCCGCCGCTCGCCACGGCCACCTGAAAGGCGGCCGGCCCGGCGCGCACCGCCTCCGCGGGAAAGCGCACCTCCACGCGGTCGCCCGCCGGCACCGTCACCCGGCGGCCGGGCTCGGCGAGCGCCACGCCCGTGGAGCGCGCGGCCACGTCCACCCGAAGCGGCCGGTCCGTCTGGTTCTGGATGACGACGGGGAGCTCGAAGCGGTCGCCGAAGTTCAGGAAGCGCGGCGGCGAGGGGCGCACCATCAGCGGCTGCCGCGCGGTGATGGCGCTCTCGCCCATCCCGTACCGCTCGCCGCCGTGGACGGCCACCGCCGTCACCCGGTAGCGCGTCAGGTTGTCGGGCACCCGGAACTCCACGCGCACCCGCCCCTGGGCGTCCGTCCGCGCCTCGGGCGCGAAGACGGCCAGCGGGTTGAAGTCGCTGCGCAGCGCGATCGGGGCGCCCGCGACGGCCTCCCCCGCGGGCGCAGGTGGCGCGGGCGGGGGCGGCGCGGCCGGCGGGGGAGGGGGCGGGGCGGGAGCCGCCGGCGGCGGGTCGTCGCGCAGGCGGATGCGGGGGAGGCGGAATCCGCGCCGCTCCTCCTGCACGTCCTCCGTCCCCTCCTCCGTCAGCAGCACGCGGAGCGGGGGCGCGCCCTGCGGGCCGAGGATGACGGTGCGCGAGACGGCGGTCCACCCGGGCGCGTCGATGCGCACGGTGTACGTCCCCTCCGGCAGCCCGCCGAAGCGGAAGCGCCCGTCGCCGTCCGTGTAGGTAACTTCGCCCCTCCCCTCCAGCCGTACCGGAGCACCGCCCTGCGGACGGCCGGAGCCGGTCACCACGACGCCGGTGATGCGCCCGGGTCCGGGCTCGAACCCTTCCGCCAGGGCCAGCATCACCGCGCTGCGCAGGTGCACCTCGCCCACCCGGTCGCCGCGGGCCGGGTAGAAGCTCTCCAGCGGATCGGGGAGGGTGTAGCCGGTAAGGGCCAGCACCGCCTCGTCCACGACAACCAGCGCCACCTCCGCGCCGGCGACGGGGCGACCGGCTGCGTCGCGCACCACCAGGTCGACGGCGGTGGATGCGCCGGGCGTGAGCGCCGAGTCGCGCGGCGCCACGTCCACTCCCAGGCGCCGGGCGAGCGGCGGCACCCGCAGCTCCACCCGCCCCGCGGCAAAGTCCGTCCCCGGCGCGGAGGGACCGCCCGCCGTCTCTCCCCCGCCCACGACGTTCACGCCGACCACCAGGTCCGGGATGTCCTCCTCCCCGATCGGCACGTGGACGGCCACCGTCGGCCCGTCCGCCTCCACCGGCAGCGTTCGCTCCAGGTTCCCCCGCCGCAGGGTCACCACGCCGCGCGCGGGGGCAAAGGGAAGGCGCAGGAGGAGGGCGGCCGTGTCGCCCGGCTGGTAGCTCTCCCGGTCGGGGACGATCTCGACGGTCTTCGACTGCGCCATGTCGGGCCCGTGCGCCGGCGCGCCGGAAACCCAGCGGCTCAGCACCGACACCGCCGGCCGCCCTTCCGCGTCGGTGGTGGTCGCGATGACGCGGTAGAGCCCGCCCGCCGTGGTGCGGAAGGCGCAACTCCCGGCCTGGGCGCCGGACGTGACGGTGCACGGCTGCGCATCCGTCGCCACCTCCCGCCATCCCTCCGCGGTCCGCTGCCACTCCATCCGCTCGGCGCGCAGTTCCACCGCCTGCCCGGGCACGGGACGGCCGGAGACGTCCACCACGGCCACGTCCACGTCCAGCGGCTGGCCCCCCTCGATCCACCCCCGCTGCGTCCGCAGCCCCACGAAGACGGCGGCAGGGTGCACCAGCAGCTGCGTGGCCGAGGTCCAGGTCTGCCGGTTGACGTCCTCCACCGTCGCGGTCGCGCTCACGGAGTACGTCCGCGGCGGATCGGCGTGCAGGAAGTCCAGACGCAGGTGGTGCGCGCCCGTGGCGTCGGTGGTGCTGGCGAACGCGTGCGAGGTGGTGGTCAGCCGGTTGCGCCCGTCGCCCGCGTCGCCGCCGAAGGACCAGCGGTCCCACCCCGGCGGGGCGTAGTAGGCGGGGCTGGACGTCACCTGCCAGCGCACGGCCGCGCCGGGCAGGCCGCCGCCGGAGAAGTAGGTGGCACGCGCCGTCACGTCCGCGGCGCCGCCGACGAAGTGGGGGCCGGGACTGGCGCTGGCCGCCACCTGGTACTCCGGCCGGCGGAACTCCTGCACCTGGAAGTAGATGGACTGGCTCCCGCCCGGAAGCTCCAGCTCCACGCGCGCGGAGCCCAGCGTGGCGCCCTCGGGAAGGCGGAACGCGCCGTCGAAGCCGCCCAGCGGGCTCAGCCGCACCGTTCCGCTGGCGATCTCGTTCCCCTGCGGGTCACGGACGCGGTAGGCGGCGCTGGAGGGGAGGTCGGTCGCCAGGCGCACCCCGCCTCCGGCGGAGCGCACCATCCGCCGCACCCATCCCTTGAAGTGCACCTCCTCGCCCGGCCGGTACAGGTTGCGGTCCGTGAACGTGTACCATGCCAGCACGTCCGGCGTGGTGCGCCGCGCCCAGTCCACCCAGCCGATGCGCCCGGTGCGGCGGGGCAGAAAGGCCACGTCCGCACCCCGCCGCGCCACCAGCATGGCCGCCACGGAGTCGCGCGGCGGAAGGGGGAGGGTGGCCAGCCCGTCCGCGCCGGTGGCCGCCTCTCCCCCCCACGGCGCCAGCCCCAGCCGCACGTCCGCGAGCGGGAAGCCGTCGACCAGCGACGAAGCCCACCCCATCAGCTGCTCCTGGTCTGAGAAGGCGGTCAGGCCGATGCGCGTCGCCTGCACCCACAGCCGCACCACCTGCTCGCGCGCGCCGTCGGGCCCGTCCATCGCCTCCACAACCAACAGCACCTGCCCCACCCCCTCCCGCAGCGCGGGGGCAAGGTCGATGAAGGTTTCCGTGACCTCGCCCGGGGAGGTCTCCAGCGTCAGCACCCGCGAGTGGACCTCGCGCCCGGGCGGCGGCGGGCGCGGCTCACCCTGCCGCCGCTGCGGCGGGCTCAGGTACGTCCACCAGTCTTCCGGCGCCACCTGGTACAGGCGCACCCGCAGCCGGCGGTGATCGTGGCTGTACACGGGGACGCGTGGGGGCGCCGCCGGATCCAGCACCACCATCGTCTCCCCCGTCCCCCACAACCCGGGGTAGGGCTCGCCCACGACGAACCGGTCCGTCCGCGGCCGCCGCCAGACCTGGCCAAAGACGTCCCGCATCGTGGCGTCCAGGCGCACGGTGTAGGTGGTGTTCGCCTCCGTCTCGCCAAAGATGCGCAGGTGGTTCCCCGCGACCTCCACCCGCATCCCCGCAATGGCGGGCTCCACGCGCACCAGCGAGGCCGGATCCACGGGCGGGACGAGCGCGTTGTTGAAACGGTAGATGAAGGGCATTCCCGGCCGGCAGCGCCCGCTCCAGCCGCACCCGCGGCCCAGCAGGCGCAGCGGACGGTACGTCCAGAAGCCCCATTCCTGGATGCTCTCCGTGAACCGCGGGCCCTCTGCGGACGGCGTGCCGGGCCCCACCGTTGCCAGCAGTTCCGCCTCCACCCGCACCGGCCGCACGGGGCGGAACGCCACCCAGCGACCGGCCGGTAGCCCGCGGACCAGTGCGCGGACGGCGGAATCCGCCTCCACCTCCTGCGCGGTCGCCAGCCGTACCGGCACGTCGCGGCGGCCATCGCGAAGGCGGATCGTGCGCAGCACGGCTCCGGGGTCCACCCGCTGGTCGAATGCCACCAGCAGGACGGGCTCGCGCCGGGTGGGCCCGCCGTGCGGCCACGAGCCGGTGGCACGCGGGGCGGCGGTGCGGAAGGTCCAGCGCACCTCCTCGTCCAGCGGCCGCCCGGCGGCGGAGCGCGTCCCCGCAGGGACCTCGACCGTGAACTCCGTGGCCATGGGCAGCCGGCCCTCCGGCTCGAAGCGAAGCGTCCGCACGTCCAGCCAGCGCCAGCGCCCCGGCGGTTGCGGCGTGATGCGCGCTGGCACTGCACGGCCGGCCACGTCGCCGACGGACGCCAGCGGCACCATGGGCTCCGAGAAGGCGACGACGATCTGCTCCGCGCCCGTGTGGATCTCTCCTTCCGGCCCGCGCCGCGTCACCTGCAGCGGCGCCAGGACAATGGTCGGCGCGGGGCGCGGCGGAGCGGAGTCCGGCGGAGGAAAGCGGGCCACGATCGTTCGCCCCACGCGCGGCGCGGTCAGGGACAGGGGGGGAAAGGCGAACGAATCCGCAGGCGTTTGCTCCGCGCCCAGGGGCGGGAGCCGGCCCAGCAGCCGCTGCACCGCCAGCGGCTCCAGCGCTGTCCAGCGCGCCAGGGCCACGGGCCTGCCCCCGCTCTCGCGCCCCTCGGAAAGCCGTAGCCGCAGCCCGGCCGTGTCCACCCGCACCGGCCCCGAGGCGGTGACGGGCGCGTAGTACGGCTGCAGCGCCGGAATGTTGATCCGCTCCTGTGCCGCGGCGCGCGGGACCGGGCCGGCAAGGGACGCGGCGAGAAATGTGGGGAGCAGGAGAGCGGGGATGGGAACGGCGCGGAGTGTAGGGAGTGGCGGAAGCGGCATGACTCAGGTGGTGGGCTGCGCGCGACAGGGGGCGTCAAGGATCCCGACGGGGAAAGACTTCGCCCGTCGCGGGAGCGGACCGGACGTGTTGGAACTTTTCCCGTTGCGGCGCAGCCCGCAAGGGCGTGCAACCGTGACTCCGAGGGGAGCCCTGAACGAAGCGGTCGAACCTTTCCCGGGACTACGATCGCACTTCACATGATTACGCGGCGACCGAAATTCGCCCCGGTCCGCCCGGTGCGTACCCGAAACCCTGAGCCGCGGGATTACGGCAGCGACACGACGCCGACGGGGCGCGGCAAAGGCGAAACGCAGTAAGGCATCTGTACGAACAGTCCCAGCCCGCGACAGGCGCATACCCGGTACGTTATACCTTGAGGCGGCGGTATCGCGCGAAGCAGAAGGAGGCGCCAGACGGCGCCCACGTACCCTATCGCCAGGACTGGGCAGCGTGCGGCCAAGGTACCGAACTGGACGATTCTGCTCGTCGAGGACAACGAGGCTGGTCGATCGCGGGCCGCACCGACCGGGGCGCCCCCTGGGGGCGCCGAATGTCTTTCCCTCAACCCCGCCTTCCAGAGGTCAGCAGCCGTTCCACCTCGGCGAGCAAAGCCTTGGGCGCACAAGGCTTCGAAAGGTAGGCATCAGCGCCCGCACTGACCGCGTCCGCCCGGTCGGACGGATACGCGTGTGCGGTAAGGATCAGCACGGGGATTCCGGCGGTCTCCGGGTCGGCCTTCAACCGCCGGGTCGCTTCAAGGCCGTTCATCACCGGCATGGTGACATCCATGACGATCACCGCCGGACGGCAGATCCGCACCGCCTTCAGCGCGTCCTCGCCGTTGCACTCCTCGTGAACGGTGTGGCCCGCCCAGGCCAGGATGGTATGGTAGATGTGCCGATTGTCCGGCGTATCCTCCACCAGCAGCACTTCCGCCATGTCGATTGAGCGTTGGCCTTTCACTCGATGATGGGCCTGGGATGTCTTCCAGTGCCCTTCGACATCCCTGGCACGGTTGTCCGGACCGGAGTGCGGCGCGCGCCCCATGCAGGTTTCAGTCCCGCTCCAGGTATCCCGTACGGCCCAGGGCCAGCAGTGACGGCGTTCCGGTACGGTGCGAGGGCGTCCGGCGCGTTCCCGTCGCGCAAGGCCCAGAGCGGACACTGGCTCCGGCGGTGCCAGCGGTGCGGCGAGCCTTGCGCCGCCGAACCGGTGTGTGGCGGGACAGGCCGCGCGCGCGTGAATCGACGAAAGTTTGCCGCGAGATCCGTGTCCCTGCCGCGCGGTCGGCAGTGTCGCGGGCGCCGGGACGATCAGTCCATGCTCAGGTCCCCCCGAGACGCCCGCGGCGCCGTCCGTCCGGATTCCAGCGCCCGCTGCACCGCACGGGCAACTTCGCGGACGGAATACGCCGAGGGCAAAAGGAACACACCCGAGGCGTCGAGACTCCCACACGCCGCACGTACGGCCGGGTCGTCGGACGCGACCAGTACGGCCGCCCCGGGGGCGTTGTCCCTCGCGGCCGTCGCGAGGGCGACCGCGTCGCACAGCGGAACGGCCGGCGCGATGAAGACCAGCTGCACCTTTCCGGAGAGCTGGGCAAGAAGGTTCGCAGCGGCGGCCGGCGTCGACGCGCCGGCGGGCGTGATCCCGGCGCGGGCAAGGACCCGGGACACCATCTTCTGGCTGACGGAATCGGCATCGACAACGACGGCAAACGAAGTGCTCACAGGCCTCACGGGTTGAGGATGATCACGTACAGGAGCGCGCAAAAGGACATCCGGCCCCCGATCGGTGCAAGACCTTTTCTCTCGCCCTGTTGTAGTGACGTCGCGCGGCGAGAGCGAGAACGGCGTCGTTCGCGCCGCGTGGGGATGGCAGAGTTTGCGCGCTCGAATCTCCTGGCGCCGGCCGCGGTGCGGGGCTCGGAGGAGCGCTGGCTTGATACCGGCCACGCGATCAGGGAGCGGGAAAAACCGGCGACGCCGACGGTGTGCGCTTGCGCCGGTCCCCGCGCGCCCCGTGCCCCTCGGCTATGGTGAAGGCGCGCGGGGCAGCCGGAGGGTGAACGTGCTCCCCTCGCCGGGTACGCTCGCCACGCCGAGCTCACCCCCCCATTGCGCGCGCCAGGTCGCGGCTGATGGAAAGGCCCAGCCCCACCCCTTCGCGCGGATTGCTGAAGCGCCGCTCCACCTGCACGAACGGGTCGAAGATCGACTCCTGCTTTTCTGGGGCGATGCCCGGGCCGTCATCGGCCACGCGGATGTCCGCCCAATCGCCCTGCTCCTCGCACGTGAGCCGCACGCGCCCTCCCGACCCTGTGAACTTGATGGCGTTCCCCACCAGGTTCAGCAGGATCTGCCGGGTGCGCTCCGCGTCGCCCACCAGGCGCAGCAGCGGATCGCAGTCACCCACGGAAAACAAGATCTGCTTCGCCCGGGCCATCGGCGACACCAGCGGCTCGATCCTGGCAAGCAGCCAGGAGGCGGAATGCTCCTGCAGGTCGAGGTCGATGCGGCCCGCCGCGACCCTCGCGAACGTCAGCACGTCGTTGATGAGGGTGAGCAGGTGCTGCTGGCTCATCTTCACGCGTCCGAGCGCTTCGGCCTGCGCCGGCGTGACGGGTCCGTGAATGCCCATCTCCACCAGGTCCACGTACCCGCCGATGGCGTTCAGGGGCGTGCGCAGCTCGTGGCTCATGGAAGCCAGGAAGTCGGCCTTGGCCCGGTTCGCCACCTCCGCCTCCTGCCGCGCGGCCTCGGCGGCCTGGCGCGCGGCAACCAGCTCCGTCACCTCCGTGGCGACCATCGCGACCGCGTAGACGGCGCCCTCGGCGTCCAGCAGCGGCTGGTAGACGAGGTTGAAGTAGTGCGTCTCGGCCGCGTTGTCTCCATCCGTATCGAACACCGCGGGGATGGCCGACGCCCGGTAGGCCACGCCCGTATCGTATACCTGGTGGATGATGTCGAACACGCCCTGCGGCACCAGCTCCGGAAACACCTCGCGTCCCGGCCGGCCCAGAACCTCTTCCGGGCGCTTTCCCACCATCGCGTAATACGGGGCGTTGACGATATCGAAGACGTGCTCCCGACCCAGGGCGATGTACATCGCCACCGGCGCCTGGTGGATCAGCCGCTCCAGATGCTCGCGGGCCCGCTCCGCCTGGGCGCGCGCCGCTTCGGCGTCCTGGCTCCGCTCTTCCAGGGCCATCGCCGTGCGCTGCAGCTCCTCGGTCTGCATCTCCAGCTCCAGCGCGTTGTCCTGGAGCTGCTGGTTCACGGCCTCCATCTCCGCCTGGTGCGCCTCCAGCGCCGCGTTCGCCTCCCGCAGCTTCTGCCCCGCCTCCTCGCTCTCCCGCAGCAGGCGCTCCACCTCCCGCCTGGCGAGCACCTGCTCCGTCACGTCGTGCCCGTGCGCGATGATCCCGCTGCGGGTGCCGTCCGCCTCCACCAGCGGAAGGTAGGCGAAGTCCACGTACACCGTCTCGGGGTCGGCGCCGGGGGTACGGACGATCCGCAGGGGGAGCTCGCGGCCGACAAAGGGCTCGCCGGTCCGCAGGACGTTGTCGAGGAGCACGTCAAAGCCCTGGCCGCGCACCTCGGGAAGGGCGTCGAGCGCCGGTTTTCCCAGGATGTCACGACGTCCCACCAGCCGGTAGTACGCTTCGTTGGCGATCTCAAAGACGTGCGCGGGGCCGCGCAGCACCGCAAGGAAGGCCGGGGCGTGCTGAAACACGTACTCCAGGCGGGACCGCTCGAACGCCAGCGAGTCGAACAGCCGGTCCCGCTCCGCCTGAAGGGCGCGAGCCTGCACCTGCCGGGTGGTCTCGAAGCAGTTGATCAGCAGGCCGCCGACCTCGCCGGACTCCACGCGCACGGGGCTGTAGGAGAAGGTGAACCAGGCGTCCTCGACGGCTCCGTGGCGCTGCACCCGGAGCAGCAGGTCTTCGAAGAACACCGTTTCGCCGCCCAGCACCCGCTGCACCATGGGGCCGATGTCCCCCCGGATCTCCGGCCAGTTGTCGAACAGGGGGCGGCCCAGCCCGTCCGGGTGCTTGTCGCCCATGATCACGCGGTACTCGTCGTTGTACACCTGCACGAGCTGCGGCCCCCAGCACAGGCTCTGCGCGATCCCCTGCGCGATGACCATCCCCGCGGCGGTCCTCAGGCTCTGCGGCCACGACGCGGCGGCTCCGAGCGGGGTCGCCACCCAGTCGATTGCGCGGCAGAGCCGCGCCATCTCGCCCTCGCCGGGAAAGATCAGCCGCGCAAGTGAGGCCGTGGTCGAGCCGGGTCCGGTTGCTCTCACGCGGAGGCGGGAGCAGCGGCCTCGCCGGCAGAGGAGGGCGCGTCGGCCCGGGGCAGCGTGAGCACGAAGGTCGACCCTTCGCCCACCACGCTGCGGACGAGGAGATCCCCCTCCATCATCCGCGCCAGCTCGCGGCTGATGGCGAGCCCCAGGCCCACCCCCTGACGGCGCTCCGCCGAGCTGCGCCCCACCTGGACGAACGGATCGAAGATCTCCTCCAGGCGGTCGTCGGGTATGCCCGGCCCCGTGTCCCGAACGTGGATGGAGACCTCGGCGGGGGTGTCGGCGCTGGTGATGGAGACCTCGCCCCCCGGAGGCGTGAACTTCACGGCGTTGCTCACCAGGTTCAGCAGGATCTGGATCAGCCGCTCGCGGTCGGCGCGGACGAACACGTCCTCGCCGCCGGCTGCGTCCAGCCGCAGCCCGCTCGCCTCGGCCTGCGGCTCCATCAGCGGACGAAGCTCCATCAGCGCGTGGGACACCTGCACGTCCTCCAGCTCCAGCCGCACCTGGCCCGCCTCCAGCCGGGCGAAGCTGAGGATGTCGTTGATCAGGGTGAGCAGGTGCTGCTGGGCGCGCCGGATACGCTGCAGCGCCTGCGCCTGCTCGGCCGTCACCGGCCCGTGGATCCCCATCTCCACCAGCTCGGTGTAGCCGCCGATGGCGTTCAGCGGGGTGCGCAGGTCGTGGCTCATCCTGGCCAGGAACTCGCTCTTGGCCAGGTTGGCCTCCTCCGCCTCGCTCCGCGCGGCCTCGGCCTCGGCGCGGGCCATGCGCTCCGCGTCGTACAGCCGCGCGCGCTCCAGCGCCTGGCCGCACTGCTGCGCCAGCGCCGTGGCGAACGCCAGCTCGTCGGCGGTGATGTCGCGCGGCTCCGAAAAGCCGATGGTCATTACGCCCAGGATACTGGACCCCGCGGTCACGGGGAGCAGCGCGACCGCCTCCTGCTCCATGCCGCGCATGGGCTCGCGCAGCGTGGGATACGCCTCCCAGAGCGCGGACCGGGACGGATACCAGAGGGCGCCGGAGGTGCGCACGACGTCGGTCGCGGGCATGGGCACCTCCACGGGCACGCGCCCGAAGCGGGCGATGGTCCCCGGATCGAAGCCCTCGTCCGCGGCGGCCACCAGCTCGCGGCCGTCGTCGCTGAGCAGCGAGAGCCAGGCGGTGCTGGCGCCCAGCGCGGCGCGTACCTGCGTCACGAACAGGCGCGCCACCTCGTCGCGCGGGAGCACGGCGGCCAGGCGGGCGGTGACCTCCTGCAGCCGCTGGGTGCGCTCACGGGCGCGCTCGGCCTCCTCGTACAGCCGCGCGTTGTCGAGCGCCCCCCCGGCGCGGCGCGCCAGGTCCTCCGCCAGCGCCAGCTCGGCCGGAGCGAACCCGGCACGGCCGGCTCCGCGGCAGAACGCCACCGCGCCCTTCACCCGGTGCGCAGCCAGGGGAACGATCAGGGCGGACGAGGGCGCCAGCACGGCGTACGCCTCGCGCTCCTCGTCGGTCTCCGCCAGCGACGCCAGGTGCTCCGCCGGGATGGGGTCCATCAGGCGCGTCTGACCGGAGCGGATCACCTGGGCCACGGCGCTGGTGGGATGGTCCAGCCGCGGCCGGAAGTTGCGTTCCACCACCGCCGCCAGCGGCGCAAGCTCCGGGTCGTGGTGCGCCGACGCCACCGCCGCCGCGGAGCCTCCGTCCTCGGCCAGGTAGATGAGGCAGTAGTCGGCCAGCACCGGCACGGACAGGCGCGCCACCTGGACCAGGGTGGCGCCCACGTCCAGCGAGCCCCCCAGCACCTGGCTGGCCTCGGCCAGAAAGCGCGCGCGCGCCGCGCTGGCCCGGATCTCCTCCTGCGCCGCGCGCGTGGCCGACGCGGCGCGGGAGAGCTCCACCGCGTACCGCAGCGAGGCCGCCAGCCGCTCGGGGGTCACGGTGGACTTGGGAACGTAGTCCACGGCACCCGCCTTCATCAGCTCCACCGCGACCTGCTCGTCGCCGTGGCCGGTGAGCATGACGACCGGCACTTCCAGCCCCGCGTCGCGAATCCCCTTCAGCACGGTGAGCCCGTCGCCCCCGGGAATGTTGTAATCCAGGAAGACGCAGTCGTACGGGTTGGTGACGAGCATCGACAGGGCGTCGAACGCACCCTCCGCCTCGTCCACCGACGCGTCGATACCGGCGCGCGAGAGCCCCCGACGCACGATCTGGCGATCGACCTGGTCGTCGTCGATCACCAGCACGCGCAGGGCGGCCGCCGGCGCTTCCACGGCGCCTGCGCGCACCCCCGGCGGGAGCTCCGCCTCCAGGGGACCGGTCATCACGGCATTTCCACGAGTGTCCAGTACTTGTTCAGCGTGGCCATCACCTCGCAGAAGTTGCTGAACGTCACCGGCTTGAGCAGGTAGCCGGCCACGTTCAGGTTGTAGGCGTCCACCTTGTCGCGCTCGTCGTTGGACGTGCTGAGCACCACCACGGTCGTCGCGGCGAGCGCGGGGTCGGCGCGCAGCTCGCGCAGGAACTCGATTCCGTTCATGCGCGGCATGTTCAGGTCCAGCAGGACGATGCGCCGCTCCCGGGGAACCTCCCCGCTGCGAAGCTTCGCCAGCCCCTCCTCGCCGTCGCCGGCCACGAAGAGCGGGTTGGCGATGTTGTTCTTCCGGAAGGCGCGGCGGACGTTCATCACGTCGACCTCGTCGTCCTCCACCAGCAGGATGTTGAGCATGCGT
>DASUVG010000137.1:0-24172 GCA_036379135.1 Longimicrobium sp.
GACGGGAAAGGTGTTCCAGAAAAAAAGGCGGATGGCCCTCTGCCGGGCGTCCATCTGCCTGCAGTTCCCGACGTCCTCAGGGAAGCCCGGTGTGCCCCGCCCCTGCCGACGCGCAGGACACGGTGGTCGCGCATGGTGAACGCGCCACCGCTTCCCGCCAGGCGTGGCGTGCAACGAAATCCGCGATGAACCGGTTTTGAGGGGGGATGCGGATTGTCCGATCGTCTCCGCATCGCGCGGGAGCAGGCCGTCCACATCACCTGATGCGCGATCTCGAGAACCGTCCGCCGACTCCGCATCGTCGGATACGGCGCGGGACCGCCGCGCCGGTATCGTTGCACGGCATCCATGGCGCGCCTACCTTGCGCGGGCACGTCCCCCGCCTGTCTCCACCCGACCCGCGCTCCCGCGCTCTCCATGAGCACTCCGCCCGGCCTGACCGCCACCTGCTGGGGCACCCGCGGCTCCATTCCCGCGCCGGGCCCGGCTACGTTGCGCTACGGCGGCAACACCAGCTGCCTTGACGTGCAGGCGGACGGCCGCCGGTACGTGTTCGACGCGGGGACCGGCATCCGCGCGCTCAGCCGGCACCTGGCGCCGGAGGGGGCGATCGAGGCGGAGCTGTTCCTGACGCACTTTCACTGGGACCACGTCCAGGGCTTTCCGTTCTGCAGCCAGCTCTATCACCCGGACACCCGCGTCCGGGTGCACGGCCCGCCGCAGGACGGCGCCGGCGTGGCCACCGTGCTGGCGGGGATCATGGCGCCTTCGTACTTCCCCGTGCCCCTGGACGCGCTGGCCGCGGGGGTGGAGTTCGTGGACGTGGACGCCCTCCCCTGGACCGACGGAACGGTGGAGGTGGCGGCGCTGCGGGTCTGCCACCCCGGGTTCACCTGCGGCTACCGCCTGCGGGCCGGCGGCGCCTCGCTGGCGTACGTGCCCGACAACGAGCTGCGCGGGGCGGACGGCGCGCTGTACCGGCGGATGGTGGAGCTGGTGGCGGGCGTGGACCTGCTGGTGCACGACGCCATGTGCCGCGACGACGAGTACGCGCGCTACCGCGGCTGGGGGCACAGCAGCGTGGGCGACGCCGTGCGGCTGGCGGAGGACGCGGGCGCCCGGCGGCTCCTGCTCTTTCACTACGCACCCGAACGGTCCGACGACGAGCTGGACGGGATCGTACGGGAGGTGCGGCGCGGGCTGGCGGAGCGCGGGTCGGCGCTGCGGGTGGACGGGGCCGCCGAGGGCGTGGCCATCCCCCTGTGCCCGGGCGGCGCATGAGCACCGTGCTCCCTCACTCCGCCGCGGCCGGGCCGCCCCCCCCGCCGCGCGCCGCCCGGCCGCCGCGTCCGCTGCTGCTGCACTCCGCCGCCTGGACCCCGCCCGCGCAGCTTGCCGCCGCGCTGGAGACGCGGACCATCGGCTCCCTGGCGGACGCCCCCGCGCCCCATTCGCCCACGGTGCTGGTGCTGGACCGGCCGCTCGCGGCGGGGGTGGAGGACCTGGAGGCCGCGCTGCGGGCGCTGCCGGACGCCGTCATCGTGGTGCCGGCGGACGAGGAGGCCGACGCGCTGGCGCGGGGGAGCGAGCGCGTGCTGCTGGTGCTCCCCGCGGGGGAGGAAGCGGCCGCGCGGGCGCTCCGCGGCGCCCTGCGGCTCTCCGCCGCGCGGCTGGCGCAGGCGCGGCTGGAGCGCGAGCTGGCGTCGGCGCGCAGGGAGCTGCGCGAGCTGGCCGGCGTGGGGATGGCGCTCATGACGGAGCGCGATCCCGACCGCCTGCTGCGCACCATCCTGTCCAAGGCGCGCCAGCTCACCGCCAGCGACGCGGGAAGCCTGTACCTGGTGGAGGAGGACGAGGACGGCGGGCCCCGCCTGTGCTTTGCGCTGGCCCAGAACGACTCCATCGACGCACCCTTCGAGGCGTTCACCCTGCCGCTGGACACCACCAGCGTGGCGGGGTACGCCGCCGTCACGGGCGAGACGCTGCGGGTGGCGGACGCGTACGACCTGCCGGCGGACGCGCCGTACCGCCTCAACCGCAGCTTCGACGAGCGGTTCGGCTACCGCACCTGCTCCATGCTGGTGGTGCCGATGGTGGACCATCCCGGCAACGTGGTGGGCGTGCTGCAGCTCATCAACCACAAGCGCGACCCCGCGGCGCGCATCGACGGCCCGGAGGCGGCGGGGCGCTGGGTGGTGCCGTACCGCCCGCGGGAGATGGAGCTGGTGCAGGCGCTGGCCGGACAGGCGGCGGTCTCCATCGAGAACTCCCGGCTGTACCGGCAGGTGGAGAACCTGTTCGAGAGCTTCGTCAAGGCGGCGGTGGTCGCGGTGGACCAGCGCGACCCCGCCACCTCCGGCCACAGCGTCCGCGTGGCCACCCTCACCTGCGACCTGGCGGCGGCGCTGGAGCGCGCCGGGCGCGGGCCCTACGCCGGGATGCGCTTTACGGGCGAGCAGATGCGCGAGCTGCGCTACGCCTCGCTGCTGCACGACTTCGGCAAGGTGGGCGTGCGCGAGGAGGTGCTGGTCAAGCCCAAGAAGCTGCCGCCGCTGCTGCTGGAGCGCGTGCAGGCCCGCTTTGCGTTCATCCGCCGCACGCTGGAGATGGAGCACTACCGCGCCCGCGCCCTGGCCGCCGAGCGCGGCGAGCGGCTGGCGGACCCGGGCGCGGAGGCGCGGATGGCGGAGCTGGAGCGCGTGCGCGCGCTGGTGCTGGCCACCAACGAGCCGACCATCCTTCCGGAGCGGGTGGCGGCGGAGCTGGACGGGCTGGCGGCGCTCACGTTCGCGGGGCCGGACGGCACGCCGCTGCCGTATCTGACGGAGGAGGAGCTGGCGTACCTGCGCATCCCCAAGGGCTCGCTCACCGACGACGAGCGCAGGGAGATCGAGAGCCACGTGGAGCAGACGTACCGCTTTCTGGTGCAGATCCCGTGGACGGGCGACCTGCGCAACGTGGCCGAGCTCGCGTACGGGCACCACGAAAAGCTGAACGGCCAGGGCTACCCGCGGGGCGTCGCGGGGGACCGCCTTCCGCCGCAGACGCGGATGATGACGGTGGCCGACATCTTCGACGCCCTGACCGCCAGCGACCGCCCCTACAAGCGCGCCGTTAGCGCCGAGCGGGCCATCGACATCCTGCACATGGAAGCCCGCGACGGCCTGCTGGACACCGACCTGGTGGAGACGATGGTGGAGAGCGGCGTCTACCGCCGCATCCTGGAGGTGGACTGGCGGGCGCTGTGATCCGCGCGTAGTTCGGAGTTCAACGTCCTTGAGTCCAACGAGGAGACCCCCGCCGCGCGTCGCGTGGCGGGGGTCTTCAGTCATGCGGGGACGGGCCTGCCTCAGTTGACCTGGAAGATCAGGTCCACGAAGACGTTGTCGGCGGTCGGCTGCGTGGGCATGCTCCCGGCGGGCGATCCGTAGTAGCCGGAGGTGGCCACCAGCGGCCCGTTGCTGATGGGGCCGGAAAACGCGCCGGTGCTTCTCACGTAATGACTGTTGATGTTCACGGACACGCGGTAGTAGGTGCTGTCGGCCAGGCCGCGGATTCCCGTGAAGTACGCGGTCTTCCAGCCGGACCCCGTGGTCGTCACCGTCCTGGTGGACAGCAGCGCACCCGAGTCGGTCCATAGTTTGATGACGTGCGTCCCCGATTCGCCCGCCGCCTGCCAGAAGCGCAGACCGATCACGGCACCCTCCTGGGTCGTGTAGAACCGGGTGCCGACCTCACCGATCCCGGCCAGTGTGCTCGTGGGCGTCTGTGTGGCGAAGATGCTCCAGATCGAGCCGGACGGGTAGATCGTCGCGCTGGGCGGCCCTTCCGGGAGCGCCAGCTGCCGAGAGCCGGTCGGCCCGGCGTCACCACCGCAGGCGGCCAGGGCCAGTACGAAGGTCGACGCGACGAACAAGCGCTTCATCATGAGTTCCTCCTCAGGGAGTGAGTGCGCCGCAGGGGGGGGTTATCTGCAGCCAGGAGTATGCAGTGCCAAGATTCACATCGGACGTCAATATAGGAGCTTGTGCGAATGCGTCAATCATCGTGGTGAGCGTACAACCCTCTGCAGGATAACGATTCACGTGGAATTTCATCTATAAGTGACGTATTCTCTATCGATTTATTTATGGCGTTTAAGGAAAAATTCTCACATGGAGAAGGACACAAATCGACATCCTTCACATGGAAGCGCGCAACGGCCTGCTGGACACCGACCTGCAGACGATGGGTGGAAAGCGGCGTCTACGGCCGGATCCTGGAGGTGGACTGGCGGGCGCTGTGATCCACGTGGAGACGCGAGGGAAGAGCGCGCCGTGAGCCGTAGGGGGCTACCTGGCGCGATTGGGGATCCTGAAGAATTCAGCCTCACGCGCGGACGCGGAGTAAATGCGTTTCTCCACGCAAGCCATGCCACCCGATCCTTGCGCGGATCGCCTTTGCATTATAAAGTACTTCACGGCTCGAGCGCCGGTGTCGTTCGCGACGGCTCGCTCGGGGGATCACCGAGAGGATCGGCAGTCTCGATGAAATGAAGTCCACGTGCACAGGTGGTTCGTAATGAAGAAGTGGCTGAGACGCATCCGCGGCGCCGTGGGGATGGGGCTGACCTGGGCGCTGGTATGGGGGCCCGTGGCCGTGCTGATCGGGATGTTCGTGGATCCGGACGGGTCCATGGATGAGATGTGGGTGGCGATCGGGGCGTACCCCGGCTTCCTGGGCGGGGTGGTCTTCTCGATGGTGCTCGCGATCGCGGCGCGCCGCCGCAGCCTGCATGAGCTGTCGCTTTCACGCGTCGCCGCCTGGGGAGCGGCCGCGGGTCTGCTGGTAGGCGCGCTTCCGTTCATGATCGGAGAGCCGACTTCCGAACGCTCGGTGTGGCTGCTGGCTCTGGTGGTGATCGGTTCCATCACGGTCCTGAGCGCGGTCTCGGCCGCCGGTTCGCTGGCGCTCGCCAGAAGGGCGGGGAAGCGGGCACTGCCCGGCGCCGGTGCGGACGCGGCCGAGCTGGGCGCCGGCGGCGAGGCGCGGGAACGGCTGGTGGCCAGAGCGATGCCTCACCAGCGCGTGCACGCGGACGTGCCGCCGCGGCCTGCCGCTGCCGCCAGCGATGGCTCGCACGGCAGGAGCTTCGAGTAGGAGGTGGCAGGTGGCACCGCTCGATTCTCACGCGTGTTGACTTTGTGATGCAAAGTACTTCGTCGTGTGGAAGGGGCGTTCAGGGCATCGTCGGACGTGATCGGCAGGGTCGGTGACAGCAGGTCCACGTGCAGAGGGAGCTGGGGATGAAAACGTCGCTGAGAAGCATCCGGGGTGCGGCCGGGTTGGCGCTGCACTGGGCAGCCGGATGGGCTGCCGTGGGGATGGTGATCGAGGTGATCGCGCAGATCCTGCCCGGTCTTCCGATCGTATCCGCCGTCGATCGCTGGCCGGCGGAGCTCGCGACCCCAGGCTTTGTGGGCGGTGCGGTCTTCGCCGCGGTGCTTCGGATTGCGGAGGGCCGCCGCGGACTGGATGCGACGCCGCTTCTCCGTGCCGGTGCGTGGGGGGCGGTGAGCGGCCTGCTGCTGGGTGTCTTTGCGGTTGCCGCGGATTCCGGGCTGGCGACCGGCGTATTCCCGGGCCTGTGGCCGAACGGTGCCGTACTCATCGCTTGCATGACTGTGCTGGGTGCAGGCTCGGCGCCGGCCTCCTGGGTCCTCTGCCGGCTGACCCGTTTTGGGAACTCGCTGAGCACGGGGCAGCGGGGTGCCGCCCTCGCGGAGGTCCTGGCCGCCGCCCTGCTCCCCGTCACCGCCCCGGTGCAGCCGCCGCTCCCGCCGCAGGCGGCAGCCGCCCGGCCGATGGACCCGCACGTCCGCGCCCGCCGGGCCGACCCGCGGCGCCCGGCCGGCATCTCCGTGATGATCGTGCGCGGCGGCGACACGCGTGTGTGACCGCGGCGCGGCCACCGCCGGCCGCGCCGCTCCGACCTTCCCGAATCCAGAAGGAATCGACCATGACGAAGAGATCCAGCTCCGTGCTCACGCTGTCCGCGGCGGCGTTCCTGCTGGCGTGCGGGGGCAACCCGCCGCCGGACACGCCGGCGCCCCAGGCGGTCGAGTCCGTGGCTGTCCAGCCCGCGGCGACGGCCGGGGTGCTGAGCGACGAGCGCGCGATGGAGCTCGCCCGCGGCTACGTCGCGCTGCTGCACGCCGGCGACTATGAGCGGCTGTGGCAGCACGTGACGCCGGAGACGAAGCAGCGGATCGGCTCGCTGGACGCGTTCCGGAGCGGGGGCGAGGGCACGCTGCGCGACCTGGGCGCGGAGATCACCGTCGTCAGCGAGAGGGTAGAGCCGGGGAGGACAGGGATGGTCGCGGACAAGATGTACCTTCGGGTCTCCCACTACGTGGGGGCGCCTGGAACTGCCGTGCGCCTTATGATCGGGCTGAAGAACGACGGCACGATCGTGGGCATGCAGATCCGCCGGGCGGACCAGGCGTAAAGATTGAAAGCCGGCGGCGTTCACGGCCCCCGAGGCCGCGGAGCGCCGCCGGCCCCGCCCGATCTCGTCATCCGCCGCGTCTCGCCCCGGAGGTCCGGCGAGCGGCCGCGGGCACTTCACTTCGGCACCATGAAAGCGGACATGAGCGCGAGCCCACGACCGGGTGAACGAAAGCGGCGGCACCTCGTCAGGCGACCCTGGGTGGTGGTCCTGCTGGGGCTCGCCGCCGCCCTCGTCGTGTTTCTCTTCGGCAAGTGGCGAGAGGCCGGCAATCAGGGCGGGCAGAAGCCCGCAGAGCCCTTCCGCATCGCCGGCAACCTGTACTACGTCGGCGCGAACGACGTCGCGGCCTTTCTCATCACCGGGCCGCAGGGCCACGTCCTGATCGACGGCGGCTATCCCGGCACCCCGCCGATGATCATGGCCAGCATCGCCAAGCTCGGCTTCGACATCCGGGACGTGGAAGTGCTGCTGAACTCGGAGCCGCACAGCGACCATGCGGGCGGACTGGCCGAGCTGCAGAAGGCGTCCGGCGCCGAGCTGTGGGCCAGCGAGGCGAGCGCGGACGCCATTGCCTCCGGCGGCGACGACCCCGACATCCTTCTGCCGTTGAGGCTCCTCTTCTGGACCGGGATCATCGGCTACCCGGCCGCGCGCGTGGACCACCGCCTCCAGGACGGCGACACGGTCCGCGTGGGTCCCGTCGCGCTCACCGCGCACGTCACGGCCGGCCACACGCGCGGCTGCACCTCGTGGTCGTTCCCCGTGCGCGACGGCGACCGCGTGCTGAACGTGGTGAGCGCCTGCAGCCTCATCGTGCTGGGAGCCGTGCGGTACCCGGAGCAGGGGGCCGACCTGGAGCGCAGCTTTCGCGTGCTGCGGAGCCTTCCCGCCGACATCTGGGTGAGCTCGCACGGCAGGCTGTGGGGCAGGTACCGCAAGTTCGTCGCGCGCGATACGGCCAGGAACCCGGTGGACCCGTTCATCGACCCCGCCGGCTTCCGCGCCTACGTCGACACCGCCGAGGCGCGGTTCCGCAGGGGCGTGGTGCAGTAGCCGCGCTGCCCCCGTCCGCATCTCCCAAATCCTGAAAAGATCGGCAAGCGGTTTTTGCTCACACCGAGTATCCAGCCGGATTCGGTATAGCTGATAATTACCAAATCCGAGAAAAGAATGTGACTTCCTGAGGGAGCGCACGCGCAGATCCTGCCGCCTGTACTGACTCGGGCGCGCGACCGAAGGACCTCCTCTCGGCCACGCAGGGGCCGGATCAGGACGCGGAACCAGCCCCTTCGTTCTGCGGGCGAGGTCCTTCGGTCGGCGCACCGGGTTCAGTGCAAGGCAAGGTTCAGCGCGGCGCCTCCCTCAGGAAGTCATGCACTCTATTGCTGGATTGGTATAGCGATAACTCCATCACTCCATCACTCCGGCCGGGGTCCAGTCTGAACGCCAGGAAACGGCTCACCGACGCCGCGGGCACGCAGGTCGGGGCGGCGATGGACCGGAACGGGCCCGGAAACGCGGAGGCGCGGAGAGGATTTCTCTCCGCGCCTCCGCGTTCGTTCCGGGATTCCGCCGGACGATCAGGGCGCCAGGCGGACATCGATCCACTCTTCCTTGTCCGCCGGGTCGTAGCTGTAGCTCAGGCGCAGCACGTCGCCGGCCCGCACGTCCATGGGCTCCACGAAGAAGTAGATGGGGACCAGCCAGTGGTTGTCCGGGCCGGACTGCCACGCGTCGGTGGAGTGCGAGACGCCGGGGCTCAGCTGCAGGTCGAAGTGCACCGCGATCCCGCTCAGCACGCCGCTGCCGTGCACCGGCACGTCGGCGGTGCCGTGCACGCGGGCGTCGCTCAGCGCCGTCAGGTCGATGTCGATCAGGGGCGCGGTCGGGGCGAGCGGCTTCCAGTGGGCCACCTTCTCCCGGTCCAGCCAGTGCGTGAGGAGCGCGTTGCGGTCCACCGACCCCAAAGGGGTGAAGTCCACGCCGTACCAGCGGTGCCACTGCTGCAGGCACTCGGGGGTGAAGACGAACTGGCCCAGCTCCTTCTGCGGCACCATCACCGGCGTGCCGAACACGCGCACGGAGCCGGGGACCACGCGCGCCCCGGGCTTCAGCAGCCGCTTTCGCGCGTCCACCACGATCTCCAGCACCTCCTCGGAGAGCGGGCTGTTGCCAAAGGTCTCCGTCACCAGCACGTCGGCGCGCTCGGGAAGGTCGATGTCCGTCGAATACCCCTCCACCAGCTCGATCCGGTCGTCCAGCCCGTTGGCCGCGAACAGCTTTCTGGCGATGGGCCCCACCGGGCCCGCCTCGATGGCGTACACCTTCCGGGCGCCGGCGCGGGCCGCGGCCATGGCCAGGATGCCGGTGCCGGTGCCCAGGTCCACCACCACGTCGCCGGGACGCACCACCTCGGCGATGGCGGAAAGAAAGCGCTGCGTGCGCGGCTGGTCGTTCAGCATCCGCGTGTGGAGCTGCACGACGGTCGCGTCGAGAGTGGTCAACGAGAGGCTGCCCGCGTGAGGGAAGGTGGCGCCGCCCCGGCCGTGCCGTGCGGAGAGGCGAAGCTACCGGAGGGCGGGGGCCGGAACAAGGCCGGGGCGGAGGGGCGTCAGGGGTTCAGCCGGACGCCGATGCGCTCGTCGCGGTCGCCCGGCGTGTACCGGTAGGTGATGCGGACCACGTCGCCCCGGCGCACCCGCGCCGGCTCCACCAGCAGGTAGGCGGGGCTGCGCCAGTGGTTGTCGGGCTCCACCCGCCGCGGGTCCGTCGACAGGGTGACGGACGGGCTGAGCCGCAGCTCGAAGTAGATCGCGACCCCGTCCAGCGCGCCGTCGCGCCGCACCAGGACGTCGGCCGCGCCGCGCACGCGGCTCCCTCGCACCGTGGCGAGGTCCACCTCCGCCAGCGTGGCGGGCGGGGCCAGCGCGGGCCAGGTCGCCACCTGGGCGGGATCGAACCACTGGGGCACCGCCATCCCCCGGTTCACGCGCGCCAGCGCCCCGAAGTCCACCCCGTACCACTCCGCCCAGCGCTCCCGGACGGCCGGGGTGAACAGGCAGCGGTCGCGCACCTGCGCCGGGATGCTGACGGGGACGCCGAACACGTGCAGGGACGAGGGGACGATGCGGGCGCCGGGCTTCAGCAGCCTGCGTCGCGCGTCGGCCAGCGCCACCAGCACGTCTTCGGAAAGCGGCCCGTGGCCGAACGTCTCCGTCACCAGCACGTCGGCGCGCTCGGGAAGCCGCACGCGGGTGGAGTGGCCGGGCACCAGCTCCACCCGGCCCGCCAGCCCGTTGGCGGCGAACAGCCGCCGCGCCACCGCCCCCACCGGCGCCTCCTCGATGGCGTACACCCGCCGCGCCCCCGCCCGCGCCGCGGCCATGGCCAGGATGCCGGTGCCGGTGCCCAGGTCCACCACCACGTCGCCCGGGCGCACCGTCTGGCGGATGGCGGCGATGAAGCGCCCGGTGCGGCCCCGGTCGTTGAGCATGCGGGTGTGAAGCCGCACCACGTTGGGATTCAGCCTGATCAAGGGTGCCTTCCGCGCGTCCGGGGATGACGGGGAGCCTCGCAACAAAAGCGTTGCACACGACATTATTCGACCACATTTTGCCTGCGGGCGAAGCTTACCGGGGGGCGGAACGTGGATCAAGAGCGAGCGCGGCCGAGGCAGACCACGGCGTTGATGAGGGCGGTCCCGGACTCGTACGCGCCCTTCTATCACGATCGCGGCATCTCCATCTCCAACGCGAAGGCGCGGGAGCAGCACCGGGCCTACGCCGACGCGCTGCGGGCCGCGGGGGTGGAGGTGCACCTGGTGCCGGCGGACGAGGCGTACCCGGACTGCGTCTTCGTGGAGGACCCCGCCATGGTGTGGGCGCCGCGGGCGCTGATGGGCCACCTTGCGCCCCACCGCGAAGGCGAGCCCCCGCCGGTGGAGGCGGCCCTGCGGCGGTGGCACGCCATCGAGCGGATGCCGGACGGCGCCCGGCTGGAGGGGGGCGACGTGCTGCACGCCGGCGACACCACCTACGTGGGGCTCACCACGCGCACCAACGAGGCCGGCGTGCAGGCGCTGCGCGCCTTTCTGGCGCCGGCCGGCCGCCGTCTGGTGGCGGTGCCGATCGAGAAGTACCTGCACCTGAAGACGGCCGTCACCTGGCTGGGCGACGGCACGCTGGTGGCCGTGCCGGACTGCGGGCCGCTGGACGCCTTCGAGGTGGACGACGTCATCTACACCGACCCCGCGGAGCCCTCCGCGTCCAACTGCCTGCGCGTGGGCGGGCACCTGCTCATCCCCCGGGGAAACCCGCGCACCGAGGTCCGCCTGCGCGCGTTCGCCGAGCGGCACGGCGTGCACGTGGTTCCCCTGGACGTCTCCGAGTTCGAGAAGGGTGAGGGCTCGCTCACCTGTCTCTCCATCCTCTGGTAGCTCCCCCCCCCGGTTCCCCGCGCGAAAGGAGGTCCCCGCCGGACGGCTCGCCATCGGTATCCGTGTGCTCAGAACGGAGGTGCCATCATGTCAGCGCCCGTCGAGAATGGAAACAGGACCATCGCCGTCTCCTTTACCGCACTGCTGTACGGCGTCGTGATCGACGCGTCGCTGCACCGCGTCGAGCACCTTGCGCTCACCCCCTCCAACCTGCTGCTCTTCATCTCGCTCACCCTGGTGGTGCAGGACTTCTTCTTCTACCACGAGGACATGAAGCGGGTGAACCTGCAGGCGCTGGAGCGGCAGATCCGCATCGAGAAGAACCCGTGGTACTCCGAAGAGTACCGCCGCAGGAAGCGCGTGGACGTGGAGGCCCGGCGCCGCCGCAAGGAGCGCAAGATCTTCTTTTTCGACGCGCTGCTCCTGGCCACGTGGTACGTGCTTTCGCTGGCGGCGCACGAGGCGGTAAAGACGTACCTGCTGTGGCTGGCGGTGTTCTTCATCAGCGTGGCCGTCTGGGACACGTTCGCCAACCCGCCCACGCGGCGCCGGCTCTTTCTGAAGTGGGTGCGAAACCGCCGCGCCTGGGAATGGCTGCGCTGCACCCACTGGCCCGTGGGCATCGCGACGGCGGGGGTGGCCTGGGTAGCCGGGCGCATGCTGCACGCGCCGGAGCTGGCCGAGGGCCAGGAGATGACGTTCGCGCACTGGACGCGCGACGACGCGCTGTTCCTGGCCCTTCCGCTGATGCTGTTCCTGGCCTGGCGGCGGTACTACTGGGTGCAGCTGCGCAGGACGATCAACGACGACATCCAGCACCACATCGAGCTCATCGCGCCGGTGCCGGTGGACGTGGAGAAGGGGATCGGCTCGCGCATCGAGCGGCTGGGAACGGAGATGCAGAACGGCTTCGGAGAGCGCCTGGCCACGCTGGGTACGGAGGTGCAGCAGCGGATCGGCGTGCGCATCGGGACCATGGAGGAGAAGATCGACCTGTTCGTGAACAAGGAGTTCGTGGCGCTGCAGACCCTGATCAACTCGGGGAACGGCAGGTCCTGACTCCGCTTCCTCTCCTCGCCGAGAACGCCGGCGGCCCGCGCTTCGTCGCGGGCCGTCCGCGTTTTGGACGCCGCCCTCCCCCGGCCGGCCGGATTGCCGCCGCGCACCGCGCCGCCTACAATCTCCCGGCTCCCGACGTTTCGGTTCCGCGCGGAATCCGAACCCCCGTACGCGCATGCACATGGCTCATCCGCACCGCATCCCGTCGCCGTCCACCCGCCGCCACCTCCGCGGGGCGCTCGCGGCGGCGCTGCTCGCCATCCCCGCCACCGCCGGCGCCGCGCAGGCGCAGCCGGGGCCGCTGGAGGGGCTGGCGGAGTACGTGGAGCAGGGGATGCGCGACTGGGAGGTCCCCGGCCTGGCGCTGGCGGTGGTGAAGGACGACTCGGTGGTGATGATGCGCGGCTTCGGCACGCGGACGCTGGGGCGCGACGAGCCGGTGGACGAGCACACGTCGTTCGCCATCGCATCCACCACCAAGGCGTTCACGGCCACGGCGGTCGCCATGCTGGTGGACGAGGGAAAGGTGCGCTGGGACGATCCCGTGTCGATGCACGTCCCCGCGTTCCAGCTGGCGGATCCCGGCCTGTCCGGACAGCTGACCGTGCGCGACCTGCTGACGCACCGCACGGGGCTCCCCAACTCGGACTTCCTGTGGTACGCGTCCGGGAGCAGCACGGAAGAGATCCTGCGGCGGATGCGCTTTCTGCGCCCGTTCGCCACCCCGCGCTCGCGCTACCAGTACAACAACAACGCGTACATGGTGGCGGGGCAGGTGGTGCAGGCGGCGTCGGGGATGCCGTGGGGCGAGTTCGTGCGGCGGCGCATCCTGGAGCCGCTGGAGATGCGCGAGACGCTGACGGGCTTCGTGGGGCTGGACGCGCGCGGCAACGTGGCGACGCCGCACGCGGAGGTCGACGGCACCGTGCGGCCGATCCGCTACCTGAACTTCGACAACATCGGGCCGGCGGGGTCCATGAACTCGTCGGTGCACGACGTGGCGCGGTGGATCCGCTTTCAGCTGGCGGGCGGAGAGTGGGACGGCACGCGGCTGGTGAGCGAGGCGCAGCACCGGGAGATGCTGACGCCGCAGTTCGTGATCCCGCTGGCGCAGTACTACCCGGCGGCGCGGCTGGCGCGGCCCAACTTCACGGCGTACGGGCTCGGCTGGTTCATGCAGGACTACCGCGGCCGCAAGCTCGCGATGCACACGGGGAGCATCGACGGGATGACGGCGCTGGTGGCGATGGTGCCCGAGGAAAAGCTGGGGCTCGTCGTCTTCATCAACCTGGACCACGCGGAGCTGCGGCACGCGCTGATGTACCGCATCATCGACGCGTACCTGGGCGGGCCGACGCGCGACTGGAGCGCGGAGCTGCGGCCGCTGTACCAGGGGGTGGAGGAGCGCTCCGAAGCCGCCCGGCGCGAGCGCGAGTCGCGGCGGGTTCAGGGGACGCGCCCCTCGCTGCCGCTGAGCGCCTACGCTGGCGCGTACGCAGACCCGGACAGCCTCTACGGCCGCGTCACCGTGCGCCTGGAGGACGGCCGCCTGGTCGCCGGCGCGGCGGGCGGCGCGATGACGGGGGTGATGGAGCACTGGCACTACGACGTGTTCCGCGCCCGCTGGGACGAGGCGTCGATGGGCACCAGCTTCATGACCTTCACCATCGATCCGGAGGGGCGCGTCGGCTGGGTGCGCGTCGACGGGCGGCAGCTGGCCCGCGAGCGGGAGGCGCCGCCCGCGGCGACGCAGTGATGTTGTAGGCCGCTCCAAAGGTTGATTTCCTGAGGAAGCGATCACGCGCAACCTTCGGGCACGCGCCTCCCTCAGAGTGTGTTTAAGAATCACATCGGCGGATTTGATTTCCTGAGGGAGGCGCCGCTCCAGACCTGCTGCTACGTCGCTACTTTGGCGCCGACCGAAGGATCTCGCCGGCAGCACCTGGGGGCTGGAGCAGCGCCGGGAGGCCAGCCCCGCGATGGCCGAGAAGAGATCCTTCGGTCGCGCGCAAACGGTTGACTGACTTACAATTCCAGGCGTGCGCTCCCTCAGGAAATCAAACCTCGCTTGTCCGAAAGACCAGATTCTCAAACACGCTCGCAGAAAGTCACTGAGGAAGTGGCGCGGTGAATCCGCCGGCCGCTCCGAGATTTACTAAATCATTACACCCGGCGCTGGCACGATCGGCCCGCGTGTGTTTAACCTGAAGGGGGCGATGATGAACGTCATCGCCCCCTTTCCCCGCCGATCCTCCACACGCATGAGCCTCGCCCGCCGCTCGTCGCGCCTTGCCCCCGGCTCCGCCCTGCTGATCGGGCTCCTTCTGCTGATGCTGGGTCTCTCGTCCGTGCTGGCGTACCAGGCGCTGGACGCGGCACGCTCGGAGGCGCGTTCCGCGGAGCGGTCGCTGCGCGGGTACTCGGCGCTGGCGCACTGGGAGCTGTCGCGCCGCGGCGAGGAGCTGCTGGCGGAGCGGCTGGCCCTGGCGGGCGCGGCGGCGTCCGACGCGGCGAGCGCGGGCGCCCGGCCGGGCCGCGCGGTCGTCGAGGCCGAGGCCGCCGTCCGGCGGGCGATGCGATGGTGCGCCTGCGCCGATGCCGTGCACGGCGTGTTTCGCGTCGACGCGGGCGGCGGCGCGTGGACGGTCTCGTCGCGGGGGATGCGGCCGGAGGTGCAGGCCGCCGCCACCGCGCTGGCGTCTTCGGTGGACAGGCGCGCGGGCGACTCGGTGCGCGTCCGCGAGCTCCGGGTGGCGGGGGTGCGGCATCTGCTCGTCTACCGGGTGCGCCGGATGGAGGACGGATCGGCGCGGGCGTACGGGTTCGCGCTGGACCCGCGGCGGGTGGCGGGGCCGGTGCTGGCAGAGGTGCTCGCGGGGGCGCCGCTCCTTCCCGAGACGCTGCCGCCGGGGATGACCAACCGCGGCGCGATCTCCGTCGTCGTCACGGCGGCGGGGGAGGAGGTGGTGTACCGCTCGCCGGCCGCCGGGGGACGGGACGCGCACTGGATGGACGCGAAGGTGGGCTCCACTCCGGAGGCGCTGCCGGCGGGCGCGGTGGTGCGGGAGCTGGGGGGCGCGCTGGCGGGGCTTACGGCGCGCGTCTCCGTGCGCCCGGAGCTGGCCGCCGGCCGCGTGGGCGGCGGCGCGCCGGAGTCGCGGCTGCCGCTGCTGCTGGCCGTCTTCGGCCTCACGCTGGCGCTGTTCGGCATCGCGGTGGTGCAGCTGCGCCGCCAGCAGGAGCTGGTGCGCCTGCGCGACGACTTCGTGAGCGGCGTGTCGCACGAGCTGCGCACGCCGCTGGCGCAGATCCGCCTGTTCGCCGACCTGCTGGAGAGCGGCCGCCTGGGCGACCCGGCGCAGCGCGCGCGCTCCGTGCGCATCATCAACGAAGAGTCGCGGCGGCTCACCTACCTGGTGGAGAACATCCTCCACTTTTCGCGCGGCCAGCGCGGCGCCAGCCGCCTGACGCCCACGCCGGTGGACATGGGCGCGCTGGTGCGCGAGGTGGTGGACGGCTTTGCCCCGCTGGCGCACCACGTGGAGTTCGCCACGCGCGTGGAGCCCGGCGTGGTGGCGCGCGTGGACCGCGACGCCTTTCGCCAGGTGCTGCTGAACCTGCTGGACAACGCGGCCAAGTACGGCCCGCGCGGCGGCGTGGTGCAGGTGGGGATGGCGGTGGTGGGCTTCAGCCTGCGCATCTGGGTGCGGGACGGCGGGCCCGGCGTGCCGCGCGAGGACCGGCAGCGCATCTGGGAGCCGTACCGCCGGCTGGACCGCGACGCCGACGCGGCGGTGGGCGGCAGCGGGATCGGGTTGGCGGTGGTGAAGGACGTGGTGGATCTGCACGGCGGACGCGCCTGGGTGGAGGACGCGCCCGGCGGCGGCGCCCGCTTCATCGTCGAGATCCCCGGCGCCACCTACGCCGGCCCGCCGGGCGAGGAGGAGCCGGTCGCGCCGGCCGAGGCGGTGGCGCGATGAGCCGCATCCTGGTGGTGGAGGACAACGCCAACCTGGCCTTTGGGCTGATGACCAGCCTGGAGCTGGAGGGGCACCAGGTGGTGCTGGCGGACGACGGCGCCGCGGGGCTGCAGGCGGCCCGCGACCAGCGTCCGGACCTGCTGATCCTGGACCTGATGCTTCCGGGGATGGACGGCTACCGCGTTCTCAAGGCGCTGCGCGAGGGGGGAGAGACCCTGCCGGTGCTGATCCTGACGGCGCGCGGCGAAGAGGCGGACAAGGTGCTGGGCTTTCGCCTGGGCGCGGACGACTACGTCACCAAGCCGTTCGGGCTGCTGGAGCTGCTGGCGCGCGTGGGCGCGCTGCTGCGGCGCGCCGGCGGGCGCGGGGAGGCCGCGGCGGTGCCGGAGGTGGAGCGGTTCGGCGAGGTGGAGGTGCACCCCGGCAGCCGCCTGGTGCGCCGCCGCGGCGAGGAGGTGCCGCTGACGCCCAAGGAGTTCGACCTGCTGTGGGCGCTGCTGCGGCGCCGCGGGGGCGTGGCGGCGCGGCTGGAGCTTCTGGCGGAGGTGTGGGGCCACCGCGCCGCGGTGATGACGCGCACGGTGGACATGCACGTGGCCCAGCTGCGCCGCAAGCTGGAGGAGGATCCCGCGCAGCCGCGGCACATCGTGACGGTGTGGAAGGCGGGGTACCGGCTGGCGCCGTAGGCGGTGAACGGGTGAACGGGTGAACGGGTGAACGGGTGAACGGGTGAACGGGTGAACGGGTGAACGGGTGAACGGGTGAACGGGTGAACGGGGATGCGCGTCCTCCGAGTGCGTCGCACGTCGCCACACCACGGGTTGGAAACCCGAGGCTAGAAATGCCATAAGCCCCGTCTCGGCTCGTTACACTCGCCGAACGGGGCTTCACCTTCTCGGGTCGGCAGGGGCCGGCGCGGCGAGCCGGCCAGGGCGTGAATAGAGGCTCCACAGCCGCGGCAACGCGTCGGCGAAGGTCGCGACGTTTATACCCTCTCCCGCATGCGGGAGAGGGTGCGAGCCTAAGCGAGCGGGTGAGGGCCCCCGCGGAGGCAGCGTGATCCATCCTCCCGCACTCCCGCACTTTCGCACTTTCGCACTTTCGCACTTTCGCACTTTCGCACTTCTCCCCTCGCCAAAGCCTTACAAACGCATTACGCCGGCGTCACCGCCGGGCGCGTGGCCGCGGTTAGCGTGGACGTGAGACGACTCACGTTCATCTACCGACAGGAACACTCGCATGGGGCTGTTCACGAAAAAGAGCATCGCACGGCTGCAGGAGGAGGCGGGAACGCCCACGCTGCACCGCGTGCTGGGGCCGGTGAACCTGACCACGCTGGGCATCGGCTCGGTGATCGGGACGGGGATCTTCGTGCTGACGGGGACGGCGGCGTCGCAGCACGCGGGGCCGGCGCTGGTGATCTCGATGCTTATCGCGGCGCTGGCCTGCGCGCTGGCGGGGCTGTGCTACGCGGAGCTGGCGTCCATGATCCCCGTCGCGGGGAGCGCGTATACATACGCGTACGCCACCGCGGGCGAGATCTTCGCCTGGATCATCGGGTGGGATCTGATCCTGGAGTACGCGCTCAGCACCGCGACCGTCGCGGTGGGCTGGTCGGGGTACTTCGTCAGCTTCATGTCGGACCTGGGGATCCGCATCCCGGCGCGGCTGGCGGCGTCGCCGGAGCTGATGGTGCAGGGGGCGGACGGCGCCATGGTGCGCGGCATCTTCAACCTTCCCGCCGCCATCATCGTCCTCCTGGTCGCCGCGCTGCTGGCCATCGGCATTCGTGAGTCGGCGAACACCAACACGGCGCTTGTCATCCTCAAGGTGGGCGTGCTGATCGTGTTCGTCGTCGCGGGGTTCTCGTACGTCAACCGCGACAACCTGACGCCGTTCATCCCGCCCAACGCGGGGGAGTTCGGCGCGTTCGGGTGGAGCGGGGTGCTGCGCGGCGCGGCCATCATGTTCTTTGCCTACGTGGGCTTCGACGCGGTGTCCACGGCGGCGCAGGAGGCCAGGAACCCGCAGCGCGACCTGCCGATCGGCATTCTGGGATCGCTGGCCATCTGCACGGTGATCTACATCGCGGTGGCGACGGTGCTGATCGGCATCGTGCCCTATTCGCGGCTGGACGTGCCGGACCCGCTGGCGGTGGGGATCGACTCGACCGGGCTTACGTGGCTGAGCCCGGTGGTGAAGGTGAGCGCGCTGTTCGGTCTGTTCTCGACGATGCTGGTGACGCTGCTGGGGCAGACGCGCATCTTCTTCTCCATGAGCCGCGACGGGCTGCTGCCGGAGGTGTTCGGCCGGGTGCATCCGCGCTGGCGCACGCCGCACCTGAGCACGGCCATCACCGGCGTGATCGTGGCGATCGCGGCGGGGCTGCTCCCCATCGGCATCCTGAGCCAGCTGGTGAGCATGGGAACGCTGCTGGCGTTCGTGCTGGTGTCCATCGGGGTGCTGGTGCTGCGGCGCGCGCGGCCGGACCTGCCGCGCCCCTTCCGCACCCCGTGGACGCCGTGGGTGCCCATCCTTGCCGCCGCCGCGTGCCTGCTGCAGATGGCGGTGCTCCCCGCGGCCACCTGGATCCGGCTGATGGTGTGGCTGGCGATCGGGTTCCTGATCTACTTTCTGTACGGCGCCCGCCGCGCGCGCCTGGTGCGCGAGGGTGAGGTGGTGCCGGCCGCCGCCCGGGTGGCGGAGGTTCCGTAGGATCGCCGAACGGCATCGAACTGCGCCCGCAGGGGGCCCCTCCCCCGACCCCTCCCCGCTCGTTCCTCGCGGAGAGGGGAGAATTCGATCGCGGTTCGACGAGCATCGAACTGCGTCCGCAAGCCGCCCCCCCTCTCCCGGCCTCTCCCCCCCGAACTGCAGGGGGGAGAGGAGAACTTCGATCCCGCTTCGAAGGCTGCGGCTCGCGTCACCCTTCCCCCACGCAGTTTGTGGGGGAAGGGCCGGGGATGGGGGGGCGGCCCACCATCCCGCACCGCACCATCCGAAGCACCACCGCCGCCTCCCCCACACCCAACCTCCCCCAGGGGTTTTTGGGGGAGGTGGGCGAGGTTTACGAGCCCGGAGGGGGCGCCGGCCGCTCGCGTCCCAACCAGCCGAAGCACACCTTTTCGGGCGGTGGCGCCAGTGGGGCGGATTCCGGTTGACGCTCCCCGGCGGCGGGTCTATCTTCGCCCCTCTTTCCACACCCTGCAGCCGGCCCGGAGTTGAGCACACACGCGCGCATCGCCGTCCTCGCCAGCGGCGGGGGGAGCAACCTGCAGGCGCTGATCGACCGCCTGAACGCGGACCCGGCGGCGCCGGCGCGCGTGGAGCTGGTGGTGGGCTCGCGGGCGGGGATCGGCGCGCTGGAGCGGGCACAGCGCGCGGAGATCGACGCCGTGGCGCTGGACGCGCGGGCGCTGGGGCCGGAGGCGTTCGGACGGGCGCTGGCGGACGCGCTGGATTCGCATCGCATCGACCTGATCGTCCTGGCCGGGTGGCTGCAGCTGGTGCCGGCGGAGGTGGTGCGGCGCTTTCACGGGCGGATGATCAACGTCCATCCCGCGCTGCTGCCGGCGTTCGGCGGGCACGGGATGTACGGGATGCGCGTGCACCGCGCCGTGATCGAGTCCGGCGCCCGCGTCTCCGGCGCCACCGTGCACTTCGTGGACGAGGCGTACGACGAGGGCGCCATCATCGCCCAGTGGCCCGTCCCCGTGCTCCCGGGCGACACGCCGGAGTCGCTGGCGGCGCGCGTGCTGGCGGTGGAGCACCGCATCCTCCCGCTCGCCGTCGAGGCGCTGGCGCGGGCGCCGTCCGTACCCGTCCGGACGGAAGCCGAGCCGCTCGCGTTCGACCTGGTCGCCGCTACGGCGCCGGCGGACACGTCCATCCGCCGCACCATGCGCCTGGCCCACGGCGCCGCCGATCCGGATACCGGCGGGGGCGCAACGGACGCGTGACGTCGTCCGCGTCGGCGGGGTGAACGCGGCCTGTCTCCAGGGGTGACCTCCCTCGGGATGACGATCCGGGTTGCGGGCGCGGGATCGAAGTTCAACCTCCCCCAGGGGTTTTTGGGGGAGGTGGGCGAGGTTTACGAGCCCGGAGGGGGCGTGCCTTCGCGCACGGACGCCTCCGGCGCACATCATCCATCGAATCGACCAGACCAATGCCGCGCGCACTGCTGAGCGTATCGGACAAGACGGGGGTCGTCGACCTCGCCCGCGAGCTGCAGGGGCGCGGCTGGACGCTGCTCTCCACCGGCGGCACCGCGCGCACGCTGCGCGAGGCCGGGCTCGCCGTCACCGAGGTCAGCGAGGTCACCGGCCATCCGGAGATGATGGAGGGCCGGGTAAAGACGCTGCATCCCGCCGTGCACGCCGGGCTCCTGGGCCGCCGCGACAACGCGGAGGACGTGGCGCAGATGGCGGCGCACGGCTACGAGGCCATCGACCTGGTCGCGGTGAATCTGTACCCGTTCCGCGAGACGGTCGCGCGGCCGGACGCCACCCTGGCGGACGCCATCGAGAACATCGACATCGGAGGGCCGTCCATGCTGCGCTCGGCGGCCAAGAACCACGCGAGCGTCTGGGTGGTCGTCGATCCGGCGGACTACTCCACCGTGCTGGCCGCGATGGACTCGGGCGACGAGGCGCGCGCCGTCAGCATCCGCCGGCGGCTGGCGGCAAAGGTGTACGCGCACACCTCGGACTACGACCGCGCCATCACCGACTACCTGACGCGCGCGCTGGATGCGGGGGAGGCGGATGGATCCACGGAATTCCCGAGGAGCGTGACCCTTTCCCTGCAGAAGGTGCAGGACCTTCGCTACGGCGAGAACCCCGACCAGCCGGCCGCCTTCTACCGCGACGAGTCGGCGAGGGGCGGGCTGCCGGCGCTGCGGCAGCTGCACGGCAAGGAGCTGTCGTTCAACAACCTGCTGGACGTGGAAGGCGCGCTGCAGGCGGTCTCGGCGTGGGAGGGGAGCGGGCTGGCGGCGTGCGCCATCATCAAGCACACCACGCCGTGCGGCATCGCCGTGGGCGCGGACGCGGCCGAGGCGTACCGCAAGGCGCTGACGACCGATCCCACCAGCGCGTTCGGCTCCGTGATCGCCTTCAACGTGCCGGTGACGGAAGAGGCGGCGGTGCTGATGCGGCCGAACTTCGTGGAGGCCATCGTCGCCCCGTCGTTCGTGGAGGCCGGGCTGCGGATGCTGACGGAGAAGAAGAACCTGCGGCTGCTGGAGATCCCCTCCCTCGCGGACGAGGACGCGCTGGACTGGAAGCGGGTCCGTGGCGGATTCGTGGCACAGACGCGGCTCTCCATGCGCTTTCCGGAGGATGGATGGCGCACCGTCACGAAGCGCGCGCCCACGCAGGAGGAGATGGACGACCTGCGCTTCGCCTGGCGCGCGGTGGCGACGGTGAAGTCCAACGCGATCCTGCTGGCGCGCGGCGGGATGGCACTGGGCATCGGCGCGGGGCAGATGAGCCGGGTGGATTCCTCCCGCATCGGGGTGATCAAGGCGCGCGACAACGGGTTCGACCTTGCGGGCGCGGCGCTGGCGTCGGACGCGTTCTTTCCATTCCGCGACGGGGTGGACGCGGCGGCGGAGGCCGGCGTGCGCGCCATCGTGCAGCCCGGTGGCTCCGTCCGCGACGACGAGGTGATCGCCGCCGCGGACGAGCACGGCATCGCGATGGTGTTCACGGGACGGCGGCTCTTCCGGCACTGAACCCACCTCCCTCCTCCCCCCGGCAGACTGTGCCGGGAGAGGGGGGACGTCAGGCGCGCTGGCGGGCATCGCACTGCGTCCGCCGGGGCCCCTCCCCCGACCCCTCCCCGCTCGTTCCTCGCGGAGAGGGGAGAATTCGATCCCGATCCGGAAAGGTGCGTCGCACCTCCCTCCCCCCACGCAGTTTGTGGGGGAGGGCCGGGGAGGGGGGCGCCCACCATCCCGCGCCGCGGCGTCCGAACCGCACCACCGCCCGTGCCGTGTATCCTACTCCCGCACTCCCGCACTCCCGCACTCCCGCACTCACGCACTCACGCACTCACGCACTCACGCACTCACGCACTCACGCACTCACGCACTCACGCACTCACGCACTTTCGCACTTCCCATTTGACTCCGCCCGCGTGCGCGCCTACCTTGGCGCGCTCCGAAATCCACGCGCCGCAGTTCGTTGCTTCCGCCCCGGCGGCGGCGAGGGATGTGCGGCGCGGCCTGTGAAGTGAAGCGCCGGCCCGCGGCCGGCCTGTCTCCCTAGAGGAGCGCCCCGTGCGCGGACTGATCTTTGATCCCTTCGCGGGGATCAGCGGCGACATGACCGTCGCCGCGCTGCTGGACCTGGGGCTGCCGCTGGAGTGGCTGCGCTCGTTCGTCGCGGGGCTGAACCTGGGCGACATCCGCGTGGACGCGGAGCGCGTGGACCGCAAGGGGATCGCCTGCACGCGGCTGGTGCTGCAGCTGCCGCACGAGCACGCGCACCGGCACCTGCACCACGTGGTCCGGATCATCGAGGGGACGGGGGTGGCCCCGGAGGTGCGCGACCGCGCGATCCACGCGTTCACGCTACTTGCGGAATCCGAGGCCGCGGTGCACGGTACGACCGTCGAAAAAGTGCACTTTCACGAGGTGGGCGCGCTGGACGCCATCGTGGACGTGCTGAGCGCCGTCGCCGGGTGTCACGAGCTGGGGGCCACGTCGTTCTACACGCGGCCCGTGGCGCTGGGGCGCGGGTGGGTGGACATGGCGCACGGGCACTTTCCCGTTCCCCCGCCGGCCGTGCTCAAGCTGCTGCAGGGCGTGCCGGTGGCGGATCCGGAGTTCCAGGGCGAATGCACGACGCCCACGGGCGCCGCGCTCATCCGGGCGCTCACCGGGGGCGCGCCGCCGCCGGCCACGTACACCCCCGTCGCCAGCGGCTTCGGCGCGGGGACGCGCGACCCGCAGGACCGGCCCAACTGCCTGCGCCTGGTGCTCATCGAGCCGCAGGGCGGGGCGGACGAGGGGATCGTCATCGTCCAGTGCGACGTGGACGACCTGACGCCGGAGTACGTCCCCACGCTGCTGCAGGCGGTGCTGGACGCCGGCGCCGCCGACTGCAGCGCGCAGCCGCTGGTGATGAAGAAGGGGCGCCCCGGCGTGCGCATCGAGGCGCTGGCCACCCCGGAGAAGCTGGAGGCGGTGAGCGCGGCGCTCTTCCGCGGCGGATCGACCATCGGGCTGCGCTTCTGGCCGGCGGGGCGGCGGGTGCTGCCGCGGCGGATGGAGACGGTGACGTGGCGGGGCCAGGAGATCCGGGTGAAGCGCAGCGCGCTCCCCGACGGGGGCGAGCGGGCCAAGCCGGAGTTCGACGACGTGGCGCGCGCGGCGGCCAGCCTGGGACTGACGCCGCTGGAGGCGTACCGCGCGCTGCTGGCGGACGGGGTGGCCCGCGAAGAACGGTAGTCCAGGCCGGCCTCGCCGGCCCGTGTTCGGCCGTTCCCCGGCGGCGGGGAGCGTGATCCTTTTCAACCTGACGGAGGACGCAGATGAAGATCGATCGTGGCCTGCTTGGCACGCTGGCCGTGGCGGCCCTGGGCGCCGCCTGCGCCAGCGCGGGCGGCGCGGGGGGCGGAGGCGGTGCGGGGCCGCGCATCAACGTGCCGCCCCCCCCCGTCACCTGCTCCACGGGGTCTCTGGCCACCGGTCCGTCCGCGGACTCGGCGGCGGCGACCCTGGAGCTGATGGAGATGGCGGCCGACAGCGCGCGGCAGGGGCGGTTCACCCTGGCGCGCCAGCAGGCCGGGCGCGCCATTACGGGCAACCCGGGAAGTGCGTACGGCTACTACCTGGCCGGCCGCGCCGCCATCGGCCTGGCCGACTACGCCGACGCCGACAGCCTGCTGCGCCGTTCGGTGGAGCTGTGCCCGGAGCTGGCCGACCACGAGGTGACCAACCTGCGCCGCTACGCCGCGCAGCAGTCGGTGGACCGCGCCGGCGGCCTGATGCAGTCCGCCGACACCACGGGAGCCGCGGCGGCGTACGAGACGGCGCTCAGCCTGGACCCCACCGCCTACCCGGCCGAGTTCTACCTGGGCCTGGTGGCGTTCAACCGCCAGAACACCGAAGAGGCGGTTCGGCGGTGGCAGCGGGTGGTGCAGATCATCGACGAGCTGCCGGCCGACAGCTCCGCCGACATCACGCTGGCGCGGGCGGAGACG
>DASUVG010000138.1:0-26242 GCA_036379135.1 Longimicrobium sp.
GTCGATCCCGCCGCGACGAGCCTTCCGCCGTTCTCCCTCCCCCACGCAGTTTGTGGGGGAGGGCCGGGGAGGGGGGTGCCCACCCGCACAACTGTGTCCGGAGCGCGTCGGGGCCCGTGCCGTGTATCCCCCCTCCCGCGCGGTTTGCGGGAGGGGGTGGCGCGCCCGAGGCGCCGCCGGGGGAGGGCCCATTTGACGCCGCCCGTGCGCACGCCTACCTTGGCGCGCTCTCGAAATCCACGCGCCGCAGGTCGTTGCTTCCGCCCCGGCGGCGGCGAAGGACGTGCGGCGCGGCCTGCGAAGTGAAGCGCCGGCCCGCCGGCCTGTGTCGATAAAGGAACGTCCGTTGCGCGGACTCATCTTCGATCCCTTCGCGGGGATCAGCGGCGACATGACCGTCGCCGCGCTGCTGGACCTGGGGCTGCCGCTGGAGTGGCTGCGCGCGTTCGTCGCGGGGCTGAACCTGGGCGACATCCGCGTGGACGCGGAGCGCGTGGACCGCAAAGGGATCGCCTGCACGCGGCTGGTGCTGCAGCTGCCGCACGAGCACGCCCACCGGCACCTGCACCACGTGGTGAAGATCATCGAGGGCACCGGCGTAGCCCCGGAAGTGCGCGACCGCGCGGTCCACGCGTTCACGCTACTTGCGGAATCCGAGGCCGCGGTGCACGGTACGACCATCGAAAAAGTGCACTTTCACGAGGTGGGCGCGCTGGACGCCATCGTGGACGTGCTGAGCGCGGTGGCCGGCTGCCACGAGCTGGGGGCGACGTCGTTCTACACGCGGCCCGTGGCGCTGGGGCGCGGGTGGGTGGACATGGCGCACGGGCACTTTCCCGTCCCCCCGCCCGCCGTGCTCAAGCTGCTGCAGGGCGTGCCCGTCGCCGACCCGGCGTTCGAAGGCGAGTGCACCACGCCCACGGGCGCCGCGCTCATCCAGGCGCTCACGGGGGGCGCGCCGCCGCCGGCCACGTACACGCCCGTCGCCAGCGGCTTCGGCGCGGGGACGCGCGACCCGCAGGACCGGCCCAACTGCCTGCGGCTGGTGCTCATCGAGCCGCAGGGCGGGGCGGACGAGGGGATCGTCGTCATCCAGTGCGACGTGGACGACCTTACGCCGGAGTACGTGCCCACGGTGCTGCAGGCGGTGCTGGACGCCGGCGCGGCGGACTGCAGCGCCCAGCCGCTGGTGATGAAGAAGGGGCGCCCCGGCGTGCGCATCGAGGCGCTGGCCAGCCCCGAAAAGCTGGAGGCGGTGAGCGCCGCCCTGTTCCGCGCCGGATCCACCATCGGCCTGCGCTTCTGGCCGGCGGGGCGGCGGGTGCTGCCGCGGCGGATGGAGACGGTGTCGTGGCGGGGCGAGGAGATCCGCGTAAAGCGCAGCGCGCTTCCCGGCGGCGGCGAGCGGGCCAAGCCCGAGTTCGACGACGTGGCGCGCGCGGCGGAAAAGCTGGGCATCACGCCGCTGGAGGCGTACCGCGCCCTGCTGGCGGACGGGGTGGCCCGCGAGGAGTCGTAGTCCGGCCCGTGTTCGGCCGCTCCCCGGCGGCGGGGAGCGTGTTCCCTTTCCAACCTGACGGAGGACGCAGATGAAGATCGATCGTGGCCTGCTTTCCACGCTGGCCGTCGCGGCCCTGGGCGCCGCCTGTGCCAGCGCGGGCGGCACCGGCGGCGCTACCGGCGGCGGAGGGCCGCGCATCACCGTGCCGCCTCCCAGCGTCACCTGCGGTGCGGGCCCCCTGACCACCAACCCCATCGCAGACTCGGCGGCGGGGAACCTGGCGCTGATCGCGGCCGTGGCCGACAGCGCGCAGCCCATGCAGTACGCCCTGGCGCGCCAGCAGGCCGGCCGCGCCATCGCCGCCAACCCGGGGAACGCGTACGGCTACTACCTGGCCGGCCAGGCCGCCATCGGCGTGTCGGACTTCGCCGACGCCGACAGCCTGTTCCGCCGCTCGGTGGAGCTGTGCCCGGAGCTGGGCGACTACGACGTGACCCGCCTGCGCCGCGGCTCGGCGGCGCTGTCGGTGGAGCGCGGCAGCGGCCTCATCCAGTCCGGCGACACCACCGGCGGCATCGCGGCGTACCAGACGGCGCTCAGCCTGGACCCCAACAGCTACCCGGCGGAGTTCTACCTGGGGCTGGTGGCGTTCCAGCGGCAGAACACGGACGAGTCGGTGCGCCGCTGGCAGCACGTGGTGCAGATCATCGACCAGCTGCCGCCGGACTCGTCGGTGGAGGTGATGCAGAACCGGGTGGAGACGCGCGGCAACACGCTCAACGCGCTGGTGCTGGCGAGCGCGCAGTACCTGAACCGCCAGCAGTCGGCGCAGGCGGTGGAGCTGCTGGCCGAGCTCACCCGGCGCCTGCCCAACAACCCCGAGGCGTGGTACAACTACGCGCTGGCGCTCAACAACCTGCAGCGCTACACGCAGCTGGTGCCGGTGGCGCAGCGCGCGACGGAGATCGCGCCGCTGAGCTACGGCGCGTGGATCCTGTACTACAACGCCTACGCGGGCCAGTCGCAGGCGGCCACGCAGGCGGGGAACACCGCGCAGGCGGGCGAGCTGGGCCGCCAGGCGCGCCAGGTGAGCGCGCGCAGCGAGGGACTGCCGGTGCAGCTGGAGGGGATCACCATCGACGTGGAGGCGGAGAACACGCAGGTGCGCGGCACCGCGGTGGGCAGCGGCCCCACGGCGCCCGTGCAGGTGGAGTTCACGCTGCACGGCGCGGACGGCGAGCTGGGCCGGGGCACGGTCACCATCACCCCGCCCGCGCGCGACCAGCAGTCGCGCTTCGAGCTCACCATCCCCAACAGCGCGCCCGTGCTGGGCGTGACCTACCGCGTCGTCGGCAGCTGACGCACGGCGGTTCCGGTGGATGAACGGCGGGGCGGGGGATTTCGATCCCTCGCCCCGCCGGGCTTTTACCGGATGGGCCCGACACGGGAAGTCCTGTGCGCGAGGCTGACCCCGGCGCGCCCCCATCCGGGCGGGCACCACCCGCCCACCTTCCCCCAAACACCCCTGGGGGAAGGTTGAGGCAGGGGAGAGGCTGGCGCGCCGGAGCAAGCTCCTACGCATCGGCGAGTCCTCGCGGGATCGAAGTTCAACCTTTTTGGGGGAGGTGCGAGCCCAGGCGAGCGGAGGGGGCGCTGCGGCCGGCAGGATTCAGCCGGAGCACCTCCACCACGCTCACCCGCTCACCCGCTCACCCGCTCACCCGTTCACCCGTTCACCCGTTCACCCGTTCACCCTCCCGCCCCCTGCACGCTTCTTGCGCTCCCCTGGCCCGCAACCGATGCTAAACCCCGTGCGGTTCTCCCGCGGCCAGACCATTCCGGAGCCTATCTTGTCCGTCGAAGCCCCCGAAGCCACGTTCACCTGTCCCCGCTGCGGCGCCGAGTACACCGGCGGCGACGCATGCCCCTCGTGCGGCTTTCTGCAGGCGCCCGTGCCCTGCGACGACGACCCGCAGCGCAACGCGGCGTTCCGCTGCGTGCTGTGCGGCCGCACCGTCTGCGGCGCCGATCCGGGGAGCCGCGCGGCGCTCTGCGACCTGCACGCGCACGTCCCCATCATCGAGGGATGGGCGCAGGTCTACACCACCGGCGACCCGCTGGAGGCGGACCTGCTCGCGCAGAACCTGAAGGCCGAGGGGATCGACGCGCAGGTCTACTCGCAGAAGGACGACAACGCCTTTCCCGTGGAAATCGGCGAGCTGAGCATCGTGCGCGTGCTGGCGCCGGTGTGGGAGTTCGGCGAGGCGATGGCCATGGTGCAGTCGTACACCAGCAGCGACGGCGAAGTCGCCTTCGCCTGCCCGAACTGCGGCGAGGTGTACGAGGCCGGCGCCACGCAGTGCGCCTCGTGCGGCGCGTCGCTCATCGGCGGCGACGATGCCATGCCGTTGCGCGACGACGACGCCACGCTGGCGGGCGGCGACCCTGCCGCGCCGGCGGGCGACGACGACGCCACGCTGGTGCGATAGTGCGTTCGTGCGGAAGTCGTAAGGCCGCCGGACGCGCGTTGTTGACGCGTCCGCGCGGGGCGGGCATATTCGCCCCGGTCCGATAGACGGAAAGCCGTACCTGTGCGCGACCGCCTGCCGCGAGCGGCCGCCGGCGCTGCCGGGGCCGCTCGCTTCGTTGGGGCCCCTCCACCCGGCCCCGTCCCCGCTCGTTCCTCGCGGAGAGGGGGGGAGATCGACGGGCGGGCCCAGTCCGCGAAGGCGGACTTCGTGAAGTTGCAGCCGCGGTTTCAGCCGCCCGGGACGGTGCGTGCCGGAGCGGAACCGCGCTCGAATCATCATCAGAGACAGTGATTCCGTGAAGCTCCCAGTGGTGGCCGTCGTGGGACGGCCGAACGTCGGCAAGTCCACCTTCTTCAACCGCGTCCTGGGCGAGCGCATCGCCATCGTCGAGGACCGGCCGGGGGTGACCCGCGACCGCAACTACGCCCGCGCGGAGTGGAACGGCCGCGAGTTCTACCTGGTGGACACCGGCGGCATGGTCGAGGGCTCCGACGAGCCCATGGACCGGCTGATCCGCGACCAGGTGCTCACCGCCATCGGCGAGGCCGACGTGCTGGTGCTGCTGGTGGACGGCAAGTCCGGCCCGCACCCCCTGGACTACGCCATCGCCGAGCACCTGCGCAGGACGCAGAAGCCCGCGCTCCTTCTCGTCAACAAGATGGACAACCTGGGCGCGCCAACGGCCACCGGGCACCACGAGTTCTGGGACCTGGGACTGGGCGAGCCGTTTCCCGTCAGCTCCACCAGCGGCAAGGGGAGCGGCGACGTGCTGGACCAGATCGTCTGGCAGCTTCCCGAGGGGACGGAGGAGGAGGAAGAAGCGCTGCGCGTGGCCGTCATCGGCCGGCCGAACGTGGGAAAATCCTCGTTCGTCAACCGGCTGCTGGGTGAGGAGCGGCTGGTGGTGAGCGACGTGGCGGGGACGACGCGCGACGCCATCGACACGCCCATGAAGTACCACGGGCGCACCTTCATCTTCGTCGACACGGCGGGGCTGCGGCGCCAGGCCAAGATCGACGAAGGGGTGGAGTTCTACAGCTCCATCCGCACGGAGCGCGCGATCGACCGGGCGGACGTGTGCGTGCTGATGATCGACGCCACCGAGCCGATCGCGGTGCAGGACCTGAAGATCGCGGAAAAGGCGTGGGACAGCGGCAAGGGGCTGATCATCATCGCCAACAAGTGGGACCTGGTGGAAAAGGAGACGATGACGGCGCCGCGGTACGAGAAGGAGATCCGCGACCGGGCTCCGTACCTGCAGTGGGTGCCCATCCTGTTCACCAGCGTCAAGACGGGCCAGCGGGTGAACAAGGTGCTGGAGCTGATCCTGGAGGTGCAGGAGCAGCGCCTGCGCCGCATTCCCACGCACCAGGTGAACGACGTCCTGCGCGCGCTGGTGATGCGCACCAAGGCCCCCTCGCACCACGGCCGCCCCGTGCGCTTTCAGTACGGCACCCAGGTGGCCACGGAGCCGCCGGTCTTCGTCCTGTGGTGCACGCAGCCGGAGGGGGTGCCGGAAAGCTACGAGCGCTACCTGATGCGCGGCTTTCGCGAGGCGTGGGGCTTCACGGGCTCGCCCCTGATCCTGCGCCTGCGCCGCCGCGAGGACACGGAGGGCCGGCCGCGGAAGAAGCAGGGGACGCCGCAGGTGGTGGGCGAGGGAGACGACGACGAGGTGCAGGTGGAGTACGTCCGCGACGAGGGCGGGCTGGACGGCGAGTTCGACGAGGGGTTCGGCGACGAGGACTTCGAGGAGAGCTGGGACGAGGGGGAGGAGGAGGACGAGTGAGCCCCTGGCTGCTGGTCGTCGCGTCCTACCTGATCGGCGCCATCCCCGCCAGCTACGTCGCCGGGCGGATGGCGAAGGGGATCGACCTGCGCGAGCACGGCAGCGGCAACCTGGGCGCCACCAACACCTTCCGCGTGCTGGGCGCCAGAGTGGCCGCGCCGGTGATGGTGTTCGACATCCTCAAGGGCACCTTTCCCGTGGTCGCCTTCAGCCAGTGGGACGGCAGCGGCGACTGGCGCTGGGAGCTGGCGTACGGCGCGGCGGCCATCGTGGGCCACGTGTTCTCCATCTACATGCGCTTCAAGGGCGGCAAGGGCGTGGCCACCAGCGCCGGCGTGTTCGGCGCGCTGGCGCCGGTGCCGCTGCTGGTGGGCTTCGGCGTGTGGCTGGCGGTGCTCAAGGGGATGCGGATGGTGTCCGCGGCGTCCATCCTGGCGGCTCTCGCCGTCGGCATCCTGGTCTGGGTGGTGCCGACGCGGGACGAGGTGCGGTTCCTGGGGATGGCGATCGTGGCGTTCGTGATCTTTGCGCACCGCAGCAACGTGGCGCGCATCCTCAACGGCACCGAGCCGCGGTTCGGGGCGAAGAAGGAGCCGGAGGCCACGGTGGCCGCGGCGGCGGTGACGGCGGACGCGGAGACTGCGGAATGACGGCGCGCGCGGCGGTGATCGGGGCGGGAAGCTGGGGGACGGCGCTGGCCAACCTGCTGGCCGACAAGGGGACGGATACGGTGGTCTGGAGCTACGAGCAGGATGTGGCCGACGACATCAACCAGTCCCACCTGAACCGCAAGTACCTGGACGGCATCGACCTGCACCCCTTGCTGCGGGCGACGCCGGACATGGCGGAGGCGCTGCGCGGCGCGGACCTGGTCCTCTCCGTCTCCCCCTCCCACGTCGTCCGCCAGGTGATGGCGCAGGCGGCGCGGCACATGGAGCCCGGCGCGCTGGTGGTGAGCGCGTCCAAGGGGATCGAGAACGAGTCGCTCAAGACGATGGACGCGGTGCTGGCGGACGTCCTTCCCGCGTCCATCAGCCGCACCGCGTGCTTCCTCAGCGGCCCCAGCTTCGCGCGCGAGGTCGGCCTCCGCTATCCGACGGCGGTGACGATGGCGTCGGAGGATGCGGACGCGGCGGTGCGTGCGCAGGCCGCCTTCCAGACCCCCTACTTTCGGGTCTACACCAGCGACGACGTGCGCGGGGTGGAGCTGGGCGGCTCCGTGAAGAACGTGATCGCGATCGCCGCGGGCGTCGTCGAAGGGCTGGGATACGGCTTCAACACGCAGGCGGCGCTCATCACCCGCGGGCTCGCGGAGATCATGCGCCTGGGCGCGGCGCTGGGCGCGGATCCGCGCACGCTGGCCGGCCTCGCCGGGATCGGCGACCTGATCCTGACGTCCATGGGCGGGCTGTCGCGGAACCGCACCGTCGGCGTGGAGCTGGGAAAGGGGCGGTCGCTGGACGACATCCTGGGCGGGATGGTGATGGTGGCGGAGGGCGTGCGCACGGCCCGCAGCACCCGCGACCTGGCGCTCCGCACCGGCGTGGAGATGCCGATCGTCGACGCGGTCTACGCGCTCCTCTTCGAGGGACTGGGCGCGCGCGAGGCCATCGAGCAGCTGATGATGCGCGAGCCCAAGCCGGAGCAGGGGTGAGGGGGGTGCGGAAGTGCGGGAGTGCGGGAGTACGAAAGTACGAAAGTACGAAAGTGCGAAGGGGATCCGGGATGGGTGAGATCCTGTGTGCCGACCGCCTGCGGGAGCGAATGAGTTGATGAGTTCGTCGCTGCAAGTGAGGCCGGGTCCGGCGAGATGCGAAAGCCAGCGAACTGGCGCCCGCCGGCGGCCCTCACCCCCCGGCCCCCTCTCCCGCGGAGCGGGAGAGGGGGAGAATTCGATCGCGCTCCGGCAAGCCGGCCTCGCGTTCTCCCTCCCCCGCGCAGTTTCCAGGGGGGCGCCGGCCGCGCGCCCCACCCTCTCCAGGCGAATCGGGAGCCAGCCGGAGGGTGGCGCATGAAGCGGCCGCAGCGGGAGTTCTACTCCATCGGCGAGGTGTGCGCGCTGTTCGACGTAAAGCCGCACGTGCTGCGCTACTGGGAGACGCAGTTCCCGGCGCTGTCGCCGCCCAAGAACCGCTCGGGAAACCGCGTGTACCGCGCCCGCGACCTGGAGCTGATCGCCCTGATCCGCCACCTGGTGCACGACGAGCGCTACACGCTGGAAGGTGCCCGCAAGCGCATCGACGAGCTGCGCCAGGAAGGTGCCGCGGCCGAGCTGGCATCACGCGCGCTGGAGCGCTCCTTCGTGCGCTCGCTGCGCACGGAGCTGGAGGAGATCCTGGAGCTGCTCGCGCCGGTGGGGTGAGGCGGCGGGGGCGGGTGCATGGCAACCACGGGCATGGCAACACGGGCTAAAGCCCGCGGCTGGAGAGGCCATAAGCCCCGTCTCGCTCGTTCCTCGCGAACGGGGCTTCAACCGCTCGCGTGCGGAGGGGCCTGCGCGCCGGGCTGCGTTTGAGCGATGCAACACCCTGCAGCCGCGGAAGCGCACCGCAGTCGTTCGCGACGTTTATACCCTCTCCCGCTTGCGGGAGAGGGTGCGAGCCTGAGCGAGCGGGTGGGGGTCCTCGCGGACGCAGCGCGATCCCCTGAACCACTCTCGCACTCTCGCACTTTCGCACTCTCGCACTATGAAGTTAGGCGTCGTCGGCACGTTCGTCTGGGATACCATCTGGACCCTGGAAGACGTGCGGGCGGGGCGGCCGTTCGAGACGTGGGGCGGGGTGGCGTACTCGCTTGCGGCCGCCGCCGCCGCGGCGCGTGCGGAGGGGTGGGAGATCGTGCCCATCGTCAAGGTCGGGAGTGACCTGGCGGAGGAGGCGCGGCGGTTCATGGCGGGGTTGCCGGGGGTGGATAACGAGCGCGGCATCCTCGTTGTCCCCGAACCCAATAACCGGGTGGAGCTGCGCTACACGGACGAGCAGCGGCGCGGCGAGCGGCTCACTGGTGGCGTCAATGCGTGGACGTGGGACGAACTGGCGCCGCGGCTCGTGGGGATTGACGCGCTATACGTCAACTTCCTCTCCGGCTTCGAGATGGAGCTGCAGACGGCGGAGCGGCTGCGCGCGGCGTTCCACGGACCGCTGTACGCGGACCTGCACTCGCTCTTTCTCGGCTGCCCCGGCGCGGGCGTCCGCCAGATGCGCAGCCTGCCGGAGTGGGAGCGCTGGGCTGCCTGCTTTCACGCCGTGCAGATGAATGAGGACGAGCTGGACATGCTCGCGGGCGCGTCGCCCGCGCCCGTGCCCGCACGCGCGGAGCGGCTGCTGGCGCACGGCCCCGGGCTCGCCGTGGTGACGCAGGGCGGCCAGGGCGCATCGTACGCCGTGTGCGAGGGGTTTCCGGACGATCCCATGGCGTGGAGTGGCTGGACGGGCGGGGAAGGCCGCATCCGCCACGGCGCCGTGCCCCCCGGCCAGGGCCACCGCCCCGGCGACCCCACGGGTGCCGGCGACGTGTGGGGCGTCACCTTCTTCTCCTCGCTCCTCGCCGGGCTTCCGCGGGACGACGCCATCCGCCGCGCGCACCGCTTTGCGGGTGCCAAGATGGGCGTCCGCGGCGCGACGGCGCTTTATCCCCACCTCGCATCCACGCTGGCCGACGAACCGCCACCGGTTGACGCCCGCGGCCCGAACGGCAGGTGAAGCCCCGTTTTGCGAGGAACGAGCAAAGACGGGGCTTGTGGCATTTCCAGCCCCGGGCTTTAGCCCGGGTGGGGCCCCGCGCGATGAAATCCACCCTCGCACACTCGCCGCGCGCGTGCTAAGTTGCCCCATGCACACGCCCCGCATCCGAGCCCGATGACCCGCGTAGTCGCCGTTCCCCCCACGCTGGACTCCGACGCGTTCGACGCGCTGATCGCCGAGGCGAACGCCGCCGGGGACGAGCGGCTGCTGTTCGACGCGCGGCACGTGCGCTTTGCCGACCCGTACGGGATGACGGGGCTGCTGGCGCTGGGCGTGCACTTTACCCGCGACGGCGTGCCGCCCATCCTGCAGTTTCCGCAGGCGGCGGAGGTGGCCAGCTACTTTACGCGGATGGGCTTCGTGGCCGCCGCCGAGGGCGTGTTCGAGATGCACGACGCCCCCCGGCCGCGCGCCAACGAGCCGCCGGGCGTGCTCCTTCCCATCACCGTCGTGGGCTCGCCCGACGACGTGCACGGGGTGATCGAGGAGCTGAACGAGCACCGCATCAGCAAGCTGTTCAGCGACCAGCTGGGGTACTCGCCGGCGGACGCCATGGCGTTCAGCATGCTCCTTTCCGAGGTGTCGCAGAACATCGTGGAGCACGCCGACGCGCCCGGCTGGGTGGGGATCCAGACGTACCGGCGCTGGCGGCGGGTGGACAAGCGGGTGGTGGTGATCGCCGTCATCGACCTGGGCGTGGGCTTTCGCGGATCGCTGGAGCGCGAGCACGCGGGCCGCTTTGGCGAGCGCTGGGGCGACGCCACGGCGCTGGAGGCCGCGTTCATCCACGGCGTAACGCGCTTTCGCGATCCGGGCCGCGGGCAGGGACTCAAGCAGATCCGCCGGCGCGTGGGGCGCTGGGGGGGCAAGATCGCCATCCGCAGCGGCACCGCGCGCATCAGCGACGTCCCCGAGTGGGACGACAGCGAGCCCATGACCACGGAGCTGGCGTCGTTTCCCGGCGCGCAGATCCTGATCGTGCTCCCCGCGCGCACCCCGGCCCCGCCGCCGGAGCCGGCGCCCGTGCGGCCCGGCTACCGCAGCGGCAACATCCGGCGCTGACAGGACAGTGCGTGAGTGCGGAAGTGCGTGAGTGCGGGAGTGCGGGAGTAACCCGCGGCACGCACCAATCCCACTGACGCACTCACGCACTCACGCACTCACGCACTCACGCACTCACGCACTGAATGACCATGCCGACCGTAACCTTACAGACCAACAAGGGCTCCTTCACCGCCGAGCTCTACCCCAACGAGGCGCCGGGAACGGTGGCCAACTTCACCAAGCTGGTGAAGGACGGCTACTACGACGGCATCATCTTCCATCGCGTGATCCCGGACTTCGTGGTGCAGGGCGGCGACCCCATCACCAAGGGCGCGCAGGGGCTCAACGAGCGCGGCGTGGGCAGCGGCGGCCCGGGGTGGCAGATCAAGTGCGAGACGCAGGGGAACCCGCACAAGCACGAGGTGGGGGCGCTTTCGATGGCGCACGCCGGCAAGGACACGGGCGGCAGCCAGTTCTTCATCGTGCTCAGCGAGGCCAACACGCGGCACCTGAACGGCGTGCACACCGTGTTCGGCAAGGTGACGGAGGGGCAGGACGTCATCTTCCAGCTGGCCCGCGGGGACAAGATGGAGAAGGTGACGGTGAACGAGGGCGACGCGGCCTGACGTCATGCTGCACGGGCGGAAGGTCGCTCCGCTACCCATCGACCTGAGCCACGTCGGCCGCCGCTCGGTGACCTCGCTCTTCAGCAACCTGGTGACCCGCCCCACGGGGCGGGCCATCCGTACCGGCGTGGAGAGCCAGATCGCCGAGATGGAGGGCGCGCCGCAGGTCACGCTCTCCATCCTGGACTTTGGCCAGGTGCGGGTGCTGGACTACTCGTGCGCCGACGAGATCGTGGCCAAGCTGCTGCTGCGCTACCTGGGCGACGAGCGGCCGGCGGAGGCGTTCTTCATCGTCCGCAACCTGCACGAGCACCACGCCGAGGCCATCGAGGCCGTGCTGGAGCGCCACGAGCTGCTTCTGGTCGCCGTGACGGACGGCGGGGAGACGCAGCTGCTGGGCGTTACGGACCCGGCCCAGCGCACGGTGTGGGACGCGCTGGTGCGCCGCGGCCGCGCGTCGCGGGCGGAGCTGGCCGACGACACGGGGCTCCCCCGCGAGTCGGTGACGGCGGTGCTGGCCCACTTCTATCTCAAGCGGGTGGCGGCGGTGCACGTGGACGGCACCGTGTCGCCTCTTTCCGCATTCCTGCAGGAGTAGACGGCGGATGGAGCATCCCGGCGAAGGCATCTCCACGCGCGCCATCCACGCGGGCCACCCGCAGCCGGAGGTGGGCGGCCCGGTGGTGATGCCCATCTATCCCACCACCACGTTCTACAGCGACCCGTCGGGGCAGGGCGAGGTGCTGTACACGCGCTACGGCAACGGGCCCAACCACCTGCTGCTGGAAAAGCGCATCGCGGCGCTGGAGGGCGCCGAGGACGCGCTGGTCGTGAGCAGCGGGATGGCGGCGATGGCCATGGCGCTGATCTCCGTGCTCCAGGCGGGCGACCACGTGGTCGCCACGGACGCCATCTACGGCGGCACGCGCGCGCTGCTGGACCGCGAGCTGTCGCGGATGGGGATCACCACCACGTTCGTCGACATGTTCTCGGCGGAGTGGTCCAGGGCCCTGCGGCCCAGCACGCGCGTGGTGCTGGGCGAGACGCCGTCCAACCCGCTGCTGCGCGTGTTGGACCTGCAGCCGATCGCCCAGGCCGCGCACGCGCACGGCGCGGTGGTGATCGTCGACGCCACCTTCGGCTCGCCGGTGCACTACCGCGCGCTGGAGCACGGCGCCGACATCGTGATGCACAGCGCCACCAAGTACCTGGGCGGCCACAGCGACGTGACGGCCGGGGTGCTGGCCGGCAGCGCCGCGCGCATCGGCGAGGCGCGCAAGCGCACGCGGGTGTGGGGGCCGGTGCTGGACCCGCACGGGGCCTGGCTGCTGGAGCGGGGGATCAAGACGCTGTCGGTGCGGATGGAGCGCCACAACCGTAACGGGATGGAGGTCGCGCGCTGGGCCGAGGGGCGGCCCGAGGTGGCGCGCGTGTTCTACCCGGGCCTTCCCTCGCACCCGGACCACGAGATCGCGTGCGCGGTGCTGGACGGTTTCGGGGGGATGGTGGGGATCGAGCTGGCGGGCGGCGGGCCGGCGGCGGACCGCTTCGTCCGCGCGCTGCGGCTGGCCAAGCTGGCGCCCAGCCTGGGCGGCGTGGAGACGCTCATCAGCGAGCCGCGCTTCACCTCGCACGCGGCCATGACGCCGGAGCAGCGCGAGGCCAACGGCATTCGCGACGGCTTTCTGCGCGTGTCGCTGGGCATCGAAGACGCCGCGGACCTGATCGCGGACTTCGACCAGGCCCTCCGCGCCATCGGCAGCGAGCAGCGCGAGGCCGCGGACTGAGCCGGACGGCGGTTTCGGTGGATGGATGACGAAGACCCTCCCCTGCTTGCGAAGCCGGGGAGGGTTTTTCCGATCAGCCTCATGTTCAACCCGAATCCATAATTCCAGATCCGCAAAAACACCTGCCATGCCGGATCCGGCAAGAGAGTACATGACTTCCTGAGGGAGGCGCCGCGCTGAACCTTGCTCTGGCCGGGAACCCGGCGCGCCGACCGAAGGACCTCGCCAGCAGAACGAAGGGGCTGGTTCCGCGTCCCGATCCGGCCCCTGCGTAGCCGAGAGGAGGTCCTTCGGTCGCGCGCCGGAGTCAGTGCAGGCCGCAGGATCTGCGCGTGCGCTCCCTCAGGAAGTCGCATTCTTTTCCCGGATCTGATATAACGATACCAGCAGTCATGCGGAGGATGCGGAGGAAACGCGAAGGACGCGGATGACGGCTTCATCCGCCTCCTCTTTTTGTTCCTCCGCGTGAACCCGTTCTTTCTCACGGTTCGGGCCCGCTACGGGTCAACGGAGTAAACGGACCGGCAGTCCTGTGAAGCTGCCACAACCTCATGTGCAGCATCGCATTGCCCGTTGACAGAAGCTGCATTGATTTATATTATGACGGGAAAAGAAATACCTCTGCTTTCCCTTCAGGAGGACCGAATGAAGCTGGTTCGATTTGCCGCGCTCGCGCTTCTGGCTGCCGCATCGGGGTGCGCGGACGCGCCCACCGCCATCCCGGCGCCCACCGGCGGCCCTTCGCGCCACGACATCGTCCGCGTGGACGTGTACTGCCCCGCGTGGATGTGGGTGAACGACGTCAACGGCTGCTGGGCAGCCGCGTTCGACGAGCACGGCAACGAGTACAGCACCACTCCCCTCTGGTCCAGCTCCGATCCCTACTCGGTGAGCGTGAACGGCGGAACGGTGTTCGCCAATGCTCCCCAGGGCGCCTTCATCTACGCCACCGTGGCCGGGGTGACCGGCTGGTCGTACATCTCGGTGTACTACACGGCCGTGCTGACGTCGGTATCGGTTTCGCCCACGCCGACCACGGTGTACACGGGCGGCAGCCGCCAGCTCACCGCGACGGCAAAGGACCAGTGGGGCTACACGATGAGCGGCCAGACGTTCAGCTGGAGCAGCTCCAACACGGCGGCCGCCACCGTCAGCGGGTCCGGCGTGGTGAGCGCGGTGGCGCCGGGGAGCGCCACCATCACCGCGTCCGCGGGCGGCAAGAGCGGCAGCGCCTCCGTCACGGTGGCGAACGCCCCCGTGTCCACGTCCGTCAGCGGGCCCTCGTCGGTGGCGCGCTACCAGTCGGCGCAGTACACGGCTTCCGCTTCGGGCGGCACGCCGGGGTACAGCTACCAGTGGCGCACGCGGCAGGGTAACGCGTACTCCTGGGGCACCTGGCAGAGCTGGTTCAGCACCGGCTCGACCAACTACACGTACGCCTCGGTCAGCAGCTGCGGCGTCACCCGCAGCCAGATCGAGGTGCTGGTGACCGACGCCAACGGCGGCACCGCCACCAGCAGCCACGCGGTGAACATCAGCAACCCCTGCTGATCCGGGTGGGCGGGACGACGCAGAGCCCCGCCGCGAGCCATTCGCGGCGGGGCTCTGCGTCGATGGATGGCACGTCAGGGAGCCGGCGTCAGGAAGCGGCTGCTCATCCAGCCCAGGCGGTCGACGGGAAGCACGCGGTCGGCGTGGTCCATGGGTGCGTCGAGCTGCGCGGCGCGCGGCGGGGTGGCGCCGTTCATCCGCACGAACCACCACACGCGGCCGGTGCTGTCCGTGCGTTCCGCCATCGCGGTTCCGCGCGCGCCCTTTCCGTACTCCGCCATCACGTTTCCCCGCTCGTCCCACTCGTACCACTCCGGATACTCGCCCGCCTTCGCATCCTGCACCCGCGGCGATCCGCGCAGCAGGTAGCCGTCGTTCGCCACGGTAAAGCGGCGCGGGGTGGCCATGAACGCCGTGGGCATCTCCATCTCCGCCCGTCCCATCACGCCGTGCCGCCGCTCGAAGCGGACGGTGTCGCCGCTCCGCACGGGGCGAAAGTACTCGATGGACCACGCCGGGTCCGAGCAGCAGCCCGGGTGGTAGGTGCGGAACGAGACCGGCTGCCCCGGGGCGCCCTTCCAGATGCGCTGGACGGTGCCGTGGTGGTCCATCACCTCCACCGCGCGCCCGGCGATCACCTGGTAAAGCTTGATGTGGCTCCCCTCCCGCGCGCCGAACCCGTTCTCGTTGCGGACGAACCAGGCGCCGTCGTAGATCACGTCCGCCACTCCGTCGCCGCTGAAGTCGACGAAGTGAAAGTCCTGCGCACGCTCGCCGTTGGGATCGTACCCGTCCGTGGGATCGAACTCCACGATGCTGTCCGCGCGCACGGGCCGGATGCCGAGCTCGCGCAGCCGCGCGTCGCGGTCCGCCGGCGCGCCGGTCTCCCACGCCGCCCAGCGCAGGCTGTCCAGGCTCAGGAACAGCCGCGGATCTGCGAAATCAGGCGGATCGGCGTCCTCCGCCGCCGGCTGCCGGCTGGCGGTGGGCGCGGCGTCGGGAGCCTCGTCGGCCGGACGGCTCTTCTCCGCGGCGTCCGGCGCGGAGCAGCCTGCAACGAGGATGAGCAGGACGACGGAGAGGCGCATGCGGATGAGGGCGGGGGAGGGAGGACGATCCTGCGGGACCACAACTTCGGATGCCGGCCTCGCGGCGACAAGCATCCTCACCCGTTCACCCGTTCACCCGTTCACCCGTTCACCCGCTCACCCGCTCACCCGCTCACCCGCTCACCCGCTCACCCGCTCACCCGCTCACCCGCTCACCCGCTCACCCGCTCACCCGCGGCGCACGACCTGCGCGCAACGGCCCTCCAGCGCCGCCCCCTCGCGCGCGCCGCGCCTTCGCGCGAAATTGGAAGCGCGGCTGGCAAATGCGGCGGCCGCATCATCGACCGACAAAACGCCTGGGCAGATGACGGATACAGCGGAAGCAGCGGACATCGCGGTGATCGGCGCGGGGCCGTGCGGGATCGCGGTGGGGGTGGCGGCGCGGCGGGCGGGGGTCTCGTGCGTGCTCTTCGACCGCGGCGCCATCACGCAGGCCATGATGGACCACCCCACGTACGTCACCTACTTCAGCGGTCCGGAAAAGCTGGAGATCGCGGACCTGCCGTTCACCACCGCGGGCGACAAGCCCACGCGGCGCGAGGCGCTGCGCTACTACCGCAAGGTGGCCGCGTACTACGCGCTGGAGGTGCGGCAGTACGAGGAGGTGACGGCGGTGGAGGGGGGCGAGGGCGATTTCGTCCTGCGCACGCGGACGCGCATGGGCGAGGAGCGCGTGCAGCGGGCGCGCACCGTGGTGATCGCCACCGGCTACTACGACACGCCGCGCAGGCTGGATGCGATCGGTGCGGACCTGCCCAAGGTGCAGTACTACTTCACGGAGCCGTATCCCTACTGGGACCAGGACTTGATCGTGGTCGGCGGCGGCAACTCCGCGGCGGACGCGGCGCTGCTCTGCTGGCGCGAGGGCGCGCGCGTGACCATCGTGCACCTGTACGACCATATGGACGGCGGCATAAAGCCGTGGGTCCGTCCCGACATCGACAACCGCATCGCCGAGGGTGCCATCCCCGCGCTCTGGCGCCACCGCATCGCCGAGATCCGCCCGCACGAAGTCGTCGTGGAGCACCTGGAGACGGGCGAGCGTCGCACGCTGGCCAACGACTGGGTGCTGGCGATGACGGGCTTCGAGCCGGACCCGTCGTCCCTGACGCGCCTGGGGGTGGAGGTGGATCCCGTCACCGCCATCCCGCGCCACGATCCGGCGACGATGGAGACCAACGTCCCCGGCATCTACGTGGCCGGCGTCGTCGTCAGCGGGCACGACGCCAACAAGATCTTCATCGAGAACGGCAAGCTGCACGGCCCGCTGATCGCCGCCAGCGTCGCCGCGAAGAAGCGATAAGGATCACGCGGAGGACGCGGAGGAAACGAGAGAAGACGCGGAGAACCGGTTCTGTTCTCCGCGTCCTTTCTCCATTCCTCCGCTTCCCCCGCGTGATGATTCCTTTGCCGGGCTCAGTCGACCGCGACGGTGGCGAGGGTCTGCCCCTTGTCCGTGCCGCGCGAGGCGGCGATGGCGAACACGTGCGCGCTGCGGCTGCCCGTGCCGCCGCTGGGCACCACGTGGATGTGGTAGAAGCCGGGAAGCCGCGCCGCGCTCACCTGGGTGACGTGCACGTTGGCGCCGTTCCCCGACGCCATGGGGTCGATGCGAAAGTTGGCCGCGGTAAGCCCCGTAACCGGCTCGCCGTTCGGGTCGGTGACCGACGCGAGGATGCGGTTGGTGGGGCGCTCTTCGGGCGCGGTGAGGGTGTCTTCGGCGACGGCTTCGACGTTCAGGCGTGCCATGGTGTCCTCGGGGGGCTGCGGGGTTCCGCCGCGATCCGGCGCGGAGGGGCGGTCCGGCTGGTACGCGACAATCTGCTGCGGCGTGGCGGTGCGGGAGCGGTCGGGGACCGGCGTCCACGGTGTAGTCGCCACATTCGCTCGTCTCGCAATATATGTTTGTTGGCGGGGAAGGTGAATAGTTAGAGTGTCTTCCTTTTGTCGCGGCCCGGTATCCCCTTCATCTCGCGGGGCGCGCCGGGCGTCGTGCTTGCATCGGCGGCCCCGCGCATCATCTTTCGGTGCAGACGGATCGTTCCTCCACGCCATCCATCCGGAGCCGCCGTGAACGCGTGCATCCTGTTCCTCTGTCTTTCCCTCGGCGGGCGTGACGCGCCGCAGCCGCGCGACCCGTTCTTTGGCGAGGACAAGTTCAAGCACTTCGTCACCTCGTTCATCGTCACCAGCCTGGCGGCCAGCGGCGCGCGGGCGGCGGGGCTGGACCACGACAGCGCGCTGATGGTGGGCGTGGGCACCGGGGCGGCGGTGGGCATCGCCAAGGAGCTGCGCGACCGGGGCCGCGAGGGCGCCACGGCGTCGTTCAACGACATCGTGTGGGACCTGGCCGGCGTGGGCGCCGCCGCGGCGGTGCAGTCGCGCTCGCAGTGACCTCGCCGGACGGACGATGACGGCGCTGGAGATCCCGGAGGTGCGGGCGCGGCTGGTGTTCGCGGGCGGGGAGTGGAGCGAGGGCCGGGCGCGGGTGATCGAGCGCACCGCGGCGTGGAGGCGAAGCAGCGCGCTCACGCAGCTGGGGCTGTGGCTGCTGGCGCCGGTGGTGTTCTGGATTCCGCCGCACATCCCCTGGGTGCTGCTGGTGCTGGGCGTGGGCGCCGTGCGCGCGCTGAACCGCTTTCGCGAGCACCGCACGCTGGTCTCCCTGCGCGGCGCCTGCCCCAAGTGCGGCACCGGGCAGGAGTTCGGCGAAACGGGGCGGATGAAGAATCCGCACACCGTCCACTGCTCCCATTGCCGCTGGGAGCTGCGGGTGGACGTGCCGCTCTCCGGCGCGGCGACGTAGGCGGAATCCGCGGACGGCCGTCGCCACGGGCGAGGCGCCACGGGCGAGGCACCACGGGCGAGGCGCCACGGGCTGAAGCCCGCGGCTAGGACGGCCATAAGCCCGGTCTCGGCTCGCTGACGCTCGCCGAACCGGGCTTCACCTGCTCGGGTGCGGACGGGCCTGCGCGGCGGGCGAGATCCAGCGGTTGAACAAACCCCGCAACCGCGGGAATGCACCAGCGGTGGATGTGACGTTTATACCCTCTCCCGCTTGCGGGAGAGGGTGCGAGCCTGAGCGAGCGGGTGAGGGCCCCCGCGGGCGGCTCGACGTCTTTCGAAAGTCGCTCCAGCCTCAGCCCCACCATCAACCTCCCCCAGGGGTTTTTGGGGGAGGTGGGCGAGTGGTGCGAGCCCGGAGGGGGCGCCGCGGGAACGGTTGACGCTTGGCTGCCGCCGCCCTCCGTGCAGTTCATCCCCTCGCCGTAAGGCAAATCCCTACGCCGCCTGCGGCTTTCCACCACGCGCAATCCCTTTCACCGCATCCGCTTCGGCAGTATATTCCCGGCCTTCGGAGGCGGCACCGTGCACGGAGGCGACTCACCCGTGAAGAAGCAGAGCAGGTTCATGGCCGGCGCGCTGGTGCTGGTCGGCGTCGTGGGGTACCTGGCCGTTACCGGCATGAAGGACTCCATGATGTACTACTACACCCCCGACGAGCTGGCCGCCAAGGTCGCCGCCGACCCCACCACGCGCGAGCTGGGCGCCAAGGTGGGCGGGCGCGTGGTGCCCGGCACCGTGAAGTTCGACCCCCGGACGCTGGACCTGCGCTTCAGCGTGGTGGACATCGCCAGCGGCAGAACGAGCTTTCCCGTGCACTACAACGGCCCGCTCCCCGACACCTTCGAGGAGGGGCGCGACGTGGTGGTGGAGGGCAAGCTGACCGAGGCGGGGACCTTCGAGGCGACGACGGTGCTCACCAAGTGCGGCTCGCGCTACGAGGCCGCTGAAGAGGACTTCAGGGCGTGACGCAGATCGGGGAAGTCGCCCTCTGGGTCGCGTTCATCCTGGGCCTGTGGGGGATGGCGCTGGGGTTCGCCGGCGGCCGCCGCGGCCGCGGCGACTGGGTGCTCAGCGCCGAGCGGGCCGTTTACGCCGTCTTCGGCCTGCTGATCGTGGCGTCCGCGGCCATCATCGCGGCCTTCGTGGGCAACCAGTACGGCTACAAGTACGTCGCGGGGTACAGCAACCGCGAGCTCAACCTCTTCTACAAGATCACCGGCCTTTGGGCGGGCCAGACGGGGTCGCTGGTGTTCTGGGCGCTCCTGCTGGCCTTCTTCTCGTCCATCGCCGTCTTTCAGAACCGGCGGCGCAACCGCGAGTTCATGCCGTACGTCAGCGGCACGCTGCTGCTGGTGCTCTCGTTCTTTCTGGCGGTGGTCCTCTTTGCGTCCAACCCGTTCCAGCTGATGGACTTTACCCCCGCCGACGGCCGGGGGCTGAACCCGCAGCTGCAGAACTACTGGATGACCATCCACCCGCCCACGCTGTACCTGGGCTTTACCGCGTTCACCATCCCGTTCGCCTTCGCGGTGTCGGCGCTCCTCTCCGGGCGGCTGGACACGCGGTGGATCACCACGACGCGGCGGTGGACGCTGCTCGCGTGGTTCTTCCTCACCAACGGCATCATCTTCGGGATGATGTGGGCGTACGTGGAGCTGGGGTGGGGCGGATACTGGTTCTGGGATCCGGTGGAGAACGCGTCGCTCCTTCCCTGGCTCACGGGGACGGCGTTCCTGCACTCGGTGATGATCCAGGAAAAGCGCGGCATGCTCAAGATGTGGAACGTGCTGCTGATCCTGAGCACCTTTCTGCTGAGCGTCTTCGCCACCTTCCTGACGCGCTCCGGGCTGATCGAGTCGGTGCACTCGTTCGCGCAGAACCTCACGATCTCCTGGATCTTCCTGGCGTTCCTCTCGTTCCTGATCGTCGCCTCCGCCGCGCTCGTCTGGTGGCGGCGCGGCTCGTTCGCGCCAGAGAACCGGCTGGAGAGCGTGGTCTCGCGCGAGGCGGCGTTCCTGCTGAACAACCTGGTCTTCATCGCGGCCATGTTCACGGTGATGTGGGGGACGATGTTCCCGCTCATCTCCGAGGGCTTCACGGGGCAGAAGATCAGCGTGGGCCCGCCCTTCTTCAACCGCGTGAACATCCCGCTCGGCCTCTTTCTCCTCGGCCTGCTGGGCGTGGGGCCGGTGATCGCGTGGCGCAAGGCGACGGGGCGCAACCTGGTCCGCAACTTCTCCACGCCGGTCGGGGTGGCGCTGGCGGTCGGGGCGGTCCTGTGGATGACGGGCGTCCGCAACACCTACGCGCTGCTGACGTTCGTCCTGGGCAGCTTCACGATGACGACCATCGTCGTGGAGTTCTGGAAGGGGACGCGGGCCCGGGCGCGCATCGAGGGGGAGGGCGTGTTCTCCGCCTTCGTCCACCTGATGGAGCGCAACCGGCGGCGGTACGGCGGATACGTGGTGCACGCCGGCTTCGTCATCATCTTCATGGGCTTCGCCGGCAGCGCGTACGACGTGGAGCGGCAGGTGTCGCTGCGCCCCGGCGAGTCCATGGACATCCCCTCGCCCTTCGGCCACACGTACCGGCTGACGTACCAGGCCATGTCCGCCTATCCGGCGACCAACATGACCAAGGTGATCGCGTCGGTGGAGGTGGCGAAGGACGGCCGCCGCGTGGACGTGCTTACGGCGGAGAAGCGCGCGTACAAGCAGCGCGACGAGGTGGCGTCGGAGGTGGGGATTCGCCGCGCGTGGAACGAGGACCTGTACCTGATCCTGGCCGGGATCGACGACGTGAACGGCGTGATCCGCGGCACCAATCCGCGGCCGCTGGCCACGTTCCGGGTGCTGGTGCAGCCGCTGGTGCCGTGGATCTGGATCGGCGGGCTGATCATGGCGATCGGCACCCTGGTCGCCCTGTGGCCCGGCGCCGAGCCCGCGCGCCCCGTCATGCGGCAGAAGGTCGTCCGCGCGCCGAAGGTGGCGGAGCCCGAGCACGAGCTGGTGGAGGCGTGATGATGATGACGACGCGCATCCGCGGGGTTCGTCGCGAACGAACCCAGGGGCGAATGAATTCGCGGCTGGGAAAACGCGAAATCCACCTTCGCGGATTGCGTCGCCTCGGAGCTCTCGCCGTCGCGCTGACGCTGGTGGTTGCCGCTGCGGCTCCGTCCGCGGCCCAGGTGTCGGAGGACGAGGCGCGAAAGACGGCGGACGCCGCGATCGCGCGCCTGCGCTCGCCGTACTGCCCGGGGCTCATGCTGGAGGTCTGCCCCAGCACCCCGGCCGAGGCGCTGCGCGATTCCATCCGCGTGGCGGCGGCGCAGGGGCAGAGCGCGGAAGCCATCGTGGAAGACGTGCTCGCCCGCCACGGCGAGGAGTGGCGCGCGGTGCCCAGGCGGAGCGGAGCCGGGCTGCTGGCCTGGCTCATCCTGCCGCTGGCGCTGGTGGTGGGCGCGCTGGTGCTGTGGGGGCGCATCAAGGTGATGCGCACGCAGGGCCCCGCCCGCGCCGCCGCCGCCGGCCCGATGAGCGACGAGGAGCGGGCGCGGCTGGACGCGGCGCTGCGCGAGTTCGAGCACGCGGAGGACGCGGCATGACGCTGCTGCTCTTTTCGCTGCTGCTCGCGCTGCTGGCCGCGGCGTTCGTCGTCCGCCCGCTGGTGGACCGGCGCGACGCGCTGCTGGTGGACCTGGCGTCCGGCGCCGTGCTGGACGCCGAGGCGCGGCGCCGCGTGGCGCTGGTGGCGCTCAAGGAGCTGGAGTACGACTACCTGGGCGGCAAGCTGGACACCGCCGACTACCAGTCGCAGAAGGAGCGTCTGTCGGTGGAGGCGCTGGCGGCCATGCGCGCGGCCGAGGCGATCGGCATCGAGTCCGGGCGCACGCTGGCGGGGCCGGACCGGCACGCCTGCGGGTTCCTGAACCCGCCGCTCAGCCGCTTTTGCGCGGGGTGCGGGGCGCGGCTGCGTTGAGCGCGGCGCCGGCGGTGCCCGCGGTCGCGTCCGCCGTGGAGGCGCGCGGGGTGGAGAAGTGGTACGGCCCGCTGCCGGCGGTGCGGGGGATAGACCTGGCGCTGGACCGCGGCGAGTTTCTCACCATCTTCGGGCCCAACGGGGCGGGAAAGAGCACGCTGCTGCGCATGCTGTGCGGCGCGGTTCGCCCCACCCGCGGCACCGTCCACATCACCGGCGAGGCGGTGGGCGGCGAGGAGGAAAGGTGGCGGAGCAGGATCGGCCTCCTTTCCCACCAGACCTTTCTCTACCCCGGACTGAGCGCGGCGGAGAACCTGGACTTCTACGCGCGGCTGTACTCGCTGCCGGACCGCAAGGCGCGGGTGGCGGAGGCGCTGCGCGGCGTGGGGCTGCTGGATCGCGCGGCGGACCGGGTGCGGACGTTCAGCCGTGGGATGCAGCAGCGGCTGGCGCTGGCGCGCACGCTTCTGCACGACCCCGAGGTCGTCTTTCTGGACGAGCCGTACACCGGGCTGGACCCGCACGCCTCGGCCCTGCTGCGCGCCGTGCTGGACCGGCTGAAGGACGGCCGGCGGACGGTGGTGCTGGTGACGCACAACCTGTCGCAGGGGCTGGAGCAGGCGGACCGCGTGGCGGTGCAGGTGGGCGGCCGCTGGGTGAGCGACGAGCGCCGCGGGCAGATCGACGCGGCGCGGTGGGAGCAGGACTACACCGAGCGGGTGGCGGCGGCGGTCTGACGATGCTCCGCTACCTTGCGCAGGCGTGGGCCGTGGCCCGCAAGGACCTGCTGCTGGAAGCGCGCAGCCGCGAGCGCTTCGTCTCCATGGCCACCTTTGCCGTGCTGGTGGCCGTGGTCTTCAGCTTTGCGCTGGACCCCACGGTGCGCGCGCAGGAGATCGCCGGCGCCATGCTGTGGGTGACGGTGCTGTTCGCGGGAACGCTGGGGCTGGGCCGCAGCTTCGCGCTGGAGCGCGAGGCGGACGCGCTGACGGGCGTGCTGGTGTCGCCGGTGCCGCGCGGGGCGCTGTTCCTGGGCAAGTTCCTGGCGAACCTGCTGGTGGTGCTGGCGGTGGAGGCGGTGATCTTTCCCGTGTACGCGCTGTTCTTCGGGCTGCGGTTCGCGGGGGTGCTGGGGGGGCTGGTGCTGGTGGTGGTGCTGGCGACGATCGGCTTCATGGCGCTGGGAACGCTGCTGAGCGCCATGACGGCGCACACGCGCCACGGCGAGTCGCTGCTCCCCATCCTGCTGCTTCCGCTGCTGATCCCGGTGGTGATCTTTGCCGCCAGCGCCACGCAGCTCCTGCTGGCCGGCCGCCCACTGGCCGAGGTCGACGGCAACCTGCGGATGCTGCTGGCGTTCGACCTGGTGTTCGTCTTTGTCTGCACCGCCGTCTTCGGCTGGGCGATGGAAGAGTAGGGATCGGCGTCCGCCTCCAGGAGCGAATGGATTCGCCGCTGGAACAGCGCAAAGTCCGCCTGCGCGGACTGTAGCCGAGACTCTGGGGCGTTTCGTCCGTGCGGCATCGTTGCGGCAACACGCCACCGGTGGTTGCGACGTTTATACCCTCTCCCGCTTGCGGGAGAGGGTGCGAGCCTGAGCGAGCGGGTGAGGGTCCCCGCGGAGATGGAGATGAACGGCATCAATCACGTTCCGGCGGACACCGGGTCGCTGCAGGGGCTGCGCCGCTGGGCGATGGGCCTGGGCTTTCTGGCGGCGGCCACGCTGGTCCTCAGCTTCTGGATGATCTTCTTCTACGCGCCCACCGAGCGCGAGATGGGGATCGTGCAGCGCATCTTCTACGTGCACGTGCCGTCGGCGCTGGTGGCGTACCTGGCCTTCGGAATCGTGGCGCTGTGCTCGCTGGGCTACCTTTGGCTGCGTGACGAACGGCTGGACACCGTCGCCGTCTGCGCGGCGGAGCTCGGCATGGTCTTCGCCACCATCGTGCTGGTGACGGGGCCGCTGTGGGGCAAGATTGCCTGGGGCGCATGGTGGGTGTGGGACGCGCGCACCTCGCTTACGCTGCTGCTGTGGTTCATCTACGCGGGATACTTCGTCCTGCGCGGCGCCACGGAGAGCCCGGAGCGGGGCAAACGCTTCGCCGCCATCCTGGGCGTCGTGGGCGCGGCGGACATCCCGCTCATCCACATGAGCGTGCAGTGGTTCCGCACGCAGCATCCCAAGCCCGTGGTGCTCAAGCCGGAGGGGCCCACCGCCGCGCCGGAGATGGTGCAGACGCTGCTGGTGAGCTTTCTGGCGTTCACGCTGCTGTTCTTTTCGCTGCTGCTGGCCCGCATGGTGGTGGAGAAGCTGAGCCGGCGCCTGGATGCCGCCCGGGTCGCCGCCACCCTGCGCCCGGGCCCGACCGTTCCCCACGGAGTCAACGTCTGATGCGCCCCATCCGGATCGTTCTGCTCGCGCTGTTCGCCCTGCTCGCCGCCCCCGCCGCGCCAGTGGCGCAGGCGCCCGCGGCCCCCTCGGCCGAGGCCGCCGCGTCGCCCGCCGCTCCGGCTGTCGACGGCGGAAACTCCGGCTCCGCGGCGCTCCCGCGCTACACGCCGGCCCGCACGATGCGGGCGTACACGCACGTGTTCGTGGCCTTCGCGCTCGCCTGGGTGCTGCTGTTCGGCTACGTCTTCTTTCTCGCGCGCAAGTTCCGGCGGGTCGAGGAGCAGGTGGACGCGCTGGCGCGGTCGTGAGCCGATGCGAGTGTAGACGATAAGGTCATACGATCGTGCTGTATTCGGTACGGTCCCTCTGAGGACAAGCCGATATTTCCGGGCCTATTCACAGTTCTGCGTATCGGCGGCTTGCTGCCCGCGGAGTAGTGGTCACGGAATCTGATGTCGTCGCCTGCGAGCGGTCCCGAGCAATCTCCACCCATCACTCCGAAGACATCACGATGAGGAAAATCAAGCTGAGCATCGAAAGCCTGCGCGTCGAGTCGTTCGACACCGCAGCCGCCGAGCGGGGGAACGGCACCATCTTCGGCAACGCGAAGACCCTTGATGTGGACACCTGCGCCGCCGGCGACCCTTGTTTCTCCGCAATCGATACTTGCCCCTCCTCTCCCCACGCAGCGACCCAGCCGTGCAATGGCTGCGGGGGCGAGCCCACCGATCCCTACGCAGCGACGCAGCCGTGCAATGGCTGCGGGGGCGAGCTCACCGAGCTCTGCTGAGTCGCAGCCTGGCGTCACCGGGACCCGGGAGCGGCGGACGCGGCTTCCACGTCACCACCCACCACGAGGTCGGGCTCCCGCTCCTGGCCTGGGCATTCGCCGAGCGGGGTGAAGTTGATCGTGAGCGTGGGCGAGTTCTTGATCATGCTGCCGGCCTGGATGGTCCTGGGCACGAACGTCGTTGTAGAAAATCAGAAAGAGCCACCCCGAATCGCTTCGGGGTGGCTCTTTTCACCCAGGCTTTCGCCTGCGTGAGATGGCCTGGGTCAGGCCATGCGGGTCACGTTCTCGGCGGCGGGGCCCTTCTGGCCCTGCACCACGTCGAACTCAACCTGCTCGCCCTCGGCAAGCGACTTGAAGCCGCCTCCCTGGATGGCGCTGTGGTGGACGAAGCAGTCCTTCTGGCCGTCGGCCGGCGTGATGAAGCCGAAGCCCTTGCTGTCGTTGAACCACTTGACCGTTCCGTTGGTACGCATACCGCGCTCCTTGTACTGTTACCGACTGTCAGGGGTGCGGGGTATCCGTACGCATGACCGAGGGTGTTCTGCGGGATT
>DASUVG010000139.1:0-29502 GCA_036379135.1 Longimicrobium sp.
GGCGGCGGGCTGGCGCTGTTCGTGGAGATGCACCCCACCGTCTGGCGCGCGCGCGGCCTCTCCGCGGACGACGTGCGCGCGGAGCTGCACCGCCAGGGGCTGCGCGCCGTTCCGCTGCGCGACGTGGCGGACCCGTGGGCGCTGGAGGGCGAGTGCCTGCGCCTGGAGCGCGCCCCATGAGCCCGCACTCCGGGCGCAACGCCACCGCGCAGGCCGGCTTTCCCAAAGGCCGCGTGGGGTGGCTGATCGCCGCCATCCTGCTGGCCATCCTAATCGCCGCCATCGTCATCGTCCGCGGGCCCTGGGGCCCGCCGATCTCGAAGTTCGCCGCGGGGACGCGCACGCTGGCGCTGCTGGTGGTGGCCGCCGTACCCGCCGCCGCGCTGGCGTACGCGTGGAAGCGGCTGCCGCGCTGGGGGCGGCGCGTGGCGCCCATGCCGCTGGGCGTGCTGACGCTGATGCTGGCCCTGCTGGCGTTCGCGCAGGCCAAGATCTACGCCGAGCGCGTGCGGATGGGGAGCGATCCCGCCGCCATCGCCGCGTCGTCGCTGGCCTCGGGCGACACCATCTGGTGGGCCGTGGAAGATTCCACCGGCAACCTGCTGGCGCCGCCGCTGCAGAACCGCTGCATCATCAACCGCTACGGCACCCGCATCACCCCCGGCACCGACGGGATGACGGTGAACGGCCGCCACGCGCGCTACAAGCGCCGCGCCACCGAGCGGGCGCAGGCGCACAACCAGGTGGTCATCGACCGGCTGCGCATCCCCCCGGCGGAGGTGCAGCGCATCGCGGACGGGTTCTGCCCCGACTGACGCCGCCGGTGCGCATCCTCTTCGGCAACGACGGCATCGGCGACGCGGGCGGGGTGCAGAACTACCTGGCCGCCGTCATGCCGGCGCTGGCGGCGCGGGGGCACGAGGTCGCGCTGCTGCACCTGGATGCGATCCGCGCGGACGCGCCCTCGCCCGCGCCGGCGGGGGCGCCGCACTTCGGGATGGCGGAGATGGGGATGGACCGGGCGCTGTTCGCCGCGCTGGCGTGGGCGCCCGACGTGGCCTTCGTCCACAACATGCGCCCGCTGGAGGTGGACCGCCGCCTGTGCGCCGCCGTGCCGACGGTAAAGTTCATGCACGGCTACTTCGGCACCTGCGTCAGCGGGCAGAAGGCGCACCTGTTTCCCGCCCCGCGGGCGTGCGGCAAGCCGCTGGGCCCCGGCTGCATCCCCATCTACGCCACCCGCCGCTGCGGCCGCATGCGCCCCGGCTACGTCGCCGAGGGCTACCGCTGGGCCAACGAGCAGAGCGGCATGTTCGGCGGATACGCATCCATCGTCACCGCCAGCCGCCACATGCGCGACGAGTACGTGCGCAACGGCGCCCCCGCGGACCGCGTGCATCCCATCCGCCTCTTCCCCACCATCTCCGGCGAGCCGGCCGATCCGCCGCCCGGTTTCCGCGTCCTCTTTCTGGGCCGGATGACGCCGATCAAGGGCGGCGACGTGCTCATCCGCGCCGTGGCCGACGCCTCGCGGCGCCTGGGCCGGCCGATCCCGCTGACGATGGCGGGGGACGGGCCGGCGCGCGCGGCGTGGGAGCGCCTGGCCGCGCGGCTGCAGGTGGACGCCACCTTCGTGGGGTGGGTGGACGACGCCGGCCGCGCCGAACTCTTCCGCGCCGCGTCCGTCCTGGCCGTGCCGAGCGTGTGGCCGGAGCCGTTCGGGCTGGTGGGGCTGGAGGCGGGCGTCTTCGGCGTGCCGGCGGTGGCGTTCGACGTGGGCGGGATAAGCGACTGGCTTACGCGCGGCTTCAACGGGTGGCTGGTGCCGGGGGATGCGCCGTCCGCGGAGAAGCTCGGCGACGCGCTGGTGCACGCGGCGCGCAACCCGGACCTGCTGGCGCGGATGCGCGTGAACGCGCGGGCGATGGCGGAGCGCATGTCGCTCGCGCGGCACGTGGAGGCGCTGGAGCGCGTGCTCGCGTCCGCCGCGGCCCCGGCGATCGCGGGATGAGCGTCCCCGTCTGGCACCTGCTCACGGGCGAGTATCCCCCGGACGGCGGCGGGATCGCGGACTACACGGCGCTCCTGGCCCGCGCGCTGGCGGACGCGGGGCGCCGCGTGCACGTCTGGACCCCCGCGCGCGTGGAGCCGTCCGCGGACTCCGGCGTGATGGTGCACGCGATGGAGGGATTCTCCGGCGCGGCGCTGCGGAAGCTGGGGGCGGAGCTGGACCGCTTTCCCGCGCCGCGGCGGCTGCTGGTGCAGTACGCGCCGCAGGCGTGGGGGCTGCGGGGGATGAACGTCCCCTTCTGCCGCTGGCTCCTGGCCCGCCGCGCCGCGGGGGACGACGTGCGGGTGATGTTCCACGAGCCGTTCTTTCCCTTCGGCTGGCAGCGGCCGCAGCGCAACCTGCTCGCCGCCGTCAACCGGTGGATGGCGCGCCTCCTTCTCCGCGCATCCACCCGCGCGTACGTCTCCATCTCCGCGTGGGAAAAACTCCTTCGCCCGCTCGCGCCGCCGGGGCTGGAGTTCACCGTCCTGCCGATCCCCTCCACCATCCCCTTCGCCGACCATCCCGAGAACGTCCGGATCGTCCGGGACGCGATGACGGAGGGCGGAAAGCACCCGCTGTTCGTCCACTTTGGCACGTACGGGGCGATGATCGCGCCGATGCTGAAGGAGGCGCTGACGGCATTGATCGAGCGGCGCCCGGATGCGCGCATCCTTCTGCTCGGCAGAGGCGGCGTGGAGTTCGCGGCCAGGATGCGCGCCGGGGATCCACGCTTCGCGGGCGTGTTCTGGACGCCCGGGTATCTCGGACCGGAAGCGCTCTCCTATCATCTGCAGGCCGCCGACGTGGCCATCCAGCCATATCCCGACGGCGCGGACACCCGCCGCACCTCGCTGATGGCCTGCCTGGCGAACGGCGTTCCCACGGCGACCACGCAGGGCCGCTTCACGGACTCGCCGATCTTCATGTCCGCCCTGTCGTTTACGTGGATCATGAACACACCCGCCGCGCTCGGACGACGCGCCGCGAACCTGCTGGACGATCCGCTGCAGGATACCGGCTACGGCCATGCGGAGCTGCGCCAGGTGCTGCGCACCCGCTATCGCCAGCACTTCGCGGTGGAGCACACGGTGGCGCGGCTGCTGGCGGACGAGGGCGGGGGATGAGGATCCTGCTCGTCGGCGACTACCCGCCGGACCCCATGCTGGGCTCCGCCAAGGTCTACTACAAGCTCCGCGAGGAGTTCGCCGCGCTGGGCCACGACTGCGACCTGCTGATGGCGCCGGACATCGCGCACCGGCCCGCCAGCTGGCGCGTCCGGCAGACGATCTCGCCCTGGCTGGCGGACCGCGCCATCCGCCGCGCGATTCGCCGGCGCGGGCCGTACGACGTGGTGGACGTGGCCAGCGCGGAGGGGATGGTGCTCGCCGCGCGCCGCCGCGCCGGATTCGGGGGGCGGCCCGCCATCGTCTCGCGTTCGCACGGGCTGGAGCACCTGAACTACCGCCGCACGCTGGACGATGCCGCCCACGGGCTGCTCGCCAAGCCGTGGACGCGCCGCATCTGGTACCCCGGCGTGCGCCTTCCGCAGGTCGCCGCCGCCGCGCGGCTGGCCGACGCGATGATCGTCCTGAACCCCGGCGACCGGGCATTCGCGGTGGATGCGGGATGGAAGCCGGCGGATCGCGTCCACATCGTCCCCCACGGCGTCTCCGCCCGCTTTCTGGCGGATGCGCCGCCGCCGGACGCGCCCCGGGGTGGGGGAGTGCTGTTCTGCGGATCGTGGGACAACGTGAAGGGCGCGCCGTACCTGGCCCGCGCGATGTCGCTGCTGGCGGCGTCGGGAGATGCGCCGCGCCTGACGATCCTCGGCCCCGGCGTTGCGGAAGACGGGGTGCTCGCCTCGTTCGACGAGACGGCGCGCCCCCTGGTCCGCGTGGTCCCGCGCGCCCCGGAGGACGAGGTGATGCGCAACTACCGCCGGCACGACGTGCTGGTGGCGTGCAGCACGTACGAGGGGTTCGGGATGGTGATCGTGGAGGCGATGAGCCAGCGCCTGCCGGTGGTCGCCACCCCCGTCGGCTGCGCGCCGATGCTGATTCGCGACGGCGTCAACGGCGTCATTGTCCCCCCGCGCGATCCCGCCGCCCTCGCCGCCGCCCTGCGCCGCGTGATGGCGGACGCGGACCTGCGCCGCGCCATGGGCGACCGCGCCGCGGAGACGGTGCAGCCCCTCACCTGGCGCGCCACCGCGGAGCGGACGCTGGAGGTGTATCGCGAGGCCGGCGCGCCGGCGTGAAACGCCGGTCTGACGAAACCCGTCGCTGAAGCGTATCGTATTCGAAGCCGTTCACCATCCTTTCCCCCCAACCCGCACGCGATCATGGCACAGAACCCGTTTCCCAACCGCATCGAAGGCAGCGTGCTCCGCGGCTGGATCCTCCGCGCCCTGCTCGTCGGCCTGGCCCTGGGCGTGGTCGCGGGCAGCGTGGCGCTGATGAACTGAGATCGAGCCGATCGCGCTTCTCCGAGCGCCGCGGATGAGCGGCCGCACCTCGCGGCGGGTGCTCGCGGGGGTGTTCATGTTCGCGGGGATGATGCACTTCGTCATCCCCGCGAGCTACGTGGGCATCATGCCGCCATGGCTGCCGTGGCACCTGGGGCTCGTCTACCTGAGCGGCGTGCTGGAGATCGCGGGCGGCGTGGGGCTGCTGATCCCGCGCACCCGCCGCGCCGCCGGCATCGGCCTGATCCTCCTCCTGATCGCCGTCTGGCCCGCCAACCTGCAGATGGTCCTCGCCGCCCGCGCCGCGGACAAGCCCCCCTGGCACGAGGCGCTGCTCTGGCTGCGGCTTCCGCTGCAGCTAGTGCTGATCGTCTGGGCGTGGCGGGCATCGCAACCGCCATCGAACGAAACATCACGCGGAGGACGCGGAGGAAGGTAGCGAGGACACGGAGAGCTGGATCATCCCTCCGCGTCCTCTTTCTTTTTCCTCCACGTCCTCCGCGTGATCCCGGTCTTCCGGCCTTGTGGAACGGACGGGAGAGGGCGATTGTATCCGGCTTTTCCGAAGCCCTGACGAAAATCGCAACCCGAAGAACCGCAAGCGTATGCAACGCAACCTCCTGGCCCGCCTGGGCGTGCTCGCCGCGCTGGGCGCGGCGGCGTGCGGCGGCCCGTCCGCCCCGCCCCCGCCCGACATCCCGGCTCCGCAGGCGCAGCCGGCCGGCGGGCCGGCCACCGCGCAGGAAGCCGCGGCGTTCATCGAAGAGGCCGAGCGCGAGCTGGCGCAGCTGCAGGTGCGCAGCAACCAGGCGTCGTGGGTGGCCGCCACCTACATCACGGTCGACACCGAGGCCATGTCGGCCGAGGCCGCCAAGAACCTGGCCGTCGCCATCCAGCGCCGCGCCCTGGCCGCCCGCCGCTACGACGACCTGCAGCTGGATCCGCGGCTGCGCCGCAAGTTCAACATCCTCAAGCTCGCCCTTACCGCGCCCCCGCCGGGGAACCCGGAAGAGGCGTCGGAGCTGACGCGGACGCAGGTGAGCATGGAGGCGGACTACGGGCGCGGCCAGTACTGCCGCCCCGGCGGCGACTGCCTGGACATCGGCGAGATCACGCGGATCATGGCCAACAGCCGCGACGCCGCGCAGCTGCTGGACGTGTGGCAGGGGTGGCACCGCGTGGGCGCGCCCATGCGCGACCGCTACGCGCGCTTCGTGGAGCTTTCCAACAAGGGCGCGCGCGAGCTGGGGCACCCCAACACCGGGGCCATGTGGCGCTCGCAGTACGAGATGCACCCCGACTCCCTGGCCGCCGAGACCGAGCGGCTGTGGCGGCAGGTGCAGCCGCTGTACGAGTCGCTGCACGCCTACGTCCGCGCGCGGCTGGTGCAGCAGTACGGGCCGTCCGTCGTTCCTCCCGGCGGGATGATCCCGGCGCACCTGCTGGGGAACCTGTGGGCGCAGGAGTGGGGCAACATCTTTCCCGTCGTGGCGCCGCAGAACGCGCCGGGCACGGGGTTCGACCTGACGGAGCTCATCAGGGCCAGGAACCTGGACGCGGCGGCGATGACGCGCTTTGGCGAGCGCTTCTTCACCTCGCTGGGGATGGACTCGCTGCCGGCCACCTTCTGGCAGCGCTCCATGCTGGTGCAGCCGGCGGACCGCGACGTGGTGTGCCACGCCAGCGCGTGGGACATCGACGACCAGGACGACCTGCGCATCAAGATGTGCATCGAGCCCACCGCCGAGGACTTCATCACCATCCACCACGAGCTGGGCCACAGCTTCTATCAGCGCGCGTACAAGAACCAGCCGCCCCTCTTCCGCAACGGCGCGCACGACGGCTTTCACGAGGCCATCGGCGACGCGGTGGCGCTCAGCATCACCCCCGAGTACCTGGTGCAGGTGGGGCTGCTGGACCGCGCGCCCACCACGGCCGCCGACACCGCGCTCCTGCTGCGGCAGGCGCTGGACAAGGTGGCGTTCCTGCCCTGGGGGCTGCTGGTGGACAAGTGGCGGTGGGGCGTGTTCAGCGGGCAGATCACCCCCGCCAGCTACAACGCCGCCTGGTGGGAGCTGCGCAACCGCTACCAGGGCGTGGCCGCGCCCATGCCCCGTAGCGAGGCGGACTTCGATCCGGGCGCCAAGTACCACATCCCCGGCAACACGCCGTACATGCGCTACTTCCTGGCGCGCATCCTCCAGTTCCAGTTCTACCGCTCGCTCTGCCGCGAGGCGGGGTACACCGGCCCGCTGCACCGCTGCTCCTTCTACGGCAGCGAGGCGGCCGGGCAGAAGCTGGAGCGGATGCTGGAAGCCGGGAGCAGCCAGCCGTGGGAGGAGACGCTCTTCCAGATGACCGGCGAGCGGCGGATGGATGCCGGCGCGCTGCTGGAGTACTTCGCCCCGCTCAAGGCGTGGCTGGACCGCCAGAACCAGGGCAAACCCGTCGGCTGGTGAGGTGGGGATGACGCGGGGCGCCGGGGTCACACTCCGGCGCCCCGGCGCGTTCTCAGGGGGGGTGCCTGTAGCGGACCGCGATTCCGGAGGTCAGCGATGCTCGCGTTTCTCGGCCTGCTTGGCGTTCTCTGGATGGGGCCCGCCTGCGAAACCGGTTTCTGCATGTGCGTCCGGAACGACGTGGGCACCGAGTTCGCTTCTTCGGATGCGGTCTTTACCGGACGGGTGGTCGCCTTTGGGGATACGGCTGTCTATCCCGCGGCCCACAGCGGACGGCAAATGCGCCAGGTGACCTTGCGCGTGGACCGTGCGTGGAAAGGCGTCGAATCCCACACCATGGTGGTGTTCACCGAGATGGATGAGGCGGCGTGCGGCTTCCGCTTTCGGCGCGGGGGTTCGTACCTGGTGTTCGCGGGCGCAGCGGAAGACGGGACGCTGGTCACCGGCCTCTGCGACCGCACCAGCCGCCTTTGGCGCGCCGCCGCCGACCTTCGCGCCCTCGGCCCGCCGGCCCGGCGCTGGCCTCGTTGATCGGCTGCGCACGGACGAATACCCGATCCGGGAAAAGACTTCTTCTCACACGGATGGCACGGAGAACGCAGAGGATCGAATACTCCGTGCCCTGCGTGTGAGGCAAGCGGTTCCTGCTTATACCAGATCCGGGAAAAGAATGTGACTCCCTGAGGGAGCGCACGCGCAGATCCTGCCGCCTGCGCTGACTCTGGCGCGCGACCGAAGGACCTCCTCTCGGCTGCGCAGGGGCCGGATCAGGACGCGGAACCGGCCCCTTCGTTCTGCTGGCGAGGTCCTTCGGTCGGCGCGCCGGGTTCCCGGTCGAGGCAAGGTTCGGCGCCGCGCCTCTCTCAGGAAGTCATGCAGTCTATTGGGTGTTCAGCCGGATTCGGTCGAAGAGCCGGCTCCCAGGTGAGAGCCGGCTCTTCCGTTTACCAGCCGGCCGTGCCGCCCGAGCAGGCGCGCAGCATCACGTTCAGCAGGATGGTGAGGACGATCGAGGCGATGATGCTGAACATGCATCCCGTCGTGCGCACCTGCATCGCCATCCGCGGCTCCTTGTCGGTCGTGTGGATCAGGATCGGAGCCGATCCACCGGGCAGCAACCGTGCCGATCGGGGCGCAGTGGCTTCGGCCGGGCCGGGAACGAACCCATCGTCCACGGCCCGTATGATCCGCCAGACCGGAACTGGGCATTCGTTCGTCTCCTCCGGGAACGCACGGATGCCCGTCTGCTCAGCGTGTGCTGAACGCGGGAGGCCGCACTCTACCGCTCTGCCCCGCCAGGGCGGTGGAACGGGTGGGCGGAAGGGGGATCAGCGCCGGAAGCACGCAGTGATTCCTGGCCTTTCGCTGGACTGCATCGATGAACGCTCCCACCCGCTCCCGAAGCTCCGGGGTATAGGGGACGCGGTCTCGCGACGTACGACGTGCGTACTCGTGGAGGAACTGAACGAGGCCGAGCTGGATCCGCTGGGTGCTCGCCGCCATGGAGACGTCGATCCGCGCCGCCCGCCGCTGCAGCTCAGCCCGGTTCAGCCAGCCGGAGGGCGCCTGGCGAATTACGTCGTCGGCAAGCGACTCCGCGCCGTCCTCTGCGTTTGCCCAGCGCCTGAATTCCCGTTGATCCGATTTGTCCGAGAGAAACGCTGGGGGAATCATGATGAGGGGCGCGTTCTCTGCGCGGTAGCCGGATGACGACGAAACCGAGAACTCGGTTCCCACCGCCCCGGCCCTCCGCGCGGCATCCCGTTCGAACGACGACTCGAACTCCGCGCCGCAGACGATCGCGTTCGACAGGTTGGCCCCCCGCAGGTCAGCCCCCTGCAGCTGGGCCCCCTGCAGCTCCGCACCCAGCAATGAAGCACCGCGCAGGTCCGCGCCCGTCATTCTGGCTTCCTTCAGCTCGGCTTTCTCGAGCGTCGCCTCCCAGAGCACGGCGTACTGGAGCCGCGCATCCTTCATCTTTGCCCCTTTCGCGTCCACGTCGCTCATCTGGGCGCCCTGCATCCGCACGTCTTCGAGCTTGGCGCCTTCCAGCTTTGCCCCGGGCATGAACGCGCGGCGCAGGTTCTGGTTGATGAACGAGAGCGAATCCAGCCGCGCATCCTTCAGGTTGGCGGCCAGCCAGTAGCAGGCCCCGCGCTGGCCCTGCCGCCGCCCTACCTCGTCTTCGCAGCTCCAGTCCCTGAGCGCCCGGTGCGAGATCAGCCCCAGCACCAGCACCACGCCGGCGGCGCATGCAGCCACGGTCCGGTGCCGCAGGCGGCGCGGGATCACGGCGGCGGCACTGCCCGGTGCCGGCTCCTCGCGCAGCAGAACTTCGAACGTCCTGACGGATACGCTTCGCTTCAACGGCCAGGGAATCTTCACGTTCACCGGCAGCGTCCAGTCTCGGCAGCCGCGCGTGAGGTGCGCCAGGGCCTGGCCGTAGGAGCCAACGCTTACGGCGACCGCGAGGGCCACCGCCAGCACCTGGATGCGCGTGTCGGCCGCCGAGTGGCGCGGCAGGTAGCTGAACCACAGCCAGGCGATGGTCAGCGGCACCAGCCACCACACGGCAAAGATCACCAGCCAGCGGTCCGTGCGGGTAAGACGCGCGAGCTGCCTGGCCTCCTGCTGCTCGGTTCCGTCGCGGGGAAAGCTGCGCCAGCACCAGCCGAACGGCAGCACGCAGAAGTTGGGAGAGGAGGGAACCTCGCGGAACAGCAGTCGGTGGTTGGGAAGGATCGCGGGAAGGTCGCGCAGCGTGCTCCACAGCTTGGCCAGCGTGGAAAGCAGGTAGATGTAGGGGATGAGCAGAAGCCAGGGAGCCAGGTTGAAGAAGGTCCGCACCGGCACCGGCAGCCCTAGCACGGGAAGGGTGATGGCCTGCGAAGGCTGAAAGAGCTGCGTGTGGGAGATGACGCGCGTGAGCACGATCACCGTGGCGCAGCTTGCCATCAGGGCGAACAGGATCCGCTCGGCGCGGGCTGAGATGTCCTTGACCGATGCAAGCCCTTCGAACTTGACGTATGGCGGCATCTTGGCGTAGGACAGCTTGCTCACGCCCAGCCGGTGCTCCGCCAGGTTCAGGGTCTGGGAGAGATCGACGGCCGTGAGGTTCGCCTCGCTGAAATCCGCCTCGGTAAGGTCCGTTTCCGGCGCGAACGCACACCCTTCCAGCGTCGCCCCGTGAAAGTCCGCCTGGGCCAGCGAGCCGCTGAACGTTACGCCGCTGCAGACCGCGTTGCGAAAGCTCGCCCGCGTTCCCTCCTTTCCTCTGCTGGCCAGCCAGGCTCTGTGCTTCTCGAGCCTGGACTTCGCTTTGTCGTTGTCGATCACCGAGGGGTCGCCCTCGACAATCGCTTCGTCCTTGACCTGATCCGGCTCGACGTGGGGATCGGCGATCATCTATGCCTCGCTGGGCGGGATGGATCGTGGAGGGGAGCGGTCTGGTCCGGGGCGAGATGGAGGCCTGACGGCGAGGGGGGCGCTGTACACGAAAACTAGGAGGCCGCCGGCCAATCGCCTAGGCTTTTTTTGATGGGCGCCAACGGGAGAGTTCGCACCTCGCTCGTGTGCACCGCATGAAGGAGAGGCCGGGGACGACGATCGCCCCCGGCCCCCTTCTTCCTCCGGTTTCCCGCCGTCGGATCAGACGCTCAGAGGCACCCGGCGCAGTCGCTGGCCTGGGCCAGGAAGTACTCGCGGATGTAGCCTACGGGGATGGTGCCCATCCGCATCAGCCGCTCGTGGAAGTCCTTGGCGGTGTACCGGTCGCCGCGGGCGCGGCGGTAGTCCTCGCGCAGCTGCAGGATGGCGTTCTTGCCCAGGTTGTAGGTGATGGCCTGGGTGGGCCACTTGCTGTAGCGGTACATGGCTCGCCGCGCGCCCTCGCACACGGCGCGGGCGCCCGCGTCCGTCTCCGCCTGCGCGCACGCGTGGGGGAAGAAGTTGACGTTGGCCGTAAAGTAGTCCACCGCCTCGTCGAACGTCATCCGCCCCGTGTGGATGCCCACGTCCACCACGATGCGCACCGCGCGCAGCAGCTGCCCCTGCAGCTCGTACATGTACTCGGCCGGCGTGTAGAAGCCGTACGGTCGGCCGGGCGCCTCCTCGCTCATCAGCTCCTCGGCGTACAGCCCCCACCCCTCGGCCGCCATGGAGTCCTGCCACATGGACGCCGAGTCCTCCACCGCGCCCGGCGTGAGCCAGCGGATGTTGCTGATGCCGCGGGCGTTCTGCGACATGAACTTGTAGTGCCAGTCGTGGCCCGGAAATCCTTCGTGGATCGCCGTGTCGGCGACGGACGCGCGGTTGTTCAGCCGCAGCGCCGCCGCGTCGTTCCCCGTGGGCGTCAGGTAGAAGCGGCCCACGCCGCTGGTCTTGAAGGGCGGTGCCGCGTAGTACGCCGCGTCGATGGTGCTGCGCAGCACCGGCGGGGTGGGGTAGACGTCCAGCCGGTACTCGGCGGGGATGTCGAACAGCTCGCGCTGCCGGCCGTACTCCACCGCGCGCTTGCCCGCGTCCACGTACCACTGCAGCAGCTCGTCGTCGTTCGCGGGCGAGTCGCCGCCCAGGTGCTCCATCACCGCGCGCACGCCGGCGTTCTTCTGCTCCGTGGTGCCGAACGGCAGGTTCAGCCCCGCCTCGCGCGCCACCTCTTCCGCAACGCGGTAGATGCGGCCCTGGTACAGCGCCGTCTGCTCGTGCCCGTACCGAAAGAGCTCCGCCGCGCCGCGCGGCTCGCGCAGGTTGTTGCGCACCCGCCACTCGTACTCGCGCTCTCCGGCCGCAAAGCGGTCCGTGCGGTCGCCGGAAAGCTCCGTCTCCAGGAACGTCGCGAAGCCCTCGTACGCCGCCGCCGCGCCCTCGGCGGAGGTCCGCAGCCGCTGCAGCACCGCCGCCGCGAACGGGCGCGAGCCCAGGTACCGCTGCGCCAGCTCCGGGAGCGTCTGCCGGAAGTACTCCGCGTTCGACCGGCTGCCGCCGATGCCGTCGCGCTCCACCATCCGCCAGTCGGGAAGGTTTCCGGACGCCTTGCCCGCGCGCAGGTTGGTCTGCGCCCCCTGCACGTAGCCCGGCACCGCGTCCAGTCGCGCGATCACCCGCTCCCACTCCTCCTGCGTCCCCAGCATCCCGTTCCCGGCGTCCGTCATCTGCTGGATCTGCCAGTCGATGCCGCGGAACGGCTCGGCCACGTACGTATCCACCGACCGCTCGTGGTAGCGCAGGTCTTCCATCTGGTGGAGGATGAAGTTGAGCTGCGCGCCCAGCACCGCGTGGTCGATCTGCTCCTCCGGGGCGAGCGAGGATGGATCCATGCGCTCGTGCGCCGCCTTGATCTCGCGGTAGAACGCGCGCTCCGCCGCCAGCGCCTGCGGACGGTAGTCCCGCAGCCGGGCGTTCACGTCGCGCAGCTCGCGGCTGTAGGCGTCGCCGCCCAGGTAGGTGGCGGTGACGGGGTTGAAGTGCAGCGCGCGGACGAAGTAGCGCTCGCGCAGCTGCGCGAACGCGGATGGCTGCCCCGTGCGCCGCGCGAACGCGTCCAGCGCCTCCGCGTGCGGCAGCATGCCGAAGGCCAGCGCCCCCTGCGCGCCATGGCCGATGAACGTGCGTCTGTCCACGGTGTTGTCCCGGTGTGGAGGATGATCGGCGGAATCCGATTGCCGGATATCCTGCTGTCCCGACCCGGCGCACACAAGTGGGGACGCCTGCTCCAGTTTTTACCTCACACGGAGTCAAGGGAGTTCACGGAGCTTTATCACCGCCTTACTCCGTTAACTCCGTTGACTCCGTGTGAGACCATTCGGTTCTTTCTCTACGAGAAGCCCCGGGAAACGAGAGCGGGCCGGCATCGCTGCCGGCCCGCTCTTCTTCATCTCAGCCGATCCGCCGCGTCAGTGCTGCTGCTGCGCGCGGCCGGACTGCACCAGGCGCTGGCGGCTGGTGTTGCCGGGGACGGCGATGTGCGTGGCCGGGTCGTACTCCTTGCCCACCGCCGGGCTGCCCTGCGGCACCCAGATCTGCGTGACCGTGTAGCTGTACCCCTGCGGGATGTAGCGGACGTAGTACCCGTCCGGGTGCAGCGACCAGCGGCCCGAGGGCACGGCGCGGCTGCCGGGGCCCATACCCACGGCGCCCGCGAGCACGGCCACCCGCTCCATCTCGGCAAAGCTGGCGCCCGGGTCCGTCACCATGCGGCGCAGCTGGTTCTCGGCCTCCACGATCTGGCGGACGGGGCCGGGCACGCGGTTCATCAGCGCGCCCATCTCGTCGCCGGGGATCAGGTCCAGCGCGCTGCGGTTGAGCGAGGTGAGCTGCTGCGGGGTGAGCAGCCGCGCCGCCGTCGCCTTGTGCTGCGGCGACAGGTCCTCGAACTTGGCCCGCGCGATGATGGCCCACAGCAGCGTCTGGATGTCGTGCTGGTGGATCTCGGGGTGGTTCACCGAGTTGCGCAGGATGGTGGTCACCGCGTCCTCGGCCGGGCCCATGGTGGGCGCGAACAGGTAGCCGTCGCCGCCGCCGGGGCCGTGCGTGCCCGCCTTGAGGCAGTAGCTCTGCGTGTGCATCTCCCAGTAGCCGGGCTGCAGCACGAACCCGCCGTTGGGCGTGCGCTGCAGCTCCAGCATGGAGCGCTTGCTCTCGCGCGGGGTGAAGTTATCGAGCGAATCCACCGCCCAGCGCGCATGCTCCAGGCTGGTGGTGATGGGGTGGTTGCCCCCTACGAGCTGGTCGACGCTCACGCGCCCGCCGGTCACCCGGTTCACGGCGCCGCGAAGGCGGCCGCCGATCTGGGCGCTGGCGGTGTCGGCCGCCGCGGCGCCGAACAGCAGCGCGAACGCGGAGAGCGTACCCAGCCTGCGGATCGAAATTGCAGTGTTCATGGCGGTGGGTTTCCTGCGGGTTGGTTGACGCGGCCGCGGGTGGGATCGTGTGCCGCAGCACCAGTTTACGTTCGATCCCCCAATTCCGCCAGTGCATCGGCCCGCTGCACCGGAGCGGCGTGATACGCTCCTTTGTCCCGCCATGTTTCAGCCGCCTCGCACCGTCCGTTCTCAGGACTGCATCTGCGCCAGCCGGATGACGTAGAACGTGGCACCCTGCGGGTCCCGCAGCAGGGCGAAGCGGCCGATGCCGGGAATGTCGTCCGGCGGCATCACCGTGGTGCCGCCCAGCTCCTGGCCACGGCGGACGGATTCGTCCGCATCTTCCACCGCGAAGTACGGCGCCCAGTGCGCCGGAATGCCCTCCATGAACGCGGGCATGGCGTAGATGCCCCCCGCCGGCGCCTCCCCGTTCATCATCATGGTGTACGGCATCGAGCCTCCCTCCATCGCCTGCGGCGTCCAGCCGAAGAGCGCGGAGTAGAAGGCGACCGCGCGGTCCATGTCGCGCGTGCCCAGCTCGTTCCAGCAGAGCGAGCCCGGATCGTCCTTGATCCCCGCGCCGATGTGCCGCTTTGGCTCCCACGCGGCGAACATCGCACCCGTCGGGTCGCCGATCAGCGCCATCCGCCCCACGTCCATCACGTCGAAGGCGTCCGCCAGCACCGTGGCGCCCAGCAGGCGCGCCCTGGCCGCGGTCTCGTCCGCGCTCTCCACGGTGACGTACGAGAGCCAGGTGGACGGCATCCCCTGCGACTTCTGCGTGGGGTCCATGGTGTACATGGCCGCCGCGTCGCGCCCCTCCTTGCGCAGCATCACGTACACCTCGTCCGGGCCGCTGCCGAACGGCATGCGGTCCGCCGTCCAGCCGAACAGCCGCGTGTAGTACCGCTCCGCCGCCTCCACGTCGTGCGCGGCCAGGTCTACCCACGAGAAGGTGCCGGGACGGTGCGAAGTCATGACGGCCATCGGGAGCCTCCGGAACGCGGACGAGGTGAGGCACAAGTGTGCGGAGTGCGCATCGGCAGACCAAACATAAACCGAAGCGGGCGGCGCGTCCAGACCTTTGATTTTCACCTAGAGGAAAGATGAGATGGGATGCGGAGGAATCACACTCCCCCCTCGTCCTTTCTCCGTCCGCCATCCTCCCTGTGAGGTCTGTGTTGGGCGGGTGCTATTCGGTCGTGGCGCGGCGCAGGCGGTCGCGGACGCCGGCCCAGGCGGGCGCGTCGGGCGGCGGGTCGATCAGGATCACGTCGCAGCCGGCGTCGTCCAGCTCGTGCAGGGCGGCGTACAGGCGGGCCGCGTAGCCGGCAGGGTCGTCCGGCATCCGCACGGCCGGCGCGATCCGCGGATCGCCCGCATCCTCCAGCAGCAGCGCGCCGACCCGTTTTCCTTCATCCACCCGTCGCGCCGCATCCGCCAGCACCCGCTCGCGCTCCTGACGCGGGACGATGCGGACGGCCGCGCGGGGCGCGTAGTGGCGGTCCAGCATCCCGGGCGAGGGGCGCGCGGCGGTCGCGTCCGTGGCGGCTGAGGGGAGGGCGACCTCGCCGATCACCGGCCGCAGGTCGTCGACCGAGATCGTTCCCGGGCGCAGCAGGGTGGGGACGGGGCCGGCCAGGCTGAGCACGGTGGACTCGATGCCCACGGGGCAGGGGCCGCCGTCCACGATCACGTCCACCCGCCCGCCCAGGCTGGCCGCCACGTGCTGCGCCGTCGTGGGCGATACGCCGGTGGAGCGGTTGGCGCTGGGCGCCGCGACGGGGATGCCGGCCTCGCGCAGCAGCGCGTGCGCCACCGGGTGCGCGGGGACGCGCAGGGCGACGCTCGGCAGCCCCGCGGTGACGGAATCGGGGATTGAATCGTGTTTGGGAAGAACGAGCGTCAGCGGCCCGGGCCAGAACGCCGCCGCCAGCCGGCGCGCCTCCTCCGGCCAGGCGGAGGCGAGCGCCCGCGCCGCCGCCGCGTCGGCCAGGTGGACGATGAGGGGGTTGTACGCGGGGCGCCCCTTGGCCTCGTAGATGCGATGGACGGCGGCGGGGTCCAGCGCGTGCGCCCCCAGCCCGTAGACCGTCTCGGTGGGGAACGCCACCAGGCCGCCGCCGCGCAGCACGCCGGCCGCCCGCCGGAGCGCGGCGGGGTCGGGGTGGGCGGGGTCAACGTGAAGCAGGATCATGGATTCGGGCGCCGTCCGGGGCCGCCGGGGCGGCCGAGGAAGGGGGCGCGCAAGTGCAAGCGGCAGGCCGAAATACAGTGGATGTCCGGCTGGCCGCGGACGGGTACGAGGTTTGCCTGAGCGAGTGGAGCGAGAGCGCCGGCGGTGGAGCGTCGAGCGCCCCCGGAGGCCGGACCGACGATCAACCGGGAACCACCCCGAGTGGCAGCAAGGAGGACGAGATGTTCTGGATGTTCATGACGGCGCTCTGGGTGGTGATGCTGCTGGCCCCGCTGGCGCTTCTCGTCGCCCTGCTCCCCTCCGGCCGCGACTGCCCGCGCTGCGGGGGAGAGACCCTGCTGCTGCGGCAGCGGATGCTGCACTCCGTCCGCCGGTTCATGGGCCGCCGCTGGTGCACCGCCTGCGGGTGGGAGGGGATGATGCGCTACTCGCAAAACGTGCCCGTGCCCGCGATGGAGGTGGTGGAGGTGCGCGACGAAGCCGACGACGACGCCGTATGGCGCGGCGAGCGCGACGGCAACGTCTTCTAGCTCATCAATCGTCACTGCGGTACCAGCGCCCGTGCGGGATTCGTCCCAAGCGGGCGCACTCGTTCGGGGCGGCTGGAAGACGGCGCGCAACCGGCCCTCGAACTGCGCCCGCCGGCGCCCCCTCCGGGCTCGTAAACCTCGCCCACCTCCCCCAAAAAAACCTGGGGGAGGTTGAACTTCAATCGCCCCTTCGAAGGCTCCCGTGTCGTTCAGTGGGACTTCGTCACCTTCGATGCCGGTCGTTGAACTTCGATCTATCGGGCATTCCCAACCACCCCCAGGGTCTTGGGGAGGTGCGAGGCCTGAGCGAGCGGAGGGGGCGCCGCGGACGCAGTGCGATCTGTGTCGTTGCACGATCGAATTCTCCCCCTCTCCCGCGCAGCGGGGGAGGGGGCCGGGGGGAGGGGGCCCTCGCGGGCGCAGCGCGATGCCGTTCGCCGAACCCCGGTCCGTCGGAGACCCCAACCTCCCCCAGGGGTTTTTGGGGGAGGTGGGCGAGGTTTACGAGCCCGGAGGGGGCGCCTCGGGGTCGGGCGGAACCTGCCCCTGCATCCCCCCGCCCACCACCACCCGCACCACCCGGTCCGGGTCGAAGCACTGCCGCGCGATGCGGAGCACGTCGTCGGCCGTCACCGCTTCGACGGCGTCGGGGTAGCGCTCCCAGTAGTCGTCGGGAAGGCCGAACGCCTCGATGGTCACGAAGCGGCTGGCGATGCCGCCCGGCGTCTCGAACATGCGCGGCAGCGAGAGGATCATCGCGTCCTTGGCGCGGCGAAGCTCGTCGGCGGGCACGGGCTCCGTGGCCATTCTCCGCATCTCGGCCACCATCTCGCCCACCGCGTCGGCCGTGACGTCCACATCCACCGCGGTGTCGGCGCCCCATCCGCCGATCGCCTGGCTTGCGTGGAACGACGAGCGCACGCCGTACGTCCACCCCTTGTCCTCGCGCAGGTTGGCGCCCAGCCGCCCGGTGATGGTGGATCCGCCCAGCACGTAGTTGGCGACGGACCCCACCAGCCAGTCGGGCGAGCGCCGGTCCAGCCCCGCGCCCGCGATGCGGATCTCCGACTGCGCCGCGTCGTCCCACGGCACCACCACCGCCTGCCCCGCGTTGGCGGGAGAGGGGGGCCCGGCGGGGTAGGCCACGCGCTCCACCGCGCCCGTCCATCCGCCGAACGCCCCGTCCAGCCGCGCGCGCAGCTCCGCGGGATCGAAGTCGCCGGCGGCCACCAGGAACGATCCGCTGGGCCGGTAGCGGGCGGCGTGGAACTCCGCCAGCGCCTCGCGCGGCACGGAGGCGATCCCCTTTGCCGTGCCGAACGACGGGTGGCCGTACGGGTGCTCCGCGCCGAACACCTCCAGCGCCACGCGGTCGTCCGCCACGTTCGCCGGCTCGTCCTCGCGGGCCACCAGCGCGTCCAGCGACTCGGCGCGCACGCGCTCCGTCTCCTGCTCGGGGAACGAGGGGCGGGTGGCGACCTCCGCCATCAGCGCGATCCCCTCGTCCATCGTGTCGGTGAGCAGCACGGCCTCCACCTCGGCCCAGTCGTGGCCGGTGCTGGCGTGCACGGAGGCACCCAGCAGGTCCAGCCGGGCGTTCAGCTCGTCCGCCGTCATCGACTGCGTCCCCTCCGTCAGCAGGTGCGCCACGAGGGACGCGGTGCCGGGATACGCGACGGGGTCGGAGGCGCCGCCGGCGGGGATCGCCAGCCGGAGGACGATCTGCGGCACGCCGCGCTTCTGGATGGCGACCACGCGCAGCCCGTTCTCCATCGTCCAGCGCATGGGGCGGGGAACGCGCGGCCGCGGCGGCGCGCCGGGGACGGGCGGGGGAAGGATGGCGACGGTTCCGCTATGCGGCATCGCGCACCTCCTCCTCGTCGTCCTCGTCCGAATCTTGGCCGGGGAGCACCACCAGCGTGGCGGCGCGCTCGGCCGTCAGGTACTCGGCGGCTACGCGGCGCAGGTCGTCCACCGTAAGCCTGGAATACGCGTCCAGCACGCCGTTCAGCGCCTCCGCGTCGCCCAGGACGGTGGCGGCGTAGGCCAGGGCGTCGGCGCGCTCCTCCACCGTGGCCAGCTGGCCCACGTGGTCGCGGCGCACGCGGTTCACGGCGCCGGTCAGCTCGTCGTCGGCCACGCCGTCGCGCGCCACGTCGTCCAGCACGCGGCGGATGGCGTCTTCCAGCGCCTCGGGCTCGATCTCCGACCGCGCCGTGCAGACGATGCCGAACACGCCGCAGAGGGCGGTGGGGTAGAGATAGGTGTCCACGTCCTGCGCCAGCCGTCCGTCGCGCACCAGGGCCCGCTGCAGCCGCGAGCTTTCGCCGTCCGCCAGCAGGTAGGCCAGCGCGTCCATCGCCACCCAGTCGTCGTGGCCGTAGCCGGGAACGGCGTACGCCAGGTAGACGCGGGGAAAGGAGACGTCGTCCTCCATCGTCCCCCTTTGCTCCACGGGCGCGGGGGGCAGGGCGGGGGCGTGGGAGGCGGGGATGCCCGGCCCCGCGGCGATGTCGCCGAAGTAGCGCTCCGCCAGCGCGAACGCCCGCTCCGGCTCCACGTCGCCCGCAAAGACCAGCACCGCGTTGCCGGGCGTGTAGTAGGTGGAGTAGAATGCGCGCGCGTCGTCCAGCGTGATGGCTTCCAGGTCGCGCATGTAGCCGATGGTGGGCCAGCGGTACGGATGATCGGCCGGAAAGAGCAGCTCGTGCAGCCGCTCGTCCGCCAGGCCGTAGGGGCGGTTCTCGTACGCCTGCCTGCGCTCGTTCATCACCACGCCGCGCTGCAACTCCAGCACCTCGGCGGTCAGCATGGGGAGCTGGAACGCCATGCGGTCGCGCTCCAGCCAGAGCGGCAGCTCCACGGCGTTGGAGGGCACCGTGACGTAGTAGTTGGTGCGGTCCAGCCAGGTGCTGCCGTTGTTGGTGCCGCCCGCGCGCTCCAGCACGTCATCGAAGTGCCCCTTGGGCGCGTGCTGGCTCCCCTCGAACATCAGGTGCTCCAGCAGGTGCGCCAGGCCGGTGCGGCCGGGCACCTCGTCGCGGCTGCCGGCGCGGAACATCAGGTGGACGGTGACGATGGGCGCGCCGGGGTCGTGGTGCGCCACCACGCGCATGCCGTTGGCCAGCACGTGCGTGCGGCTGGGGATGCGCAGGGCGGTGGATGCGGACGTCGTCGTGCTCAAGCCTGTTTTCGTCTTTCTGTGATGATGCGGTCGCGATTCTCCGGCGCTTCCGGGACGCGGAAGGCGCGGAATGTAACACGCGCGCGCCCGATGCGCCCCTCCCGGCGCGCGCCCTGCATTCGCCGATTACGATCCTGATCGGGTACCGTGCCGGCCGCCTGCGGGAGCGAATGACGTCGCCGCTACGACGGCACCAATCCGCCTGCGCGGACTCGGCGGCCAAGCGGCATGCGGCGTCGCATTCGCCTGCGCGTCCGCGGCCGAAACGATCACCTGATCGATCCGCCAGGAGCATTTGCCCTTGAGCATGCATCGTTCCGAGAAGAATCCCGAGCTTCCCGGCCTGCGCTGGCGCGCCGCGCTCGGCCTGCTGAAGCGCCTGCCGCAGGGGGCCATGAGCCGCGGCTTCGGCCGGCTGGCGGACGCGCCGATCCCGCCCGGGATGCGCGCCGCGGTCCTCGGCGCCTTTGCGCGCGCCGTGGGCGCGGACCCGAGCGAGGCGGAGCTGCCGCTGGAGGCGTATCCCACGCTCAACCGCTTCTTCACCCGCAGGCTGGCGGCGGGCGCGCGCGCGTGGCCGTCCGATCCCGCCGTCGTCGCGTCGCCGGTGGACGGCGCCGTGGGGCAGCTGGGAACGGTGCGCGAGGGGCGGTTGATCCAGGCCAAGGGCCGCCTGTACGACGTGGGGCAGCTGCTGGAAGATGACGGCGCCGCGGCGCGCTGCGAGGGCGGCGCGTTCATCACCCTCTACCTGTCGCCCAGGGACTACCACCGCATCCACGCGCCCGTCGCGGGCGAGATCCGCGCGGCGCGGCACGTTCCCGGCGCGCTGCTGCCAGTGAACGCGGCGGCGGTGGCGCACATGCCGGAGCTGTTCGCGCGCAACGAGCGGCTGATGTGCCACATCGACGGGCCGCTGGGGCGCGTGGCCGTGGTCGCGGTGGGCGCGTACAACGTGGGCCGCATCAGCGCCGCGTTCGATGCCGCGTGGAACGCGCCGCCGGGCCGCGGCGAGTGGGTGACCAACCGCCGCGGCCTGCAGTCCGCCGCCCGCGCCTATGATCCGCCGATCCCGGTAAAGCAGGGGGACGAGATCATGACCTTTCACCTGGGTTCGACGGTGGTGCTCGTCTTCGAGCCCGGCCGCGTGGAACTGCTTGCATCGATCCAACCCGGCGATGCGGTGCGGCTGGGGACGGCCATCGGACGCGCGCGGTAGAACTCCATCCGCTGCGTTCCGATTCAACCTGATGCCGGAACTTTCGGCGAATCTGGGATCATACCGAATCCACAAAAAGACTGGGTCTCACACAGAGTCAACAGAGTCAACAGAGTGAAGCTTCGGCGAGATGACCGCCCTTCGTGCCGCATCGATCGTTTACCAGCGATCGGATGAATCACGGAGTACATCGCGCGGCACGAGAAAACTCTGTTGACTCTGCTAACTCTGTGTGAGGCTTATTCTTTTAGCGGATACGGCATGAGTCTGATCTTCCACCGGATCCGCAGAAGGAACTGGCACGCAGAGCAGCAGAGGGGCAGAGAAGGGAACGGTGCCCTCTGCTGCTCTGCCTCTCTGCTGCTCCGTGTTCAAATCAGTCCGGTTTTTCCGGATCGGGTATCAGCGTAAACGAAAGCCGCCGCGGCCGACTGGATCGGCCGCGGCGGCTTTCTGCGTTCGCCGGCTCAGGGAAGGCAGCGGGAGGATCGGATACGGCCGCCTTTTCCGGACGGGAGAGCACCATCTGTAGCCACAAAGAGACAGATGTCGCCTGGCGAAAACTCGAAATCTTTTCGCCCGAACGACTTGCGCCGCGGCACCGTCGTTGCCACGGCAGGCCTCCGCGTCCGCTCCTCCAGCCTGCGGCCGCGCCGCCCGAATTACCTCGATCCCCTATTGATCCAATGCTCTCGCTGCTCAAGCGCCGCCCGTTCCATGCCCTGCTCGCGCTGCTGCTGCTGACCGCCTGCGAGTCTTCCGACCCGGTGGAGCCGGGGGAGGAGTTCGACCTGGGCTGGCTGGAAGCCAACGCCGTCGCCTTCACCACCACCGATCCCGGGGGCGGCTACGCCGACCTGGCGCCGCTGGGGCCCATGATCGGCGACGCGCGCATCGTGGCCCTGGGCGAGGCCACGCACGGCACCCGCGAGTTCTTCCGGATGAAGCATCGCATCGTGGAGTACCTGGTGAAGGAGAAGGGCTTCAGCACCTTCGCCATCGAGGCCACCTGGCCCGAGGCCAACCTGCTGAACCGCTACGTGCACACCGGCGAGGGCGATCCCGCGGAGCTGCTGGCGGGACTGCACTTCTGGACCTGGAACACGGCCGAGGTGCTGGAGATGATCCGGTGGATGCGGGCGCACAACCAGAACCCGGGCGGCGCGCCCAGGGTGAGCTTCTACGGGTTCGACATGCAGTACTCCCGGATGGCGATGAACCAGGTGGTGGCGTACCTGCGCGGGCTGGACGCCGCCGCCGCCGACAGCGCCCAGGCCCACTACGCCTGCTACCGCGAGTTCCAGGACACCACCGTCACGCAGAACTACGGCGCCGCGCCGGGGCCCACCCGGGACCTGTGCCGCGCCGGGGTGCAGGCGGCGTACGCCCTGGTGGAGCGCGGCCAGGCGCGGTGGGCGCCCCGCTCCGGCGCGGCGGAGTACGCGACCGCGCTGCGGGCCGCCCGCATCGTGGTGCAGAACGAGGACGTGCGCGGCAACCCGCTCCAGGGCAGCGTCCTGCGTGACACGTACATGGCCGAGAACGTGGAATGGCTGGCGGACCAGGCCGGCCCCGGGTCCAGGCTGGTGCTGTGGGCGCACAACGCGCACGTGTCGCGGGCGGAGCCGTGGATGGGGACGCGCCTGCAGGCCCGCTACGGGGCCGCGTACCGGCCGGTGGGCTTCTCCTTCTACAGCGGGTCCTTCAACGCGGTGATCCCCATTCCCGGCATCTCACCCTCCTCGCAGCTGGGCGTGGCGGAGATCCCCGACAGCCTCACCAGCCCGCGCAGCTACAACCACCAGTTCCACCGCCTGGGGGTGCCGCGCTTCATCGTGAACCTGCAGCCGCTTCGCGACGGCGCGCCCCGCGGGGCCGAGTGGCTGCTGGGCCCGCGGCACCTGCGGATGATCGGCGCGGGATACGATGCCAGCCGCCAGCTGAACTCCTACGTCCACAGCGAGCTGGTGAAGGAGTACGACATCATGATCCACATCGAAAAGAGCACGCCCACCCAGCGGCTCCTGTTCGGCGACTCGCAGTAAGCCGGCAATGGAAAGCATGACTTCCTGAGAGGATGTTGCGAAACCTCTGGACTTTCCAACAAGAGCGTTGACTTCCTGAGGGAGGCGCTGCTCCATAGCCTGCTGGTACGAAATGCCCTGGCGCCGACTGAAGGACCTCGCCAGCAGAACGAAGGGGCCGGTTCCGCGTCCGGATCCAGCCTCTTCGCAGCCGAGAGGAGGTCCTTCGGTCGCGCGCCGGAGTCGGTACAGGCGGCAGGATCTGCGCGTGCGCTCCCTCAGGAAGTCACATTCTTTTTTCCAGATTCGCTATTACGCAGAGAGGCGCGGAGGCGCAGAGAGAGACGGGAAATTCGTCTCTCCGCGCCTCCGCGCCTCCGCGCCTCCGCGTGACACATCTGTTCAGGTGGAGCGTCCCTGCGAGCGTTCCTCCGGCTACGCCTCTACGAACTGCTCCACGAACCAGCGGGGGTTCAGCGGCTCCCCGGTGGCGCGCAGCAGGTGCTGGTTCCACGGCAGCGAGGCGCCGGGGACGAAGATGCGCTCGCGGAAGAACGCGCCCACCCGCGGGTCGCCCGCCACGCTGCGCTCCGGCGCCAGCCCTGTCTCGCGGCGGACGGCGGCGGACACCTGCGACGCCATCAGCTCGCCCAGCAGGTAGTTGTGGTAGTAGACGGGGCTCAGCGACAGGTGCAGCTTGCTGGCCCACTCCGTCCCCTCCGGCCGCGCCTCGGGGTGGCGGACCCGCTGCAGCCGCTCGACCAGCTCCCACCAGACGCGGTTCAGGTCCGCGCGGTCCGGGTCGCGGTACAGCTCGCGCTCGAAGTAGATCATTACCAGCATCCACCGCGCGGCAATCAGCATGGCCGCGCGCGACTGACCGCGAATCTCGCGCGCCTCGTCGTCCGACACGGCGGCGCCCGCCACCTCGCGCAGCCACGCCGGCTCGCGCGTAAGCCGCCCGAAGTACATCGCCACGCTCTCCGTGGTCAGGATGTGCGCCGGCTGGCGAAGGAGGAAGGGGAGCTCGCGCGGCAGCCCCTCGTCGTAGACGGCGTGCCCCAGCTCGTGCAGCAGGGTGGCCGTCCACTTCTCGTTCGGCCGCAGGTTGCAGAGAATGCGCACGTCGCCGCGGCGGTCCACGTCCTGGCAGAAGGCGTGCTGATCCTTGCCCTCGCGCTCGTACAGGTCGCTGCGCGCAAGGATCCCCTCCACCGGCAGCCCGATCCCGCCAAAGAAGCCCGTCGCCAGCGGCACCGGGTCGTGCCCGCCGAAGTAGCGGTCGATGTCCACCTCGCCCATGGCCGGCGCCTGCTGGGCGAACGGGTCTTCCCAGTGCCACGGCCGCAGCTCGTCCACCGCCACGCCGAAGCGCGCCGCCATCTCCGCGTCCAGCCCCGCGCGAAAGGCGGCGTACGGCGCGTCGCTGCCGTCGCGAAGCGCGTCCATCGTCGCGAACAGCTCCGCCTCGTCGATCTCCTGCAGGTGCAGGTCCATGGCGTACGCGTCGCGAAATCCGATCGACCGCGCCGCCGCGTTGCGCCGCCGCACCAGCTCGCGCAGCGGCTCCGCCACCTGCCCGCCGATCTGCTTGCTGGCCTCCCACGCCGCCCGGCGCACCGCGGAGTCGCGTTCGGCGGTAAGGATGTCGACGATCTCGTTGTTGCTCACCCGCGCGCCGTCCAGCTCCGCGCGAAAGCCGTAGAACAGCCGCTCCAGCTCGGCGTGGCGGTTCACCAGGTCGTCGATGGTCTCGCGCGGCAGGCGGTTGCGGGTGAACTCCTCGTCCAGCAGGTGAAGCTGGCGGCGGAGCAGGGGATCGGCGATCCGGCCGCCGTCCAGCCACCCGCGCACCCGCCGCGCGCCCTCCGCGTCGGTGAACAGCGCGCGCAGCGCGGAGCGTGCCTTCGTCGCCCGCTCCGTCGCCTCGTCCCCGCCGCCCACGGCCGCGTCCCAGGCGGCCAGGTTGGCCTCGTGCTCCAGCGGCGCGATGCGCCCCGTCATCTCCTCCACCAGCGCCCGCGCCTCGACCTCGGCCCCGCTCGCCACCTCCGCAGCGCTCACCGCAGCCCCTCGTACATCATGGCGATGGCCTCGGCGCCCTTGTGGAAGTTCTCCACCGACATCCACTCGTTGGGGGCGTGTGCGTTCTCTCCCGGCAGTCCGAAGCCGATGAGCAGCGCGGGCGCGCCCAGCGTCTCCTGGAACGCCTGCACGATGGGGATGGACCCGCCCTCGCGGATGAAGACCGGCTTGCGCCCCCACGCCTGCTCCAGCGCGCGCGCCGCCGCGTCGAACACCGGGCCGCTTCCCTCGGCGAACCAGGGCTGGCCGCCGTGCAGCGCCAGCACCTCCACCGTCACCCCGTCCGGCGCCAGCGAGCGGACGTGGTCGATGAACATCCGCTCCACCTCCTTGTAGTCCTGGTCCGGCACCAGCCGCATGGACACCTTGGCCATCGCCCGGGCGGGGAGCACCGTCTTGGCGCCCTCGCCGGTGTAGCCGGACAGGAGGCCGTTCACGTCCAGCGTGGGGCGCGCCCAGATGCGCTCCAGCGGACCGTAGCCCTCCTCGCCGCCCAGCCTGGGCGCGCCCACCTCCTTGCGCAGGTTCTCTTCTTCGAAGGGGAGCCGGCCGATGCCGTCGCGCTGCTCCGCCGTCAGCTCGCGCACCTTGTCGTAGAAGCCGGGGATGTTCACGCGGCCGCGCTCGTCGTGCAGCTGCGCGATGATCTTCGCCAGCGCGTTGGCGGGGTTGACGACGGCGCCGCCGTACGCGCCGGAGTGCAGGTCCGTCGACGGGCCCTGCACGCGAACCTCCATGTACGCCATCCCCCGCAGCCCCGTGGTGATGGAGGGGAGCCCGGGGGCGAACATCGTGGTGTCGGAGATGACGACGGCGTCGCACGCCAGGCGCTCGCGGTTCTCCTTGAGAAAGGCGCCCAGGTTCACGGAGCCCACCTCCTCCTCGCCCTCGATCACGAAGACCACGTTCGCCGGCAGCGTTCCGTCCTCCGCCAGCAGCGCCTGCACCGCCTTGACGTGCAGGTACACCTGCCCCTTGTCGTCCACCGAGCCGCGGGCGAACAGGTTGCCGTCGCGCACCTCGGGCTCGAACGGCTCGCTCTTCCACTCGTCCAGCGGCTCCGCTGGCTGCACGTCGTAGTGTCCGTAGATGAGCAGCGTGGGCGCACCCTCCGCCGCGCCGCGCCACTCGCCCAGGACCACGGGGTGCCCGGCCGTGGCGATGATCTCCACCGTGAGCCCGGCCTCGCGCATGCGCTCCGCCAGCCACTCGGCGGCCCGCGCCGTGTCGTCCTTGTGCTCGCTCTTGGCGCTCACGCTGGGGATGCGGAGCCACTCCTTGAGCTCGTCGAGGTGCTTGTCGCGGTTGCGCTGCAGAAAGTCGGTCGCGGGCATCAGCGTTCTTTCCGGTGTCGGTGCACGGGTTCGCAGTCCGGCGGAAGATACAGCGGCGCCCGGGTCGCGCGCGAGGGAGGGGGCGGGTTCCGGCCCTGGAAAGGACGGAAGCGGCAGAGCGGGGAAAGCCGGATGCGGGAGCCATCTAACCAGAGGGACAGGGCAGCCTTGCCCGCCGCGGGACCCGGCAGACGCGTGGATGTGCCGTGGAGTTGCCCGCCCTGATCTCCAGCCCCACCAGACGAGGACCGCATGCCCGTCAAACTCAACACGCCCGCCTCCGATGTGGACGTCTCGGACCCCAAGTTCGCCCTCATGCTGCGCAACCTGCAGGCGAACATCCTCAAACCGCATGGGCGCGACTACGCGCGTCACGTCTTCCTTCGTTTCTCCGCGGGTCCGGACGCGGTAAAGGCGTGGCTCAAGTCCTTCGAGCCCCAGGTGACCTCCGCCGAGCGGCAGTTCAACGTCCTCCCAAACACGGACGGCGGGCTGGTGACCGGCTTCTTTCTTTCCGCCCGGGGATACCGGCATCTGGGCTTTCCCCTCAAGGGCTTCGCGAGCGGTGCCTTTCGCAAGGGTATGAAGGACCAGAGCGACAGCATCGTGAAAGCGCTGTTCGACCGCGACAACAAGGACCCTAGGCCTGGTACGTGGGAGCCGGGATTCCAGGGCGAGATTCACGCGCTGATCACCCTAGCCGACGACAAGGAGCCAGTCGTGAAGGCGGCGGCGGAGCGGGTCAAGCAGTCCCTCGCCGGCGTGGCGGAGGTGCTCACCATCGAGGAGGGCAACACCCTGCGGCGCAAGAATCCCAAGGTGGTGAAGGAGGATGGGAGTCCGCGCATGGACCCCGTCGAGCACTTCGGCTACTTCGACGGGATCAGCCAGCCGGCGTTCATCAGCCGTGACCTGGAAAAGCAGGACCGCGACGAGTGGGATCCCGAAGCACGCCTGAGCCTGGTGCTCACGGATGATCCCCTCACCGACGAGGTGGACGCGTTCGGCAGCTACCTGGTATACCGCAAGCTGGGCCAGAACATCGACCTGTTCGAGAGCTCAGTCGCGCAGCTGGCGGCCTCGCTGGGCATGGACGCCAACCTGGCGGGAGCGCTGGTGGTGGGGCGGTTCAGGGACGGCACGCCCGTGCTGCGGTCAATGACGCCGGGCGTGGGCGAGGAGAACAACTTCGCTTTTCGCGAGGACGGGGACGGGCTGCGGTGCCCGTTCCATGCGCACATCCGCAAGGTCAACCCGCGCGGCACCACCCCGCACACCAAGCCGGAAGCCGAGCGCAACCGGCGGATCGCGCGGCGCGGCATTCCGTACGGCCCGCCGCTGCCGGGTGTGGCGGACGAGCCGGCCAGCAACCCAGACCGCACCCTGCCGCGCGGGCTGCTGTTCATGTGCTTTCAGGCGGATGTCGATGCCCAGTTCGAGTTCATCCAGCGGACGTGGGTAGACAACGAGCACTTTCCCACGAGCGTGCTCACCCTGGGATTGATCCACCGGGATACGGGCGACGACCCGCTCATTGGCCAGGACCGCAACGAGGCACAGCGCTGGCCCAGGAAGTGGGGCGACGCCAACGCGGGAAGAAAGACGTTCAACTTCGAGGCTGCCGTAACGCTCGGGGGAGGTGAGTACTTCTTCGCGCCCAGCCTGTCCTTTCTGCGCTCGTTCTGATCGGGTCCGTCGGGCAAACGCAGAAGCGGGGCGGCTGATTCAGCCGCCCCGCTTCATATCATCCGTCGTTCACGCTTCGTCGCGCTCTGCCCGTTCCCGGACGGCGGCGACCTCGCGTTCGGCGTCCAGGCGGTACTTGCGCTTTACGCCCACGATGAACAGGAACAGCCCCGCGGCCCCCAGCACCACCGCCGTCTTCGACACCCCTTTTTTCCCCTCGCGCTCGCTGCTGGGCAGCCTGGGCTCGGCCATGCGTCTCCCGGTTCGTTCGCGGTTGTGTTGTCCGTGGATGATGACCTGACGATACACGTCCCCTTCGCGTCACGCGAGAGGGCGCGCCGCCATCTGCTACACTTTCCGCAAAAACATGGCCTCGCGCAAGGACGCGCGGGCCGGAGCGAAGGGAAGTCGCCCCGGCCCGCGCGCCATCCGGCCCGTCCGCTCACTCGCCGCTGACGATGCGGCCCACGGGGACGGTGGCCACGGGCTGCGGCTCGTCGGCGCCGCCGCCCAGGCCGGCGCGGCTCACCAGCTGCGCGGCCAGCACCGTCTGGATCACCCCGGTGATGCTGTTCGTCGCGCCTTCCGCCGCGCTCTCGCCGCCGCCGGAGATGGTGACCAGGCGGGCCTTGGCCAGCGCGTCGGCGATGAAGGGCGCCACCTCGGGGAGCATCTCGATCTGCTTGTAGCGGAAGTACGCCTCGCCGCCCTGCTGGATGGCCTGGTTCACCTTCTGAATGCTCTCCGCCGTGGCCTGCGCCACCGTGGTGATGCGGATGGCCTCGGCCCGGGCCTGCGCCTCGGCCTCGATGCGCAGGCGCTCGGCGTCGGCGCGGGCCTGGGCGATCTGCGTGGCCTCCAGCTCGGCGATGCGCTGCTTGGCCAGGGCGGCCTGCTTGGTGGCCTCGGCCTCGGCGATCAGGGCGGCGTTGCTGGCGCGGGTCTGCTCCAGCTCGCGCTGGCGATCGCTGATCACCCGCTCCGCCTCGATCTCGGCTTCCTTGGCGCGGCGGGTCTGCAGCGCGGCCACGATCTCGGCGTTGGCCTGCGCCTCGGCGGTGCTCTGGCGGCGGCGCGCCTCGGCCACCTCGCTCTGCACCACCTTGATGTTGAGCGAGTTGAAGCTCAGCCCCAGGTCGGTGAGCTCGCGCGAGCACGCCTTGCGGATGATGATGGCCAGCGGGTCGTCGTCCTCCTCCAGCGGGCTGGCGGGCGCCGGCGTCTGCACCAGCGTGACCCTGGACTCGTCGCGCTGGGCGAGCGCCGTCTGCGCGGCCGAAGAGAGGCGCGGGGCCGTCTTGGCCGAGAAGAGCTGGTCGTGCGTGAGCAGGTTGATGGCGCGCCGGCCGGACGAGGAGAGCAGGTCGATCAGGATGTTGATCTGCTCTTCCTGCGGCTTGGGGA
>DASUVG010000140.1:0-43458 GCA_036379135.1 Longimicrobium sp.
TTCGCGCGAGGGGGACGGTTCGCGGGATCGCGCATCGGGTGAAGCCGGAATGGTGGGCTGCGGGGCGCTGCGGCGGGAAAGGTGTTCCAGAAAAAATGCGGATGGCTCCCTGCCGGGCGTCCATCTGCCTGCAGTTCCCGACGTCCTCAGAGAAGCCCGGTGTGCCCCGCCCGTGCCGACGCGCAGGACACGGTGGTCGCGCATGGTAAACCCGCCACCGCTTCCCGCCAGGCGTGGCGTGCAACGAAATCCGCGACGAACCTTTTTTATGAGATGCGCACGATGCGTGACGGACCGGCACCAGTGGACTCCATGGACTCCGTTGATGCTGATACCCAATCCGGAAAACTGAACTGATCTGATTTCGATCACACAGACCAGCAGGGAGGCAGAGGAGCAGAGAACACCGTTCCTTCTCTGGTTCTCTGCCCCTCTGCTGCTCTGCGTGCCGATTCTTTTTGCGGACTGGTATGATCAAGATACGTATCCGCTTGCTCGCCATGGGGTTTCTTACCCGAGATTCGCCGGCATCAGAAGCAGTCAATCAGTCGTGAAAGGATTGTATAACCTCAGGGCCACCGGAACGTGCCGTATACTCTGAAACCTGAAATTTCGTATCCTGTTGTCCAGGGGCAGTATGGGGAATCAGGACGGATTTGCGGTAAACAAACGGGCTCGAAGATTGCCTCCCGCCCCCCTCCCATCCCGGGCGTTCTCTGTCCGGGATGGCGGGAACCGATCTACCTGGAGGGGCGCATGGCGGGAATGCATGGGCGCGCGCGGGGCTGGCCGCGCGCGGGTACGTGGGCTGTGCTGGGGCTGGCGGCGATGCTGGCGGCGTGCTCGGACGACCTGTCGTCCCCGGGAGGGGCCACGGACCCCGGGCGTGATCCGCGCCCCGACGCCGACGCGGTGGATACCTCGGTGCCGCCGCTGGTGCAGCGTGTGGAGCTGGACTTCGAGGTGAGCGGCGCGTTCCGCCCCGGCGTGCCCATCGCCATCACCGCGGTGGCGCGCGGGCGCAGGCAGGCGGACCAGATGACGCTGGAGCTGCTGGTGCACGACGAGCCCCCCGCGGCCGGCACGCCGGCGGAGCAGGCGGGGCGCCGCCGCATCGGCGCGCTGCAGGGCGGGGTGGGGCGCGGCGCGGAGCGGCGGCTGGCGGGGACGGTGACCTTCGCAAGCCCCGGGTTCTACCGCGTGAGCGCGCACGCCGTCACCAGCGGCCCCACCCCGGAGCTGGCCCAGGGCGACTCGCTGATCGCGGACGTGACCGACGAGACGCTGTACATCCTGGTGGACGAGAACGGCGGGCGCCGCCTGAACCGCTTCGACGCCACGGCCTTCGCGGGCCGGATGCCCCTGTTCGGCTCGTACGGCCCGTTCGTGCCGGGCGCGCGGGTGCGGGGCGCCGCGGCGCCGGCGGCGTCGCTGTCGCCCACGGGCGGCCCGTGGCGGCAGACCTCCACCGCGTACACGTACTGGATCGAGTACGACAACGACGACGTGGCGGCCAAGCGCCCCGTGGCCGGCGCCACGGCGGAGATCAAGTGCCTGGATGCCAACTTCGTCGCCACCGGCAGCCCCCTCTATCCCACCGTCAACGCGGACGGCTCGTTCTCGTTCACCTGCCCGTACGGCTACTTCGACGGCAGCGTGCTGCTGCGCGACTGGTACTCGGAGGTGGTGAAGGAGGACCGCACCACGGGCGGCGTGAGCTACTTCAACGAGTACACCACCAACCGGCGGCTGGTGGCCGCCAGCAAGCACGCCGCGCACGTGTTCGTCATGCTGCGCACCTACGTGCCGGTGGTGGAGCAGCGCTTCGGGGGCCGCTGGCGCCAGCGCCTGCCGGTGTGGGTCAGCGACACGGCCGGGGCCCGGTACCTGCCCACCAAGGACACGGTGAACACCAACATCAACCGCGTCTTCCGCGAGGACGGCCGCTTCGTCACCATGCACGAGTACGGGCACGCGTACCAGTACAAGGCCATCGAGACGTGGTCGCAGACCACGGCGTGCCCGGTGCACTACACGCACCTGCCCTCGCACCGCGAGTGCGCGTTCCCGGAGGGCTTCGCCACGTTCCTGGCCGTGTGGGTGGCCGGCAACGAGCTGACCACGGGCCACAACACCGACAACGGCATCGAGACGCAGACCTTCTACACCAACGGCGACGGGATCAACATCGAGGGCTCGGTGGCCGGCTTCCTGTACGACCTGGTGGACGGCAGCGGCCAGCGCGACAACGCCGCCAACTCCGCCGCCCAGGAAGAGACGTGGGACACCGCCGTCTTCCCCGGCTCGTTCATTGCCGACGTGATGGCCTCGTGCGCGCTGTACCAGGCGTCCACCGCAGCGTACACGTACTACCTGTCCGGCGCGGACCAGCTGGTGTACTGCCTGGAGGGGAACGTGAGCGCCGAGGGCTACACGTCGTACTGGCGCACCACGTGGGACAGCCTCACGCGCACCGCCACGCTTCCCGCGGGCTACAGCACCACGCTGGTGCGCACCCTGTGGCGCCGCAACCTGTACGGCGTGCCGTGAGGGCGAGGGTGCGGCGCGAAACAGGTGGCGGCCCGCGGGGGTAGACGCGCGCGCACCGATCGACGAGGAGACGAACGAATGAGAGGGACCCCGTACCGGCTCCCGCGGTGGATGGCGGTGGCGATGATCCTGGCCGGATGCACCGCGGCTCCACCCCCGCCCGCCGCAACCGGCGGCGGAGCCGCGCCGCCCGCGCCGCCACCGGACCCGCCGGCCGAGTTCGCGTCCACGCACCACGCCGTGGTGGAGGGCGTGGTGGCGTCGCGGGGCGGGCAGCCGCTGGACTCGGTGACGGTGGTGGCGTGGCGCATGGCCGGGGACCGGGGGATGCTGGAGCAGACGCGGGTGGAGACGGACGCGGGCGGCCGCTTCCGCCTCCCCCTGCAGGCGCACGTGGGCCCTGAGCCCGCGATGCAGACGCGGGTGGTAATCCGCGGGTTCGCGTACGCGTCCCGCTACCCGCGCGGCCCCGGCGGCAGCGTGGCACTGGACAGCGCGACCATCCCCGTCACCCTGGTCCCGATGGGGCAGGCGCCGCCGGTGGCCAACGCACGCATCACCCTCCCTCTGCCGTAGCCATCGAAGGAAAAGGTCTCACGCAGAGTCAGCGGAGTTGGCGGAGTGAAGCGCCCCGGGGTCTCAACGGCTCCGGAGCGCTTCGTCTTCCCCCCAAACGTAAGCGGAATCACGCAGGTGCAGGGGGATGAGCACGGAACAACTCCGCTGACTCCGCTAACTCTGCGTGAGGCCTTCTTTTTCGTTCGGATCGAAGGAAGCCGGGGGGTTGATGCTTCATCCGTTCCCGATATGTTTGTCGCTCCGTTACGGGCACGGCATGAGGAGCTTGCCGCCCCGCGTTCTTTCCCCAGAAGGTCCCTGGTGTCGATGAAGGTATGCTGATCGGGTAGGGTTGCAGCCTCCGGGAGGCCCTCCCTCACCCGCGTCCCACGAGACGCACCGGCGCGCGAACCTGCGCGCTCACCTCCCGGCAACCTGTTCTGATCACCTCCCCGTCCGCGTCCGCGAGAGCGCTCCATCGCTCGCGTGGATGCAGGGGAAGCAACCGCATCGACCAGAATGTCTACCTCTCTGGAGCTGTCTCCCGCCGGGGAGACGGGCGCACACCCGCCGCCGCCGGGCTTCTGGAGCTCGGTGCGCGAGGCGCTGCGCGGCTCGCACCAGGACTACACCGACGGCCCTGTCGGCCGCTCCATCCTTCTCCTCTCCGTGCCCATGGTGCTGGAGATGGCGATGGAGAGCGTGTTCGCCGTGGTCGACATCTTCTTCGTCTCGCGGCTGGGTGCCGACGCGGTGGCCGCCGTGGGGCTCACCGAGTCGCTGCTGGCGCTGGTCTACGCGCTGGCCATGGGGCTGGGGATCGGCGCGACGGCGCTGGTGGCCCGCCGCATCGGCGAGAAGAACCCGGAGGGCGCCGCCCACGCCGCCGTGCAGGCCATCACCCTGGCGCTCGTCATCTCGGCGATCCTGGGCATCGCCGGGTCGCTGCTGGCGCCGCGGCTGCTGGCGCTGATGGGTGCGTCGCCCGAGGTCATCCGCACCGGCACCGGCTACGCGCGGGTGATGCTGGGCGGCGAGGCGGCCATCATCATCCTCTTCGTCGTCAACGCCATCTTCCGCGGCGCGGGGGACGCGGCCATCGCCATGCGCGTGCTGTGGCTGGCGAATCTGATCAACATCGTCCTCTGCCCCTGCTTCATCTTCGGCCTGGGCCCGTTCCCGCAGCTGGGGGTGACCGGCGCCGCCGTGGCGACCACGATCGGGCGGTCGACGGGCGCGGCGTTCGCGATCTGGCGGCTGACGCGGCCGGACGGGCGCATCCCCGTGGGGCGGAGGCACTTGGCGTTGGACTTCCGCGTGATCGGGCAGATCCTTCGCCTCTCCGGCACGGCCACGCTGCAGATGCTGATCGGGACGGCGAGCTGGATCGGGCTGGCGCGCATCGTGGCGACGTTCGGCAGCACGGCGCTGGCCGGCTACACGGTGGGGCTGCGGGTGATCGTCTTCGCCCTGCTCCCCAGCTTCGGGCTTAGCAACGCGGCCGCGACCATGGTGGGACAGGCGCTGGGGGCGGGAAAGCCGGACCGGGCGGAGCGCGCGGTGTGGAAGGCGTGCCTCTTCAACCTGGTGTTCCTGGGCGTCGTGGGGCTGGCGTTCGTGGTCCTGGCCGGGCCCATCATCCGCCTGTTCTCCACCGATCCGGAGGTGGTGCGCCACGGCTCGTCCGCGCTGCGGGTGGTCGCGGCCGGGTTCCCGCTGTACGCGTACGGCATGGTGCTCACGCAGTCGTTCAACGGCGCGGGCGACACCTGGACGCCTACGTGGATCAACCTGGCCGTGTTCTGGCTCTTCGAGATCCCGCTGGCGTACTTCCTGGCGCAGGCGCTCGGTCCGCTGGGCGTGTTCCTGGCAATCACCATTGCGTTCTCCACGCTGGCCGTGGTGAGCGGCCTCATCTTCAGGCGCGGGAAATGGAAGACCAAGGTGGTGTAGGCGAGGGTCCTTTCCCGGGCGAATGAATTCGCGGCTGGGAAAACGCGATGTCGGCCTTCGCCGACGGGTCCAGGGCGGGCGGCGGGGTGCCCGGCGTTGCCGACGGTTTGTAACTGGGAATACGGAGCAGGCAATAGCGGGATCCGGCAGCGCACTTTCGCACTCACGCACTCACGCACTCCATGTCCCTTCCGATCGTGATCGCGCACCGCGGCGCCAGCGGCTACCGGCCGGAGCACACGCTGGAGTCGTACCGGCTCGCCATCGACCTGGGCGCCGACTTCATCGAGCCGGACCTGGTCTCCACGCGCGACGGCGTGCTCGTCTGCCGCCACGAGAACGAGATCGGCGGGACGACGGACGTGGCGGCCCACCCGGAGTTCGCCGCGCGCCGCACGGCGAAGCAGATCGACGGGCAGACGGTGGAAGGGTGGTTCACGGAGGATTTCACGCTCGCGGAGCTCGGAACGCTGCGCGCCCGCGAGCGCCTTCCGCAGCTTCGGCCGGCGAACACGGAGTTCGACGGGCGCTTCGGGATCCCCACGCTGGACCAGGTGATCGCGCTCGTGCAGCGCGAGTCGGCGGCGCGCGGGCGCGCCATCGGCATCTATCCCGAGACCAAGCACCCCAGCTGGTTTGCGTCGATCGGGCTGGCGCTGGAGGATCCGCTGCTGGCGGCATTGGAGTGCGCGGGGTGGACGGATGCGGACGCGCCGGTGTTCGTCCAGTCGTTCGAGACCGAGAACCTGCGGATGCTGCGCCGCCGAACCGCGGTGCCGCTGATCCAGCTGATGGAATCCGGCGGCCGGCCGTACGACTTCACGCGCCGCGGCGACTCCCGCACGTACGTGGACCTCGCCACGCCGGCGGGGCTGGCGGAGATCGCGGCGTACGCGGACGGCATCGGCCCCGACAAGGCGCTCGTCATCCCCCGGGATGCGGGTGGCCGCCTCGCCCCGCCCAGTCCGCTGGTCGCCGACGCCCACGCCGCCGGCCTGCTGGTGCATCCCTGGACCTTCCGCGGCGAGAACTACTTTCTCCCCACCGACTTCCACGCCGGCGACCCAGCCGCCGCCGGCTTCGCGGGCCTCCACGGCAACCTGGAAGCCGAGCTCGCTGCCTTCTTCGCCACCGGCATCGACGGTGTTTTTGCGGATTTTCCGGATGTGGCGCTGAAGGTGCTGCGGCGATGGGCTGAGGTGACGCTACGATCGAAATCATGACAAGGAGGACGATCATGAACTGGTTCAGCAAGTGGGTCGGCAGGAAGTCAGAGAGCGAACGATCAGAGGCGGATTCGGCTCCTCCGTCTGCGGCGGATGATCCGGGGGAGAGGCTGTCCGGCCCCGCTGCACCGGTTGACCAGGCGCAGCTGAACGACCGGATGTCCGCGCTCGCGAGCCAGGTCGTTGGCGATCCGCGTTGGCCGGAGATGGCCCACGACCTCAGTCTGCAGGTGCTGGGGATGCTGCTGTTCGGGTACGCGTCGGCGCTGGCGGGGCCGGGCGCGGATCCCATGGCCGCCGTCGCCGCGGCCATGACCGGGCCGGTCGGGAGCCCACCCGGTTGGACGGGGGAGATGCTGGACGATGCGCGGCAGTCCGCGCACAATGAGGACCATAATCCCGCAAATTGCTCCCTGATCGAGGTCGGGGAAACGTATCCAGAGCTGGACGATGCGGACGTGTTCGCGAACATTTTCGCCAATCTCCAGTCCTACCACGATCAGACGGAGGTGGCCGTCTACATCATTCCGTTGTTCGTTAACCTGGCGACGGCGGAGCGGGGTAAGGGATCGCCGCTCACCGAAGCCGAGGTTCTGGCGATCCGCGACGAAGCATACAGCCTGCGGATGACGCGAGCCCAAGCGAGGACGTTCTATGCAACACTCGATGCGCAGGCGCCCGTGATCAGGTTGGATCCGGAAAGGGTCTGGGAGGAGTGGCAGGAGATCCGCGACCAGATTGAATGGTAGGCACAGGATCGAGCAGCCAATTGCACGAGAGGCCCCACCGGGTAGCCGGCGGGGCCTCCGCGTCTTGCCAGAGCTTCCTCAGCCTCAGAGGGTGTTGCTAAACCGCCCACAAGCGTTGACTTCCTGAGGGAGGCACCGCGCTGAAACGTGCTTCTACGATGTAGCCCGGCACCGGCCGAAGGACCTCACTGGCACAACTGTGGGGCGGGCTTCCAGGCTCGGATCTCACCCCTGCGTGAGGCAGACGAGGTCCTTCGGTCGCGCACAAGCAGTTGTGTGGGTTCAAGTCATGTGTGGCGCTCCCTCAGGAAGTCAACCTCGTGATAAAGGATCTGGTACCACCTTCTCAGCCTCAGAACACCGGGCAGTAGCAGCAGCCCACGCCGCCGTCCGTCTCGTAGCGGGCGTTGGTAACGTTGGCCACCGCCTGCGCGCATTGGTCCTGGCACTGCGCCAGGCTGGTGCACTTGCCGATGGCCGCCGCCCCGAACCCCAGCACCGGCAGCCTGAGTAGCGGCGTCCGAGTTTACTGCTTTATCTGCCGTCGATGGTGTTTTTGCGGATTTTCCTGACATCGCCCTGAAGGTGCGCGCGGCGCTCCCTTAACGCGCGCTCCGGATGCGCCACAGGCGTTTCTTTAGGCGAAGCCTTGATTTTTATCAGGGTCTCGCCCAGCTTTGTGCCTGTAGCCTCCGTTTACTTGTAACATGCTCTCCACCCTCTGAACGGCGCGTCCCCAGTACGTCCCTCCGAGCAGGCGCTAGAATACCGGAAGCGGATCGCCGAGCTTTCGTGGGATGAGCTTTCGGGGCTGTGGAACGACCTGCAGGGCGACCGGCTTGCCGGCTGGGATGCGGGCAAGGCGCTGGAGTACCTGGTAGTGAGAGGGTTCGCGCTTTCGGGCCTGCGGGTGGAGTATCCGTACGACGTTCCGCTGGCCGGCCATCCGTTGGAGCAGATCGACGGGATGGTGTACCTTGGAGACGTGCCGTTCCTGATCGAGTGCAAGGATCGTGAGGCGGTGGACATCCAGGCGATCGCAAAGATGCGCAACCAGCTGATGCGCCGTCCTCCGGCGACGATGGGCTGCGTATTCGTCTCCGGCACCTTCACGCGCCCGGCGATCATCCTGTGTGACTTCGCCGCACCGCACCGGATCACGCTGTGGTCCGGCCTGGACATCGCGGGTGCGCTTCAGGCCCGGGACTTTGCACAGGCCTTGCGGCGCAAGTATCACGAGCTGTGCATGTTCGGGCTCACGGATCACTCACCTCATTGGCGGGAGTGGCAGAAAGATGTGCGATAGCTGCACCGTAGTGGCGGAGGAGCTGCTGGACGCGGTGCTCCTGAGCCGGGTCATTCAGCGGGCACTGTCCGTCAGACCGCGGTTCTTTACTGGCGACGGCCAGATCGCGCTTGCATCGCTGGCCAGGAACATCCTGGTTCACGATGGTGGTCCCGTGTTCGTGGTAATCGATGCCGAAACGATGAACGGCGATACGGCGGCGGAAGCGCGTGCCATGACCCGGATGGCGCTGGGACACGTTTCCACGGACGACGCATTCGATGTCTATGCCTTCGTCCCACAGCTGGAAGTGGTATTCTTCGAGGCGCCGGAGGTGCTCCGGCGGCACCTGGGTCTCAACGAGGTGGAACTGGAGATGGGACGGTTCAGCCCCGAGCACGCCCTGAATGTGCTGCTGGCGCGCAGTGGCCGGAATCGCGAATCGTTCATTCGAGAGCTGAACGACTGCGACCTCGATGCCCTGCTGGCCGGTCCGCAGTTGTCCCGGTTCATCGGTGCCACGGATGCCCTGTTCAGCAGCATGGCAGGCGCAGCTTCCCGCTGAGCACGGCTACCTGCATGGATGGAGAAAGGCCCCGCCGGTCAGCCGGCGGGGCCTCTGTTCGGTCCGTGGATCGGGCCGCTACTGGATGTCGCAGTAGCAGCAGTTGTCCCGGCACTCGGAGAACGCCGGGTTGGTGCCCAGCGACGCGCAGATGTTCGCGCACTGGGTGCGCGTGCGGCAGGTGCCCTGCGCGTAGGATACGTTGCACGCCGCGTCCTTCGCGGGGCCGGCGAATGCCTGCGTGGCGCCGAAGCCCAGCGCGCCGCTTACCGCCATCGCCAGAAGAACGTTGCGCGCCGTGCGGCTCGTCGTGCGCATGCTTGCCTCCTTGTCCGGGTGGTCGTCAGAGCAGCAGCGGGCAGTAGCAGCAGCCGACGCCGCCGTCCGTCTCGCAGCGGGCGCGGGATACGTCCCCGCCCACCTGCGCGCACTGGTCCTGGCACTGCGCCAGGCTGGTGCACCGGCCGATCGCCAGCCGCGGACACGGCGGCGCCGCGTCCGCCACCGCCGCCGACGCGCCGAAGCCCAGCGCGCCGCCCACCGCCAGCGCCAGCAGGCCCGCGCGCACCTTGCGCATCGATCCGATCATCTCGTCCTCCCGGTCACGGGTGAGACGGGGTGCGCGCTCAGAGGAACGCGCCGGGGCAGAAGCAGCACCCCTCGCGACAGCTTGCGTTGGCGACATCGCCGCCCGCGGCCGCGCAGGCGTCCTGGCACTTTGCCAGGTTGCCGCAGGTGCCGATGGCCGTCAGCGGGCACGGCCGCGCCTCGGCCAGCGCGGATGACGCGCCGGAGCCCAGCGCGGCCAGCACCGCGAGCCCCAGCAGTGGCGTGCGCGTCCTTCGAAGCATCGTACGCATGGCAATCCTCCTGTGCGGGTTGGGTGATGACGCTGGATCAGAACCAGATGCAGTAGCAGCATCCGCCGCTGCACTGCCCCGTGCCCGCGCCGACGGTGCCCTTGCAGTATCTGGCGCAGGCGCTGGTGGTGGTGCACGAGCCGTCCGCCAACGGGTCTCCGCATGCCGCCGCCAGGCGCACCTGGGCCATGGCGGACGAGGTACCGAAGCCCAGAGAGCCCATCACCGCGGCCGCGGCCAGCCCGATCCCTGTCCGGCGAAACATGCTGCGCATGGCAGCCCCCTCCATGCAGGGTGAATTAGGCCGCGGGCTCAGAACCACATGCAGTAGCAGCAGTAGTTGCTGCAGGTGCCGGTGCTGGCGCCGTAGTTGAACTGGCACGACGCCTGGCAGCCGGCCTGCGTGGTGCACGAGCCCTGGGCGCGCGGATCGTTGCAGGCCGGGCCGCGCACCTCCGCGCGAACCGTCGTGGCGCCGAACGCCAGCGCCGCGGCCACGCAGGCGCCGTAGAGCGTCGCGCGCACCGTCTTCGGTTTCATTGGCATCCATATCTCCGCGTTAAGGGAGCAGGCGTGCGCGACGGGTGCCGGCACGCCGACCATCTATCTATCCTGAGGCCGTTTCGCGTCTCGTACGGGCAGCGACGATCTGCGGAACGCGGCCGGTCACCAGCAGCGGCAGGCGCCGGTGTTGGGGTCCCAGCTGGAGAACGGCTTGTTCATGTACGTGCAGTACTCCCGGCACTCTTCCGCGGAGTCGAGGATGATGCTGCGCGCGACCTCGGCGCGGGCGGCTGATGCGCCGGAGCCGAGTGCCGCCAGGATGCCGATGCCGAAGGCGGCGTTGCGAATGCGCGTGGTGATGCTGGCCATGATCTTCTCCTCGAGAGCAGAGTGATCAGATGCACCGCCCGCGGTCACAGGCGGGCACGCGGCACCGGTGCAGCGAACCGCTCCGGACGCTCACAAACGTTGGGCTCGCCTGCTCCCGCGTGTGCGGAAACAGGGTTCGCTGGATCACATCCCGCGGCTAATATGCGCACGAATGCCGCCGCAATTTCTACGCCTGCTCTGCCGATTTCGTGGCGCGGCCAGGTGCAAAGAACCGCGTCCGGCGCACTGGCGGGACGCGGTTGTTTTTCGAAGGCTTGGCGGATTCAGCTATCCGACGGGCAGGGTACCTGCTTCACGACGCACGATTCACCCGTGCCCTTGGGGATGCACCACTCCACGTAGCACACCATCACCTGCGCCTGCAGCAGCGATCTGGCGAAGGGAATGGCTGCCGCGGCGGCGATAACGAGCGGGAGCACAAGGCGGTGCCGGCGGGGTGTACGCATGGGGGATGCTCCTTACAAGGGTGGTTACGCCGAACGGCTCCCGCTCAGCGTCGGACGGAATACCTGTAGAGAGAAACGATCTCGCGCTGATCGGCGTCCAGCTCGCGCAGCAGGACCCAGTCATTCCCGGCATCCATGAGCAGCGAGCGCGGAGGGAGCCGGATCTGCGCCAGCGGTTGTCCGTTTGGAGAGAAGATCTGCCAGGTGGCGGGCTGGCTCCACTCGCCAGGGAGCCTGCTTTCCGCAACCCAGACGCGCCCGGCCTCGTCGAGGTGCAGATCCGAGTAGGGAGGAAGGGCCGCGGGGTAGGGAATGCCCTGTGGTGGCGTGAGATCGTTCCCCTCGGGACCGCCACCCGCAGTGACGAGATTCTTCCAGTAAGCATCGATATCGGCGGCACGTACCGGGCGCGGAGTCGCGGTGACCTGCAGGAGGTCACGGGTGCGGCCCTCCGCATCGATGGTGCGCACGGCCGGCGTTTCGCCCGTGCCCACGACCAGCACGTCGTTGCGCAATGCCATGACGGTGCGCCGCCCGAACGGCAGGCTTTCCACCTTGAAACGGCGCCCATCCGCACTCACGGTGGCGAACTGTTCGGACGAAGGCACCAGCGTCAGGGTGTCCAGCAGGCTGCCGTCCGGCCGCAGCCGGAGCAGTGCCGTTCGGCCGCGCACCACGCCGGGCTTGCGTGAGTCCACGGCTTCGTCCGCGGCTACCAGCAGGGTGCCGTCGCGATACTGCCCGACGACTTGCGGAAACAGGCCGGCTGCCTCGGAGAAGCGCGCGGACTCCAGGTGCGTCCCCTCGCGGGTAAAGCGGGAGACGCGCGACGCCAGCATGTCCGCCACCACCAGGGTATCGCCGCGTACGCCGACCCAGCCAGGGAACTGGAACTCCCCGGGTCCGTGCCCCTCCTGGCCCACGTCGCGCAACGTCCGCCCATCAGGTGCGACGACGCGAATCTGGTGCGCGCCCGCATTCGCGACGGCGACGGTGCCGTCGTGCAGCCGGACCGCGTCCATGACGCGGTGCAGCCCGCCGTCTGTGTCGTTCCCACCGATGCGAAGCTCCGGCGCTCGCGCGAGAGACCATTGCGCGACGGCGGCGTCGGTCTCTTCTCCTTGCCGCGCGCTGGCTGTGCGCTCGCCGCACGAAGCGGTGGCGAGCAGCACCACGGCCGCGCCCAGGCAGCGAGCCTCAGCGCGCACCGCTCACGTTCGTGCAGGAGTCGCAGGGGAGGATCCATGGCGCGGCATAGCGATCCGCGGCGAGCCCGGCCGCCGAAAACAGCTGCTGCACCTGGCCAGGCGTGAGTCCGTCCAGGGGGTGCGCCATCGATGGACCCCAGGGTTTGCCGCTGAGCCCGGTCGGCTCCACCCGATCGGCCATGCGGAGCAAAGTCGCGAGCTCCGCCGGCTCCAGGCCGGTGGCGGATCGGACCAGCTGTGGCTCGGGGATCGCGCGAGATGGCTGCTGCAGTCCAGTCGTGTGCTCGCAGCCGCTCAGGAAGGCGGGCATCCAAAGAAGCAGGATCCCGGTCATACAGTGTCTACGCATGTTCCGTGGCACGCAAAGTCAGAAATTGAGAGGTTGCTGGGTAGTCAGAAAGCTTCAGCAGGGCCGCTACTAGATCTCGATCGTAGCACAATCGACCGGAACGCGCTCGCAGATGCGCAGCCCGTCCGGATACACCAGACACGTGGTTCTGTAGCATTTTACCTGCGCAAATACAGTTTCTGCCACCGCGGCGACGCCAGTGAGCAGCAAACCGGCCAGGAGGGTAAATCGTACTACTCGGCGCATTGAAGGCAGAATCATGGGAGGATTGTTCGTTCGCGTTTGAGATCACGAAAGGGACGCTCTCGATAGGATTAATCTTCCCGCGTGGGACTGTCAAGGATGAAGTGCGGCAGGCGGCACTCCGTGGTGGAGAACCTGACTAAACGGCACTCCGGACAGGGCATGGAACTTGTCTTTCTCAGCCGCAGCAACGCCCGGCGATGCGCGCGTGAAGGATCGTCATCCCACGGGAATGGCGCCGCTGCTGGCGAATGGGTAACACACTGAATTTCACGGATTTAGGAGAGCCATGATCAACTTCGATCGACTTACCGTCAAATCGGCAGAGGCCGTGCAGGCGGCGGCAGGCGAGGCCCGAAAGGCGGGGAACCCCACCATCGAGGACCTGCACCTGCTTTCGGCGCTGCTGGAGCAGGAGGAGGGGATCGTCGTCCCCATCCTGCAGAAGGTGGGTCTGAACGTCGCCCGGCTGAAGAGCGAGGTCGATGCGGCGCGCGCGCGGCTGCCCAGGCAGTCCGGCGGCGCCAACGCCACCATCAGCCGCGAGCTGAACGAGGTGCTGGACCGCGCCGAGAAGGAGGCGCGCGACCTCAAGGACGAGTACATCAGCACCGAGCACCTGCTGCTGGGGCTGGCGGACAAGGGCTTCAGCGTCCGCGACCTGCTGCGCGCGCAGGGCGCCACCCGCGAGGCGCTGGTGCAGGCGCTGGAGCAGGTGCGCGGCAGCCACCGCGTGACCGACCAGAACCCCGAGGAGAAGTACCAGGCGCTGCAGCGCTTTTCCACGGATCTCACCGAGCGCGCCCGGCGGGGCAAGCTGGACCCGGTGATCGGCCGCGACGAGGAGATCCGCCGCGTGGTCCAGGTCCTTTCGCGCCGGACCAAGAACAACCCGGTGCTCATCGGCGAGCCGGGCGTGGGCAAGACGGCCATCGCGGAGGGGCTGGCGCAGCGCATCGTAAACGGCGACGTGCCCGAGGGGCTGCGCGACAAGACGCTCGTCTCGCTGGACATCAGCGCCATGCTGGCCGGCGCCAAGTACCGCGGCGAGTTCGAGGAGCGGCTCAAGGCCGTGCTCAAGGAGCTTTCGGACTCCGAGGGGAAGTTCATCGTCTTCCTCGACGAGCTGCACACCATTGTGGGCGCGGGAAAGACGGAGGGCTCGCCCGACGCCGGCAACATGCTCAAGCCGGCGCTCGCCCGCGGCGACCTGCGGCTGGTGGGCGCCACCACGCTGGACGAGTACCGCCAGTACATCGAGAAGGACGCGGCGCTGGAGCGGCGCTTTCAGCCCGTCTTCGTGGGTGAGCCGAGCGTGGAAGACACCATCGCCATCCTGCGCGGGCTCAAGGAGCGCTACGAGGTGCACCACGGCGTGCGCATCACCGATCCCGCCATCGTGGCGGCCGCGACGCTCTCCAACCGCTACATCGGCGACCGCTTTCTCCCGGACAAGGCCATCGACCTGATCGACGAGGCCGCCAGCCGGCTGCGCATCGAGATCGACTCGCTGCCGCAGGAGATCGACGAGGTGGAGCGGCGCATCGTGCAGCTGGAGATCGAGCGGCAGGCCCTTTCGCGCGAGAGCGACGCCGAGAGCCGCGAGCGGCTGCAGCGGCTGGAGCAGGAGCTGGCGGAGCTGCGCGAGCGCTCGTCGGGGATGAAGGCGCAGTGGCAGAGCGAAAAGGCCGTCATCCAGGAGCTGCGCGAGAAGAAGGAGAAGCTGGACGAGCTGAAGGTGGAGCTGGACCGCGCCAGCCGCACCGGCGACCTGAACCGCGCGGCGGAGCTGCAGTACGGCACCATCCCCCAGCTGCAGAAGGAGATCGAGGAGGACGACCGGCGGCTGCAGGAGCTGCAGAAGACGTCCCGCTTTCTCAAGGAAGAGGTGGACGTGGACGACATCGCCGAGGTCGTGGCGCGCTGGACGGGGATCCCGGTGAGCCGGATGGTGCAGAGCGAGCGGCAGCGGCTGGCGCACCTGGACCAGCACCTGAACGAGCGCGTCATCGGCCAGCCGGAAGCTACCAAAGCGGTCGCCGACGCCGTGCGCCGCAGCCGCGCGGGGATGCAGGACCCCAACCGCCCCATCGGCAGCTTCATCTTCCTGGGCCCCACGGGCGTGGGCAAGACGGAGACGGCGCGCGCGCTGGCCGAGTTCCTGTTCGACGACGAGGAGGCCATGGTGCGCATCGACATGTCGGAGTACATGGAGAAGCACGCCGTCAGCCGCCTGGTCGGCGCGCCTCCCGGGTACGTGGGCTACGAGGAGGGCGGGCAGCTGACGGAGGCCGTCCGCCGGCGCCCCTACAGCGTGGTTCTGTTCGACGAGATCGAGAAGGCGCACCCGGACGTGTTCAACATCCTGCTGCAGATCCTGGACGACGGCCGGGTGACGGACAGCCAGGGGCGGGCGGTGAACTTCCGCAACACCGTCATCATCATGACCAGCAACATCGGCAGCCCCATGATCCTGGAGCAGGCCGGGCGGCTGGCGGATCCCGCCACGGCGAAGGAGGTGGAGAACGCGGTGCTGGGCGAGCTGCGGCGCCACTTCCGTCCGGAGTTCCTGAACCGCGTGGACGACGTGATCGTCTTCCGCCCGCTGGGCCGGCCCGAGCTCAAGGTGATCGTGGACCTGCAGCTGCGGCGGCTGGAGAAGCTGCTGGCGGACCGCAAGCTGGCGCTGCAGGTGACGGACGCCGCCAAGGAGCTGATCGCGGAGGAGGGGTACGATCCCGCGTACGGCGCCCGTCCGCTCAAGCGCGCCATCCAGCGCCTGGTGCAGAACCCCCTCGCGCTCCACGTGCTGGAAGGCGAGTTCGACGACGCCGACACGGTGGTGGTGGACCGGGACCCGGCCGGCGGCGGCCTGGTGTTCCGGTCCGGCGGGGCGGCGCCCGCCGCATCCGCGGATGCACCGGAGCCGGCGGCGGCGGGGGTGTAACGGCGGGTACGGCAGAGATCGGCGTGGCCGACGCGCATCGCCGGCGTCGGCCCCGGCGGTTGAAAACCGCGGCTGGAGAAGCACGAAATCCGCCTTCGCGGATTGCACGGCCGCGATCCACGCGAAAAGCCCCCGCCTCGTCACCCGAGGCGGGGCTTTTCGCATCCGCTACCCTCCGGAGCCGCTTGACCCTCACGGTATTCGCCACTACCTGTTGGGACGATCCTCTCTCGTCCACCTCAACAAGGAGGCGCACATGGGCAAGCTCAAGCTCTCCCTCGAGCACCTGGCGGTGGAGACGTTCACCACCGACAGGCCGGGGTCCAACAGGCGCGGCACGGTGCACGCACACGACTCGTTCTACGAGACATGGGAGGGCTACTCCTGCGTCTACGCCGAGACGTGCCAGAACTGGCGGACGTGCTACATCGACTGCACCATGGACTGCACCTTCCGCTGGAACTGCTGATCCGCCGTCACGCGCTTCGCCGCGTCCGGCGGCTGAACCGCGGCTGGAAAGCGCGACATCCGCCTTCTCGGATTGCACGGCCGCGATCCACGCGAAAAGCCCCGCCCCGGTAGCCGGGACGGGGCTTCTGCCGTAGTGTGCGCGCTGTTCAGGCGGGGCTCAGGACGCCGGCCTCTTCCGCGACGGCCGGAGCCGTGCCGGCGCCCGCGGAGCCGCCGCTTCCCTGTACCACCTGCTCCACGCTCACGAGCGTCACGGTCACCGTGGCGCCGGCGTCGAACATGATGGTGGGGTTGGTCCCGTACACGTCGTCCAGCGAAAGCACGTACGCCAGACCGTTCAGCCCGTACTGGTGCAGGATGCTGGAGAAGTAGAAGACCGGCATGTCCTCCGTGCTCACGCCGATGGCGTTGCCCTGGTAGTACAGGCTCGCGTCCACCCACCTGGTGGTGCCCTCGTCCAGGTGCATCACGCCGCGGCAGATGGACACCATGATGGCGATGGCGGCGTCGGTGCTCCAGTCGGAGTTCGCGACGCCCGTGTTGGTGGAGACGTTGCCGGCGAGCAGGAATCCCCAGTCGATCTGGTCCGCGCTGGTGCCGCCGGTGTTGTGGTAGCCGCTGGGGTTGGTGGAAAAGTCCGGCTGCGGCCACGGCGCCACCGGCGGCGCCAGCGTCTGCATGGGCGTGCCCGACCGGTCCCTGTTGGAGTAGAGGTTCATGGTGAGGCCGTCGGAGCTCACCTCGCCCCACACCTGGAGCTTCGAGGGATCGGTGGTGCCCTGCGACCACAGCTTGTTGTAGAACGTGAACTTGCGGTTGGGCTTGAAGCAGTGCTTGCTGACGTAGTGGTCAAAGAAGTGCGAGCACCGCTTCGCGCGCCCGGCCTGGGCCGCGGGGGAGCTCTGGTCCCAGTCCGTGAGCGCCATCGTCTTGGGCGACAGCACGCGCAGGGTGTTCGTGGGCGTGGTGATCGCGCAGTAGTTGAAGATGTTGGTGTTGCCGAACTTCTGGTCGTCGGCCACCGGCGTTACCTGCAGGGCGTTCAGAATGGTGCTCCTGGGCTGGTTGAACCCCGTGGTGCGCGCGGTGCCCGACGAGTCCGTGGCCGCGACGGTGTACGAGATCCCGTAGAAGTCCACGGTGGTGGGGTTGATGTTGTACGTCCCCGGGTTGGACGTGTCGAACTCCACGGTATCGTACATGTTTGGGGTGCCCCATCCCGGCGCCGGCCCCGAGGCGGCCATGGTGCTCGACGTGAAGTCGTCGAAAATCGCGAAATAAACCCGCGCGCTCTGGATGGCGGGGACGGGAATGCCGTTGGGAAACGTGGTGAGGAGCTGGCTGAGCGTCTGCGAATACACGCCGGACGTATAGCTGAACCCGGAGAGTCCCGTCTGCACGATCGCCGGGGTGGACGTGGTGAGGTCCACGTAGCCGAACGCGCTGGCCGGCGGATTGGGCGTCCACGGAGTTTGCGGCTGGTAGCCGGTGATGCAGACGTAGATCTGGTCGCTGGTGGCCCCGGAAGCGGGGGGGTTGGCGATCACCAGCTGCATGGTGCCCGTGGACGGTGGCGTGCTCATGGCAATCCCTTTCTCCGCGAATGAAATGTTTATGGAACCCATGCCAGTATACGCATCTGCAACGCCAGAGAGAAGCAGTTTTTAACGGCCTGTTGGGACCGCTCGCGAAGCCCGTTTCCGGAGCCCTCCCGACGGAGAAATTTCGGCAAAAAAAAAGACGCGGGAGAGCTCGATGCTTTCTCCGCGTCCTCATTCTTTCAGCCACTCGTGATCCGCACTTCCGCACTCAACGCACTCAACGCACTCAACGCACTTCGCCCGCTCACCCCTCGCCCGCGCCCGTCCCGGCCGGGGCTCCCGCGTTCTGTCCCTCGTCGTCCTTGCGCAGCGTGAGCTTGTAGACCTCGGCGGGGGCGTTGGGCTTTACGCGCACGGACTTGGCGGGAATGCCCACGTTCACGTGGTACGGGCGCACGTCCTTGGTCGCCAGCGCCATCGCGCCGACCATCGCGTTGTCGCCCACGTGGGTGCCGGCCAGCACCGTGGCGTGGTAGGTGATGCGCACGCCGTCGCCGATCACCGTCCTGAGGTTGCTGACGTCGCGCTGGTCTACGATGGAGTGCGTGTGCGAGTAGATGTTGGCGTAGTCGCTGATGCTCACGCCGTTGCCCAGCACGATGCCGCCGCGGTCGTCCAGCAGCACGTTGCGGTGCACCACCACGTCGTCGCCCACCTCCAGGTTGTAGCCGTAGCTGAACTCCACGAAGTGGAACGCCTTGAAGTTGCGCCCCACGCGGGCAAAGATGTACGGCGCCAGCGTGCGCCGGAACCGCACGCCCACGTGCACGTTTCCGCCCAGCGGGCTCCTGTCGAACATCTGCCACATCCACAGCAGCGGCTTGCGCTCGTTGAACTTCGCCTCGTCCACCTCGGCGTAGTATTCGGGCTCCAGCGTGACGTTGCGCGCGTCCATCTGCGCCATCGCGGCCCGCGCCGCCAGCGAGAGGTTCTGCGGATTCGCCTCCGCGTGGTGCGGGTAGAAGAGGCCCGTGAGCGTGCGGCGGCACAGCTCCCAGCGGTCCTCGCCGGCCTCCAGCTGCTGGCGGATCTCGTCCAGCCACTCGTCGTACAGCGCCGTGGCCTGGGCCGCGGGGTCCAGCTGCTTCAGGGGATATATGGGCATGGGATCAGTCCGGATCTGGGGTGCGCGCGTCTTGTCCGCCGCTGAAAAGTAAGGCGCGGGCGAGGGCACCCGCAAACCGTCAGGGACGAACGGCGTCTCGGCGGCAGCCGCCGCGCTTTCACCGGTACGGCCGCGGCGTCCGGATGCACGCTTCATCCCCGGTCCCGCCTGGCGAAAGGGGGGCTCGCCGCCGTCCGCCGTCCCGCCGCACGGAAAGGGATGAACCGCGCGTGCGCCGGTCAGGGCAGGGGGCGCGTCCAGCGGCGGCGGGGCATGTCGGTGAAGCCGTGGCGGCGGTACAGGTGCTCGGCGCGCGCGTGGCTCGTCTCCACCTCCAGCTCCACCGTGCGGCATCCGTCCGCGCCCGCGGCGGCGATCACCTCCGCCAGCAGCGCGTTGCCGATGCCGTGCTCGCGGCGCGCGGGGACCACGTACAGCTCGTCCAGCCACGCCACCATTCCGCCGCGCTCCACCGTCCACGAGTACGACACGCACGCCACGCCCACCGTCCCCTCCTGCGCGACGGCCACGAGCACGAAGCCGCGTTCCGGGACGCGCAGGATTCCCTCCGCGGCGAACGCCAGGTCCGCGCGGGCGATGGGGATCTCGTGCTCCGCCAGCTGCGCCGCCAGCAGGTCCACGACCGCATCCAGGTCGTCGGATGTAGCGCGGCGGAGGTGGATGCCGTCGATCATCGGGAGTTCCGGTGGATGGGGATCAGCGGACGGGGATGCGGACGGCGATCACGCCCGGCGCCACGGTGACCGCGGGCGGATCGGCATCATCATCAACCCGATGGAGCAGGCGGACGACGGAGCGGCCGGCCATGATGCCGACCAGCGCGCCGCCGGCCACGTCGCTGGCCCAGTGCTTGTCGTCGTACACGCGGCTCCAGCCGACCATCGCCGCGCCCCCGTACGCCAGCGCCGTCACCCACGGCCGTCGCGCCTCTTCCGACAGCGCAGACGCGAGGGAAAAGACGACGACCGCGTGGCCGGAGGGGAAGGACTGCCAGCGGTTCTGCGCATTCAGCGGGCGAAAGCGCAGCGGATCGGCCGTGGTGCTGGGGCGCTCGCGGCCCACGGAGTACTTCAGCAGGCCGTTGGCCACGCCGCCGGCGGCCAGCGCGGCGGTCACGTGCAGCGCCGCGTCGGCCATCTCGCTGCGCCGCGACAGCTCGCCGGCCGTCCAGGCGCCGCCCAGCAGCACCAGCGCGTACTGCGGCCGCCCGCCGTGGTTCAGCGCGGCCGACGCGCCCTCCCAGCGCGTGCCGCCGCCCTGCGGCACCAGCCCGTGCAGCGCGTCGTCCAGCAGCAGCGTCCCGGCGACCACGGCCGCCCCCACTGCCGCCTCGCGCCGCGACACCAGCGGCTGCGCGTCGGCGGCGTGCGGCCACGCGGCGAGGGCCATCATCAGCGCGGCGGATCGAAGCGACGGCATGGGATGCGGATCGGGGCGAGCGGATGCGGAGGCGCAAGTGTATCCGCCGATCCCCCCGGCGGCAACAATCCTCGGAAAAGACAGAGCCTCACACGGAGTCAGCGGAGGAATCCGCAGGGAAGCCGAAAACCCTTGTAAAACCTAGATGTTCCGGAAGAGCCAACCGGATTCCAGAGGCCGAAATGCCCTACTTTGCCGCCAAACCTATCCCACAACCTATCCCACCCGCACACTAGATTAGCAGGTTTAGCACGGCCCGGCGGGCGAAGGGGAACGAACAGTTTAAAACCAGCAGCCCCCGCCGGGCCACTCACCCGGCGGGGGCTGTCTCCCCTGCACCCCCGCAAATCCGTGCGGGCGTGCTCTTTTTTCGTGCCCTGAAAACCGAAAGTCCCCCGCCAAAAAAAATTCGGGACGGCAGGCTCGGGGGGGACAAGCCCCCCGCTCACCCGCCGTAGCGGTAGACTCGCGCAGGGCCCGCCCCCCCACTCTTGGAAGCGAGCACAGAATAGTGCAACAATATACTTGGCTCACCACGGGAGCGGGACTAATGTTTAGCAGCGGCCGGGCGGGGATCTCCGAATGTTCCGACTCGAGATCTGGCTAACGCGGTCTGGCTCAACCACGATCCGAGCGCCTGTGGATGGGTGTATTCAACTGTTACTACGACGCGAGCGGTACGCAAAAAGGAGAGGGCTCCATCGTCGTTGTGGGGCTCGTGTCCACGGTGGAAAAATGGATACGGTTTGAAAAAGCGTGGAATGCTGCGCTAGAGGAGTTCGGTGTCACGCACTTCCATATGAAGGACTTTGCTCACTCGCGGAGAGAATTTCAGGATTGGAAAGGGGATGAGCCTAAGCGGGCCGCCTTCCTGAACCGTCTTATCGGGACCATTAAGAGGGGTGCCCATAAGGCGTTCATTGTCTCTGTGTCCCTTGACGAATTTGCAGCAGCCAACCGCCTTTACCAACTGAGCGAATTATATATCGGGGGAAAGGCATACTCATTCGCCGCATTCTCGTGCATGCTGTTGGCGCGAGACTGGATAAAGAGGAAGTACCCCGGCTATCGGATTCACGACATCGTAGAGAAAGGAGACGACGGGCAACCCGAGTTGGTGCGATTGGTGAACCTGATGAAATGGGAATTTTGCTTTCTCCCCAAGGTCGATCCAGACAACGGAACGCGGTTGCGCGCCTTCGAAGCGGCGGATCTCGTAGCGTGGGAAACCAAACGCTTCTACGATGATTTCAACGCTCAACCACGGGTGCGACGGATGAGACAGTCCAACCGTCGCCTAAACGAGATGCTCCCATTCGACGGTGGTCGGTTGGACGTAGAAGCTATGTGCGCGAAATACCCTCAGTTCTACCCGCCAAGAAGCACGGACCTTTAGACGCAACGCCGAGAAGCCCCCCGCCTGGGGGCCTTGGGGCCGGTGGGGGCTCTCTGCGTCACATGCCCGCTTCTCTCTCCAGTGCGTCAAAATCATCAATGAACACTTCTTGTTGTCCGCTCGCATCATACTTGGTCCGGATGAGGGCCGAAAGTGCTTCATGATTCGGGTGGCGAGGGGCTTCTACCCCTGCCTCAATTTGCGGAGTTATCCGTTCTCCAAGCCGTTGGTGCGACCGTTCATCCATGCGATAAGTGCCGCACTTAGGGCATTCTACCCTTGTGTGCTTGTTGTTCTCAAGTGCGGAGGAATGGGGCGCGGGGCTCCCACAAATCCAGCAGTTCGCAGTTCGCATCACCGCTCCGCGTCTCGCATGTGACTTTGAATGGGGCGGCTTCGCTCCCGCTTCCCCCGGTACAACTTTCGCGACCCAGCACACGCCGTGCCTTTCGTCCGCTCGCCCCCGCTGTTTCCCTGCCAGTTGTGGAGTCTGATGATGAGAACTCTGGACATGCCCCGCCTCCTCTTTTTCCTCGTCCTCGCCACTGTCCTTGGTGGGTGCGCGGAGGAGGGTGCGCCCTCGGCTGACGCAGCCGGGACCGAATATGCGAAGGCCGTCACACAGCCAGCCGGGTCGGAGGCATACCGCATCCTAGCACGCGCACGGGGTGCGGGCGCCGTGACATTCGGCCCGGATACGTTCACGGATCCATCCATTGCCCCGGCGGAAAGCGCCGGCATCGTGTCCGATGCAACATCGTTTACCGCCGACTCGGTTCAAGTGGCCGTGACCGTCTTCAAAACCCCCGGCCACGCACAACGCGCATTGGAGAGAGTGCGCCGCGCATGTGCGGGGCTCGACTGCGGAAGCACCGTTGTCTGCAAGCACATTCTGATCGACGCCATCGACATAAGTAACGGACCACACGTTGAGCGTGCGTTAGACCGCGTCCGCGCGACAGTCCCGGAGTGCGAGCGAACCTTAGAATGAGTGCCGCTTGAAAAAACCGAAAGGTCACGGTTTCAGAAAATCGGAACGGCGGACTCGGGGGGGACAAGCCCCCCACTCGCCCGCCGTGGTGGACACACCAAGCCCCGGCGCGGCCCCGGTTACCTTCGTACTCTGTCGTGCGCGAATAAGTCAGACAATAACTGTCTAGAATCCGAAACTCCCTGCACCGCACGGGTTGTGGATGCGATCTAATCCCAATACGGAGTTTGCCCGTGCCGTTCCCGCACGCCCGTAGCCACGGGCTGAATGCAGCCACGTCACACGAGAAAACCCCGTTGACTCCGTTGACTCCGTGTGAGTATCGATCCGTAGAGGCCGGACGGGCAGGGATGCATGGCGCGGCTGGGATCATTGCCCCTGGCCCCGAAGCGGAGCAGATTGCGAAACCGAAGGGGCGGCGGATGCGTAGCCATCACCAGAGCACATCCCCCCGAACCGCACCGGACGGCACGACGGTTGCCGACCGGTTCCGTTTCATTCACGGCGAGGCCCCGATGCACGACGTTCTTCGCGACCGCATTCTGCGCCACCTGGAGTCGCTGCCCGAAGTGCAGCAGTACCAGGTGCTGGACTACATCGAGTTCCTCTCCTCCAAGTACAACCGCTCCGTGCGCCAGCCGGGCGGCGTGCAGCGCTTTGGCGAGCTGCTGGAGGACAAGATGCGCGCGCAGGGCGTGGCCCTGGGCACCATTCGCGGCGCGCTGGGCGTGGTGGGCACGGCGGGGCGCGTGGTAAGCGGCATTACCGAGGCCGGGCGAAGCGTGCTGCGCGAGGTGGAGAACGTGGTGCTCCCCCGCGAAACCGCAAACGGCACGGCGCAGCTTCCGCCGGGCCCCGTGCGCCAGCCCGACGGGGACAGCGGACCGCCGCAGCCGTAGGCAGCAACCTGAACGGAAGGCTTTCGTGCACTACAGGGATGACGAGCAGCCCCGCCGCCGCACCCGGCCGGCGGACGACGACGACGACCTGGTGGGCCCGCGCCGCGGCGCCCCCCGCGCCGACGACGGGGAGGACCTGGTAGGTCCGCGGCGGGGCGGCGGAGGGCGCGGCTCCGCGTCGGCGGACGGGGAGGATGGACAGGAGCGCGGCGGCCGGGCCCGCCGCAGCATCCTGGACGACGATGACGACGGCATGGAGCGGCGGCCGGCGCGTCCGCGCGGCGGCGGCCGCGGCCGCGCCGATCGCGACGGCCCCTCGCTGATGTCCATCGTGCGGGACGTCCCGGCCTTTCTCAAGCTGCTGGGCCGCCTGGCGGGCGACCCGCGCGTCTCCAAGGTCGACAAGGCCATCGTGGCCGCCACGCTCGTCTACCTGGTGAGCCCCATCGACCTGGTGCCGGACTGGGTGATGCCGGTGGTGGGGCAGATCGAGGACATCTACCTGCTGGCCCTGGCGCTCAGCCGCCTGGTGAACAACGCGGGGATGGACGTGCTGCTGGACCACTGGGACGGCGATCCCGCCTCGCTGGAGACTGCGCTCAACGCGCTGGACAGCGCCTCCGCGCTCCTCCCCGGCCCCATCCGCTCCATCCTGGGCCAGCGCGCCTGACGGGCCGGGATCGAAACCGAAAACGACGAGGGTGCCGTGAGCGAAATCACGGCACCCTCGTCGTTTGCCACCTTTTCCGTCAGCCGATCTCGGGTGAAGCCATGTTTGCGGCTTCGTCGCTGCAGAGGGCGATCGTCCGCTGCATCGCCGCATCGTCCAGATCGATGAAGAGCATGTACGGAAGCCGTGCGACGATCGGCCGGTCTCGTGCCCGCTCCACCGCGTTTCCCACCAGCAGGGCGTCCAGCCCCGGATCGGTTTCCATCAGATCCGCGACGATCGCCCGGAAGCGACGGCGCATCTCTGGTTCGTCCGGCGGACGCCCCTCGCGCGACGGCCGCGTGAGGATGGCGTGCAGGTCCACGTAGTCGCGCGGCTCGTAACGGTCGCAGATCGCGTGGAGCTTGCCTGCGCACAGGTCGCGAAACGAAGAAACCTGGATGCCTTCGGCGGCGGCCTCCCTGGGCTCCAGATGAAACGGGGACGCTGCCGCGAAATCCAGCTGCACCTCGATGTCCGCCACCGGGTCACGCGCGATGAGCTGCGCGAAGCCCATGCTGCGGGCCCGTGTCGCACGCATCTCGAACCCGCGTTCCTCGGCCACCTGGCGCACGACCTCCGCAAACGCGGCGGCGTTCACCTGGTAATCGGCGAAGAAGTCCAGGTCCTTGGATACCCGGTGCCCCAGGTGGAAGGCAGCCAGCGCCGTACCTCCATCCAGCCTGAGGTTCGGGGCTCCGTAGCGCGCATCCGCCGCGGCCACCACCGACATCAGGCGTACGTGCGTGGGAGTGACGACCCGCGGGTCCGCGTGCAGCAGGAAATCCTCTCAGGCGTCCAGGTTCAGGGGCTGGCGTTCCGCGATCTTCTTCAGCAGCAGGGTCCAGAAGCCCCGGATGTTCGCGGGCAGCTCCAGATGATCGAACTCGCGCACGAGCACGTCCATGCGCACCAGCTTCTTGACGTGCGAGAGATTTCCCTCGCGCAGCACGCGGGTGATGATGAGAGGATCGTCGCGATCCACCTCCGCGTCGGGATCCAGGTCCTGGAACAGCTCGGGAAAGTCCCGATAGTGGTAGACGGTGCGCTCGTCGATGGACATGGGGCTGCTCGCAAGTGAAAGTCCCGCGAAAGTTGATGATGCGGGGGCGAATCGGCAATCCTCCCGCCGTCACTGCGACGGCTCCGGGTCCGGCCGGACGACGTAGAGGCGGTCGTAGCCTTCGTGCGGCAGGTCGGCCATCGCCAGGCGAAAGGCTTCGTGGCTGCGCTGCACCACGTCAGGCGGCACCTGGCGTTCGCGGCGGCTCTGGCGGGCCAGGCAGGTCTCCAGCGGCACGTCGAAGGCGATGGCGACCACGGGTCGGCCGCGCGCGACGGCGATCTGGCGCAGCTTGTTGCGCGTCCACGGCGTAAGGCTGGTGGCGTCGGCGACCGTGGTGCGGCCGTGCGAAAGGCGCGCGCGCAGCAGGGTGTAGAAGACGACGAACGCGTCGCGGCTCACCGCCTGGTTGGACGCATCGTCCGAGACCAGGCGCCGGCACTCGTCGGAGGAGACGATCTGCGTCTCGCCGAACCAGCGCCGCGCGAAGGTGCTCTTGCCGCACCCCTGCGGGCCCACCAGCACCACCAGAGCGCCCGGCGGAATCTCCATCCCGTCCCCGTCCCCCTCGCCGATGTGCCGGGCCGGGGTCAGGGGCAGCGGGGACTGTAGTAGCGTTTCAGCCATGCGCTCAGCCCGTCCAGTCCGGGAAACAGCACGCGCTCGGTGACGTTGGCCTGGTCCAGCTTGTCGCGCACCTCCCACTTGAGCTCCGCGGGGATCACGATCCTGCGAACGAGCTCCGGGTGCGCCAGCAGCCACTCCTCCAGGCTGGTCTCGGGGCACGACATCACCGAGAAGAGGGCGAACTGGTTGACGATGCGGTCGTCCAGCGACGGCGGCTCGAAGAAGAGGACGAACGGCTCGTCGCCCAGCGCGTCGAAGTCCTCCAGCGTCTGCGCCCGCCGCGCCAGCATCTCCGCCGTAAAGACGTCGGCGGACTCGGCCTGCATCTCCTCGCGCAGCGGCCGGGGGAGAAGGGCGTGCGCCCGGACGAAGTCCACCGTCCAGATGACGGCGTCGCGCTCGAACTCGCGCAGGCGGGCGGTGGCGAAGTGCATGGCCACCTGCGGCGAGAAGGTCCAGTCCAGCAGCCGCGTGGGAAGCCCGTGGTGCTGCGCGACGGCCAGCCAGTTCCACACGGAGTCCGTCTGCACGTCGCTGCGGCGCGCGTACTTGCGAAAGTTGCGCAGCAGGTGCTGCTCCATCTGCCCGTACGCGCCGCCCAGCCGCGACAGGCTGGTGGTGAGCCGGTAGTCGGCGCTGGACACCCCGCGGAACGCGTAGGGGGAGCGGATGCGCCCGATGCTCGGGTTGAACGAGTCGCCGTAGAGCTGCTCGTTCAGCTCGTTCCAGTCGGATACCCTGATCTCCGTCATCCGTGCTTGGTGTGCGGTCGCGCGTGTCGATCCTCCATCTCGCATCTGCTCCGATCTTCGGCAACAAGCGTACGCGCGGCGGCGCAGTGTCCGCATCCCCCACCTCCATTCAGTAGAGACCCGCCTCTACCCAGTCGAATCCCCGGCGGGAAGGACGCGGGCGGAGTTCCGCTAACCCGCCGCCGTGCAACGAGATGCGGGACGGAGTCTCGTGGGAACGACGCTTGCTCTTTTCCGACGCAACCTGCGTGAACGGCTGTTCATCCGCCGTCCTGTCCGATCCCCGCGCGACGCCCGCGCATCCCCCCGCTCCCGGTCCGCCTTGCCCACGTCCATCGTGCCGTCCGCCGCGCCCACCGTCCGCCGCGCCCGCCGCGCCGCGGCCGGGTGGCTGGCGGCCGCGTGCGCCGCGCTGCCGCCGGCCGCCGGGGCGCAGGAAGCGGCGGGGCTGTCGCTGGGGGACGTGCTGCGAACCACGCTGGCGTCCAACGCGGAGATCCGGACGGCGGCCCTGGAGGTGGAGCGGCAGGCGGCGGGGGTGCGGGTGGCGCAGGGGGCGTTCGATCCGCGGGTGGCGGCGACGCTCGGCGGCGTGGAGGACCGCGCGCCGCTGTTCAGCGCGCAGAACGTCCCGGGGATCAGCCAGTCCAGCACGCTCACCTACAGCCTGGGGGTCGAGCAGCCGTTCCGCAGCGGCCTCGTCCTGGCCCCCGCGCTCTCGTTCTCGCGGCTGGACGGGGCGGGGGAGGTGAGCGGCATCCGCAACCAGGCGGCGGCCACGCTGGGGGTGACGGTGCCGCTGCTGCGGGGCCGCGGCGGCGGGCTGGCGGTGGCCGGCGAGCGCGCCGCGGTCATGCAGCACGCCGCCAGCCAGGCGGCGCTGCAGCACCGCCGCGCCGCCGCGCTGCTGCAGGCGGTGGACGCGTACTGGGGGTACGTCGCCGCGCACCGGCGGCTGGAGGTGCTGCACGCCACCGAAACGCGCACCGCGCAGCTGCTGGAGCAGACGCGCCGGCTGGTCGCCGCGGACGAGCGGCCCGCGGTGGACACGCTGCTCCTGGCCGCGAACCTGGCGACACGCCGCGCCTCGCGCATCTCCGGGGAGCGGGCGGTGCTCACGGCGCGGCAGGAGCTCGGCCGGGCGATGGGGATCGAGCCCGGAGCCGTCCGCACGCTGCCGCCGCCCTCCACCGGGTTCCCCGACGCCCCGGGCCCCGGCGGCGCGCCGGACTACGACGCGCTGGTGGAAGCGGCGCTGCGGGCGCGGCCGGACCTGGAGGCGGCGCGGCGCCGGCGCGAGGGCGCGGGCGACCTGCTGGCCGGCTACCGCGGCGAGGCGCGCCCCCGGCTGGACCTGAGCCTGACCCTGGGCTACCAGGGGCTGGAGACGGGGGACGCGCTGGGGCGGCTGGTCTCCCCCTTCTACAGCGAGCTGGGGGGGATGCACACGCGGGTGGAGGTGACGTACGGCTTTCCCCTGCGCAACCGGCTGGCGGGGGGGCTGGCGATGCAGAGCGCCGCGCAGGAGCGGCAGGCCGCGCTGGCGTACGCGGAGCTGCGCCGGCAGGTGGCGCTGGACGCCGCCGCCGCGCTGGAGACGCTGCAGAGCGCGGCCGAGGAGCTGGACCAGTTCAGCGCGGCGGCGCGGCTGCACGAGCTGGCGGTGGAGAGCGAGCGGCAGCGCTTTCGGCTGGGGATCCGGACCACGCTGGACATCATCAACGCCGAGGACGACCTCACCAGCGCCACGCTGGAGGAGATCGCCGCGCGCGCCCGCTACGCCGCCGCGCTGGCCCGCCTGCGCTACGAGACGGGGACGCTGGACGGCGCGGCCGACCCCGCGGGGCCCACCGCGCGGGAGCGGCCGTGAGCATCGCCACGGAACCGGAGATCCCGCCGCGCGCCCCGTCCGAGCCGGCGCGGGAGGCGCCGCCGAAGAAGGAGATCTTTCGCTCCGTCGCGCTGGAGCGCCTCTCCTCGCCCGAGCAGCTGGACCAGCTGATGGCCGTCACCACGCCGCGCGGGTGGCTGCTGCTGGTCGGCGTGGGCGCGCTGCTGGCGACGGCGCTGGTGTGGGGGGTGCTGGGGAGCGTGCCGGAGCGCATCGCGGGGCAGGGGATCCTGACCCGCAGCGGCGGCGTGCTGGAGGTGGAGGCGCCCGGCGACGGCAGCGTGACGGACGTGGCGGTGCGCGTGGGCGACGACGTGTCGGAGGGGCAGGTGGTGGCCCGCATCGACCGGCCGGACCTGGTGCTGCGCATTCAGCAGGCGCGCACGCGGGTGGCGGAGCTGCGCGGCCGCCACCAGCACCAGCAGCGCTTCGGCGCGCGCGACGTGCAGCACCAGGGCGCGGCGCTGGCGCAGCGCGGCGAGCAGCTGCGCGCCGCCATCCAGGCGGACGAGAGCACGGTGCGCACGCTGGACGAACGCATCGCCAGCCAGGAGCAGCTGGTGCGGGAGGGGCTCAGCACCCGGCAGGAGCTGCTGAGGATCGTGGAGCAGCGCAACACGGCCGAGGGGCGGGTGCGCCAGAGCCGCAGCGAGCTGGCGCAGCTGGACGCGCAGCGCGGGCAGGTGCAGAACCAGGCAGACAAGGCCGCGCAGGAGACGGAGTCCGCCCTGACGGAGGCGGAGCGCGAGCTGGCGCGGCTGGAGAGCGAGCTGCGCACCACCAGCGAGGTCACCAGCCCCTACACGGGGCGCGTGCTGGGGGTGATGGCGGAGCAGGGGAGCATGGTGACCCGCGGCCAGCCCCTGTTCACCGTCGACCTGATCGGCCGGACGGTGAAGGGGCTGGAGGCCATCCTCTACATCCCCTCCGTGCACGGCAAGAAGATCAGGCCGGGGATGGAGGTGCAGATCGCCCCGTCCACGGTAAAGAAGGAGGAGTTCGGCTACCTGCTGGGGCGGGTGACGTACGTCAGCGACTTTCCCGTGACTCCGCAGGGAATGCTGCTGGTGCTCAAGAACGAGCAGCTGGTCACGGCGCTCAGCGGCAACGACGCGCCGTACGAGATCCGCGTGGACCTGATGCCGGACCCCGACAACGTGAGCACCTACCGGTGGACGTCGTCGGAGGGGCCGCCGCAGCGCATCCAGAGCGGCACGCTGGCGTCCGCCGGCGTCGTCGTGGAGCGGCGGAGGCCGATCCTGATGGTGATCCCCCAGCTGCGCAGGCACACGGCGCCCGCCGCCCGGGGCGCGCCGTGAACGCGTTCGCGGGGCGGCTGAAGCGCGCGGCGGCGGTGCCGCGCGGGCGTGGCGGCGGGTCCGCCGGGCGCGCGCGGGTGCCCACGGTGCTGCAGATGGAGGCGGTGGAGTGCGGCGCGGCGGCGCTGGCGATGGTGCTGGCGTACCACCGCAGGCTGGTGCCGCTGGAAGAGGTGCGGCAGGCGTGCGGCGTGTCGCGCGACGGCAGCAAGGCCAGCAACGTGGTCAAGGCGGCGCGCGGCTACGGGCTGATCGCGAAGGGGTTCAAGAAGGAGCCGGCGGAGCTGCGAACGCTGCCGGTGCCCATGATCGTCCACTGGAACTTCAACCACTTCGTCGTCCTGGAGGGGTTCGGCAAGGGGCGCGCCTTTCTGAACGACCCCGGACACGGGCCGCGGACGGTCACGGAGGAGGAGTTCGACCAGTCGTTCACCGGCGTGGCGCTGACGTTCGAACCGGGGCCGGAGTTCGTCCCCGGCGGCGAGGAGCGGACGCTGACGGCGGCGCTGGGGCGGCGGCTGGCGGGGCTGCACGGCGCGCTGGCGTACGTCGTCCTCGCGGGCTTGGCGCTGGTCCTTCCGGGGCTGCTGGTGCCCACCTTCTCGCGCGTGTTCGTGGACGACGTGCTGGTGAAGGGGCTGGCGGACTGGGTGCGCCCGCTGGCCTGGTTCATGGCGGCGACGGCGCTGGTGATCGCACTCCTCACCTGGCTGCAGCAGCGCTACCTGCTGCGGCTGGAGACGCGGCTGGCCATCGGCACCTCCGCGCGCTTTCTCTGGCACGTCCTGCACCTTCCCCTGCAGTTCTTCACCCAGCGCTTTCCGGGCGAGATCGCGTCGCGGGTGGGGATCAACGACCGCGTGGCGCAGCTGCTGTCCGGCGAGCTGGCGACGACCATGCTGGCGGCGGTGATGGTGGCGTTCTACGCCGCGCTGATGGTGCGGTACGACCCCGTGCTGGCCGCCATCGTGGTCGCCACGGCGGCGCTGAACATGGCGGCGCTGCGCTTCGTTTCGCAGCGGCGCACGGAGCTGAGCCAGCGGCTGCAGCAGGACCGCGGCAAGGCCATCGGCACCGCCATGGGCGGGCTGCTGAACATCGAGAACCTCAAGGCGACGGGCTCGGAATCCGACTTCTTTGCCCGCTGGAGCGGCTACTACGCCAAGGCCGCCAACGCGCAGCACCAGCTGGCGCTGCAGACCACGCTCCTTTCCGCCGTCCCCCCGCTGCTTCTGGCGGTGAGCACGGCGCTGCTGCTGGGGCTGGGCGGGCTGCGGGTGATGGACGGCCAGCTGAGCATGGGGATGCTGATCGCGTTCCAGGCGCTGATGATGGCGTTCCTGGCGCCGGTCGGGTCGCTGGTGAACATGGGGAGCGCGCTGCAGGAGGTGCGCGGCGACATGAACCGGCTGGACGACGTGCTGCGCGCCCGGACGGAGCGGATGGACCCGGTGGCCCCGGAGGACGCGGCGGGTCCGGCGGATGCGCCCGGCGGCCCGGGCGAGGTGCCGGCGCGGCTGTCGGGGCACCTGGAGCTGCGGCGCGTCTCCTTTGGCTACAGCCGGCTGGAGCCGGCGCTCATCCAGGATTTTACGCTGACGCTCCGGCCCGGCGCGCGGGTGGCGCTGGTGGGCGGGTCGGGGTCGGGAAAGAGCACGGTGGCGCGGCTGGTGAGCGGGCTGTACGAGCCGTGGGCGGGGGAGGTGCTGCTGGACGGCATCCCCCGCGCCCGCATCCCCCGCCCGGTGATGACCAGCAGCTTCGCGGTGGTGGACCAGGACGTGTTCCTGTTCGAGGGCTCCATCCGCGAGAACCTGACGATGTGGGACCCCACCGTCCCCGAGCCGGACCTGGTGGAGGCGGCGCGCGACGCCTGCATTCACGAGGACGTGAGCGCGCGCCCCGGCGGCTACACCGGCCGGGTGGAGGAGGGCGGGCGCAACTTCAGCGGCGGGCAGCGGCAGCGGATGGAGATCGCCCGCGCGCTGGTGAACCGGCCCAGCGTGCTGGTGCTGGACGAGGCGACCAGCGCGCTGGACCCCACGGTGGAGCAGCAGATCGACGACAACCTGCGCCGCCGCGGGTGCACCTGCCTGATCGTGGCGCACCGGCTGAGCACCATCCGCGACTGCGACGAGATCGTGGTGCTGGACGCCGGCTGCATCGTGCAGCGCGGCACGCACGACGAGCTCAGGGACGCGGACGGCCCGTACCGCGACCTGATCGCGGCGGAGTGAGCGGATGAGCCTGCTGGACGCCGCCGCCCCCCTCTCCGGAGGAACGCCGGTCGCCGCCGGGGGCAACCGCCCGCTGCGGCTGGACCCGGAGCGCGTGTGGATCGTCCGCACCGGCCGCATCGACGTCTTTGCGACGGCGCTGGCCGACGGCCGGCCGGACGGGGCGCGGCGACACCTCTTTCGCCTGGAGGCCGGCGACCCGGTGTTCGGCGTGGGGGAGGACGCGGCGTCGGGGCGCGCGCTGCTGGCCGTCGGCGGCCCGGGGACCACGCTGGCGGAGTTCGCGCTGGCGGAGGTGGTGGCGCTGGCGGCGGACCCGGGGACGCGCGGCGTGTTCATCGACCTGGCGCACCGCTGGATCGAGCGCGTGTGGGACGGTCTGGTGGGCCGCGCGACGGTGCGCCGGGCGACGGGGGGCGCGCCGGGGGAGGAGATCGTCATCCCCCGGGGGTTCAGCCTGCGCCCGGACGTCCCGGTGCTCTGGGTGGAGCCGGTGGACGAGGCGCTGCTGCCGGCCGGGCACCCCGCCGCTCCGGTGCGCCCCGGCGGGATCGCCCCGGTGACGCGGCGCGGGTGGGTGGAGGCGCCGCGGGGCGCGCGGGTGCGGCTGCTGGACACGGCGGCGCTGCTGCAGCGCGACGGCGCGGCGGCCGTGCTGGGCGGGCTGCGGCTGCTGCACGACGCGGCGATGGAGCTGGCGGCGGAGCGCGCCCGCGCGGACGCGGAGGCGTACCGCGCGCGGATGGAGGCGCGCGGACGGGCGCAGGCGCAGGGGATGGCCAGCGGGCTGTCGCGGCTGGCCAGCACGCTGCAGTCGGCGCGGCAGCGGTGGATGACGCGGATGCGCGCGCCGGAGGCCGGCGCGGAGGACGCGCTCTTTGCCGCCTTCCGGCTGGTGGCGCAGGCGCAGGGGATCGAGGTGCAGCCGCCGCGCGCGCGCCCCGCCGGGCGCGACCCCGTCCAGGAGCTGGCGCGCGCCTGCCGCGTCCGCGCCCGCCGCGTGGTGATGCGCGAGGGGTGGTGGCGGCAGGACGCCGGCCCGCTCCTGGGCCGCTGGGCGGACACGCCGCAGCCGCTGGCCCTGCTCCCCGCGCGCGACGGGTACGAGGCGTACGACCCCGCCGCGGGGACGCGGGTGCGGGTGGACGCGGCGGTGGCGCAGCGCATCGGCCCCACCGCGTACATGGTCTACCGCCCCTTCCCCTCGGAGGCGCTGCGGCCGCTGGACGTGCTGCGCTTCGGGCTGCACGGCTGCCGGCCGGACCTGCTCACCACCCTGGCCGCCGCCACGCTGGGCGCCGTGCTGGGGCTGGTGATGCCGCTGGCGACGGGGATGCTGTTCGAGACCATCATCCCCGGCGCGGACCGCGGCCAGCTGATGCAGATGACGCTGGTCCTGCTCGCCGTGGCGTTCGCGGGCGCGCTGTTCACCGCCGTGCGCGGGGTGGCGATCGTGCGCATCGAGTCGCGGACGGCGGGGGCGGTGCAGGCGGCGGTGTGGGACCGGCTGATCGCGCTGCCGCTCCCCTTCTTTCGCGACTACTCCGCCGGCGAGCTGGCCATGCGCGCCATGGGGGTGGAGGAGATCCGCCGCGTGATGACGGGCGCGGTGGTCACCGGGCTGCTGGCGGGGATCTTCTCGCTGGCCAACCTGGCGCTGCTCTTCTGGTACGATCCCGTGCTGGGCGCCGTGGGGACGGGGCTGATCGTCGTCTCCCTGGCCGTCTCCGTCACCGTGGGCGTGTTGCAGCTGCGCGGCCAGCGGGGGATCCTGGCGCTGCGGTCGCGCATCGGCGGGATGATGCTGCAGTTCCTCACCGGCATCGCCAAGCTCAAGCTGGCCGGCGCGGAGCCGCAGGCGTTCTCGCTCTGGGCGCGCGACTTCGGCGAGCAGCGCGACCGGCAGTTCCACAACCGCGCGCTGGGGGTGCGGCTGGCGGTGTTCAACGCCGCGTATCCCGTGCTCTGCTCCATCCTCCTCTTTACCCTGGCCGCGGGGCGGCTGGGGAGCGAGGCGGCGCTGGGGACGGGCGAGTTCCTGGGCTTCGTCGCGGCGTTCGGGCTGTGCCTGGGCGCGGTGCTGTCGACCAGCACGGCCGTCCTGCAGGCGTTGAGCGCGGTGCCGCTGTACGAGCAGGTAAAGCCGATCCTGCGCGCCTCGCCGGAGGTGCGGCCGGGAAAGGACGATCCGGGCGAGCTCTCCGGCGCCATCGAGCTGCAGCACGTCTCCTTTCGCTACGCCGCCGACGGGCCGCAGGTGCTGCGCGACGTCTCCGTCCGCATCGACCCGGGCGAGTTCGTGGCGTTCGTGGGCCCGTCGGGATCGGGAAAGTCGACGCTCTTTCGCCTGCTGCTGGGGTTCGAGACGCCGGAGGTGGGGTCGGTCTCGTTCGACGAGCAGGACCTGGGCGGGCTGGACGTGGAGGCGGTGCGGCGGCAGATGGGCGTCGTCCTCCAGAGCGGGCGGGTGATGACGGGCGACCTGTTCACCAACATCGCCGGCTCGTCGGCCGCCACGCTGGACGACGCGTGGGAGGCGGCGCGGATGGCGGGGCTGGACGAGGACATCCGCAAGATGCCCATGGGGATGCACACCATGGTGAGCGACGGCGGCGGCACGCTGAGCGGCGGCCAGCGCCAGCGGCTGATGATCGCCCGCGCCATCGTGAACCGCCCGCGCATCCTGCTGATGGACGAGGCCACCAGCGCGCTGGACAACCGCACCCAGGCCATCGTCGGCGCCAGCCTGGACGCCCTGCGCGCCACCCGCGTGGTCATCGCCCACCGGCTGAGCACCATCCAGCGCGCGGACCGCATCCACGTGCTGGTGGCCGGCGCCATCGTGGAGAGCGGGACGTACGACGCGCTGATGGCGAAGGACGGCGTCTTCGCTTCGATGGCCCGGCGCCAGCTGGCGTAGATCGCGGTATCCCGAACGCGGAGCTGGAAGCGCGAGTACGCGGAGAAACGACGGGATGATGGAGATTCTCTCGATGCGGATCCTCCGCGAACGCTCCGTTCTTCCCCCGCGGCTCTGCGTCGAAGCCTGCGCGACCCACCCTTCACACCGCAGCAAGCAGGATCGATGATGTACGCGAAGCACCCAAACGGCGGCCTCCTGGGCCTGTTCCTCGCCGCGGCGCTGGCGGGGTGCGGGGGCTCGGACGATCCCGGCGCCCAGCGGCTGCAGCGGGCGCGCGGCACCGGCGAGATCGTGATCGGCGCGCCCTGGTCGTGGGGCGAGATGGAGAACGAGGTCCACTACGGCAAGGGGATGGACCTGGCCGTGGAGGAGCTGAACGCGGCCGGCGGCGTGCTGGGGCGGCCGATCCGGCTGCTGCGCATGGACGACCAGGGGTCGGTGGACCACGGGCGCATCATCGCGCAGGAGCTGGGGCGCAACCCCGACGTGGTGGCCGTCATCGGGCACCTGCACTCGTACGTCACCGTGGCCGCGGCGCCCATCTACGACCTGGCCGGGCTGCTGCTGGTCTCCGCCACCAGCACCACGCCGGCGCTCACCAGCCAGGGGTACGGCCGCGTCTTTCGCGCGACCTTCAACGACAGCGACGTGGGCCGGCAGATGGCGCAGTACGCGTTCGAGCACGGCCACCGGCGCATGGTGATCTACTACTCGCGCGACGAGTACGGCCGCGAGCTGGCCAACAGCTTCGAGGAGCAGCTGGTGCAGCGCGGCGGGCAGATCGTGAACCGCGAGTCGTACGATCCCAACCTGTCCGCCAACCCCGTGGCCGCCGAGCGGACGGTGAACGCGTGGACCAGCTGGGAGTTCGACGCCGTGTTCATCGCCGGGCGCGGCGAGCAGGCGGCGCTGCTGGTCAAGGAGCTGCGCCGCCGCGGCATCCGCGTTCCCGTGCTGGGGAGCGACGCCCTGCAGACCCCCGTGTTCGTGCAGACGGGGGGCGAGGCGGTGGAGGGAACGGTGATCGCCTCCGCCTTCAACGACGAGGCCCCGGATCCCGCGGTGCAGCGCTTCAACCAGGCGTTCCGCGCCCGCTACGGCGGCGACCCCGACGTGGCCGCCGCCCTGGGCTACGACGCGGTGCGCGTGCTCGCCCAGGCCATGCGCGAGGCCGGCTCCGCCGAGCCGGAGAAGGTGGCGGCGGCCATGCGCGGGCTGCGCGGCTACCCCGGCGTGACCGGCGCCTTCACCTTCGACAAGGACGGCAACCTGGTGGGGATGCCCATCCGCAAGGTGGTCGTCCGCGACGCGGACTTCCACTACCTGGACGAGGCCGCCCCCGCGGCCATCGCCGCCCGCTAGGCCGTGCCGCCCGCCGCCCCAGCCCCCGCGCTGGACGCGGACGCGCGGGACGAGGCGCGCGCGGCGGTGCTGCGCGGGCTGGGCGCGGGCCCGGCGGAGGCGGCGGAGCTGCTGGCGTACAACCGCAGCCACTTCGACCTCCCGCTGTCGCCGGACCTTCCGCTCCCCGACGAGCCGTGCGTGGCGGCGTGGGCGCGGTACGCGGCGGAGGCGCGGACGCGCGGCGTGCTCCCCGTCCTTCGCGAGCACCTGGTGCAGCTGCGCTTTCCCGTCGCCGCGGGGATCAGCGGGACGGAGGCGTACCACGCGGCCACGCGCAGGGGCGTGCTCCCCGCGCGGACGGACGGGGTGCGGCTGGAGGACGAGGACGGGGTGCGGCTCTGGATCCACCCCACCCCCGCCGGCGCCGTCCCCGTCCTGGCCGTCCCGCGCCGGGCGGACTTCGAGGCGCTGGTCCGCGCGCTGGTGCGCAGGAACGAGCCGGTGCCCCTTCCCGCGTCCATGGGCGCGTGCATGGTCAGCGGATACGCCAACTGGGGACGCGTGGCGGAGCTGCGCCGCCGCTGGGAGGCGGGGGAGGTGGATGCGGAGGGCGCGGCGGACTGGGGCGCCGCCTTCGCCCGGCTGCGCGGGCGCAAGGAGCTGTACCAGGACCGCTTCGTCCTGCTGAGCGAGGGGCCGTACAGCGGGGTGCCGGCGGAGCGGATGGGGATGGACGAGGAGGCGTGGCGCAAGGCGTCGCGCACCATCCGCCTGGAGCACGAGTGCGCGCACTACTTCACCCGGCGGGTGCTGGGCTCCATGCGCAGCAACCTGCTGGACGAGCTGATGGCGGACTACGCCGGCATCGTCGCGGCGGCGGGGCGCTACCGGGCGGACTGGTTCCTCCGCTTCTGCGGGCTGGAGGGGGCGGCCGGGTGCCGCGCGGACGGGCGGCTGTGGAACTACCGGGGCGATCCCCCCCTCTCCGCCCCCGCCTTCGAGCTCCTGCAGCGGCTGGTGCGCGCCGCCGCGGCCCGCGTGGAGGCCATGGACGCGGCGCTGGGCCCCGCCTTTCGCACCCCCGCCGGCCGCGCGCGCGTGCTGCTGGCGCTGGCGGGATCGACGCTGGAGGAGATGGCGGACGAGGGCGCCGAGGAGCGCCTGCTGGCGCGGCTTTCCGCCCCCGCCGCGGCGTGCTGAGCGGCGGCGCCGCCGGTGGATAGCCGCCGGGTTCCATCGGGTAGAGCCGGGCCGCGCGCGCGTGCCCGCCCGTGCGCGCTCAACGGGACGTAACCTCGTGGAACGGCGCAGGATGCACGTTTTGCGACAAATTGGCACCGTGTGTGCCCTTTGCTCCCGGCGGGATGATCTCGCCGGAATCCATTCTCATCTTTGAAGACAGGAGTGCCCCATGACGGTACTCGTCATCACCACCCCCGACGACGATGACGACGAGCTGGAGGTGGAGGAGCTGGACGACGTGGCGGGCGGCATCATCGCCCCGCTGGGAGACGACACCATCGTCAACAACTGCAACTGCACCAACCGCTGCCCCTGATGCGGCGGGTGCGCCGACCGCGGTCCCCGACCCGTCCCCTCTCCCCATCCAGCCGCCGATGACCCCCACCCCGGCCATGTCCGTGTCGCCCCTGGACGGCGACGCCCCCGCGCATCCGGCGCCCGCGCTGGTGCAGATGCGCCCCCGTGTGCGCGAGCGTTTTGTGCCCTCGCGGTACAACGCCCGCACCGTGGGCGACGACGGGCGGCTGATCCTGTGGAACACCTTTACCGGCGCCGTGAGCGTCTTCAAGCCGCGCGACCGCGACCGCGTCGTCGCCGCGCTGGCGCGCACCGGCGTGCACGCGCCGCTGGACCGCACGGGCGAGTACCTGGCCCGCCGCGGCTTTCTGGTGCGCGACGACGCGGGCGAGCTGGACCAGTTCCGCTACCGGTTCGCCCGGCAGCACTGGAGGACGGACGTGCTGCAGCTCATCCTGCTGGCCAGCGAGGACTGCAACTTCCGCTGCGTGTACTGCTACGAGAAGTTCAGGCACGGGACCATGGAGCCCGCCGTGCGCGCCGGCATCCGCCGGCTGGTGGAGCAGCGCGCGCCGCGTCTCTCCCACTTCGGCATCTCGTGGTTCGGCGGGGAGCCGCTGTACGGGTGGGAGGCGATCGAGGAGCTGGCGCCCTTCTTCATCCACACCGCGGAGAGGTACGGCCTGGCCTTTACCCATCACATGACCACCAACGCGTACCTGCTTACGGAAGAGCGGGCCACGCGGCTGCTGGAGTGGGGGTGCAACAGCTACCAGGTGACGGTCGACGGCCTGGCCGCCGAGCACGACTGCAAGCGCGCGGGGCGCGACGGCAGCCCCACCTGGCAGACCATCATGGACAACCTGCGCTCGCTCTCGAAGCGGACCGCACAGTTCCAGGTGGCCATCCGCGTGAACTTCGACCGCGACAACGTGCCGCGCCTGGCGCCGTTCATCGAGGCGCTGAGCGAGGACTTTGGCGGCGACCCGCGCTTTCTGCTGCGCTTTCACCCCGTGGGGCGCTGGGGCGGGGAGAACGACGCGCGGCTGGCCCTCTGCGGGACGGGGGAGGGAAGGACGGCGCTGGACGGGCTGCGGCGCCAGGCGGCGGGGATGGACCTGCGGGTGGAGGGGGGGATTCGCGACGTGGCGCCGATGGGCGCGCAGGTGTGCTACGCGGCGCGCCCCTACAACTTCGTCGTGGGCGCCACGGGAAAGCTGATGAAGTGCACCGTCGCGCTGGACGACCTGGAGCAGAACGTCGTCGGCCGGCTCCATCCCGATGGGCGGATGGAGCTGCAGGACGCGCGGATGGCGCAGTGGGTGAACGCGCATTTCGAGACGGACGCGCAGTGCCGCAGCTGCTACCTGCTCCCCGGCTGCCAGGGCGCCGCCTGCCCGCTCACGCGAGTGGAGAGCGGGCTGCGCACCTGCAGCGGCGTGCGCTCGGAGCTCAAGCGGGAGATGCGCTTTACCCTGGAGCAGGCGGGGGGCGGCCTGCGCGCGGCCGCGTCCGAGCCCGTGGCGGCGGGGGGATGATGGGGATCAACGGGAGGATGCGGACGCGCCGCCGCGCGGGCGACCGGTCAGCGGTCGGGCTTGAGGCGGTGGTGGCGCAGAAAGTCCATGAACTTGAGGTAGTCTTCCTGCGAGACGCCGAAGATGGCCAGCGCGCGCTTGTAGCTCCAGTTGCTGCGCCGCAGCCCCTCCTCGATCACGGCGCGTACCTCGGCGCGGTTCAGCTCGCGGTCCATGAAGGGCTCGTGAACCAGCTCCCAGAACGTCCCCGCGCCGCCGGCCATCCGCCCCACCAGCCCCGCCGCGGTCGCCGCCGGCGCGAAGGGGTGCGGGGAGGGGAGCGGCGGGGCCGCGTTCGCGCGGACGGGGACGGCGCCCTCCAGCTGCTCCTCGAAGGCCGAGGGCTCGATGAGCTCCGCGCCGCTGGTGAGGGAGTGGCTGGTCTCCACCACCGCGCGCAGCTCGCGGATGTTGCCGGGCCAGGGGTAGCTCGCCAGCCGGTCGATGGCCCGCTCGCTGAAGCGGCGGTCCGTCCCCGTCTCGGCGTTGATGCGGCGGACGTAGTGGTCCAGCATCAGCCGCCAGTCCGCCCCGCGGTCGCGCAGCGGGGGGATGTGCAGCTGCATGTAGCGCAGGCGAAAGAGCAGGTCCTCGCGAAACCGGCCCTCGGCCACCAGCGCGCGCAGGTCGCGGTTGCTGGCGGCGATCACCCGCACGTCCACGCTGCGCACGCGGGTGTCGCCCACGGGCACCAGCTCGCCCTCGCTCAGCACGCGCAGCAGCATGGCCTGCGCGGCAAGGGTCAGCTCGCCCACCTCGTCCAGAAAGACGACGCCGCCGTCCGCCTCGGTAAAGACGCCGCGGTGCTCCTCGAACGCGCCCGTAAAGCTGCCGCGCTTGTGGCCGAACAGCTCGCTGGCGATGAGCTGGCTTTCGGTGTACTGCGCGCAGTTTACGCTGAAGAACGGCTTTCGCGAGCGGGTGCTGAGCAGGTAGATGGAGCGGGCGAACAGCTCCTTCCCCGTCCCCGTCTCGCCGGTGATGAGCACGGGGCCCGAGGCCTGGGCGAAGCGGTGCACCCGCTCCTGCAGGGCCAGCATGGAGGCGTGCTGCCCCACGAGCAGGGTTTCGCGGCGCTCGCCCCAGCGCTCCAGCGACATCAGCCGGATGCGCCGGGCCAGCTCCGTCTCGTCCACGCCGACGACAGGGGACCGCTGGATCACGGAAGGGTCTTCCGAGGGGGAAACCGGGAGGCGCGCGTTCCGCGGGTTCGCCCGCCCGCGCAGCGCGGACGGTGGGGCCGGGACGTGCCTCGCGAAATGGCGCCGCGGGGGCGCCCTGTCTCCGTTGCCGGTGCGAAAGCGACGGAGAATGGCGCGGTCCGGCCGGTGGGGTCTGCGAGCCTGGAGGAATTGCGTCGTGAAGCGTTTGCTACGATACGATGGCGCAGGCGGGCTGTCAACGTTCCTGATGAGGGGCTTTCCGCTCCGCGCGCCGTGCTGCGGCCGGCGCCCGGCGAAAGGGAGGGGGCGTGAGCCCGGCGGCGGCGCGCGCGCGGGGCGCGGGGCGCTTTCCCCTGGCCGGAACGCTGGGGCTGGCCGCGCGCCACGCGGCCCCGGCGCTGGTCCCCGACGCGGCGCGGGAGCGGGTGATCTGGGTGGCCGGGCGCATTCCGGCGGCGCTCACCCGCGCGGCGTACCTGGAGTGCCGGCTGCAGGGCGGGCCGGACCCGGTGGACCTGATCTTTCGCGTGGAGCGCGCCGGCGCGGAGATCCTGGCCGGCCGCAACCCCGCCATCGACCGGGGGCACCTGCGGGGCGGGGGGCCGGCGTGGGACGCGGTGTCGGCGCTGTGCGCGGCGTGGCTGGACGCGCGCGACCCCGGGTGGGCGCTGGTGCGGCACCTGTGGGTGGAGCTGGACCTGGACGCCCCCGCCGCGCCCGGCGCCCCGCCCGTGCCCTCCCCCTCCGTCTTCCTGGCCTTTGACGACGACGCCACGGCGGCGATGGACGCGGAGGGGCTGCAGGGGCTGATCGAGACCGTCCTGGCGCCGCTGCTGCCGGCGGGGATGGACGCGGCGTCGCGCGCGCGCATCCGCGGAGTGCTGCGCCGCCGCCCGCCCGGCGCGGCGGTGCCGTACGCGGGGATCATGCTGGCGCGGGCGCGGCAGGCGGTGCGGGTGTACCTGTCGCGCGTCCCCGCCGCGGCGGTGCCGGCGCTGCTGGACCAGGTGGGGTGGCCGGAGGACGAGGCGCGCGACACGGCGCGGGTGCTGGGGGCGGTGGATGCCGGCGCGGCGCCGGAGCTGGGGATGCTGCACCTGGACGTGCTGGAGGGCGCGCTGCTGCCGCGGCTGGGGCTGGAGTACACGCTGGAGCGCAAGCCGCAGGTGCGCGGCGGCATCGTGGAGCGGGCGTTCGTGGAACGGCTGGTGGAGTGCGGACTGTGCCTTCCCGAGCGGCGCGACGCGCTGCTGGCGTGGCCCGGCTACGAGGTGCGCACGCTGCGGCACGAGCTGTGGCCCAGCTGGCTGGTGCGCCGCGTGAACTGCATCAAGCTGGTGCACGAGCCCGGCCGTGAGCCGCAGGCCAAGGCGTACCTTCTCGCCTTTCACCAGCCCTGCGCCCGCGGCGGGGTGCGCCAGGCGGAGGTGGCGGGATAGAGGTGCGCCTCTACGCCCTAGAGCGCGGGCGCGGCAGCGGCGTGTCCGCTCGTGCCCCGGTTGGAGAAAATGCAGGCGGGACGCGGGTTTTTCGGCCGGTGGTGGCCGGCATCCGAGTTGCCCCGGGAAAGCGCGTCCCCCTTTTCATTCCCCTGCGCACAGGACTGCACCGATGCCTGCCTCCAACAAGAACGACGACCTGCTCCGGGAAGTCATCGAGCGCGCGAGCACGGACCGCGAGTTCCGCACGCGGCTGCTGGCGGACCCGGCGGCCGCCATCCGCCACGCGTTCGGCGTGATCCTGCCGCACAACTACCGCATCCGCTTCATCGAGCGGCCGCGGGAGCTGGACGCGCTGATCGTGCTGCCGTCCATGGGCCAGGAGCTGGACGAGGACGACCTGGAGCAGGTGGCCGGCGGCGCCGATACCGACGTCTGCGGAAGGTGGTAGGGTGAGCCTGCTGGAGCGCATCCGCGTCCCCCGCCCGGACTCCGCCGCGCCGGCGCCGCGCCCCATCCCCATGGTGGCGCTGGCGGACGCGCCGGAGCTGGACGACGCCGACCTGGAGCACGTGGTGGGCGGCCTGGAGCGCGTGTACGTTCCCGGCGCGCCCGGATACTGACGGACGCCGCTTTCATCCATCCTCATCCATCAACGACGCCAGCGTGGCTCCCCCGCCGCGCTGGCGTTTCTGCATCCCGAAAGCGGGCGGTTTTCACGCATAGGCCGCGGAGGAAGGAAGCAAGGACGCGGAGCATCGCCGTCCTTCCTCGTTTTCTCCGCATCCCCTCATTTGGTTCATTGTAGATCCGGGTTACGCCGCGCATCGCCGGAAGCCGTGGCGAGCTCACCACGCGCACCACCGTGTCCCGCACGTCGGCCGTGGCGGGGCGCACCACGCTTCCCTCAGGACGTCGGGAACGGCAGCCGGATGGAAGCGCGGCAGGGGGCCATCCGCATTTTTTTCTGGAACACCTTTCCCGCCGCAGCGCCCCGCGGCCCACCCTTCCGGCTTCACCCGATGCGCGATCCCGCGAACCGTCCCCCTCGCGCGAACTTCTGCGGGAACGCCCCCGGCCTTCTCGCGGGCCCAGGCTTCGCCAGATCGCGCATCGGGTGTTCGTGGAGGCCGGCTCCG
>DASUVG010000141.1:0-10499 GCA_036379135.1 Longimicrobium sp.
TGCCGTCGCGGCGTGGGAGTTCTCGCGCCGCGTGGAGGACGAGGTCCGCCGCGCCGCCAGCTCCATCCTTTCGCTCGCCGCCGGCCCACGGGGCTCATCGCCGGACCTGGCGATCCTGGTGGACCCGGCCGCGCTGGCGGCGTGCGACTGCCCCGTCCCCCCGGTCGTCCGCACGGCATTCGCCGTGGACTTTCCATCGGCGGCCGGCCTGGAGGTGACGGGGGCGCCCCTCCCGGATTCCAGCCGGGCCTTCCTGGTGGACGCGCTCCGGCAATCCTTTTCTTCTCGTAATGAGGCGTCCGAGCCAACCCTTCTCTTCCTCACCGTATCCCGCACCGTGACGCTGGTGGCCTACCGGGTCGTGGAGGGTGCGGATGGTCGCCCCGCGCGTGGATACGGATTCGTCGCGGACGGCGCGCCGATCCTCGACGAGACGTTCCGGCGGGTCATGCGGGGGAGGCCGCTCCTGCCGCCCGTCCTCACCGACCCGCACCCCAACGATTCGCTGCTCGTGGTCGAGGTGTCCACGCGATTCGGAGGGATGATCTACAGCTCGTCGCCGGGAGAGAGGATACTCCCCATGGCGATGGATATGCTGGGCGCGCCGGGCCCAAGCCACGTCTTCACCGGCGTTTCTCTCCGTCCCGCGGCGCGGACGCGCCTGGCGAATTCCCAGAGCGGCGGGTGGACAAGCACGCTGATGAGCCTGGTCGCCCTCTCCGTGGGCATGGTCCTGATGGCGCTCTACCACCTGCGGCGCGCCATGCACCTGACCGCCATGCGATCGCAGTTCGTCACCAGCGTCTCGCACGAGCTGCGCACGCCGCTTGCCCAGATCCGCATGTTCGCGGAGACGCTGGGCTACGGCAGGGCGCGGTCGGACGAAGAGCGGAACCGGTTCATCGCCATCCTGCACCGCGAGGCGGTCCGGCTCTCGGAGCTGGTGGAGAACGTGCTCCAGTTCGCGCGCCTGGATCAGCGCAAGGAGCACCTGACGTTCGCATCGGTCGACCTGCACCAGGAATCGCACGATGCAGCGGTCAGCCTGGCACCCATCGCGGCGGCCCACGGGGCGGCGATCGTGAACGAGGTGCCGCCCGGGGCGCGGGTCTGGGCCGATCGGGGCGCCGTCCGGCGGATCATCCTGAACCTGCTGGACAACGCGTTGAAGTACGGCCCGGCCGGGCAGACCATCTCCATCGGCGCGGCGGCCGAGGACGGCCGCGTCCTGCTGCGGGTGGACGACCAGGGGCCCGGAGTGCCCGCCCGCGCGCGCGAGACGATCTTCCGGGCCTTCGAGCGCCACGGCGTCGGGCCCTCTTCCCCGACAGGAAGCGGCATCGGCCTGACGATCGTTCGTGAGCTGGCCAGCGCCCTGGGCGGCACCGTGCACGTGGAAGACGGGCCGGGGGGCGGTGCCCGGTTCGTGGTCACCCTGCTCGTCGCGCCACCCTGAACCGGCGAATCCCTTGAAACGAGTCCTCGTCGTCGAAGACAATCAGGACCTTGCCCTGGGCCTGCAGATGAACCTGGAGGTGCAGGGGTACGCCGTTCAGGCGGTGCACGAGGGAACGGCCGTCCTGGAGGCCGCGCGCGCGTTTCGCCCGGACCTGATCGTGCTGGACCTGATGCTCCCCGGCCTGGACGGCTTCGGGGTGCTTGCGGAGCTTCGCTCGGCGGGGGTGGACGCCGCGGTCCTCATCCTGTCGGCGCGCGGCGAAGAGGTGGACAAGGTCCGTGGATTCCGGCTGGGGGCGGACGACTACGTGGTGAAGCCGTTCGGCCTGATGGAGCTTCTTGCGCGCGTCGAGGCGCTGCTGCGCCGTGGCGGCCCCAACAGTCGCGGCGACCGGGCGGATCCGCCCGGAGAGTCGTTTGGCGACGTGGTGGTGGAGGTGGAGAGCCGGCGGGTGATGGTGGGAGGCACCCCGGTCAACGTCACGCCCAAGGCGTTCGATCTTCTCGTCGCCCTGCTGCAGCGAAACGGGCGGGTGGCCTCGCGCGTCGACCTCCTCCGCGAGGTCTGGGGCCATCGGTCCGCCGTCGAGAGCCGAACCGTCGATACCCACATCGCGGAGCTCCGCCGCAAGATCGAGGCAGATCCCGCACATCCGCGCCACATCCTCACGGTGTGGAAAGCCGGGTACCGGCTCCAGCGCTAGCCGGGGGCGGCGGCCATGTCCGCCGAGTTCCGCCAGCGTGGCGGCGAGGTGTACCTGCGCACCGACGTGGCCGCCAAAGCGGAGGAGGAGACGGTCGCGGCGGGTTGATCGCTGCAGTGGTGGAGGAAAAGACAAGACGAACGGTCCTGGGCCGCACACTCCTTCGTTGCGGATTCTCTGTACAACTGATAGAACGTACGAGCGCTGCGGTACGCACGGATTGGTGACTGAGGCGCCGGCAGCAGACGACGACAGCTACGAAGGTACTGTCCAAATGCTTCCATGCCATGTTGGAGACTGGCGTATGACTATTCCTGCTGCCCGTGCGTCTGATTACTTGACCGGGTTAGTAAACGAGCTTCGAAAGCTCCCGACAGAGACGCCCTGGCTCGAATTCAAGGAAAACAACGCAAGTCCAGACGATATTGGTCAGTATCTGTCGGCTCTCAGCAACGCGGCCGCGCTGAATGGTAAGGCACATGCATACATGGTTTGGGGAGTCTCAGATACTACACACGATATTACCGGAACGGACTTCAAACCGGCAACAGCGAAAAAGGGCAACGAAGATCTTGAAAGCTGGCTACTTCGCCTACTGAGCCCACGTTTACATTTCCGATTTTTCCCGATCGAAATTGAAGGCAAGCCCGTTGTGCTGCTGGAAATTCCGCGCGCTCATAGCAGGCCGACGCAGTTCCAAGGTGACGAGTTTATCCGGATTGGATCGTATCGTAAGCGGCTTAAGGAGTACCCGGACATGGAGCGAGCGTTGTGGCGGATCTTCGATGAAACTCCATTTGAAGAATTGCGAGCTATTGAACGTCTGTCTGACCCCGAGGTGCTGGAGCGGCTTGACTATCCGGTTTACTTTGACCTCTTGGGCTTACCGCTCCCGTCTGATCGGGACGCGATTCTTGCTCGTCTTGCAGATGATGACATGATAGTTCCTAATCCTGCTGGGGGATGGGATATCACGAACTTGGGTGGAATCCTTTTCGCAAAGAACCTGAACGACTTTGGCAATCTCGCACGAAAGGCGGTTCGAGTCATTATCTATGAAGGGCAGGGGCGGCTTAAAACTATCTTGGAGCGCTCAGGTCGTCGTGGGTATGCTGCTGGATTCGAGAGACTGATAGATTTTATCGATACGCGCGTACCGAGAAACGAGGTGATCGGAAAGGCTCTACGTCGCGAGGTGCCGATGTATCCTGAACGTGCCATCCGAGAATTAGTTGCAAACGCTCTGATACATCAAGATTTTTCGGTGACTGGAAGCGGTCCGATGATTGAACTGTTTGAAGACCGGCTGGAGATAACGAATCCAGGCATTCCCCTGATGAGCACAAATCGGTTCTTGGATACGCCTCCACGCTCTCGCAACGAGGCACTGGCCGCATTCATGCGCCGGATCGGCGTCTGTGAGGAGCGGGGATCCGGCGTAGACAAAGTGGTGTCACTCACGGAGGAGTATCAGCTGCCGGCGCCAATCTTCGAAAGTCCAGATGGCGCGACGAGAACGGTGCTCTTTGGGCACCGCCCGTTCAGCGAGATGGACAGAGCCGATCGGATTCGTGCTTGCTACCTGCACGCGTGCCTCCGCTATGTGGAACGTAATCAGATGACTAACTCCAGTTTGAGAGAGCGCTTCGGGATTGACCCTAAAAATAGCGCCATCGTGTCCCGCATCATCGCAGATGCGATCGCGGAGGGGGTGGTCAAAGCCTACGATCCGGCGCAAGGAAAGAAGTATGCGCGGTATGTACCCTTTTGGGCCTGATCTTATTTGACGGTTATTTGATCAGCGTCTTGGCTGGTGCTGCGAACCTCCGTATTTTTGAGGTACCATCTAGGATTTTACACCGCATCTTTATTTGATCGGCTTCGCCGCCGGCACGTTTGCGGAGCTATCGTCGCGACCTGATCAACCTGTCGCTGGACTCGGTGACGCGTTGGCGTACTAACGAAGCCGAGGCGGAGGAGAGGGCTGCGGCGGATTCCGCCGGGGAGGGTGACGACGAGGGGAGCACCATCGGTGCTCCCCTCGTTTCGCTCAGCAGGCGGGGCGGCGGTCTGGCGGGCGGTGGCGCCGCGGCCGCTGGGCTATTCTTCGGAACGCAGCCGCCGGAGATAGAACCACCAGGCCAGCGCTCCCACCGCCAGCGCGCCGGCCAGGCTCCCGAGCACCGACCGCTGGAGCGAACGGCCGTCGAAGGCGTAGTTCCAGACCGTGAGCCATGCCCAGATGCCGCCGACCGACAGCAGCGCCTGCCGTCGGGCCCGCGTCCGTGCCGCCGCCGTCTGGCTGGTCACCTCCCGTACGTACTCGAACCACCCGCCCCGCCACAACGAGACGTGGTACACCGTGACCGCGACGGCCACCATCACCATCCCCCCGATCCCCAGCGCGTCGTTCTCCAGGACGAACAGTCCCACCCCGGCGACGGCCAGCGCCGCCAGGAACATCGCGATGAAGCCATGATAGCCCGCCCGCAGCGCCACTCCCTTCTGCCTCTCGTCTTCATGCACCGTCAGCATCGGCATCCTCCTGAAGCGCAAAAAGGTCCTCTACCGCACACCCGAACGCCCGCGCCAGCCTGAGCGCGAGCAGCACCGAGGGCGTGTACCGCTCCTGCTCGAGGTAGTTGATGGTCTGCCGGCTCACGCCGACCCGCGCGGCCAGCTCGCCCTGCGTCCAGCCACGCGCCTCCCTGGCCCTGCGCACCTGGACCCTCAAGTCACCCATGGTCACCCGTCGACGCCCCCTCCCATCGATCACGCTCCAAATATTCGAACGCCGCGCCGAGGTGTCAAGCACGCTTTACAGGCAGGCCCGCGCCGGGAGGCCCCGCGGATCGAACCTTTCGCTCACCGACGAATCGAAGCCCCGCCCGCACCCGTGCAGGCGGAGCTTCGCGATGGGTACGCGCGAAGCCGCGAAAGGCGTGCTTGTTCCCGGACCGCGGCGCTCGTATCCTTCAGCCTCGCCCGAGGCGGGCGCCCGCGGGTGCACGCGGGTGCACGTCCGCGGCGGTCCGCAGAGATGCCTCCCGGATCGATGCACCGGCGCGATCCAGCCCCGCAGTACCGCAGCCTTCCGCAGCGCCCGCGATCGCAGCCATGAGCCAAACCGACCTCACTCCACCCGTTGCCGACACCGGGCTGCCGGACGCCGAGCAGCTGCGTGCCCGCGTCGCCGAGCTGGAGCGGCAGCTGGAAGACGCGCGGACGGCCAACGCCGTGCTCGCGGAGAACGAGCAGCGGTCCCGCGCGCTGGTGGAGGCCGATCCGGACGGCGTGGTGATCATCGACGCCACCTCCACCATCCTGGCCGTGAACCCCGCGATCTGCAGGATGTTCGGGTACACGGCGGACCAGATGGTGGGAAAGCCGCTCACCGTGCTGATGCCCCACCGGCTTCGCGAGATCCACCTTCGGGGTACCCGCCGCTACCTGCTGACGGGGGAGCGCAGCATTCCCTGGCGGGGGGTGCAGGTCCCCGCGATGCGCCGCGACGGGACCGAGTTCCCGGTGGAGATCAACTTCGGCGAGTACACATCGGGCGGGCGCAAGGTGTTCGCCGGCTTCATGACCGACATCACCGAGCGCCGGCGCGCGGAAGACGCCCTGCGCTTTCAGACCACGCTCCTGCAGGCGCAGAACCACGTGGCCATCGACGGCATCCTGGTCAGCCACCAGGGCCGGGTGCTGAGCATGAACCGGCGCTACGCCGAGATCTTCAACGTTCCCGAGGAGCTGCAGGCGCCGGAGCGCTGCGTGGAGATGTTCCAGTTCGCGTCCGCGCAGGCCAGGGACCCGGAAGCGTACCGCGACACCATCGCGCGGCTGCGGGAGGATTTCGAGACCGTGTACCGCGACGAGGTGGCGCTGGCGGACGGACGCGTGCTGGACCGCTACTCGTCGCCGCTGCGGAGTGCCGAAGGAGAGGTGTACGGGCGCATCTGGATGGTGCGCGACATCACCGAGCGCAAGCGGTTCGAGCAGGCGCTGGAGGAGGCCAAGGAAGCGGCCGAGGCGGCCAACGAGGCCAAGAGCGACTTTCTGTCGCGCATGAGCCACGAGCTGCGCACCCCCATGAACAGCATCCTGGGATTCGGGCAGCTGCTGCAGCGGTACGGGCTTCCGCCGGAGCAGGCCCGGAGCGTGGACCACATCCTCAAGGCCGGACGCCACCTGCTGAACCTGATCAACGAGGTGCTGGAGATCGCCCGGATCGAGGCGAACCAGCAGCAGCTCTCGCTGGAGCCCGTGCACGCGGCCACGCTGCTGAACGAGGCGCTGGCGCTGGTGCGCCCCACGGCCGAGCAGCGCCCGGTGCAGCTGGCCCTGTACGCCCCGCACGGCACCGACGCCTACGTCCGCGCCGACCAGCAGCGGCTCATGCAGGTGATGCTGAACCTGCTCTCCAACGCCATCAAGTACAACCACGCCGGCGGGACGGTCGAGCTCCTGGCGCGGCCCGCCGCGGGCACGGACGGCAGCGCGTTCCTGGCCATCGGCGTCCGCGACACCGGCCCGGGCATTCCCGCCGACCGCCTGGGCGAGCTGTTCGTCGCCTTTTCGCGGCTGGGCGCGGAGCGCTCCGGCGTGGAGGGCACCGGGCTGGGGCTGGCGCTGTCCAGAAAGCTGGTGGAGCTGATGGGCGGGCAGCTTCGCGTGGAGAGCGCCGTGGGCGAGGGAAGCACCTTCTGGGTGGACCTCCCCCTGACGGAAAGCCCGCGCACGCGCTTGGAGCCCGGCCGGACGGACGCGCCGCGGCCGGAGCGGATCGAGCGGCCCGCCAGGACCATCCTGTACGTGGAGGACAACCTCGCCAACCTGGACCTGGTGGAGACCATTCTCTACGACCGGCCGGAGATCGAGCTGATCCCCGCGCTGCAGGGGCGTCTGGGGCTTCAGCTGGCGCGCGAGCACAGGCCCGACCTCATCCTGCTGGACCTGCACCTTCCCGACGTGTCCGGCGAGGTGGTGCTGAACGAGCTTCGCGCGGACGAGCGCACCCGGCACATCCCCGTGCTGGTGATCAGCGCCGACGCCACCACCCGGCGCGTGGAGCGCCTGCGCTCGGCCGGGGCGCACGACTACCTGACCAAGCCCTTCGACGTGGACCAGTTCCTGGCGGCGGTGGATGCGGCCCTCGCCCAAGCCTGACGGCGTGGCGGATGGAGGCGTTCGTTTCGGTCGATGAGAAGCGGGGAGCACCAGCCGGTGCTCCCCGCTTTCCGGATGATCGCGAACTCGGGCGATCCGTCGTCGAGCGCTGCGCGCACCCGGCGCAGGATGACGCGGACGGTCCTTCCAGGGCCCGGCCACGCTGCCCTTTGCCCCTCGCGCGGCAGGTCGCAGGGCCCAGGAATCTGGCGTCGGATCGCGCGAGGCCGGGCGCGGCAGCCGCTCCGTACGTTCGGCTGCGCAGCCGCCGGATAGGGCCAGCGCGGGGTGCGGCGACAGGCCACGAGGAAAGGGAGAGTAGACAGTAGATTGATTCCACGGTCGCGCCACGGCCAGGTGCATCGGCCGGGTGCATCGGCCGGGTGCGGTGCGGCGCTCCCCCGGATGACAGATTCGCGGCGCGGACGGACCGTCTGTCGTCTCCATCATCCCCCATCGACCCAATCCTGATGAACATCGAGATCGCGGAGACGGACGAGCAGATCGCGGCGACGTACGACGTGATGCGGCAGCTGCGGCCGCACCTGACGCGCGAGGAGTACGTGCCCACGGTGCGCGCGATGATGGCCAGCGACGGCTATCGCCTTGCGGCGCTCACGGATGGCGGCGCAGTGCGCGCGGTGGCGGGCTACCGGTACATGACCATGCTGTACTGCGGGCGCCTGCTGTACCTGGACGACCTGGTGTCGGACGAGGGAGCGCGGTCGCGCGGCTACGGCAAGGCGCTGCTGGACTGGCTCAAGGCGGAGGGGCGGCGGGAGGGATGCACGGAGCTGCAGCTGATCTCGCGCACCACCCGCGAGGGCGCGCACCGCTTCTACTTTCGCGAGGGCTTCGGCATCGAGTGCTTCGAGTTCCGGACGAAGCTGTAGCGCTCCTCTGCGCGCTCGCACCCGGGTCATCCATCATCCACCGTTGCTTCGCGCCGATGACGGGTGAAAGATGGGGATGCGCATCCGTCCATCCACCGATTACGCGGCGTAGGCCGATGCCCGCGAAGCCGACCGAGGCGCCCGCGCCGCCGCAGGCGTACCGCGAGGATGCGCCGCCGGCCGCGCTGCGCGAGTCGCTGGTCTGCCTGTGGAGCCACGAGTCCGCGCCCGGCGGCGTGGAGCTGGCGCAGCCGGTGCTGCCGGACGCGTGCGTCGACATCCTGTGGGTGAACGACGGGGAGCCGGTGGTGGCGGGGCCGGCCACGCGCGCGCAGGTGGCGCGGGTGGCGCCGGGGACGCAGGTGGTGGGCGCGCGCTTTCGCCCCGGGTGGTGCGCGGGGGTGCTGGGGGTGGACGCGAGCGAGCTGCGCGACCTGCACGTCCCCCTGCGCGACGTGGCGCCGGCGCTGGCCCGCGCCTTCTCCAGCGCGGTGGCGGACCGCGCCGCGTTAGTAGACAAAGTGGCCGTGACGGGGGCGCTGCTGGCGCGGCACCTGGCGGATGCGCCGCCGCCGGACGGGGTGGTGCGCGGCACGGTGCGGTGGCTGGCGGCGCATCCACACGGGCGCGTCCACGAGCTGGGCCGTGCGCTGTACGTAAGCCCGCGGCAGCTGCAGCGGCGCCTTCTTTCCGCCGCCGGCTACACGCCCAAGACGCTGCACCGCATCCTCCGCCTGCAGCGGCTGCTGGCGCTCGCGGGCGCGGCGGGGGCGGACGCCAGCCTGTCGTCGCTGGCGCTGCGCGCGGGGTACGCGGACCAGCCGCACATGACGCGCGACGTGCGCGACCTGGCCGGCAGCACCCCCGCCGCCCTTCTCGCCCGCGCCGGCTCCGCGCTGCAGATGGCCGGCCTCTTCGACGTCCGCTGATCCGCCCCGTAAACACGTCCGATTTGTTCAATACGGCGGATGCGCGCCCGCGCTACCTTCATCACTCGCGCAACGGTTCACACGGAAACGGCAGGGTCAGTGGCGATGAGCGACGTCCGCATCCTTCACACGGGCATCCAGGCCCCGGCGGAGCGCGTATACGCGTTCGTCGCGGAGCCGCGGAACCTGCCGCGCTGGGCGCCCAACTTCGGGCACGCCATCACGCCGGCGGGCGGCCACTGGATCATGCACACGGCGGAGGGGCCGGTGCCCGTGCGCTTTGCCCCGCCCAACGCGCTGGGGGTGCTGGACCACTGGGTGACGCTGCCGGGCGGGGAGATCCACAACCCCATGCGCGTGGTGCCGCACGGCGCCGGGAGCGTGCTCACCTTTACGCTCCGGCGGCAGGACGGGTGGACGGATGCGCAGCTCGACGAGGATGCCGCGCTCGTCTACGCCGACCTGGCAAAGCTCAAGGCGCTGATCGAAGCCGATGGATCCGGACCGACACAATCAGACGGAGGCGTACCGCGGATGAAGCCCAGGCTGGACGCGATCGGGATCGTGGTGCAGGACATGGCGCGCTCGCTGGCGTTCTACCGCGAGCTGGGGCTGGAGATCGAGCCCGGCGCGGAGAGCGAGCCGCACGTAGAGGCAACGCTGCCCGGCGGGATGCGGGTGCTGTGGGACACGGTGGAGGTGGTCCGCTCGTTCGACGCGGACTGGCAGCCGCCCAGCGGCGGCCACCGCATGGGCCTGGCGTTCCTTTGCGGCGGCCCGGCGGAGGTGGATGCGGCGTACGAGCGGCTGGTGTCGCTGGGATACCACGGCCACAAGCCGCCGTGGGACGCGTTCTGGGGCCAGCGCTACGCCGTGCTGCACGACCCCGACGGCAACGGCGTGGACCTGTTCGCGCCGAACGGTTGAGTCCGTACCGGAAGAACGGTATCTCCTGAGAGGGCGTTGCTCACGTTCCACCGTGATCGACTTCCTGTGGGAGGCGCCGCTTCGCAGCTTGCCTGTACGCTGCACTCTTGCGCCGACCGAAGGATCTCGCCAGCAGAACGACGGGGCTGGTGATGTGCCCTGATCCGGCCCATGCGCAGCCTAGAGGAGGTCCTTCGGTCGCGCGCAATCTGTTGTGTGACTTCTGGTTGCACGTGGTGCGCTCCCTCAGGAAGTCAACGCTCTTCTTTTCGGATCCGAAAATCAGGGCCTCATACCAGATCCGGCAATAGAGTGCATGACTTCCTGAGGGAGGCGCCGCGCTGAACCTTGCCCTGATCGGGAACCCGGCGCGCCGACCGAAGGACCTCGCCAGCAGCACGAAGGGGCCGGTTCCGCGC
>DASUVG010000142.1:0-16346 GCA_036379135.1 Longimicrobium sp.
GATGCGGACCAGCCATCCGCCGAACTTGCGCGGGTCGCGGCACTCGGCCAGCCGCTCCAGCGCCAGCACCAGCGCGTCCTGCGCCACGTCCTCGGCCTCGTGCGGGTTGCGGGTCACGGCCAACGCCACGGCGTATGCGGCACCCATGTGGAGCCGCACCAGCCGGTCCGCGGCGTCGGGGTCGCCCCCCAGCGCGCGCTCCACGAGCAGGGCCACGTCGTCGGTCATGCCGTCCTACTGACACGCGGGGTCCGAAAACCGCTGGCGGCGCGGCTCAGGGCAGCGCCCACGCGCCCCGCAGCCGCTCGTGCTGCGCCGCGGGAACTTGCACCAGCACGGGCCGGGCCCGCGGGTGCAGCCACGCCAGCACCTCGCGCAGGTCGCCTTCCGCCATCGCCGTGCAGCCGCTGGTCGCCACGCCGGGGCCGGCCCACACGTGCAGAAAGATGCACGAGCCGCGCATGGGCCGCGGCGGGTTGGAGTTGTGGTCCACCCACACGCCCCAGCGGTACAGCTCGTCCGCGCGGCGCAGCTCCTCGTGGCTGGTCCAGTCCGGCCGGGGGATGGTATCGCGGTCCACGCGGCGGTTGTAGAAGCGCGACCGCGAATCGTCCACGCACTCGGTGCTGGCGTCGGTCTGCACGTACGGCAGGCGGATCCACCCCGTCTCCGCCGCCGGCGCGTAGCCGAACGCGGAGCTCAGGCGGTAGATGCCGGCCGGCGCCTTTCCGTCCCCCTCGCGCTTCCGCGGCCCTTCGATCCCGGGCCCGGGATGGATGCCGTCGCCCCACGCCAGCCCCGTCCGCCCCACCGCCGCCGGGATCGCACCGCCGACGGCGCGCCACGCCTCGCCTGGAGCGTCGCGCTCGTAGCGCCGCAGCGTGGCATCCACCGCGTCCCAGTCCGCGGTGGTTACGACGATCATCTGCAGCGCGGCGTCATCCGGAGCGGGCTGCGGCATGCGTGCGGGCTGGCAGGCTGCCGGTGCGGCGAGCAAGGCGGCGAGAGCGAGAGTGCGTGTGAGCATGACGACAACAAAACCACCGGCGCCCGTGCATGCGCAAGCCCCCTGAACGGCATTCACGCAGAGCAGCAGAGGGGCAGAGAAGCGGAGGAAGGCATCGGCCGCCCTCTGTTTCTACCTCTCTGCTCCTCCGCGTGCCATGTTCTTCCCTGAATGCGAAGCGCCTCCGTGCCGGATATCGGTACGGAGGCGCTTCGGAATCACACATAGCGGGGGCGGGATTCGAACCCGCGACCTTCGGGTTATGAGCCCGACGAGCTACCAGGCTGCTCCACCCCGCGACCAGGACACAACAGAGAGCTGTGTTTGAAGCCAGATACGTGAGTATCGATGGGTGACATCCCCACAGTTCTCCGCGGTGTCCGTCAAGACTCCACGTCCGCTGCAGGATCAGTCCCCGGCTTCAAAGATATCGGCTCAAACAGAGGAACTCTCTGTCATGTCGAAGTGCGACGAATCTACATCAACCATAAATTATTGTCAACCCAGCACTTAGACGCGCGGCTGAATCCGCGCTCCTGTTCCCGGTGCGGCATGGCCCGTGCGGGTCGTTCGGCACACTCGGTCGGTGCCTCCCACCCAGCCCGCGCGGTTCCCGCATGAACAGCCACGACACGCCCCAGGACCCCCCGGAGCCGAAGCAGGCGAGCGGGGCGCACACGGAGCGCCGGTACGCGCGCCGCATCGACTGCGCCGAGCGCCCGCGCCCCACGCAGCGCGCGGATCCCGCCGCCCAGCCCGCATCGCCGCGCGACGACGCGCATCCGTAAGTCCACCCGGAAAGATCGACGGAAAACCCGGCCTCCCCACCCGGAGGCCGCGGCCTTGCATGCGCTCCATCCAGACAGGAACGGCTTGATTCCTCCTCCCGGCGCCATGATCGAACCCACTTCCGCAGCATCCGCCGCGCAGCTCGCCGGCGACCTTCGCGTACGCGGCGTGCGCGCCCTCCGCGGCCGCAACCTGTGGTCGCCCCAGCCCGTGGTGGCGTGCGAGGTGGTGATGGGAGAGCTCGGCGTCTCGTCCCCCGCGGACGTGCCGGGGTTCGCGGATCGCCTGCGCGCGGCGCTGCCGGGCTCGGGGCCGCTGGAGGCGGCGGCATCATGGCCGGAGGCGGTGCGGCACGCGGCGATGGAGCTGCAGCGGCTGGCCGGCGGGCCCGCGTCGTTCAGCCGGGTGGTGGAGCAGGGGGTGGACGAGCCGCCGGTGCTGGTGGTGGGATACAGCGAGGCGGAGCTGGGGATCGAGGCGGTGCACGAGGCCGCGGCGCTGGTGCGCGCCTGCCTGCGCGGCGACCATCCGCAGACGGAGCGGGTGGTGGACGAGCTGCACGCCGTCTATCTCAAGGCCCATCCCGGGCCCACGACGACGGTGCTGATCGCGGAGGCGCGGCGGCGCGGCATCCCGGTGCGGCGCGCGCCCGGCGAGGAGGTGGTCCAGCTGGGCCTTGGCCGCAACCTGCGCCGCATCGACGCGACGATGACGGACCGCACCAGCGTGATCGCCACCGACATCACCTCCGACAAGGACCGCACCAAGCGCCTGCTGGACCGCATCGGCCTCGCCGTCCCGCGGGGCGACGTGGCCCACACGGTGGAGGAGGCGCTGGAGATCGCGGCGCAGCTGGGCTTTCCCGTGCTCCTGAAGCCGCTGGACGCCAACGATGGCCGCGGGATCAGCGGCCGGCTGGACACGGAAGACGACGTGCGCGCCGCCTGGCCTATCGCCGTGGCCGAGCACCCGACGGTGATCGTGGAGCGCTGGGTGGGCGGCCGCGACCACCGCGTGGTGGTGGTGGACGGGCGCGTGGTGGCGGTGGCGGAGCGGGTGCCGGCGCACGTGGTGGGAGACGGGCGGCGCACCATCCGCGCGCTGGCGGAAGAGGTGAACCACGACCCCAGGCGCGACGCTTCCCGTCCCGCGCACACGCTGATGCCGCTGCCGCTGGACGCGCTCACGGAGCGCCATCTCGCCCGCGGCGGCCTGACGTTCGACTCCGTTCCCGCCGCGGGGGAGACGGTGCACCTGCGTGCGACGGCCAACATCTCCACCGGCGGCACCTCCATCGACCGCACGGACGAGATCCATCCACGCAACGCCAGCCTGTGCGAACTCGCGACGGCGGCGGTGGGGCTGGACATCGCCGGGCTGGACGTGCTGACGCCCGACATCTCCGTCCCCTTCGACGAGAACGGCGCGGCCATCATAGAGGTGAACGCGTCCCCCGGCATCCGGATGCACACGGACCCGGACGAGGGCACGCCGCGCAACGTTCCCGGCGCCGTGCTGGACATGCTCTATCCGCCGGGGAGCGAATCCACCATTCCCGTCATCGTGGTGACGGGGACGAATGGAAAGACGACGACCACGCGGCTGATCGCGCACCTCTTCCGCCAGACGGGGCGGCGCGTGGGGTTCACGACCACGGACGGCGTCTACCACCAGGAGCACCTGCTGATGGAGGGCGACCTGACCGGCCCGCTGGCGGCCGACATCGTCCTTTCCGACCCGCGGGTGGAGGTGGCGGTGCTGGAGACGGCGCGCGGCGGCATCCTGCGCTCCGGCCTGGGCTTCGATGCCTGCGACGTGGGCGTGGTGATGAACGTGACCCCCGACCACCTGGGGATGCGCGGCATCCACACGGTGGAGCAGCTGGCGGACGTCAAGGCGCTCATCCCCGCCTCGGTAAAGCCCGGCGGCCACGCCGTGCTGAACGCGGACGACCCGCTGGTGCTCCGGATGCGCGCGTGCACGCCGGGCGAGGTGGTGCTGTTCTCGCTGGACGCGGGGAGCAGAACGGTCGCGGAGCACCTGGCGGGCGGCGGCACGGCGGTGGTGGTGGAGGACGGGGGCGGACGCGAGACGATCGTCCTTCGCCGCGGCGGCGAGCGCGTCCCCCTGGTGGCGGCGGACGAGGTGCCGCTGACGCTGGGCGGCGCCGCGCGCTTCCAGGTGCAGAACGTGATGGCGGCGGTGGCGGCCGTGCACGCGCAGGGGCTGGGGATCGAGGAGATCCGCGCTGGGCTGGCCACGTTTCTCCCCTCCGGCATCACCACGCCGGGGCGGATGAACGTGCTGCGGACGGCGCGCGGCCGCGTGGTGGTGGACTACGCGCACAACCCGGCCGCGGTGCGCGCGCTGGCGGATTTCGCGCGGAGGTCGGGGGCGCGGCGGTGCATCGGCCTGGTCACCATGCCCGGCGACCGGCGGGACGAGGACCTGCGCGAGCTGGGACGCGCTGCGTCGGGGCTGGACTACGTGATCGCCAAGGAGCATCCGAAGTACCTGCGGGGCAGGCCGGCGGGAGACGTGGCCCGGCTGATCGGCGAGGGGCTGCAGGAGGGCGGGCTGCCGCCGGAGCGGTGGGAGACGGTGCTGTCGGAGCCGGAGGCCGTCGCCCGCGGGCTGGAGATGATGGAGGACGGCGACCTCGTCCTGATCGTCGCGGATGACACCGCCGCGGTGCTCGCGCAGCTTCAGCCGCACGTCGTGGCGGATTGACCGGGGCGCCGCCTCGAACACCGCGACCCGCCCCCCGGCGAATGAATTCGCGGCTGGGAAAACGCGACGTCCACCTGCGCGGACAGGTTGGGGCGAGTGCCGGGCAGCCGGGCAGATCGTCGGATTTCGAACAGCCCGAGAGTAGATTCCTCAGTCGGCGCCATGGTTCGGTGCGAGGGCAGGTTCCGCGCTGCGCCTCCTTCGAAATGACAATTTGTCGTGCTGGCGGAGTGATGTGCTCGTGCCGAAGCCCGTCGAAGCGGGATCGAATTCTCCCCCTCTCCCGCGACAGCGGGGGAGGGGGCCGGGGGGAGGGGGCCCCGTCGGACGCAGCTCGATCCATTTCGTCGATCCCCGATCCCCGATCCCCCGGATCCACGCCTGATCCCACGTCTCCGTGAAACACGCCTCCACGTCGCCGGGTAATGCGCGCGCAGCCTGCCGTCCGCCGACCCACCTGACCGCATCCGCATGATCCGTCGCCTGCTGCTGTTCGCGGCGCTGTCCGCCCTCGCGCTCGCGCCGCCGCTCCGCGCGCAGACCACCCGCCCGTGGCTGGAATGGCGCTCCATGCGGACGGAGCACTTCGACGTGCACTACCCCACGGAGCTGGAGACCTGGACGCGCGACGTGGTGTCGCGGCTGGAAGGCATCCGCTCCGTGGTGGCGGCAACGGTGGGGAGCGCCCCGGCGCAACGCGTGACCGTGGTCATCGACAACCCCGCGGGCGAGGCCAACGGCAGCGCGTTCAGCTTTCTGCGCACCCCCTACATCCTCCTGTATCCCACGCCGCCGGAAGCGCGGTCGACCCTCGGCCACACGCGCTCGTTCGTGGAGCAGCTTCTCGTCCACGAGTTCGTCCACATCGCCCACCTCACGCGCCCCAGCCGCAACCCGTTCACGCGGCTGATGTCCGTCATCGACCCGCGCGGCGTGGGGCCGCTGACGGACTCGCCGCGCTGGGTGAAGGAGGGATACGCGACGTACGTGGAGGGCCGGCTGACCGGAAGCGGGCGCCCCCATGGCGTCGCGCGCGCGGCGGTGCTGCGGCAATGGGCCATCGAAGGCCGCCTGCCCTCCTACGGCCATCTGAGCGCGGAGACGGGGCCGTACCAGGCGGGGGGGATGGCGTACCTGGCGGGGTCGGCGTTCCTGGAGTGGCTGGCCGAGCGCCGCGGCGACGAGAGCCTGGTGCACCTGTGGCGCAGGATGAGCGCGCGCCAGGGCCGCTCGTTCGAGCAGGCGTTCGCGGGCGTCTACGGCGGCACGCCGCAGGAGATGTACGGCTTCTTTACCGTGGACGTGACCGCCTACGCGCTGGAGGCGCGCCGCCGGCTGACGGAGGCGGGGCTGGTCGCGGGTGACACGGTGCAGCGCCTGGCGTGGGGCACCGGCGACCCCGCGGTCTCGGCGGACGGCGCGCACCTGGCGGTCACGCTGCGGGGCTCGACGGCCGCGTTCAGCCGCATCGTCGTCTGGCGTACGTCCGAAGCCGCCACCGACAGCGCGGAGGAGGCCGAGCGCCGCCGGCTGCTGGAGCGGGACCCGGAGGACGTCCCCGCCATCCGCGTCCATCCGCGGGCCCGTGCCGCGCTGGCCACGCTGCGCCCCGCGGACGGGCTGCCGTACGAGGACCCGCGCTTTCTCCCCAACGGCGACGACGTGCTGGTCACCCGCCCAGTGCCCATCGGCGGCGGGGCCACGCGGCAGGACCTGTTCGTGTGGAACTGGCGGCGCAACACCGTCCGCCGGGTGACGCACGGCGCCTCCATCCGCGGCGCCGATCCCGCGCCGGACGGGCGCCGCGCGGTGGCGGTGCAGTGCCGCGAAGGCTTCTGCGGGCTGGTGATGGTGGACCTGCGCGGCGGCCGGATCACGCCGCTCGCGGCCGGCGCGCCGGACCTGGTCTTCGACCACCCGCGCTTTTCTCCCGACGGCGCGGCGATCGCGGCGGCGATGCAGGAGGGGGGGCGCTGGAAGCTGGTGACGATCGACACGGCCGACGGCCCGCCGCGGGTGGTGTACGACGACCCGCGCGGGAGCGCGTACGATCCGGTCTTTACGGCGGACGGGGCGGGGCTGGTGGCCGTCAGCGAGGCGGGCGGGATCGCCAACCTGGTGCGGGTGGACCCGCGGCTGGGGGAGGCGGCGCCGCTGACGCGGGTCACGGGGGCGGCGGTGGCGCCGGAGGTGGACCGCACGACGGGCGGCGTCTACTTCCTCTCTCTGCACGCGGGCGGGCTGGACCTGCACCGCATCCATCCCGACAGCGCGCGCCCCGGCCCCACCGTCAACCTTCCCGCGGCGCTCGCCCCCGCCGTCCCGCGGGTGGCGGCCGCGGTGCCGGACACCTTTCCCCGCGGCCCGGTGCCGGCGGGGGGCGGGTACGGGCTGGGGCCGCGGTGGACGCGCGTGCTGCCGCTGGGCGCGGCGAACGCGGACGGCGCCTCGGGCGGCCTTCTGCTCTACAACGCCGATCCGGTGGGGCGGCTGGCGGTGGCGGCGCAGGGGGCGTGGGGGGACCGGGGGATGGAGCGCGGCGCCTCGCTCGCCGCGGTGTGGCGCGGCATGCGGCCGACGATCGCGGGCGAGGCGTTCTACCTGGCGCACGACCCCTCGCGCCTGCCCGCGTACGGCCGCGCGGGCCGCGACGCGCGCTACGCGGGCGCGGCGCTGATGGCGCGCAACGCGTGGAGCGCGGGGCGGCGGCTGCAGGAGTGGCGGCTGGGGGCCTCCGCGGGGGAACTGGACCTGGTGGAGGGCGAACGCGGCCAGCGGGTGCTCGCGTTCGGCCGATACTACGCCACGGACGGCCGGCGGGCGGGCGCGGCGTACTCGTCCGGCGTGCTGATGCTGACCGGCGCCGCGGGGGAGACGCTGGGCGAGCGCTGGGGCCGCGGCCTGGTGACCACGGCGTTCGGGGCGGGGTGGGGCGGGCTGGGGGTGCGCGCGGAGGCGGCGATGGGGCGGGTGAGCGGCGGCGCGCCGCGGTGGGAGCAGTGGACGGTCGGCGGCCCCGCGACGCTGCTGGTGGACGACGCCATCCTCGGCCAGCGACTGCCGATGCCGGCGCTGCGCTGGGGGGCACTGGAGGGCCGCGACCTGCTTACCTATCGCGTGAGCACCACGCTGGGGCTGGTGACGCCGTACTTCTGGGGCGGGACCACGGACCCTGCGTACGAGCGGTGGCTGCGCGTGGTCGGCGCGGAATTCGTGCTCACAGTCCCCTCGTTCCGCGCGGCGGCGAGCCCGGGGATGCGGCTTCTGGCCGGCGCCGCGTACGGGCTGGACGGAGGCTACCGCAACGACCTGACGGCGTACTTCGGGGTCAGCTACGTGCCCTGAAAGAAGGATCACGCCGAGGATGCGGAGGAAAAGCGAGAGGACGCGAGGGATGCCCTCATCCGCGTCCTCTCCTCCGCGTGATCCTTCCGCAGGTGAACCCGGAACGATGTCTACACCACCTCCCACGTGATCCGCTCGAAGCGGCTGCCGAGAAAGCGGTCGCGCATCCGCCGCAGGGCCGCCTTTCGCGCTTCCACCTCCGTATCCGCCATCAACGTAACCAGGCCGCGGACGCGGTAGCGCACCCGGAACTCCTCCACGATCCGCGAGGCCTCGTCCATCCGCGCCACGTCCGTCACGTCGACGGCCGCGGCGTCGGGCCAGAGGGCGCGGATCTCCTTCTCCACCTGGTGCTCGGCGTCCGCCAGCCCGTACGCCGCCAGCTCCACGTGCCCGGAGCCGCGCACCGCCACCGCGTACTGCAACGTCAGTGCGGAAAGCCGATGCGGATGCTGTCGCGCGGGGCGGGGCGCGGAGGCGGCCTGAACGTGTCCACGTCCGTCGTCGTGGTCGTCACGACGGTGTCGGTGGTCTGCCCGGGCACCGGCAGCACCGGCGGCGGGGCCGAGCGCAGCGACTGCAGCATTCGCATGGCGCGGTCGCGGTCGGCGGCGCTCTGGGTGATCTCGACGAAATCCTCCAGCGCCCGGATGGCGCTCACCGTGTCGCCCTGCGCCAGGCGCGCCTCGGCCAGGTGGCTGTACAGCAGGTCGTAGCGCCGGTCGATGCGGATGGTGGACTCCAGCAGCTGCGCCGCCTCCGCGTGCCGCCCCTGGCGGATCAGCGCCACGGCCATCTGGTCGCGGTACTCTGCGTTGCGCGGGTCGATCTCGCTGGCGCGCCGGAAGAAATCCAGCGCCATGGCGGGGTCGCCGGCGTTCAGAAAGCGCAGCCCCTCCATGCTGAGCGCCAGCGCGTCGGTGTTGTCGATGGTGTCCTGCTTGGCCGTATCCACCACCGTGGTGTCCGCCGCCACGGGGCCGACGGCGGAGCGGCGGTTCATCTGCTGGAAGATGAGGAAGCCGGCCAGCGCCGCCACCGCCAGCAGGAGCACCCAGACCATGGGATGGATGCCGGTGCGCTGCTCCGCCACCTGCCGGCGGCGCGGCGGGGTCATCACCGGCGTGGCGGCGCGCACCTCCGGCAGCGGACGCGAGGGCGTGGCGCGGACGGGGAGCGGCGGCGCCAGCATGGTGCGGTCGTCGTCGCCCGCGAAGGCGGTGCGGTCCGAATCCGCCAGCATGGTCCGGTCGTCGTCCACCAGCGCGCCGGCGGCGGCGGGGACCACGGCGCCGAGCGGCGAGTCGGCGATGCGCCGCAGCCGGCCCTCCAGCGCGTCGGCCAGGGCGCTGGCCTGGGGAAAGCGGTTGGCGGGATCGGCGTCCAGCGCGCGGCGGATGACCTGCTCCACCTCTTCCGGCACCTGCGGGTTTCGCGCGCGCAGGGCGGGGACGGGCACCTCCAGCCCGGCGGCCATCCGCGCGCGGTCCGCGTCGGTGAACGGCCGCGTCCCCGTCAGCAGCTGAAATCCCAGCGCGCCGAGCGAAAAAACGTCGGACGCGGGGTTCAGGCGCGCGTCGCCGCGCAGCTGCTCGGGCGAGGCGTACGCGGGAGAGAGCGGCGCGCGGCCGTCGTGGGTAAGGCCGGCGGAGGCGGTGTCCTCTTCCGCCATCGCCTTGGCGATGCCGAAGTCCAGGACGCGCACCTGCATCTCTTCGTCGTCGCCGTGCTGGACCAGAAAGACGTTGCCGGGCTTTACGTCGCGGTGGATGAGGCCCGAGCGGTGGCCCACGGCCACGCCGCGCGCGGCGTGCTGCAGGATGCGCAGCGCCTCGGCCATGGGCGGCACGCCGCCGCGCTGCAGCCGCGTGGCCAGGTCCTCGCCGCGCAGCAGCTCCATGACGATGTAGTCCAGCCCCAGCTCGTCGTCGGTGCCGTAGTCGTAGACGGGGACCACGTTGGGGTGGTGCGGAAGGCCGGCGGCAGCGTTGGCCTCGTGGCGAAAGCGCGCCCGCAGCCGCTCGCGCACCTCGGGGTCGTTGCCCGCGGAGGCGGTGATCACCTTCACCGCCACGTCACGGCCCAGGCGCAGGTCCTTGGCCCGGTACACGGCGCCCATCCCGCCCCGCCCGATCACGTCCTCGATGCGGTAGCGGCCCGCCAGCTCCCGCCCCTTCAGCAGCGATTCCAGTCCCGCCATCAGCTCACGATCTGTTTACGTAGACGTCCGGGCGTGTGCCCCGTTCGTATCTGTCGCTCCGGCCGGCCCCTCACCGGGGCGGTTTAAACCGCGGCTACAACGGCACAAAGTCCGCCCGCGCGGACTCGGCGGCCCAGCCGTGTGCGGCGTCCCACGCGCCCGCGCGTCCGCACCGGGGCCCCTCCCCCGGCCCCTCCCCGCTCGTTCCTCGCGGAGAGGGGAGAATTCGATCCCGCTGCGACGCGCTTTCTGCCGTTCTCCCTCCCCCACGCAGCTCGTGGGGGAGGGCCGGGGAGGGGGGGCGGCCCACCCTCTCGCGCCTGACCATCCTCAGTGCCCCCACAGCCCGTGCCGTTTATCCCCCCTCCCGCGCAGTTTGCGGGAGGGGGTGGCGCGCTCTCAGGCGCCGCCGGGGGAGGCCACTACGGCCATACGGCCGGCGCGGTCTGCGTGATCGTCACCCCGTCCCCGGAGACGATGGTGTCCACGGTGGCACCCGCGTCCGGCGCCGAGAAGTCGGGCCACGGCTGCTGGTCCTCCTCCGGCACCTCCGAATCCGTCGCCTGCGTGTCGTCCCACTCCTGCGTGTCCCACACGTCGGCGCCCAGGCGGCCCAGCAGGGTCTCGGCCTCGTCGCGGCGCGCGGGGGAGGGGCCGATGGCCAGCAGCGCCTGCATGGTGGTGATGGCGCCGGCGGTGTCGCGCCGCGCCAGCTGCGCCTCGGCCAGGTTGCTGTACGCCACCTCGCGCTCGGGGTGCTGGCCGATGACCTCCTGCAGCGCGGCGATCGCTTCGTCCGTGCGGCCGGCGCGCAGCAGGGCGTAGGCGTGGTTGTTCATGTACTCCGCGTTGTCGGGCGCCTTCTGCATCGCGCGGCCAAAGTGCTCCAGCGCGCCGGCGTAGTCGCGGTCGCGAAAGCGGCGGATCCCCTCCTCGTTCTCCTCCACGGCCGTCAGCACGCGCGTGGGGACCACCGACTGCACGCTGCTCTCCGACTCGCGCATGGCGGCGATGCCGTATCCACCCGCCACGCCGCCAAACGCCAGCGCGCCGATCCCCGCGGCCTGCAGCGCGCGGCGGCGCACCTTCTTCCAGCGCAGCCGCTCGATCTCGCGGTCCAGGCCGGAGGGATCCCCGTCCCTGCCCCGGCGGCGGAAGCCGAACGCGCGGTGCGGCGCGGTGTCCTGCGCCACCACCGCCGTCTCCGCATCCACCGAAGCCACGGTCCCGTCCTCCGCCGCGGCGCCCGCGACGGCGACGGCGGCATCCTCCGCCAGGTCCGTGGCACGGCGCAGGCGGTTCAGGGCGCGGTGCAGCTCGGCGGCCATCTCGCCGGCGGCCTCGAAGCGCTCGGCGGGATCGTCTTCCAGCGCCTTGCGGACGATCCACTCCACGTCGCGCGGGATGGCGGCGTTGCGCGCCACCAGCGACGGCACGGGGACCGGAAGGCCGTTGCGGCGCCGGTCCTGGTCCTGCGAGGTGAACAGCCGCGTGCGCGTGAGCAGCTCGAAGGCGACCACGCCCAGGCTGTACACGTCGGACGCGCGCGTCACCCCTTCGCGGCGCAGGTGCTCGGGGGGCGAGTAGAACTCGCTGCCGAACCACTCGCCGGGGAGGGTGAGGTGCGTGCGCGTCTCCTCGTCCTCCGCCTCGTCCAGCAGCTTGGCGATCCCGAAGTCCAGGATGCGCACGGACGGCGACGCCGGGTCCCCCTCCAGGAAGATGTTGGCCGGCTTGAGGTCGCGGTGCACCAGCCCGGTCTCGTGCCCCGCGGCCACGCCCAGCGCCGCGTTGCGCAGAATGCGGAGCGCGGTGCGCAGCGGCACGGGATCGTCCTGGCGGGCCAGCCGCTCGCGCAGGCTTTCGCCGCGCAGCAGCTCCATCACCAGGTAGTCCAGGCGTTCGGTGGCGCCGTAGTCCAGCACCCGCACCAGGTTGGGGTGCAGGGGCAGGCGCGCGGCCACCTCTGCCTCCCGCTGAAAGCGGTGGCGCAGCCGCTCCACCTGCACGGCGTTCATGCCGCGCGGCGCGTCGAGCACCTTTACGGCGACCTCGCGCTCCGCGTGCAGGTCCGTGGCGCGCAGGACGACGCCGAAGCCGCCCTCGCCCAGCAACGACTCCAGCCTGTAATGGTCGTCGAGCACGTGCCCGACCAGAAACTGCGCCAGCCCTGCCATGATAGCCTCACCAGGCGATGGGGTGTACCGCGCCCCTCATCCCCGCCCACTGAAAAGAAGTGCGTTAGTGCGGAAGTGCGTTAGTGCGGGAGTTCTGTGTACGCATCTCCATGCCAAACGTTTCGTCCCCCTCCACTTCCGCACTCACGCACTCACGCACTTCCCTCATCCGAACTGCGTGGCGTCCGGGTCCACCGGCGGCACCACGTGGATCTCCAGCCCGCCGCCGCCCTCCGGCTCCTTCTTCTCCGCCTCCCGGCCGTCGCGGATGCGCACGATGGGGCCGTGGCCCCCGATGCGGATCGCCTCGCCGGGGGCCACCCAGGTGGAGTGCTCGCCCATCCCCGCGATGTCCAGCGCGCCCTTGCCCGCGTTGGCGCCGCTGACCTCGCGGTCGCCCACGTGGATGGCGTTCAGCCCCAGGTTGTAGACGGTGAAGCCCGGCCGCCCGTCCCGCTCCGCGTAGACCAGCGCCAGCTGCCGCCGGCTCACGTTGGGCGAGCCGGTAAGCTGCAGGTCGCTCTTCAGGTCCGGGTTGTCCGTCTGGCGTCCGAGCGTGATCTGCGCCTGGCCGATGGGAAAGCGCTCGCGCTCCGTGCCGTCCTCGTCCTCCACCAGCAGCTCGAAGCGGCCGGCGGGGAAGGGGGGCGATGGAGCCGGCGCGGCCGGGGCGCCGATCCCCTCCACCCGCGTGGCGTCCGGGTCCATCAGGTCGGGGCTGCGGCCGGCGAACAGCGTCTCGCCCGCGGGGGGCGCCGCCGGACGGCTGGCCGCCGGCGCGGCGACGGCCGGCTCCGGCCGCGGCGCGCGGGGTGGCGGAGGCGGAGGCGCTGCGACGATCGGCTCCGGCTCCGGCTGGCCCGCGGGCTGTACGCTCACGCGAAAGAGCGGCGCGCCCCGGGTCCCCGCCTCCTTGAGCCGCACCCGGTAGTCGCGGTCGTACAGCGAGCCGTGCCGCATCACCGAGTCCGTAAGCTCCTCCTCCAGCTCCGCCGCCATCATCGCCACCGCCTGCGCCGCGTCCGGCCGCAGCGTGACGACGAGCGTCGTCAGCGGCAGCATGCGCACGTACTTGTCGGGGATGGCGCGCGAGTTGTCGCGGTCGATGGTATCGCCCAGCGACAGCTTGATCTCGGGGATGGCCTCGCGAAGGAACGAGTCCAGCAGCGGCTCCTGGTCGTCCGTCGGCCGGGTGGCCGGGGTAAAGTCGGTCATGGCTGCTTCGTCGGAGTAGTCGGGCGCGTTCCCGTCGTCGTCGGGCCGGTGGTCCCCGTGGCCGGCGGCGACGCGGCCGGCGGCACGACGGTGCCCGGCGCGGTCCCCGGCGCCACCGGGTTCGCGGCCCCGGCGACGGCCAGGGAGTCCGTCCCCACGCCCACGCTGTCGCCCACGGCGGCGCGCGCGCGCAGGGTGCGCACCTCGTTGCGCAGGCTGTCCACCTGCGCGGCCAGCACCGGGTCCGCGCCGCGCGGCTGGCTGGCGGCCCAGGCGGCGTACGCGGCCAGCCCCAGCGCCAGCAGGGCCAGCAGCAGGGCGATGCCGCCCATCCTGGAAGGGCGTCGTGGGCCGTTCAAGTCGGTCTCCGCGGGCGGGTTGAACAGGTTGCGCGGCGGGTCCGCCGGGGCGGATCTGCCGGTGGATGCGGCGGAGGCCGCCGGCGCCGACTGCCGGGGCGGCGCGGGCATGGTGTCGCCGCCGCCGCCATCCAGCACGCGCACCGCCACCGCCGTGTAGTTGTCGTCCGGCCCGCGCTCTTCGACCTTGCGGGTGATGGACTGGCAGATGCTCTCGGACGAGGGGAGCGCCATGGCGTGGCCCAGCTCGTCCAGCCGCATCGCCTTGGTGACGCCGTCGCTTACGAGCAGGTACGTCCACCCGGCGCGCACGGGGATCCACGTCGCCTCCGCCTCGCCGCCGCGCCCGACCGCGCGCTGCAGCTTGTTGGATCCCGGAGAGTCGGGGATCTCGTCCAGCGCGATCTCGCCCGCCTCCCAGCGCGCGTACGCCGGCGTGTGGTCGCGGGTCTCCAGCCGCACCGTGCCATCCGGCGAGCGGCTGAGGATGCGGACGTCGCCCACGTGCGCGCCGATCCACCCCACGTCGCCGCCGCGGTCCACGGAGAGCGCCATCAGCGCCAGCGCGCACCCCATCCCGGCGCGGTCGTCCGGCGCCTGCTGCGCGGCGCGCGCCACCGCCTCGTCCGCCGCGCGCACGGCGTAGCGGGCGCCGTCCAGGCTGCGGATCTCTCCGCCGCCGGTGAGGGTGGTGAGCGCGGTGTCCGCGGCCAGCCGGCCCGCGCGCTCCCCCCCCATCCCGTCGGCCACGGCCACGAAGCCGCGGCTGGTGAACGCGTCCACGCTGAACGCGTCCTGGTTCTCCTTGCGCGGGCCCTGCGCGCTGGCGCCGGCCACGTCGAACAGCAGGCCGTGCAGCGGCACCGGCGGCAGCGCGTGGTTCACGGCGTCGGTCATCGGATGCGGATCCCCTGTGCGTGCGGCTCGCTCACCGGGGGGGCGAGCGCTTCGTCCATGATGTCCTCGCGGGCCCTGCGGTGGCTCACCCCGGCCACCAGCCCCACGGCAAAGGCGCTGGCCAGCAGCTTGGCCCCGCCGTGCGCCGCGAACGCCGTCGCCACGCCGGTCAGCGGGATCAGCCGGATTCCGCCCAGCGCCGCCAGCCAGAAGGGGATGCCGATCAGCATGGCCACCCCCGTCACCAGCGTTCGCTCGAAGGCGCCCGATTCCCGCGCCGCCGTGCTCAGCATCTGCACGATGAAGAGCGTGTACAGCAGCACCAGCGAGACGGTCCCCGCCAGCCCCCAGTGCGTGGCGATGGCGGTGATGAAGCCGTCGTCCGCCGCGTTGGGCGCGGTCTCCGCGTGCCCGCGGCCCGGCCCCTCGCCCAGCAGCCCGCCCTCGATCACGTTGGCGTCGAACAGCTTCATCTGGTGCAGCTTGGCGCCCCACGCGTTCTGCTCCGCCTCCGTCATCTGCGACGCGTCCTTGTACGGATCGTACGCCAGCTCCAGGCGCGTGGCCGAGCGCGGGTCCACGTTGAAGGCGACGAACACCAGCACCGCCCAGACCACCAGCATCAGCCCCGCCCACCATCCCCGCCGCGTGCCGACGAGCAGCATCGCCGCCATCGAACCCGCGAGCACGATCGAGAGGCCCAGCTCCCGGATGATCAGGAAGGGGATGACGGGCCCCGCGCCGTACAGGAACAGGTTCAGCAGCCGCCGCGGCTCCATCATCGCGCCCGGGCGGGCCAGGTTGTACGCGTCCTCCGCCAGCGTCGCGGCCCAGATGACGATGAAGATGGGAAGGAACAGCTCCCACGGCGTCATCCCCCCCACCTTGCCCAGCTTCGTGAACCCGATGGTCAGCACGAAGAACACGGCCAGCGTGGGAAGGAAGGGGATCAATCGCCGGTTCCGCACCCACCGCATCACCGACGGCTCGCGCGAGAGCAGGAAGCCGACCAGCAGCGCGAACGGGGCGATGAAGACGGAAAAGTGCGCCGCCGACCGCGCGAAGAAGCCGCGCGACCGCGTCTCGCGCTCCACCGCCCGCTCGAACGGGTCGGGGATCTCCGGGGGGTTCCCCTGGTAGACGACGGCGCGCCGCTCCTCGCTGTACGCGCGTTCGATGCTGGTGAGCCGCGCCCGCGTCGCCTTGAGGCTGTTGGCCCGCCCCCGCGCCTCCCCCATCGCCTGGTACGCGGGATCGGTAAAGATCTGGAACTGCGTGGGGCGGGTGATGCCGAAGATCAGGATCGGCAGCACCACCAGCGCCCAGCTTCCCCGGTACCCAAGGCTGCGGAGCGCCACCAGCACGGCGATCCACGCCGCCAGCGCCACGCCGTCGCGGATGAAGGTGCCCCCCGCCCCCGGCGAGGTGCCGTGCTGCGGCCACACGCCGGTGACGATGGAGAAGTGCGCCGCCACGTAGAACGCCGACGCCAGCAGCAGCCCCCACCACAGGAATCCCGGAACCACGCGCCCGGCGCGCTGCTCCGACGGCAGGTTGTGCGGCTTGATGCGGACGGTGACGCCCTCCGGCGCCGCCGCGTCCGCGCGTCCTTTGCGGAACAGGTCGCG
>DASUVG010000143.1:0-6934 GCA_036379135.1 Longimicrobium sp.
CCGACCGAAGGACCTCGCCAGCAGAACGAAGGGGCTGGTTCCGCGTCCTGATCCGGCCCCTGCGCAGCCGAGAGGAGGTCCTTCGGTCGCGCGCCGGAGTCAGTGCAGGCGGCAGGATCTGCGCGTGCGCTCCCTCAGGAAGTCACATTTTTTTTCCCGGATTTAGTATAAGCGGTGCGTTCCCGGGCGCTGCCCTTTGCCGGATCGCCATGAGGCTCGTAATCATATGTTTCCTCCGGCGCCACCTGTTACCGCAGGCGGCGGGGGGCGGCCGCGGCGGGGAGGGCGGATGGAGGGAAACATCCGCGCGGCTGCTGGTTTTTTCTTCCTCCCGGCTGCGGCGGCGCGCGGGGCGCGATGGTTGCTCTCCGGCACACCTTCCGCGGCGCCGCCGGGCGGGGATTGTTAGGGATGGATGAAGCCGCCGCGCGGGCGGCAACCCGGACCCCCGCAGCGGGGTCTACTCCCCCGGTCCGTGCGGCGCCGAAGGATGGCGAATGTTTTGCGCCCGATTGTGCTATCGGCTGCAATAGCTATATTTAGCGTACCTCAGACGACCTGCCGGCCTCGTGCTCTTCGCGTCCCCAGTGAGTCCTATGCCTACCCGCCGCACACTCACCGCCTCCGCCGCCGCCGTGGTTGTCATCGCCGCCGCGGGGTTCGCCGTGTACGGACGCATCCAGAGCGCCGACGCCGCCTCGGGCGAGACGGCGAGAGACAGCACGAAGCCGCTGGTGCAGACCTCCGCGTCCGGCACCTTTGCCACCGACGTCGCCATCCCCGTGCAGGGGACCCCCGCCGTGCGCGGCGAGCTGGTGATGTCGGTGAGCGCGGCCGGCCAGGCGGAGGCGTGGCAGAAGACGGTGCTGGTGGCGCAGGTGAACGGCCGCATCGTCTCGCTGGCGGTGCGCGAGGGCGACGGGGTGCGGAGCGGGCAGACGGTGGTGGGGCTGGACGGCGCCGAGTACGCGCTGGCGGTTGAAGAGGCACAGGCGGCGCTGGCGGATGCGCAGAACAAGCTGCGCGAGGCCACGCTCTTCGACGACCGCATCGAGGACGCGTCCGTGCGCGCCGACCGGCAGGCGGCGGCGCGCATCCGCAGCGGCGTTGAGGCGGCCGAGGTGCGCCTGCGCCGCGCGCGGCTGGACCTTACCCGCATCCGCACCAGCTCGCCGTTCGCGGGGCGGGTGGCGTCGCTCAAGGTGGTGCCCGGCCAGTGGGTGCGGCAGGGCGACGAGCTGATGACGGTGGTGGACCTGGACCCGATCCGCGTGGAGGTGCAGGTGCTGGAGAGCGAGATCGCGCACCTGGCGCCCGGCCGCACGGCCAGCGTGAGCTTCGCCGCCTTTCCCGGCGAGGCGTTCACCGGCCGCGTGCAGACCATCAACCCCATCGTGGAGAGCGGCACGCGCACGGCGCGGGTCACGGTGCTGGTGGACAACCCCGGCGGCCGCATCCTTCCCGGCATGTACGCCCGCGTCTCGCTGCAGGCGCAGCGCTACGCCGACCGCGTGCTGGTGCCGCGCAGCTCCATCCTGGAGCGCGACCGCCGCGCCATGCTCTTCGTCTACGAGCCCGGGAGCACCGACGGGCTGGCCAAGTGGCGCTACGTGACCACCGGGCTGCAGAACGAGACGATGGTGGAGATCCTGTCCGAGGGCGTGGAGACGGACAGCGTCAGGGCGGGCGAGGTGGTGCTCACCGAGGGCCATTACACGCTGATCCACGACGCGCGCGTGCGGCTGGTGGACGACGCGAAGAAGGAAGGCGGGCGGCCGCAGTAGGTGAACGGGTGAACGGGTGAACGGGTGAACGGGTGAACGGGGCGTCGCCGGGCAGATCTCGTCCTGGGCCGGGTTGCGTCGCGTCGCCGGCGGGTTTGGTCCCGGGCGGGTGAACCCGCGCTGGAAAAGCGGAAAGCCCCGCAAACGGCGCGGGGCTGTGCGATCACGCACCATCACGTGACTTCCTGAGGGAGCGCCGCGCCGCATCCTGACCGGACGGCGGACCCGGCGCGCGGCCGATGGACCTCGCCTCGGCATTCGCGTGACGTGCCGGAGCGTGATGGGGCCGCAGCCACAACGATCCGCACGGGCGACTTCACGTCCTCCCGGCGGCCGGATTCATTCGCTCCCGGAGGCGGACGGCACGTCGTCTGGCCGTGTCGCGATCGATATCGACCGCGGTGCGTCGCCGGCGGGCCTTCGTCCCGGGCGGGTGAACCCGCGGCCGGAAACGCGGAAAGCCCCGCAAACGGCGCGGGGCTCCGTGATTCACGCACCGTCACGTGACTTCCCGAGGGAAGTGCCGCGCCGCATCCTGACCCGGACGGCGGACCCGGCGCGCGACCGAAGGACCGCCTCGGCATTGGCGTGATGTGCCGGAGCGTGATGGGGGCCGTGGCCACGACGATCCGCGCAGGCGGATTTCGCGTCTTACCGGCGGCACTTCATCCTCTCCTGGATGCGGACGGCACGATCGGGTGTCATCCAGCAGTCCGACCGGCCCATCGTGTCCGTGATCCGATCCGGTGAGCCGGCTGTCTTCCGAACGATGCGCCGGCCCCGATCGGCGAGCTTTGACATCGACATCATCCCAGCCCTGACCCGCGCATGACTCGCAATCAAACGTCCGCCCTGCTCGCCCTGCTGCTGGCCGCCCCCGCCCCCCTGCTCGCGCAGGAGCCGCAGGGCGAGCCGCTTTCGCTGCAGCAGGCGCTGGCCACCGCCCAGGAGCACAATCCCGCCTACCGCCGCGCCCTTACCGAAGTCGGCACGGCGCGGGCCGACGTGCGGCGCGCCCGCGGCGCGTTTCTGCCGGAGCTCAGCCTGAACCTGCGGACGTCCGGCAGCTACCGGCGCCAGCTGACGGGGACGGGACAGTACGGCGAGGTGGTGCGCCGCCCCGAGGGTGTGCTGGAGAGCAACGGCAGCAGCATGGACCAGTCGCTCTCGCTCAGCGGCTTCAACCTGTTCGACGGCGGCCAGCGGCGCCGCGACCTTCGCGCCGCGCGCGCGGGTGAAGAGGCCACGGCGGCGCGCGTGGGGAGCGAGGAGATCCGCATGCGCGCCGAGGTGGCCCGCCGCTACTGGGAGGCGGTGCGCGCGGACCGCGTCATCCGCCTGGAGGAGGCGCTCCTCACCTCCGCCCGCGACCGCCTGGAGGTGACCAGGGCGCTGGTGCGCGTGGGCGTGCGCGGGCCGCTGGACGTGCTGGGCGCCGAGGTTACCGTCGCCGAGCAGGAGCAGGCGCTGGAGAAAGCCCGCGGCGAAGCCCGCACCCGGCAGCTGGACCTGCGCCAGGCCATGGGCGTCATCCAGGGTGGCTGGCTGCGGCTGACCGACGAGCCGCCCGCCATGTTCAATCCCGCAGCGCTGGACACGGACGCGCTGGTGGGCCGCGCGCTCGCCTCGCATCCGCGCATCCGACGGGTGGACCTTACGGTGGCGCAGGCCGACGCCCGCTTCGCCTCGGCGCGGACGGCGCGCCTGCCGCGCCTGTCCATGGGTGCGAGCGTGGGGCGCGACCAGCGCTACTCCGACTACGCCGGGCTGGTGTCCCCCAACCCGCTGGACCAGAACATGGGGATCAACCTGCAGTTGCAGGTGCCGCTGTTCACCGGCCACCGGACGTCGTACCAGGTCCAGACCGCGCGCGCCAGCCGCGACGTGGCCACCGAGGACGCCCGCGGCGAGCGGCTGGCGCTGGAGCGCGAGGTGCGCGGCTCGCTGATCGACCTGGACAACGCCTACCGCACCGCGCGCCTGGCCGAGCGCACGGTGGAGCTGAACCGCCAGCGGCTGGAGCTGGCGCAGGAGCAGTACCGCGTGGGGGCGCTCACCCTCAACGACCTGACGGACGCCGTGGAGCGCGCCGCCCGTGCCGAGCGCGACGCGCTGCGCACGCGGTTCGAGTTCGCCACGGCGCTGGCCACGCTGGACGAGCGCGCGGGCGCCCCCGTGCGCCCGTGACCTCCGCGCCCTTCCTCCCCGCCCGCTAGCCCCGCACCATGTCGCTCCCGCGCGTCGCCATCTCGCGGCCGGTGGCCGTGGCCATGTTCTTCCTGGGCGTCGTCTTCCTGGGGCTGCTTTCGTTCACGCGGCTTCCCATCGACCTGCTTCCCGACGTGGCCTACCCCCGGCTGGTGGTCTACACCACCGACCAGGGGGCCGCCCCGGCCGAGGTGGAGCGCTTCATCACCGAGCCGGTGGAGCAGGCCGTCAGCACCGTCCCCGGCGTGCAGGGGGTGGAAAGCGTGACCCGCGAGGGCGCGTCGCTGGTCACCGCGCGCTTCGCGTGGGGAACGGACATGGAGTTCGCGGCGCTCAACGTCCGCGAAAAGCTGGACAACATCCGCGACAACCTGCCGGAGCGGGCCACGCGACCCGTGGTGCTGCGCACCGACCCGCGCAGCGAGCCGATCCTGGCGCTGAGCGTGGCGGGCGGGCGCGACCTGCCGGGGCTGAAGGAGCTCTCGGAGCTGGTCTTCAAGCGGCGGCTGGAGCAGATCGACGGGGTGGCGCTGGCGCAGGTGACGGGCGGGGTGGAGCGTGAGATCCACGTGGAGGTGGACCCGCGCGCGCTGGAGAGCTTCGGGCTCACCGTGCAGGACGTCTCCACCGCGCTCCGCGACGCCAACGCCTCCGCGCCGGGGGGGACCATCCGCCGCGGCCGCTACCGCTACTCGCTGCGCACGCTGGGCGAGCTGCAGGGGACGGAGGAGATCGCCGCGGTGCCGCTGCGCCGGGCGGGGACGCGGCCGGACTCCACCGGCGCGCGGGTGCTGCTGCGCGACGTGGCGCGGGTGGAGGACGGCTTTCGCGAGCGCGAGTCCATCGCCCGCTACAACGGCCAGGAGGCCGTGGGGCTGATGGTGTTCAAGAACGCGGACGCCAACACGGTCCGCGTGGCGCGCGAGGTGGACCGCACGCTGGAGCAGCTGCGCCGGGAGTACCCGGACGTGAAGGTGGAGGTGGCCATGAGCCAGGCCGGCTTCATCTCCGACGCGCTGTCGAACGTGGTCCAGGAAGTGATCCTGGGCGGCATCCTGGCCTTCCTGGTCCTCTTTCTCTTCCTGCGCGAGGCGCGCTACCCGGTCGCCATCGCCCTGGCCATCCCCATCTCCCTCATCGCCACCTTCGCGATGATGCAGGCGGCGGGGGTGTCGCTCAACATCCTGTCGCTGGGCGGGATGGCGCTGGGCGTGGGGCTGCTGATGGACAACTCCATCGTGGTGCTGGAGAACATCTTTCGCCACCGCGAGCTGGGCCTGCGCGCCCGCATGGCCGCCGCCGCCGGGGCTGAAGAGGTGCAGCGCGCCATCACCGCATCCACGCTCACCACCATCGCCGTCTTCGGCCCCATCGTCTACGTGGAGGGGGTCGCGGGCGAGCTCCTGGGCGCCCTGGCGCTGACGGTCGCCTTCTCCCTGCTGGCCTCCATCCTGGTCGCCGTCACCCTTCTCCCCGCCATGGCGGCGCGGTGGGAGGGGGAGACCCGGCGCGTGGGCCAGGGGCGGACCGCGCGCTTCTTCGCGCCGCTGCTGGACGGCTTCGACCGCGGCTTCGGGCGCTTCGCCCGCTTCTACGAGCGCACGCTGCACGCGGGGATGGCACACCGGGGGCGGACGATGGCGGTGGCGTTCGCGCTGCTGGCCGTCGGCATCCTGGTCGGCGTCTCGCTCCCCCGCGGCGTGCTGCCGGAGGTGGACCAGGGGCAGTTCCGGCTGCGGGTGGAGCTGCCGCAGGGAACGCCGCTGGAGCGCACGGCGCAGGAGACGGCGCGGCTGGAAACGCTGCTGGACGCCGATCCCGCCGTGGCGGCGACCTTTACCCGCGTGGGCCGGCAGGTGGCCGTGGCGGGGATGGACGACCGCGAGAGCGGATTGAACACGGCGGTGGTGGACGTGCGGCTGAAGGAGGGGGAGCGGACGGCGGCGGCGCTGGATCGGCTGGCCGCCGGCATCCGGACCTTTCCCGCCGGCGCGGTTACGGTGGAGGCGGGGCAGGCGACGGCGCTGGGCAAGCTCCTGGGCGGCGGGGAGGCGGACCTGGCGGTGCGCGTGCGCGGCGAGGACCTGGACAGGGCGATGGCGTACGCCACCGCGGCGCAGCGACGGCTGGCGGCGGAGCCCTCGCTGCGCAACGTGCGGGTGGGGTCGGAGATGGGGCAGCCGGAGATGCGGGTGGAGATCGACCGCGAGCGGGCCGCGGCCTTCGGCGTGGACCCCGGGCGCATCGCGGCCACGGTGCAGGACTACATGCAGGGCGACGCGGCCACCGACCTGGTGGAGTTCGACCGCAAGGTGCCCATCGTCGTCCGCCTGCCGGAGGCCGCGCGGCAGAGCGCGCAGACGCTGGAGCAGCTGACCATCGACGGGGTGCCGCTGCGCGAGCTGGTGCGCGTGTACGACGCGGCCGGCCCCGCGGAGATCCGGCGCATCGACCAGTCGCGGGTGGTCACGCTGCACGCGGACGTGGCCGGCGGCGGCGTGGACGCGGCGGTGGCGAAGGTGCAGGCGGCGCTGAGCGCGACGCCGGCGCCGTACGGGCTGCGGGTGGAGATCGGCGGCGAGAACGAGGAGATGCGCAGGGGCTTTCGCGACCTGGGCTTCGCCTTTCTTCTCGCCGTCCTGCTGGTCTACATGCTCCTGGCGGCGGAGTTCGAGTCGCTGCTCCTTCCCTTCATCGTCCTCCTCGCCGTTCCCCTGGCCGCAGTGGGCGCCACCCTGGCGCTGTGGGTGACGGGGGCGGGGATCAACACCATGTCGCTGATCGGGATGGTGATCCTGGTGGGGATCGTGGACAACGACGCGGTGGTGAAGGTGGACTTCATCAACCAGGCGCGAAAACGGGGGATGGCGCGCCGGGAGGCCATCTACGCGGCGGGGCACGCGCGCATGCGGCCGATCGTGATGAACACCATCACCGCCATG
>DASUVG010000144.1:0-18294 GCA_036379135.1 Longimicrobium sp.
CCGACCGAAGGACCTCGCCAGCAGAACGAAGGGGCTGGTTCCGCGTCCTGATCCGGCCCCTGCGCAGCCGAGAGGAGGTCCTTCGGTCGCGCGCCGGAGTCAGTGCAGGCGGCAGGATCTGCGCGTGCGCTCCCTCAGGAAATCACGTTCGTTTCCCGGATTTGGTATGACGATGACATGACACGGCGGAAGAAAGGCACCACTTCCGCTTTTCAGGATTCGCGATCCGGAAAAACAGGGAGCCGGCGGAGTTTCTCTCCGCCGGCTCCCTGGTTTGCGTGTGGCGTGACGCCCGGTACCATCAGCAGGGGCTGGGTGTGCCGAAGGATTCCACGCGCCACGCGCCGCCGCTCCACGAGAAGCGGAAGCTCTGCTGGTGCAGGCATCCGCGCGGCGTGGCGGGCGAGCGGAAGTTGGCCACCATCTCGTAGTGCACCGCCGTGCGGAACATGCCCGTGGTGTAGATGAAGGTGCCCGCCGCCACGTCCGAGCAGTCGCGCGGCACCACCGACTGGCGGCAGCGCTCCGCCCGCGGCGCGGCGACCACCGTGTAGCCGGCCGGCAGCCCCGCGACGGTCTCGGACGCCGTCGCCTGCCTTCCGCTGGCGTTCCAGGACGCGCGGGCGAACGAGGCCGCGTCGATCAGCAGTGGCGGGGGCGCGGCGGAGTCGCCGTACAGCGTGCCCTCCACCGCGCGCACCAGCAGCGGCACGAACGCGCGGATGTCGGGCTCGGAGCGCGAGTCGTACGCCCGCTCCACCGCCGCCGCCTCGCCGCCGGCGGCGCGGTACTCCACCGTCGCCGTCTCGCCGGGGCGAAGCTCCAGCGTGCCGTTGCCGGGCGCGGGCGCCGCCTCGTCCAGCGGCAGCGCGCCGCCCACCGGCCACGTGCGCGGCCCGCCGACGCTGGCCATGCCGACCAGCGCGTTGGGGCTCGCCAGGCGCACCTCGGGCCAGCCGCGAACCCGCGCCAGCGCCGCCGCCGGGTCGCCGCCCACCACGTGCAGCAGCCCGTTCTCGCCCGTGACCCCAAAGCTGCCGAAGCGAAGCTGCGAGGGGTCCATCCGCCCGCGCAGCTCCGCCACGTGGCGGCCCTCGCGCATGGTGACCAGGATCTGGCGGGGCAGGGTACCGGCCATCCGGAAGAGGTCGACGTGCTCGTCGTCGCCGCCGCTGGTGCGAACGCGCACCCGCACGCCCGCGGCCGCGGTGGCGCTGTCGACGGCGTACGCCGACACGTCGAACGCGCCGAGCGCGTGGTAGGGGAACGCCCGCACGGACGCGCTCGCCAGCAGCCCCGAAGCCTGGGGCGCGCGCACGAAGTCCTCGGGCTGCTGCGACTGCACCGGGCCCTCGGCGCACGCCGCCAGCACCAGCGCGACCGCCGCGCCCCCCAACTTCAACGCTCTGCCCCACGACGCAGGGTGCATCCAGACCATCCGTGCTCAGGTGTCGACGAGTCCCGCATCCCGCGAAGAACGCGCACCGGCGGGATGTGTGACAACCGGCCCCGCGTCCCCCGGGCGCATCATCCCCAATCCGCGAAAAGAAAAGGACTCATACCAGGTCCGGGGAAACACCTGTCATTCCGAGGAGCGCCCGCCGTGGAGCCGCGGAGTCGCGCCGGAGGGTGCTGGCCGACCGGAGAATCTTCCTCCCAGAGCGCGGAATCCCTGCCCGGGCAACGCCTGTGAACGGCATGCGAGGGAAAGATTCTGCCGCCCAGCGTAGAGATTCTTCGGTCGGCGCCACGGTTCCCAGCCGAAAGCAGAGCGTCGTGCGGCGCCGTCCTCAGAATGACAGTTCAGCCGGATTCGATATCACGACTCCGCTCGGTCCGCTGCATCAGTCCGCCGCGACGGCCTCCTGCTCGGCCAGCGATTCGGCGGCGGGCTCGAGTTGCGGAGGGCGGGCGCGCGACGGGTCCTTGAGCGCGGCGTGGGCGGCGGCCAGGCGCGCCACGGGGACGCGGTAGGGCGAGCAGGAGACGTAGTTCAGCCCCACCTTGTGAAAGAACTCCACCGAGCGCGGGTCGCCGCCGTGCTCGCCGCACACGCCCACCTTGAGGTCCGCCTTGACGCCGCGCCCCAGCCGCGTCGCCAGCTCCACCAGCTGCCCCACGCCCTCCACGTCCAGCGTCTGGAACGGGTCGTCGGACAGGATCCCGCCCTCCACGTAGGAGGGGAGAAAGCGCCCCGCGTCGTCGCGCGACAGGCCGAAGGTCGTCTGCGTCAGGTCGTTGGTGCCGAACGAGAAGAACTGCGCGTGCGCGGCGATGCGGTCCGCCGTGAGCGCGGCGCGCGGAAGCTCGATCATCGTCCCCACCAGGTAGTCCACCCGCGTGTCGCACTGGTAGAACACCTCTTCCGCCACCTGATCCACGATCTCGCGCTGGCGCCGCAGCTCCTCGGCCGTGCTCACCAGCGGGATCATGATCTCCGGGCACACGGTCACGCCCTCCTTCTGCACGTTCACCGCGGCCTCGAAGATGGCCTGCGCCTGCATCCAAGTGATGTCGGGAAAGCTGATCCCCAGGCGGCAGCCGCGGTGGCCCAGCATGGGGTTGGCCTCGTGGTGCGCCTCCACGCGGGCCCGCAGCTTGTCGGGGTTCTGCCTGAGCTTGCGCGCCAGGTCCTTGATCTCGGCCATGCCGTGCGGCAGGAACTCGTGCAGCGGCGGATCCAGGAGCCGGATGGTGACGGGGAGTCCGTCCATCGCCCGGAAGATCCCCTCGAAGTCCGCGCGCTGCATGGGCAGCAGCTTGGCGACGGCGATGGCCCGCGCGGCGCCGTTCTCCGCCAGGATCATCTCGCGCACGGCGTCGATGCGGTCGCCCTCGAAGAACATGTGCTCCGTGCGGCACAGCCCGATCCCCTCCGCGCCAAAGCGGCGGGCCACCTCGCTGTCGTGCGGGGTGTCGGCGTTGGTGCGCACGCGCAGCCGGCGGACGGCGTCGGCCCACTCCATCAGCCGCCGAAAGTCGTCCGTGGGCTCGGGCTCCACCGTGGGCACCTTGCCCAGGATCACCCGCCCCGTGCTGCCGTCCAGGGTGATCCAGTCGCCCTCGTGCACCGTCACGTCGCCCACGGTAAAGCGGCGGCGCCCCTCGTCCATCACCAGCTCGCCCGCGCCCGCCACGCAGCACTTGCCCATCCCGCGCGCCACCACGGCCGCGTGCGACGTCATCCCCCCGCGGCCGGTGAGGATGCCCTGCGCCGCCACCATCCCGTGAAAGTCTTCCGGCGACGTCTCGCGCCGCACCAGGACCACGGGCTCGTGCGGCCCCCGCTCCGCCGCCTCGTCGGGGTTGAAGACCACCTGGCCCGACGCGGCGCCGGGCGAGGCTGGGAGCGCCGTGGTCAGCACGTGCACGTTGGCGTCGGGGTCCACCATGGGATGAAGGAGCTGGTCCAGCTGGTCCGGCTCCACCCGCAGCACCGCCTCTTCCGGCGTGATGAGCCCCTCGTCCACCATCTCCACGGCAATGCGGACGGCGGCGCGGCCGGTGCGCTTGGCGCTGCGGGTCTGCAGGAGGTAGAGGTGGCCCTTCTCCACCGTGAACTCCAGGTCCTGCGCGTCGCGGTAGTGGTCCTCCAGCAGCCGCGCCGCCTCCAGGAACTCCTCGTACGCGCCGGGGAGCGCCCTGGCCATCCCGTCGATGTGCAGCGGGTCGCGGATGCCGGCCACCACGTCCTCACCCTGCGCGTTCACCAGGAACTCGCCGTACAGCCGCTTTTCGCCAGTGGACGGGTCACGGGTAAAGGCCACGCCGGTGCCCGAGTCGTCGCCCATGTTGCCGAACACCATGGAGCAGACGCTGACGGCCGTCCCCAGGTCGTCGCTGATGTTGTTGATCCGCCGGTACGCCTTTGCCCGCGGCGTTTCCCACGAGTTGAAGACGGCGTGGATGGCGCCCCACAGCTGGTCCTGCGGGTCTTCCGGAAAGTCGTTCCCCGTGCGCGCGCGGACGAGCGCCTTGAACTCGGCCGTCAGCGCGCGCAGGTCGTCCGCGCTGAGCTCCGTGTCCTCGCGCACGCCGCGGCTGCGCTTGCGCTCCTCCAGCAGCCGCTCGAAGTCGTCCGCGTGGACGCCGAGGACGACGTCCGCGTACATCTGCACGAAGCGCCGGTAGCTGTCGAAGGCGAAACGGGCGTCGCCGCTCTCGGCGGCCATCGCCTCGGCGGTGGTGTCGTTCAGGCCCAGGTTGAGGATGGTGTCCATCATCCCCGGCATGCTGAACGCCGCGCCCGACCGCACCGACACCAGCAGCGGAGACGCGCCCCCGCCGAACGTCTTTTTCGTCGCCGTCTCCAGCCGCTCCAGCGCGGACTGCACCTGCCCGCGCAGCCCATCCGGATACTTGCCGGCGCGCAGGTACAGGCGGCAGACCTCGGTGGTGATGGTGAAGCCGGGGGGCACGGGAACGCCGATGCGGGCCATCTCCGCCAGGCCGGCGCCCTTGCCGCCCAGCAGGTCCTTCATGTCCTTGCTGCCCTCGGTCTGTCCCGCGCCAAAGAAGTAGACGTACCGCTCGGCCATGTGCGCTCAGCTGGGCTGTGGTGTTTCGGGCGTTCGATGCTGTGGATCGGCAGGATTCGGGCGCGTGCCGCGGGCGCCCGCGCGCCGGCCTGTGGCAATATTGGCGCCCGTGCGGGGGTAGGGACAGGGGGTGAACGGGTGAACGGGTGAGCGGGTGAACGGGTGAAGGAGACAAGGAGACAAGGAGACAAGCGGTGCCGGCGGGTTCACCTCCGGGCGGGTGAACCCGCGGCTGGAACAGCGGAAAGTCCCGCAAACGGCGCGGGGCTTCAACTGAGCGGTGCCGAGGGAGTGCACAGGGCCCAGCATGCTGCACGAGCGGTCCGCGCAGGCGGACATTACGTTTTCCCAGCCGCGAATTCATTCGCCCGGCGGGCGGCGGGCACGGGATCCGGTTGGTCCGGATGGCATCATTGGCTACGACGGGCGGAAGGCACATCCGCACGATCAGACGCGTGACCTGCATCGTGCGGTGCCGTCGCCGGCCGGGTATCTCCCGGGCGGGTGAACCCGCGGCTGGAACAGCGGAAAGCCCCGCAAACGGCGCGGGGCTTCAACTGAGCGGTGCCGAGGGAGTGCACAGGGCCCAGAATGCGGCACGAGCGGTCCGCGCAGGCGGACATCACGTTTTCCCAGCCGCGAATTCATTCGCCCGGCGGGCGGCCGGCACGGGATCCAGCTGGTCGGATGGCATCTTCATTCGCCCGGCGAGGGCTCGCTCAGGCGGGCGCCGGCTCGTCGATGATGACATCGTCGACGGCCGCCTCCACGGGCGCGAGCACGTTGTATCGCGCGGCGAGCCGGTCGCGCACCTGCGCAAAGGCGGCCAGGTTGCGCATCAGGTCGCCGCGCCACAGCTCGATCGTGGCCAGCGGATACCAGTTGCACCCGCCCGCGCCCTCCGGCCGATGGTCGATCTCGAACACGAACTCGCCCTTCACGGCGTCTGGGTGCCGGCGCAGCTCCTCAATGAAGAGGCCGTGCAGCTCTGCCCTGTCCAGCATCTCGCGCATGCGGCGCCCTCGGTCGGATGGTCCCGGCGGGCCGCGGCGCGTCCCATGGCTGAACATGATACAAACATTATGCATCAGCCGCAACGCAGTCCGTCACACGGCTGTGGCGGAGGCGCCTGCGCGCCCCACATCTGTTCCATCCCTGTCCCATTTCCATGACCTGCGAACGCCGGATTCGCAAGCGTCCGAGGGGTAAATCTCAGGTGTACGCACGGGGTTCACGCTTGTGGAGCGTGCGCGGCGGGCCGGTATGCGCCTTGCCCCTTTGGCGCGGCACGAACGGCCTCGCCAGCCGTCCATCCGCCGGACTCCCTCCCTTTGATTGATCCAGGACATCATGGTACGTCGACACGCGATTCCCTTCGCGGTGCTCTTCGCCGCGCTCCTTTCCTGCGATTCTCCCACAGGATCCGGTCCGAAGCCGGCGCAGGTGCTGGCCGCCTCGGGGACGCCGCAGACCGCGGCCACCGAGGACCCGCTCCCCAACTACCTGGTCGTCCAGGTGACAGACCGCACCGGCCAGGCGGTGCCCGGCGTGGCCGTCGCCTGGACCGTGGACGAGGGCGGCGGGACGCTCTCCGCCGCGACGAGCACGACCGATGACGCGGGGATGGCGCGGGTGCAGTGGACGCTGGGCGCCGGCATCGGGACGTTCACCGCGCGCGCCACGGTGCAGGGCCTCGGCCCCGCCACCTTCACGGCCACCGCCGTCTGGCCCCAGCCCGCGCAGGTGCAGGTCGTCGGCGGCAACGGCCAGAACGGCGGGCCGGCGCGGCTGCTGGCGGACTCGCTGGCGGTGAAGGTCGTCTCCGCGAAGGGCCGTCCGGTACCGCAGGCAACGGTGGCGTGGAGCGTGTCGGGCGGTGGCGGCACGCTGAGCGCGGCGACGGCGGTTACGAACGCGGCGGGCGTCGCGAAGGTGGCGTGGACCCTCGGCGCGGCGGGACCCAACGCGGCCACCGCGACCGTCGGTTCACTGACGCCGGCGGGCTTCGCGGCGTACGCGGTGCCCGTCGCGTCCGTCACCCTCTCGTCCGCCGACGTCAGGGTGGGGAGGGGGGATGCCGTGAAGCTGGTGGCCACGCCGCGCGATTCCACGGGCACGCCGCTGGCCGGGCGCGCCATCGTCTGGACCACCTCCAGCGCCGCGACGGCGTCGGTGAGCGATTCGGGGACGGTGACGGGGCAGGCGCTGGGCACGGCGACCGTAATCGCCACCAGCGAAGGCAGGAGCGCCACGGCGCAGGTGACGGTGACCACGGAAGACCGCACGCCGCCGCGGCTGGTCGGGCTCTCGTTTTCGCCCGGCCAGGTGGACGTGACCAGCGCGGCGGCCACGGTGCAGTTCTCCGTGCACGCGCGGGACGCCGGCTCCGGGGTCTCGTTCTTCGCCGTCGGGTTCCGCGGGCCCTCGCAGGGGTCGGGCGCGTCGTGCCAGGGCCCGCATTCCGGAGACGGGGTGCTGGCCAGCGGAACGCCGCACGACGGCGTGTGGACGTGCAGGGCCACCATCCCAAAGGGCGCCACGGCGGGGACGTGGACGGTGGGCCAGGTGAACCTGGTGGACGCGTACAACCAGGACGTCTTCTCCACGGCCGAGCTGCAGGCGGCGGGCTACCCCGTGGCGCTGACGGTGGTGAACTCCGGGCCGCCCGCCACGCCTCCCGCGCTCACCGGGCTCTCCTTCTCCCCCGACCCGGTGAACGTGGGCGCCTCGAACGGGGTGGTGCAGGTCGCCTTTACCGCCACGGCCAGCGCGGGCGTGCACCGGGCATACGTCTTCGTGGAGCCAACGCGCGGCGAGGCCGTGGGCGTCGTGGACCGGTCGTGCGCGGCGACCACGCGCGTGAGCGGCACCTCTACCGCGGGAACGTGGACGTGCTCCATCACCATCCCCCGCAACGCGCCCGGCGGCACCTGGCGGATCAACACCCTGTCGGTCACCGACAGCGCGGGGAACGCCACGCAGTATTCCGTGGCCGAGCTTGCCGCGCGAGGGCTGCCGGGCTCATTCCAGGTCACCAGCCCCAACGAGGACGTCACGGCGCCGGCGCTCACCGGGGTCACCGTGTCGCCCGCGGCCGTCAACCTGGCGAACGGGGCCACGTACGTGCAGGTGACGATGCGGGTCACCGACGCGGGGGTGGGGGCGAGCCACGGGACCGCGGGGCTTACGCCGCTTTCCGGCGGCGGCTACGGCTGCAGCGGCAACACGCCGGGGGAGGTGGGGCAGCAGAACGCGACGATCGTCTGCGCCATCCCCTTCAAGGCGGGCGCCACCGAAGGCACGTGGAAGCTGAACGTGTTCGTGATGGACGCGGTGGGCAACTCGCGGCAGTACGGCTGGGAGCAGCTGCGGGCCGCGGGCCTTCCGTACGAGGTGACGGTGACCCACTGATCCTTGCTCCCCCTCTCCCGCGCCGTTCGCGGGGGAGAGCGGGCCGGGATGAGGGCCCCGCGGAGCGGCGGACGCCCGCCGTCGCTGCGCGGAGTCCGGCGCCCCTCGAACAGGGCGGTGTGGAAGCGGCGTGCAGAGGAAAGCGCCCCCCGCCGGTTGACCAGGTGCAGGGGAAGGGATAGCTTTACACGTTTCTGCGCGCGCCGGAGCTCCGGCGTGCGCGCGTGTTTGTTTTCCGTCGATCCCGGGGCGGCCTCGCCCGCCTCTTTCCCCAGCACACCCCGAGGGACCCGCATGGCATCGTCCACCGTCGCCCGTTCGCGCCTTCCCCATAGCAAGCTCGACTCCGACGACGCCCTGGCGCTACGCGCCGCCGAGCTCTCCGCGTGGGCGCGCCGCAACGTACGCATGATCATCGGGATCGCCGCGGTGGCGCTGGTGGTGGTGGGCGGGCTGCTGGTGTGGAAGTACACCCAGGCGCAGAAGCGCGCCGCGGCGGGCGAGCGGCTGCTGGCCATGAGCGCCAACCCGGCGCTGCTCACCGCCGCCGGCACGCGCGAGCTGGAGACCTTCATCCGCCAGTACGACGGCACGCCCGAGGCCGACGAGGCCCGCATGATGCTGGCGCAGTCGCTGCTGGACCAGCGCCAGCCGGCCCGCGCCATCCCCCACCTGCGCGAGGTGGCGGACGGCGGCTCCACGCTGGCCGCGCAGGCGGCGATGATGCTGGGCTCCACGCACGCCCAGGCCGGCGACCGCGCCGCGGCCATCCGCGCCTACCAGCAGGCCGCCGACAGGGCGCCCATGAAGTACCAGAAGTTCGAGGCACTGGGGCAGGCCGCGCTGCAGCACGAGGCGGGCGGCAACCACAAGGCGGCGGCCGACATCTACCGCGGGCTGCTGGCGGAGAGCGAAAAGGGCTCGCAGCAGGCCACCATCATCGAGATGCGCATGACGGAGGCCCTGGCCAGGGTCGGCGGCCGCTGAGCCTGTTCGCCGCCACGGCAGTGCTGTCCGCAGCCCCGCTGGGGCTGATCGAGATCCCGTATCCCCGGATCGACCCCGTCGCCCTGCAGCTGCCGGGCGGCCTGGCCATCCGGTGGTACGGGATCGGCTTCATGGTGGCGTTCGGGGCCGGCTACGCCATCCTCAAGCGCCTGGCCCGCCGCGGCTTTCTCCCCCTTGCCCCCGACAAGGTGGGCGACCTGCTCTTCGCCCTGATCGTGGGCGTGATCCTGGGCGGGCGGCTGGGCTACATCCTCTTCTACGACTTCGCCAGCTTCGCGGCCAACCCGGCGCGCATCATCCGCATCTGGGAGGGCGGGCTGGCCTTTCACGGCGGCTTCGCGGGCGCGATCGCGGGCGCGTGGTGGTACGCGCGCAAGCACGGCGTCCCCTTTCTGCGGCTGGGCGACTCCATCTGCCTGGGGGTCACGCCGGGGATCTTCGCCGTGCGGCTGGCCAACTTCGTCAACGGTGAGCTGTTTGGCCGGGTGACCACCGACGCGGTGCCGTGGGCGGTGCGCTTTCCCACGGACCCGGTGGCCATGCAGCTCACCGGCGCCGCCGCCGGCCGGTCGCTGCGCGAGCGGGAGCTGCTGCTCGAGCAGGCGTACGATACGGGGGTGTGGGACCAGGTCCGCGGCCAGGTGCCGCTGCGCCATCCTTCGCAACTGTACGAGGGGCTCACCGAGGGCGTGGTGCTGGGGCTGGTGATGTGGGCGCTGTACGCGTACAACCGCAGGCGCGGGCGCGACCTGGCCCCGGGGACGTACGGCGGCGTGTTCGTGCTGGGCTACGGCATCTTCCGCTCGCTGATGGAGCTGTTCCGCCAGCCCGACGCGCAGTTCACGGACGCGGGCGATCCGGTGGGCACGGTCCTGGGCCCGCTGACCATGGGGCAGACGCTGAGCGTGGCGATGATCGCCCTGGGCATCTTCCTCATCGTCCGCGGCATCCGGATCGGCGCGGCGCCGGCGGCGGAGCCGGTCCCCCCATCCGCCGCGGAGCCCGCTCCGGCGGAGAGCTGATCCAGGCGCGCCGCGGCGCGCCTTTTTCTTGCCTGCACCTGGCGGGGGACGCGGGGTAATCCGTAGATGCCGGACCAGGAAAAGGAATGGGCCTCACACGGAGTCAACGGAGTCAGCGGAGTTTTCTCGTGCCGTTTCCTCTGCTCTCACGCTCCGGAGCCGGATAGTGAGCGGAGGCATGGCGCGCCGGTCGACGAGGCACGATCCCCGGGGCTGTAGGGAACGGGAGAGGGATGGAAGCGCGGCAGGGGCCATGAGAATTTTTTGGGGGAGGGATGCGGATCGGCAGACGACCTCTGCAGCGCAGGGGATCGAGCCGATCGCACCCCCTGATGCGCGATCCGGAGATCCATCCGCCCGCTCCACCCTCGAGGTGAGCGGCACTCCTTGCAGACACTGGCTGGGGTAATCGTAGCCGGGGACTCGTCACTTTGAACCTGGGCACGGGGCACGTCTTCGCCATGGGCGCCGGACATCATCACCATCACGGGCATTCCCACGGGCACGCGCACGGGCACGGGCACGCGCGCAACCGCCGGCGGCTGGCGTGGACGCTGGCGCTGGCGGCCGTCTACATGGTTGCGGAGCTGGTCGGCGGGCTGATGAGCAACTCGCTGGCGCTGCTGGCGGATGCGGGGCACATGCTGAGCGACGTGGGCGCGCTGGCGCTCTCGCTCTTCGCGCTGTGGATGGCGCAGAAGCCGGCCACCCCGCGCCACACCTACGGCTACTACCGCACGGAGATCCTGGCCGCGCTGGCGAACGCCGCCACCCTCATCGCCATCTCCCTCATCATCTTCATCGAGGCGTTCAAGCGCTTCCATGCGCCGGAGCCGGTGATGGGGCTCACGGTGATGTGGATCGCCGCGGGGGGGCTGGCGGTGAACGTGATCGGCCTGCTGCTGCTGCACGGCGGCAAGGACGAGAGCCTGAACGTCCGCGGCGCCTGGCTGCACATGCTGACGGATGCGCTGGGGAGCGTGGGCGCCATCCTGGGCGGCGTGGCCGTGTGGGCGATGGGGTGGCGCTGGGCGGACCCGGCCGTCTCCATCGCCATCGCTGTGCTGGTGCTGTACTCGTCGTGGCACCTGCTGCGCGAGAGCGTGGGCGTGCTGCTGGAGGGCACGCCGCCCCACATCGACCCGGAGGCGGTGCGCGCGGCGATGGAGCGGGTGGACGGGGTTGAACAGGTGCACGACCTGCACGTGTGGACCATCACCAGCGGCCTGGACGCCCTGAGCGCGCACGTCGTGGTGGGCGAGCGCGCCCTGCGGCGCGAGTCGGGCGAGATCCTGGCGGACCTGCACAACCTGCTGCACGACGAGTTTCACCTGCACCACCTGACCATCCAGATCGAGCCGCGCAACTTCGAGGAACAGCGCTGCGTGCCGCTCGCGGGCTTCTGACCGCGGTCGGCCGGGGAATGAGACGAGGGCGGATCCCGATGGGGATCCGCCCTCGTGCGTCATCGTTCTCGTCCGGTCACCCGCCGCGCGTCAGGCGGCGTCCGGACGATTGCGGTTCACTGCGGCGTGGGAGGCAGGGGGCGGAGAAGCGCCGCCGGATCCGAGAGGTACAGGTCGTGAACGGCGAAGTCTCCCTCGATCACGGTGAACGTCCGGGCGCTCTGTCCGTCCGTCAGGAACTGCATCAGCGCCTGGCCCTCTTCGGGGCGGATCAGCGGGTCCTGAGCGAAGTTGACGACGCTGAGCCGCGTCCCGTGGCGGCCGGCGAAGATTCCCGCCGAGATGGACGGGCGGCCGGCGAACGGCGGCGCGCCGACGAGCTGCAGCGACGCGTACAGGGGGGCGGGGGCGTTGTAGCCGTTCGCGGCGACCTCGGCCGGGGTGGGTGCGCCGGGCGCCACCTGCCCCGAGAGGTTGGAGAAGAACAGCGCCGGCCACAGGGCGGGCGGAACGCTCGCGTGCGGGCCGAGCACCGGATCGTCCAGGACGAGCAGCGCCCCCAGGAGCCCCGTGGCGGCCCCGCTGTCGACGAAGCTCCAGGGGAGGCCCGCGGGCGGCGCGGGAGCCAGCAGCTGGACCTCGCGGATGCCCGCCAGCCGCAGACTGGATCCGCCGGCGACCAGGCGCTGCTGGGCCATCTGGATCACGATGCCGCCCTGGCTGTGGCCCACCAGGATCGACGGCGCTGTGGGAGCGCCCTCGAACGAGCCGAGCACCGCCAGCAGCACGGTCGTGTAGTCGTCGAGCGTCAGCTCGCCGAACGAGATTCCCTCGGGGAGCCCGCTCTGGCCGTGGCCCGGCATGTCCACGGCGATCACCGCGCAGGCGTGCTGTGCCGGATCGGCGAAGCGCGCGCCGGCGTACGGCTCCCACGTCGCCGCCGTGTGCGCGAATCCGGGGACGGCGAGGACGACGTTTTCCGACGCGCACGAGGCGGGCTGCCGCGCCTCGTTCACGAACACCGCCAGGTGAAGGTCCACCGTCACGCCCGGGCGGAGCGGCACGTCGGGGAGGAACACGTCACCGCCGGCTGCGGGGAGCACGAAAGCCGTGTGCTGCGCCGGCGGGCCCAACGGGCCGGGATCGAGCGGATTGGAGCGGTCGGCACAGGCTGCCGACCCGAGTGCCGCAAGCACGAGGGGGAGGAATCGGACGCGTGGCATGGACCACCTCCGGAGATGGAGTCCGATCGATCGCGGAGCGGAGTGCTCCCGGGCAGGGTTCCGAATATTTAGGCTGTAAAAATCTGGTGCGCCAGCTTTCCGTGCGCCGCGCCCCCTGCACCCGCACCGGGTCATCGCGTCGCAGGGAAGCCAGGGGCTCTGCTCGCACGCTGACGCGCCGGCGGCCGCGATGGCTCCACTTCGCGACGCAAGAGGATCGATCCTGCGACACGAGCCCGCCGAGATCCTGGCGGACCTGCACTGCCTGCTGCACGGCGCGTTTCAGCTGCACCACCTGACCATCCACATCGAGCCGCGCGACTTCGCGGAGCACAGCGTGCCGCTCGCGGGCTTCTGACCGCGGCGTTCGGGGGATGAAACGAGGGCGGATCCCGACGGGATCCGCCCTCTGTTCATTGTGTTTCCTCCGTGACCCAAAACGTTCGAAATTGATGCCGCCGCGGAGGCCGGTGGAGCCCACTTCGTTCCGCTGGCCCGAAGGCTGTCCGAAACGTACGGAATGGTATGTTGATGTTCCTCCCGAAAGCCCTGCCGTGCACTGATCCTCAGCGCCGAATGATCATCTACAAAGGAGGATGGTGACGGGTCCTGGAAACCGTTCCTCGCGACCTCTGCCTGTGCGTGATCCGGGACGGCGCCTGCGGGGTGACGTTGCCATAGGTCGTTGATATGGATAGAGATGGAGAGAATTCTCTACGTTCCTTCCCATCCCTTTCGTCACGTGGCGCATTCTGTAAGATGCTCTGGCGGGGAGTGTACATGCCGTCCGGTGCGTACGACCAGACCGCGCCAACCCCCCCTCTCCCGGAGCGCGACGGGAGCGGTTCACGATGACCGTGGCCGGGGTTGCTGTGGCGTCTGCGGCACGCTGCTTGCGCGTCATCTACAAACACTTTCGCAAGACCCTGCACCGGGCAGGTTTTTCGAAAAAATGGTTCGGATGCAGCCCGCCCTTCCCGTCGACAATCATGCTTAGCGAGCCCGGTCCCACGGACGCTCCCCAGGACATGGACCTGCGCGGCCGCATCTTCACCGACCTGGACCAGCTGGCGTTCGCGCTGGAGATGGAGGCCGCCGAGCACCTGGAGCACGGCCGCACCGCCGAGTACGGCCGCGCGCAGGAGCGCCGGCTGGGCGTACGTCTGGCGCAGCGCCTGGTGAGCGGCGTGCACGCGGACGAGGTGAACGCGCGCATCGAGCGGGCCGCGGAGGGCTACGACCGCCGCCTGGGGCGGGTGGCGTGAGGGAGATGGGCGCGCGTCGCGGCCGTCGGGCGGCCGGCGCGCGGCGCACCGGCCACGGGAGCGAGGCGCACGCAGCGGCGGGTTGACGGGTTCGCGGCGCGGGGGATCGAGTGCCTGGGTCCCTCGCGTTTTTGCGCTGGCGGATTATGGGTGTACTTGGGGCCGTTGTGTAACACGGATTGACGATTTGCGTTGGTGTTACACGGGAAATGCACGTCGCGGCTGCCGGGTGCTTTGTTCACCTGTGGGGCGGGAGAAGGTGGGCCAGGGGGAGAACGGCGCCGGTCGCCTGGGGTGGCGCGGTGCGTGGGGATCACCGGGATACGGAGGTGCGGAGTGGCGGGTCGGAGAGTGCTGGTGACGGGAGGGGCGGGGTTCGTGGGCAGCCACCTGGTTGACGCCCTGCTGGAGCGGGGCGACCGGGTGCGCATTCTGGACAACCTCGATCCGCAGGTGCACGGCCCCGAACGGCGCAGGCCCGTGTGGGTGCCCGGCGACGCGGAGTTCATCCAGGGCGACATGCGCAGCATCGACGACGTGCGCCGCGGCCTGCGCGGCGTCGACGTCGTCTACCACCTGGCCGCCGCCGTGGGCGTGGGCCAGAGCATGTACCAGGTGGCGGACTACACCGCCGTCAACACGCTGGGCACCGCCAACCTGCTGCAGGCGCTGGTGGACGAGCGCGGCGGCGTGGAAAAGCTGATCGTCGCCAGCTCCATGTCCATCTACGGCGAGGGTCGCTACACCCGGCCGGACGGGCGCGAGCCGCTGAGCACCCTGCGCACCGCCGGCCAGCTGCGCGACCATGCATGGGAACCGCGCGACGTGGACGGCACCGTGCTCACCCCCGCCGCCACCGACGAGGGAAAGCCGCTGGACCCCACCTCCATCTACGCCCTGACCAAGGCCGACCAGGAGAAGATGGTGCTGATGATGGGCGCCGCGTACGGCATTCCGTCCGTCGCGCTGCGCTTCTTCAACATCTACGGGCCGCGGCAGGCGCTCTCCAACCCCTACACCGGCGTGGCGGCCATCTTCAGCAGCCGCCTGCTCAACGGGCAGCCGCCGCTGGTGTTCGAGGACGGCGAGCAGAAGCGCGATTTCGTCTCCGTGCACGACATCGTCCAGGCGCTGCTCCTGTCCGCGGAGGAAGAGGCGGCCGCGGGCAAGGCCTTCAACGTGGGCAGCGGCCGCGCGGTGACGGTGCTGGAGGTGGCGGCCACGCTGGCCGGCGTGCTGGGGACGGAGGTGGAGGCGCAGGTGGTGGGCAAGTACCGCGTGGGGGACATCCGCCACTGCTTTGCCGACATCTCGCTTGCGCGCGAGGTGCTGGGCTACGAGCCGCGGGTGACGTTCGAGGAGGGGATGCAGGAGCTGGTGGGCTGGCTGCAGGAACAGGAGCGGCCGGAGGATCATGTGGAAACCCACGCGGCCGAGCTGGCCGCGCGTGGACTTACGCTGTGAGGAGGGGGACGATGAAGGGCAAGCGCGACCACATCCTGATCACGGGCGGCGCCGGGTTCGTCGGCAGCAACCTGGCCGATGCGCTGCTGCGTGAGGGCGAGCGGGTGATCGTGGCCGACAACTTCTCCCGCGACGGCGTGCGCCGGAACGCGGCATGGCTCCGGGCCAACCACGGCGACCGGGTGCGCATCGAGCAGGTGGACGTGCGCGACGCCGCGCGTATCGGGCCGCTGGTGCGCCAGAGCAAGCAGGTCTTTCACCTCGCCGCGCAGGTGGCGGTGACCACGTCGCTGGACGACCCGCTGACGGACCTGCAGACCAACGTCATCGGCACCTTCAACGTGCTGGAGGCCGCGCGGACGATGCTGAATCCGCCCGCCGTCCTCTTTACGTCGACCAACAAGGTCTACGGGGGGATGGAGGATGTGGCGGTGGAGCTGGCGGACGACGCCTACCGCTACGCCGACGGGCGCCCGGGGATCAGCGAAGAGGCGCGGCTTGACTTCCACTCGCCGTACGGATGCTCCAAGGGCGCCGCGGACCAGTACGTCCACGACTACGCCCGCATCTACGGCCTGCCCACGGTGGTCTTCCGGATGAGCTGCATCTACGGCACCCGCCAGTTCGGCACCGAGGACCAGGGGTGGGTGGCGCACTTCGGCCGCGCGCTCTACGGCCGCGAGCCCATCACCGTCTACGGCGACGGCTTTCAGGTGCGCGACATCCTCTGGATCGACGACCTGGTGGACGCCATGCGCCGCGCGATGGACCGCATCGACACGGTGGCGGGCGAGGTGTTCAACGTGGGCGGCGGCGCGCCAAACGCGGTGACGGTGCGCGGGGTGATCGACCGGCTTCAGGACGTCACCGGCCGCTCCGTCCCCGTCCGCACCTCCGACTGGCGCCCCGGCGACCAGCGCGTGTACGTGAGCGACACGACGAAGATCCAGCGCGTGCTGGAGTGGAAGCCGCGCACCTCATGGAAGGCCGGCCTGGAGAAGCTGGTGGACTGGCTTCGCGAGGCGGACCTGGAGTCGCCCGTGCTCCCGCGCGCCGCCGAGCGCGAGCCGCTGGCCGCCGCCGTGGGCGCGGACTGAGGGGCTGCTTCCCGGTGCTTCGACGGCCCCGGCGCGAGGGCGGGCGCCCGGCCTCTCCCCCATAAACCCCATCGGAGAGAGGTGACGCGCACGACAGGATTTGGGCTCGGGATCGAATTCTCCCTTCCTCCACGCGGTTTGTGGGGGAAGGGCCGGGGATGGGGGGCGCCCGCCGACGCAGACCCCTGCCCGTCGGCGCACGACGAAGTTCACCTCCCCCAGGGTTTTTTGGGGGAGGTGCGAGCCTGAGCGAGCGGAGGGGGCGCGCCGTGGCCTCCGTGGCGCGATGATCCTTCCGCTCCGCACTCGGCACTCGGCACTCGGCACTCGGCACTTGAACCTGGACACTTGACCCTGGGCACTCCTCTCGGATGACCGATACGCTGACTTCTGTCTCCACCATGCGGGCCGCCCGTCTCGCGGCCCCCGGTGAGATTTCGCTGGATGAGGTGGCGCTTCCCGAGCCCGGCCCCGGCCAGGTGCGCATCCGCCTGGAGGGATGCGGCGTCTGCGCATCGAACCTGACGCCGTGGGGCGGGGCGGAGTGGATGAAGTACCCCACCGCCCCCGGCGCGCTCGGGCACGAGGGATGGGGCGTGGTGGACGCGCTGGGCGAGGGCGTCACCGGGTTCGCGGTGGGCGACCGGGTGGCCGCCCTCTCGTACGCCGCCTATGCGGAGTACGACCTGGCGGATGCGTCCGCGACGGTAAAGCTCCCCGCGTCGCTGGACGGGCAGCCGTTCCCCGGCGAGCCGCTGGGGTGCGCGATGAACATCTTTCGCCGCAGCGACATCCACCCCGGGCAGACGGTGGCGGTCGTCGGCATCGGCTTCCTCGGCGCGCTGCTCACTCGGCTGGCCAGGGACGCCGGCGCGCGGGTGATCGCCATCAGCCGCCGCCCGTTCTCACTCGACATTGCCCGCGAGATGGGCGCGGACGAGACCATCGCGATGGACGACCACTGGGCCATCATCGAGCGGGTAAAGCAGCTCACTGGCGGCGTGCTGGCGGACCGGGTGATCGAGGCGGTGGGCAAGCAGTGGCCGCTGGACCTGGCGGCGGAGATCACGAAGGAGCGGGGCCGGCTCATCATCGCCGGCTACCACCAGGACGGCCCGCGCCAGGTGAACATGCAGATGTGGAACTGGCGCGGCCTGGACGTGATCAACGCCCACGAGCGCGACCCCCAGGTCTACGTCGAGGGCATCCGCATGGCGGTGGACGCCGTCGCCGCCGGGCGGCTGAATCCCGCGCCGCTGTACACGCACACGTACCCGCTGGACCGGCTGGACCAGGCGCTGAACGACACCCGCGACCGGCCGGGCGGGTTTCTGAAGGCGCTGGTGATGATGGGCTGAGGGAAGTGCGTGAGTGCGGAAGTGCGTTGGTGCGGGAGTGAGCAGAGTCCGGAGGTGAGGACGAGCTCGGCGCGACCCGCGGCGCTCCCTCCGCTCGCACAGGCTCGCACCTCCCCCCAAAAAAACCTGGGGAGGTTGGGGTGGGGCGGGGATCTCGCCGGTTCGGAGAGCTGGGTCCGAGATGGTGGGCCGCCCCCCATCCCCGGCCCTTCCCCCACAAACTGCGTGGGGGAAGGGTGACGCGAGCCGAAGTGTCCGGAGCGCGATCGAATTCTCCCCTCTCCGCGAGGAACGAGCGGGGAGGGGTCGGGGGAGGGGCCCCGGCGGGCGCAGTTCGAGCCTGTCGTAGCGCAATTGAAGTTCTCCCCTTTCTCCCGCGCAGCGGGGGAGAGGGGCCGGGAGAGGGGCCGGGGGAGAGGGGGCTCCGTCGGGCGCAGTTCGATGCCCGTCGCCGAGCCACTGAAGTTCTCCCCTCTCCGCGAGGAACGAGCGGGGAGGGGCC
>DASUVG010000145.1:0-6841 GCA_036379135.1 Longimicrobium sp.
CGGGTCGTGACAGGGCCGGTCCGGAGATCCGGGCCGGCCGTTCCTTTGTCCCCCACTCCCCCACTCTCGCACTCCCGCACTCCCGCACTCCCGCACTCCCGCACTCCCGCACTCCCGCACTCCCGCACCCACCCGCAGGCGGGCACACGGGTTGCCGCGAGCGCCGCGCGGTGCCATTTTTCCACGTTGCACCAGACCGTGACCCGAAGCCAGCGGAGGCCCCGCGCCTCCCCATCCTATTGCGTGCCGATGATCCGTTCGCTGCTCACGCGCTCCATCGAAAAGCTGCCCCCCGAGGTGCGCCTCCAGGGCCGCATCCTGTTCCTGGTGGACGACCCGGAGCTGGTGCGCAGCCAGCTCGAAGGCGAGGACCTGGAGCTCACCGAGGAGGTGCGCGGCATTCTGCGGGACAACATCTCGACGGACGAGATCACGCCCGCGTACATCTGCTACTACTTCGACGAGACGCTGGGCGAGTTCCCGTACCTGGGCCTCAAGGCCGGGAGCGAGTTCCCCATCCGCCAGGGAAGCGTAAAGAAGGGCGGCTTCGTCGCCTCCGTCAGCGGCAGGCGGCGCGGCAAGGGGAGCTCGCGCGAGCAGAGCCCGTACGCCGAGATGATGGCCGGCATCAAGGTGGTGATCGCCGAGAACATCGAGCGCATCTACCGCGAGAACTGCCAGAACCTGGGCGTCCTCACGTCGACCAACTTCGAGCTCATCGACCGCATTCGCCGCGGCGACACCATCCCGCTCACCGAGTTCACCGACGGCGCGGACGAGATCACCCGCGGCATCATCGAGCACGGCGGGCTGTTCAACTACAACGTCGCGCGCCTGCAGGGCACGGTGCAGACGCCGCCCATCAGCTGCCACCACGACCAGCCGGGCACCGTGAGCCCCGCCGGGGACGACGTGGCGGCGCTGCGCGGCAGCGGCGCGGACAACGAGCCCGGCCCCGGTCCCGACACGGGTGTGGACTACGCGGCGGCCCAGTTCGTCGCCACCTCCACCAGCAACGTGGGCACCGACTCGCAGGGCGCGCCCGACGGAACCCGTCACGGCCGGCAGGCGCGGCCCATGACCATCGCGGAGAAGATCTTCGCGCGGCACTGGGTGACGGACCTGTCCAGGGGCGACATCGGCGTGCCGTGGGTGCAGCCGGGCGACAGCGGCTTCGTGCAGACGGACATCCGCTTCTCGCATGAGTACGTGACGCCCATGTCGGCCATCTTCTTCGAGCACTACGTGGGGCCGGACGAGAAGGTGGTGGATCCGCAGTCCATCCTCTTCTTCCGCGACCACCTGACGTTCCTCAAGGACGCCATGCCGCCGGAGCGGGTGCAGCTGGGCCTTCTGGACGTGGCCAACCAGCTGGAGGTCAAGCAGCGCCAGTTCGCCGAGAAGCAGGGCGTCCGCCTCTACGGCGAGCTGGGGCACGGCAAGCACGGCTCCGAGGCCATCTGCCACAGCAAGATCCTGGAGGCGTACGCGCTTCCCGGGCACATCATCATCGGCTCCGACAGCCACACGCCGCACGCGGGCGCGGTGGGCTGCGTTGCCTTCGGCGTCGGCACGACGGCGATCTTCAACTCGTGGATCACCAAGGACGTGCGCGTGGAGGTGCCGCGCTCGTTCAAGGTGATCGTGAACGGCGAGAAGCCGGAGAACGTCTCGGCTAAGGACTTCATGCTGGAGATCCTGCGCCACCCGTACATCAAGGACGGCCACGCCATCGGCCAGATCATCGAGTACGCCGGCCCGGCCGTGGAGTCGCTGTCGGTGGACGAGCGCGCCACCATGACCAACATGGCGGCCGAGGTGGGCGCGTTCACCGGCATCGTGGCCCCCGACGCCAAGACGGTGGACTATCTCGTCGAGCAGCGCGGGATGGAGCGCGCCGAGGCCGAGCGGCTGATCGACGGCCTGTTCAGCGACGAGGGCGCCGACTACGTGAAGGTGATCGAGATCGACGCGTCGGCGCTGCAGCCCATGATCGCGCTTCCCGGCGACCCGGGGAACGGGATGTACGTGGACGAGCTGGGCGAGGACGTGCGCATCGACATCGCCTACGCGGGCAGCTGCACGGCGGGGAAGAAGGAGGACATGGACATGTACGCCCGCGTCCTTCGCGAGTACTACGAGCGCGGCGTGCGCAAGCCGGAGCACGTGCAGCTGTACATCCAGTGCGGCTCGCAGGAGGTGTACGCCTACTGCCAGGAGCAGGGGTACGACCGCGTGTTCGAGGAGGTGGGCGCCACCTTCATCGAGCCCAGCTGCGGCGCCTGCATCAACGCCGGCCCCGGCGTGAGCCGCAAGCCCACCGACGTCACCATCAGCGCCATCAACCGCAACTTCCCCGGACGCTCCGGCCCCGGGCAGCTGTACCTGGCCTCGCCCTACACCGTCGCCGCCAGCGCGATGGAGGGCCGCATCGTCGCCTGGGAGCCGCAGCCGGAGCCCGCGGGCGTCTGACGCAGGTCGTTCGGCTCGATGGCGTCGGGGGCGCCGCGAAGATTCGCGGCGCCCCCGCTGTCTTTGCGCGCCTGTGGCGGCTTCCGACAGCGGCTTGACGCGTGTACTTCGTTTGCTTTTACTTCAGCCCGGGCATCGCCAGAATCGACGGTCGATACAGGACGGGAGGGGGATGATGAAGAAGGTATTCGACGTATTGGTAGAGCGGGGTGAGGACGGGTGGCTCGTCGCTCCCGTGCCAGGGCTGCACGGCTGCCACACGCAGGCTCGTACCCTGGAGCGGCGGATGGAGCGGGTGCGCGAAGCGGTCGAACTCTGTACCAGGGTGTCGAGCACCACTCCAACTCCGATGGTGATCAGCACTCAGCCGGTGGAGGTTGCCATATGACCTCCCGCGCGGAGAAGCTCGTGCGCTGGTTCATGTTCAGCGTGCTGGTGTCGCTGGTGCCGCTCGCCATGACGTACTTCGGCCTGCGCCTGGATCGGCGGCCAGTGCATCTGGAGATGCTGGTTGGCCGTGGTGAGCTGCTGCTGATCTCCACCACGCTTGGAGCCGCGGCCCTGGGCGAACTGTTTCCCAGCGGTCGAGAGAACGCGATTGGGAAGCTCCTCGCGGCCGGAACGTCACTGGTCGGCGTCCTGGTATGCTCGTTCTACTTCGCGACCATACAATCGCGTGCTACCCCTGATGCCCACGCAATCCTGACGGTATCTGTCTGGCTGTTTGCCGACATGCTTGTGGCGAGCGCAATCTGCCTGTTCTACGCCAACCTGGAGGCAAGATGACCTTCGAAACACCCGCCATCATTGCGAGCATCCTCATGATGAGCCTGTCCGTTCTGGCGCTTGTGCTGAATGCCCGCTCAGCCAAGCCGGCGATGGACCGGATGGTTACGATCACAATCGAGGACTCTGCCGGTGCACGAACGCGCATCGTCATGCACTCCAACCGGCGTGTTGATGACATGAAGCGCGATTTTGAACGGCTCGTGGCTCAGCCGTCCTGATCCACTACGGTTACCAATTCTGGCATCTGGGAGTTACGTGATGGCCTACCTGCTCATCGATCCGCCGGTTTCGCCGCTGTCACCGCCCGGAAAAATCCAGGAATGGCTGGATGAGCTGGGCGCCTGGGCCAACGATCCGCGGTATTCCGACCCTGGTGTTCGCACGCAGATCCAGCGCGCAATCGCGAAAGCGAGAAGCTGGCTTCAGGACGGTTCCCCACCGATGGCGACGGCAGATTCTCCGCGCCGGTTGTAGGCGCGAACGAAGAAGTCCGCCGGATGTGCTCCGGCGGCCTGGATCGCGTTCCCCATCTGCCAACGGTCGTGCGGATCGGCGCGTGCGGCGGTATCTTGAAACCGGGTGGGCGGCGGCGCGTACGTCGCTCCGTCGATCGCATCGCCGACTCATATCCCGCACGCAGATCCCATGTCCCGCTACACCGTCGCCCAGTTCGTGGCCGCCACCGCGCAGAAGGACGAGGCGCGCGGCAAGTTCGAGCTGGAGAATCCGTACACGCTGGAAGTGAACCTGGACGGCCGCGTTTGGAGCAAGGCGGGCGCGATGATTGGCTACGTGGGCGGCATCCGCTTCACCCGCCAGGGGCTGATGGAGCAGGGGCTGGGCAACCTGCTCAAGAAGATGGTCACCAGCGAGGGCGTCACGCTGATGAAGATGGAGGGCACCGGCCGCGTGTACCTGGCCGACGCCGGAAAGCGGGTGCAGATCCTGGAGCTGGGCGCGGGCGAGCAGATCTTCGTCAACGGCAACGACCTGCTGGCGCTGGAAGACGGGATGAAGTACGAGATCAAGATGATGCGGCGCGTTGCGGGGATGGCGTCGGGCGGGCTGTTCAACGCGCGGATCACCGGCCCCGGTCTGCTGGCCATGACCACGCATTACAACCCCATCACCCTGCGCGTCACCGCGGGCGAGCCGGTGTTCACCGATCCCAACGCGACCGTCGCGTGGTCGGGCTCGCTCTCGCCCGAGATCCACATGGACATTAGCCTCAAGACGCTGCTGGGCCGCGGCAGCGGCGAGAGCTTTCAGCTGAAGTTCCAGGGCGACGGCTGGGTGGTGCTGCAGCCGTACGAGGAAGTCTACATGCAGCAGAAAAGGTAGCCGCCGCCGTGGATGACGACGACAAAGGCCGCCGGATGCGCTCCGGCGGCCTTCGTCGTCCCTCGTCCGAAACCGATCAGCCGAAGCTCTTCTTGAGCAGCGCGATCTGGCCGGCGTGGTAGGCGTGGTGCTGCGCGATGCCGTGCAGCATCACCGCGTACGTCACCCCCGCGCCGAGGGCCGCGTCGCGCGCCTCGCCGACGGTCTGCTCCAGCTCCGCGGGCGGGAACGCGGCGACGGCGTCCACCAGCGCCGCGTGCGCGCGGGCGAGCGCGTCCAGCGCCGCGTTCCACTCGCCGTCGCCGGTGCCGGGGGCGGGCCAGTCGCCGTCCTCCGGCTCGCGCGCAACGCGGTCGCGCAGGCGGCGGGCGACCTCGCGCGTCCACGACGTCATGTGCAGCACCAGCTCCCAGATGCCGTGCGCGTGGGGGAGCGGGCGGGCGGCGGCCTGCTGCGCCGTGATCCCCTGCAGCACCCGGCGCACCGGGTCGCCGTGCCAGGGATCGCCGTCCCAGGCGCGGCGCAGCTCGTCCAGCAGGCGGTCGCGCTGGGCGACCACGGCGGCGGCGGCAACCTGCTCCATCGTATCCCTCCGCGTCAGGCGGTGCCGTGGCCGTGCAGCTGCCTGCCGCCCAGGATGTGCACGTGCAGGTGCGGCACCGTCTGCCCGCCCTCGTCGCCCGCGTTGATCACCACGCGGTAGCCACGCTCGGCCACCCCTTCCTGCTCCGCCACCTTCTTCACCACCATCAGCAGGTGGCCGGCGAGCGCGTGGTCCTCCGGCGCCAGGTCGGCGATGGAGGGGATTGGCTTGCGCGGGATCACCAGCACGTGCACCGGCGCCGCGGGGTTGATGTCGCGGATGGCCACGCAGTGCTCGTCCTGGTACACGAAGCTGCCGGGGATCTCGCCGTCGATGATCCGCGTGAAGATGGTTTTCTCGGCCATGGCGTAGCGGGGATGATCGGGTGGATGGGATGCGCTGCCCGGACCGCCAATCTACGTCCGCATCCATCGCCGCGCATCGCTCCCGGGACGGCGATCCGGATGACGGAGCGGGACGGCGGCGGGACCGGCGTCCACCCCCCTCGATCCTGCTACGTGGAACCGCGACAGATCGCCGATGGTACCATGCGCCCGTTCGGACCGCGGCGCGGGGTCCGGATGCGGCGCGGGAGGGTGGTGGATCTCGCCAAGTTCTGCGCCTGGTTCCAGATGCACGTGCAGTTTTCTCTTGATCCACGGTTCCCGAGAGCGCATATTTCCGGTGCGCCCCCTTCTCTGGCGCACTCTGCGATGGCTCTCGCGGTCCCCGCCTTCATCACCTGGATCCCGCACTGCTCCCCATGAACCGTACCGTCCGCACCCTCCGGCGGGAGGCGGCCCTGTTCGCCCTCCTCCTTTCCACCGTCATCCCCGCCACCCTGCTGGCCCAGGCCGAGCGCCGCGTGGCGCTGGTGGTGGGCAACGGGGCGTACGAGAACGCCGGCACCCTTCGCAACCCGGTGAACGACGCGCGCTCCGTGGCGGAGTCGCTCCGGCGGCTGGGCTTTACCGTCATGCTGACGGAGAACCGCAGCCAGCGCCAGATGGCGCAGGACATCCGCGAGTTCGGCCGGCAGCTGGACCAGAACACCGTGGCGCTCTACTACTACTCGGGCCACGGCATCCAGGTAAAGGGCGAGAACTACGTCGTCCCCGTAGACGCCGCCATCGAGAACGAGGAAGAGGTGGAGTACGGCACGGTGAACGTGGGGCTGGTGATGGCGCAGATGGAGGCCGCCCGCAGCCGCGTGAACATCGTGTTCCTGGACGCCTGCCGTAACAACCCGTTCGCGCGCAGCTTCCGCTCGTCCAGCAACGGCCTGGCGATGATGAACGCCCCCGCGGGCACCTTCATCGCGTACGCCACCGCCCCGGGCGACGTGGCCAGCGACGGCACCGCGGCCGCCGGCAACGGGCTGTACACGCAGCAGCTGCTGCGCTTTCTCAACCAGCCGGGGCTGCCCATCGAGCAGATGCACAAGCAGGTGCGCATCGCCGTGACGGCGGCCAGCAACGGCGACCAGGTGCCGTGGGAGTCGTCGTCCATCATGGGCGACTTCTTCTTCGCCGGCAACAACGGCCAGGGGAGCGTGCAGACGGCCGCCAGCACCCCCGCCAACCGCCCGCAGGAGCTGGCCGACGCGGAGGAAGAGGCGGAGGCCACCGCCCTGCGCCCCGGCCAGCGCGCCCAGGG
>DASUVG010000146.1:0-17699 GCA_036379135.1 Longimicrobium sp.
CTCGTTCGGCATCGGCCGCAAGAACAACGCGGACGACGCGCCGGTGGACCACCCGCTGTTCCTGGACCCGGCGTGGTACGCCATCCCCAACACGGGCGGCTACCGCGACACCCTGCGCGACAAGGCGCGGCGCCAGCTGGGCACGGTGGGGAGCGGCAACCACTACGTGGACGTGTTCGCCGACGAGAACGGCGCCGTGTGGGTGGGCGTGCACTTCGGAAGCCGGGGGCTGGGGCACACCATCGCCTCGGACTTTCTGGCGCTGGGGCAGGGGCTGGACTGGGGCCGCCGCGCGCCGGAGAAGGAGGTGCTGCTGGACCTGCAGCAGCCGCTGGGGCACGACTACTGGCAGCTGATGGAGCTGGCGGGCCAGTACGCGTACGCCGGGCGCGAGTGGGTGGCGCGCAAGGTGGTGGAGATGCTGGGCGGCACCGAGCTGGAGCTGGTGCACAACCACCACAACTTCGCCTGGAAGGAGACCCACGCGTCGACGCAGGGCGAGCCGCGCGAGTACGTGGTGGTGCGAAAGGGCGCCACGCCGGCGTTCCCGGGGCAGAAGGGCTTCATCGGCGGGTCCATGGGCGACGACGCCGTCATCGTCCAGGGCGCCGCGGCAGCGGACGAGGAGACGGCGACGCTGCAGCGCGAGGCGCTGTTCTCCACCGTCCACGGAGCGGGCCGCGTAATGAGCCGCACGGCCGCCGCGGGCAAGGTGCACCGCAAGACGGGGCGGGTGATCACCCCCGGCCGCATCAACCGCGAGATGGTGGGCGAGTGGCTGGGAAAGAAGGGGGTGATCCTGCGCGGCGGCGGCCTGGACGAGGCGCCGCAGGCCTACCGGCGCCTGACGAAGGTGCTGGACGCGCAGGGCCCCACCATCCAGATCGAGCACACGCTGCAGCCCCTGATCGTGGTGATGGCCGGCGCCGGCGAGATCGATCCGTACAAGGATTGAGGGAAGTGCGTTAGTGCGTTAGTGCGTTAGTGCGTGGGTGCGTTAGTGCGTTAGTGCGTAAGTGCGTAAGTGCGTAAGTGCGTGAGTGGAGGGTCGGGTCACTTCCGCACTGACGCACTTCCGCACTCACGCACTTTCTGCTTTCAAGGGGGATGCAGAAGCGTTGTAAGCAGTGGTGGCGCGGATTACCTTCGAGCCGCCGCACTGGATCACGCCGCGGACAGGTGCATCCATCCACCCATTCCATGCAGGAGGCGGTTCATGAAGCGGATTATTGGGGTCGTGGCGGCGCTGCTCGCCATGGGCGCGAGCCCGGCGCGGGCGCAGCAGGGGACGCTGCTGTACTGGTGGACCCAGGCCGGCGCGCAGGGCGAGTGGCTGCTGCGCACGGTGTACGAGGACGCCACGGCCTGCCCCGCGACGGCGGCGGTGCGGGCGATGCCCTCCGACAGCTTTCCCGTGCTGGTGTGCCAGCAGCGGCTGGACGCCACGCCCGTTCAGCTGCCGGGAATGGCGCGCCCGGCCGCGCCGCCGCCGTCGCGGGTGCAGCGGGTGGTGGCCCTGGGAGACACCGGGTGCCGCGCCAACGAGCAGGACTGCGCGGACGCGTCGGCCTGGCCCTTTGCGGCGGTGGCGTACCAGGCCGCGCTGGCGGACGGCGACCTGACGGTGCACGTGGGCGACTACATCTACCGCGAAACCGCAAGGGACTGTGGCGGAAACACGCCCTGCGGCGACAACTGGGCCGCGTGGAACGCGGACTGGTTCGCGCCCGTGGGCGAGCTGCTGAACTCCGCGCCGTGGGTGTTCGCGCGCGGCAACCACGAAGACTGCACGCGCGGCGGGAGCGGATGGTTCCTGTTCTTCGACCCGCGCGATCTGCCGGCGGACGGGTGCGACGGCACCACCGACCCGTACGCGGTGCCGGTGCCCGGCGTCGGCACGCTGCTCATCATGGACACGGCATGCGCGCCCTCGTACTCCACCGGCTGCTGGCCCGCCGGCGGGCAGAACGACACCACACGCGCGATCCCCGCGTACGCACGGCAGTTCGAGCAGCTCCCCGGGCTGATCGCCGCCGGCCAGCCCGCGTGGCTGGTGACGCACGTGCCCACGTGGGCGCGTGACTTTCCGGGGCAGGCGGATTCGGCGGGTTCCTTCATCCTGCAGGCGGCGCTTCGGCGGGCGTCGGCCGGCGGGGAGCTTCCGGCGGCGGTGTCGCTCGCGCTGATGGGCCACGTGCACGCCTGGGAGGCGCTGGACTTCGCGGCCCCGCGCACGCCCATCCTGGTGCTGGGCGACGGGGGCACCTCGGAGAGCGTGGGCCTGCCGCCCGCGCTGGGCTCCCCGGCCGGCGGCGTTGCGGTGGAGGAGTACGAGTCCAGCCTCGCGTTCGGGTACACGGTGCTGCAGGCCTCGCAGAACGGCTGGACCGTCACCCTGGTCCCCCTCTCCGGCACGGGGGCGGGCGTCACCTGCACGCTGGCAACCGGCCAGCTGGCGTGCTGAAGGGAAGTGCGCGAGTGCGGAAGTGCGTCAGTGCGGGAGTGAGCTGATGATCCACTCCCGCACTAACGCACTAACGCACTAACGCACTTCTTCTCCCGCCAGCACCCGCCGAAGCGTCGCGAGCCCGTACGCCAGGCGAGACTTCACCGTGCCCACCGGCAGGTCCAGCACGGCGGCGGTCTCGTCCAGCGACAGGTCGTCCAGGTAGTGCAGCGCCAGCACGGCGCGGCTGGCGGGGGAGACGCGCTGCAGCAGCTCCGGAAGGCGCCGCAACAGATCGTCCGACGGCGCCGGCGGATCGGCGTCGGCGGAGTGGTCGGGGGGAAGCTCATCGTGCAGCTGGTCGTGCGCGCGCAGGCCCCGCAGCGCGCGAAAGATCTCGCGGCTGGCAATGCGCCGCGCCCACGCGGCGAACGCGCGCGGCTCACGCAGCGTCGCCAGCTTGCGGTAGATCAGCAGCAGCACGTCCTGCAGCACGTCGTCCGCGGCGTCCGCGTCGCGCAGCATGAGCGTGGCGTACGGGCGCAGCAGCCCGTCCGCGTGCGCCAGCAGCGCCTCCAGCGCGGCGCGGTCGCCGGCCTGCGCGCGCAGCACCAGCCAGACGGTGCCGCGCGCGTCCCGGGCGGATGGGGGCATCGGAACGGCTAGGCCGGCCGGCGCTCGTCCAGCAGCTGGATGGCGTGCAGCAGCCGCGCGTCCGACGCCGCGGCGCGCGCGCCGAGCGCCGCCAGCCCCAGCCCCAGCGTGCTATAGACCAGGATGCCGATGATCAGGATGAGCAGGTGCGTGTCGCTCTCGAAGTCCATCACCATCAGCGCCGCGGCCAGCAGCAGCAGCTCGATGAAGGCGGCGGCGTAGACGGCGTAGCGGCTCATGCGGTCGCGGCGGTCGGCGGCGGCCAGCGCGGCGTGCAGGGCGGTCGGGCGGTCGGTGGTCATGGTCTCCGGTGGTGGATGGATGCCGGTTTCCCGGATCAGCCGCCGCGGATGCGCACGATCACCACGAGCGCGATGATCGCCGCCTCCACCACGGCAAAGACGATGATCGCCCACTTCTGGATCCGCGCGTCGCGATCGTTCACGGCTGGTTCCGGTGCAGGTTCCGTGGGCGGTGCGTCGTCGTTCGTGCGCCGCCACACCACTGGAGGCGATGCGGGGCCCGGGTGTTCGAATCGAGCGAGAACGATTGGGGCGGGGAGTGTGACGATGGGGAAGAAGCAGACGAGCCGGCAAGGTTCCTCTTGAGCAGAGCTGACGCACGGGATGGAACGGTCACGATGCCGCGCAGGTACACGTTCTCCTGGCGTACATCCGCCGCACGCTCCCGCATTCCGTACCATGAAGCCGCTCCGCATCCCCGCACTCCTGCGCGCCCTGATCGCCGCGCTCGCCATTCTGCTGGCGGGGTGCGACGACGGCCCTACGACGCCCGGCTCGCTCACGGGCAGCTGGCTGGCGGTGCTGGAGCAGGGCGCCGGTGCCACCGCCACGCGCGTGGAGGACCGGCTGGAGCTTACGAACGACGGGCGCTTCGTGTGGACGACCGTCGCGTTCGGCGCGGAGGGCAGGTCGCAGGACGGGATGGTGGCGTGGTTCTCCAGCAGCGGCGACTGGGGCGTGGAGGGCGACCGGCTGGCGCTGCGCACCCTCAACGGCATGTCGTGGGAGCACGGCCGCGGCTGGAGCCAGGCGGACTACGCGCAGGAGTGGATTCGCGCGCACCGGCTGCGGATGGAGAGCGGCCGCATGGTGCTCGTCGAGCTGCCGCCGCCGGAGCGCTCACTCTCTCCACGCACCTTCGTCTTTCAGCGCACCGTCAGCGCCTTCGACGGCCCCCAGCCGTAGGGAAGTGCGTTAGTGCGTTAGTGCGTTAGTGCGTTAGTGCGTTAGTGCGTTAGTGCGTTAGTGCGTTAGTGCGTTAGTGCGTTAGTGAGAGAGTAAAACAAGAAGAAGGGGGAGGACGGCAGGCCGTCCTCCCCCTTCCTGTCACTAACGCACTCACGCACTCACGCACTTCTTCCCTACCCCCCGATCTCCGTCCGCAGCCGCAGCAGCGCATCCTCCGCCACCACCAGCTCGCCGCGGGCCTCGTTCAGCTGCTCCTGCTGAACCACCACGAAGCGGCGGTACGGGGCGATGGACTCGTTCACCTTCTCCTGCGAGTCCGAGACGGCCGAGTGCACCTGCCGCGTCAGCGCCTCGTTCAGGCGGCCGCGCACCTCGGAAACCTTCTTCTGGAACTCGGCCTTGGCCTGGCGACGCCGCGCGGGGATCACGTACAGCCCCGTGGCCGCCAGCGTGGCCGCCAGGGTGATCCCCGTGATGTCGGCCGCGGCGCCGGTGAGCATGGCCGTCATCAGCACGCCCAGCCCCACGCCGGCCCCCGCCAGCATGGTCACCCCCGACGCGCCGCGCACCTCCTCGGCCAGCTTGCGCGCCTCGGCCTCGCGGTTGAAGCCGCCCACCGCCTCGCCCGCCGCGCGCCCGATGGAATCCAGCAGCGCCTGGCGGTTGTAGTTGAAGCCGCGCCCCACCTCGCCGATCATCCCCTCGCGGTGGCGGTTGATCTGGCGGCGCTCGATGTAGGCGGTGATGTCCTGCCACAGCTTGAGGTTGCGCTCCACGATCCAGTCGATCACCCGCCCCACCTCTTCGTCGATCAGCCGGGGCGTGTCGCCCACCACCACCCGCTCGAAGTCGCGCCGCACCTGCTCCGTCTGCATGAGCTCGCGGATCCTGCCGAAGCGGATGGTCTCGTCGAAGAAGTTCAGGCCGCGCACCTCCATCTCGTTCAGCAGCGCGTCCAGCCGCCCCAGCCGCGGCCCGAAGTCCTTGAGCATCTCCTGGTGGAACGCGCCCAGCTGCTGGTCGATGTTCTGCAGCGTGGCCACGTCCTCGGCCAGCAGCTTGAGCCGCTCGAACGCCGTCTCCTTGTACTTGGCGGCCAGCTTGAGCCCCACGTTCAGCGGGTTGAGCAGCTTGAGTCGGATGCGCTCCTGCTGGTCGAGCGTGGTGAGCAGAAACTCCTCCACCTCCCTGAACCCGCTGCGCGCCCACATGGCCTCGTCGCCGGCGGCGCGCGCCTGCATGGCGTCGCGCGCGCTCACGGGAAACACCAGCGGCTCCTCGCCCAGCAGCGCCGCGCCGTTCTCCTTGACGAAGCGCAGCACCGTGGCCCGGTCGTCCTCGCCGCCCAGGATGTCGATCTTGTTGACGATGAAGACGATCTTCTTGCCCCAGGCGCGGATCTGCTCCAGGAACCCGCGCTCGCTCTCGGTGAACGGCCGGTCCGCCGAGGTGACGAAGAGCACCAGGTCGCTGCGGGGAACGAAGTCGCGCGTAAGCTCCTCGTGCTCGCGGAGCACGGCGTTGGTGCCCGGGGTGTCGACGATGTTGATGTCGCGCAGCAGCGGCGCGGGGTGGGTGCGCTCCAGCAGGTAGGCCTCCACCAGCTCGTCGGTCACCTCCTCGCCCCACTTGAGCACGTTGATGCGGTCGGTGGTGGGCGTAACGCCCTCCGGAAGCACGCGCTCGCCCAGCAGCGCGTTGATGAAGCTGCTCTTGCCGCTGTTGAACTCGCCCGCGATCACCAGAAGAAAGAGCCCGCTCAGCTGCTCACGGGCCTGGTTGAAGTGACGCAGGTCATCGGGGTCCACGTCCGTGCCAAAGCGCTCGAACGCCGTGCCCAGGCGGTCCAGCAGCTCGCGCTCGCGGGCGCGCAGCTCGGCCTCGCGGTCGCCAAGGATCCTGTTGCGCCGCAACAGCTTGCCGATCACCATCCCATCCCCCCGTCGTCGTCAGGAAGCGCTCCCCGGCCGAACGTCCGGGGAACCGCACAATCTTTCGCAAACGCGGGGCCGCGCAAGCTTTTCGGCCGCGGATCACGCCGTGACGCATGCGGATCCGGCCGGATAATCCCCGGGTGCGGACGCGCAGGCGCCAGGAACGCCGCACACCCCCGCCGAGTCCGTGAAGGCGGACTCTGCGGCCTCGTAGCGGCGAATCATTCGCTCCTGCAGGCGGACGGCACATTCACCCTGCCCGAATCTGCAATCTGCATTATCCGCGCATCACCGGCTTCGTGAGCGCCTGGCCGACCCGTCACGAATCGGCGGGGATGCACATTTACTGGTCGATGATCACCCGCGAATCCAATCGATCGATCCCATGCGAATCCTCCAGCGCCTGCTGATCCTGTCCGTGCTCGTCCCGCTGGCCGCGTGCGACGGGGGCGCGTCCACGCTCCCGGCGACGGACCCCATCCACGGCCTGTGGACCACGCCCGTCACCCTGTTCCGCGGCACCGGCTCCATCGACCGCGCGGAGCACCGCTACACCTTCAGCCCGGACGGAACATACGAGGCCGCGACGACCGGGTTCGAGCAGGGGCGCGTGGTCTATGAGAACGAGGTGGCGGGCGAGTACCGCCTGGAGCCCGGCGGCATCGTGAGCAACGTGCAGACCTACCGCTGGCGCGCGGCCGAGACGCCGGCGTGGCAGAACGAGGTGGTGGGGGACCGGGGCGTCTTCGGCCCGCCGATGGCGTACACGGTGGATCGCGACCGGCTGATCCTTCACCTGGGCCCCACGCAGGGCGAGCACGGCCAGCCCCTTCCCGCCCAGGACAGGATCTACATCCGCCGCTGATCCCCGCGCGTACGGCTTGCACCGGCAAACGGCGAGGGGTACAGAGGGACAGAGGTAGACAGAGGAACAGAGGAAATCGGTCTTCCTCTGTTCCTCTGGCTTTTGTCCGTATCTCTGTACCCCAGCCTTTTTCAGCCGCGACCCTCCACCTCCAGCCGCCGGACCGGGCGCACCTCGACGGTGGCGTACGCGGCGCTGGGGATGCGCGCGGCGATCTGCAGCGCTTCGTCCTCGTCACGCACCTCCAGCAGGTAGAAGCCGGCCACGACCTCCTTGGCTTCGGCGAACGGGCCGTCGGTGATCATCGGCCTGCCGCCCTTCACCCGCACCAGCCGCGAGATGCGCGAAGGCTGCAGCGCCTCGGCCTCGACGTAGTGGCCGCTGCGGCGGAGCTCGTCGTTGAAGTCCAGGTGCGCCGCGTTGAGCGTGTTCAGCTCGTCCGCGGGGAGGGTCGCGAGCCTGTGCTCGTCCCAGTAGATCAGGCAGAGATATCGCACGGTGCATCTGCGTTCATGGTGGATTGCGCGGAATGGCATCCGCTGTACCCGAGCGACGATCTCCACCCACGAAATCGACGGAGTGAGGCACGGGCGGAACTCCGTTCCCTCCGTTGACTCCGTGTGAGGCCCCATCCGTTACGGAGCCGGACGCGCCGCCGCGGCATCCCGCAGCCGCGCCGCCGTCTCGGGGGTGAGCGCGGCGCGCACGGGAAGGTTGCTGGCGCGCTGAAAGGCCTTGAGCGCGGTGATCACCTCTTCGTCGAACGCGCAGTAGCCGGCCTCCGTCGCCGTGCCGTGGCCGGCGCGCGCCAGCAGGTTGCGCAGCAGGCACACGTGCGGCCCCGCGGGCGCGGCGATGGCCTGCGAGCCGCCGGGGAGAAAGTGGTCCTCGGGGTGAAAGAGCGACATCCACACGCCGTACACCCGCTCCAACTCCAGGATGGGCTCCACGTGGTCTTCCACGTGCAGATCGGCGTAGACGTCGTCGCCGCCGCCGTAGCCCGCGCCGCGCTTTACGATCAGCATTCCCGCGCCCTGCCGTCCGCGCCGGTCGCCCCCCGCCGCCTGCCCCGCCCTGAGCGCCGCCAGCAGCCGCTCCCCGAACGGCCGCCGCGCCGCCGACGCCTCCTCGTACGCGCGGGCCATCGCCTCCACCACCTCGGCGCCGGTGAGGATGTTGCCCTGCACGCTGTACCCGGCGCCCGTGCGGTGCCCCGCCCACGCGCTGGTGCTGTCGCCCGTGAACGCGGCAATGCGGCAGGCGCGGTCCGCGATGGCGAACTGCCGGTCCGCGATGCCGGAGTCCGAGCGCACGAACTCGTCGCGCACCTCTTCCGCCGAGCGCCCGGCGCGCAGCAGCTCCAGCCCGCGCCGCTTGAACGCCACGTTGGCCGCCGCCTGCGTGGCGATGGCCCCCGCGTCCGCCTCCGCCGCGGGGACGATGGAGCCCGCGCCCACCACCCGCGACTGCACCGCCACCCCCCAGAACCCCGTCTCCGGGTCGCACGCCACGATGCTGAAGGTGGAAAGCGGCGGCGCGCTCTGCGCCGCGGCCGGCGCGGCGGCCAGGCAAAGGACCAGCGGGATGAGGGTTCGGCTGCGCATGCGTGGCGGTTCGTTCAGGGTTGCGCCGGCTCCCCCCGCTGCACGTGCGCGGGTATGCGGCGTGCGCTGAGGTCCGTGGAGCCCGCCCGCAATCTGCCACCCGATCCGTGAATGTCCAGAGCCCCGCGGCTCCCGCCGATGATGATCGCCCTCGCCCTGGCGCTCGCCGCACCGCCGGCCGGGGCGCAGGAGGCGGGCGTGCTGCGCGGCCGCGTGGTCGCCGCGGACGGCGGGCGGACGGACGGCCTGCGCGCGTTCGTCCGCTGGCGCGCGCGGGGCGACACGGCGCCGCGGGTGGATTCCGCCGCGGTGGATTCCGCCGGCCGGTTCGCGCTGCCGGTGCCGGCGGGCGCGGCGGATTCGCTGCAGATCGTGGTGGACGCGGCGGAGCGGGGGGCGCGCGCGTACCACCCGGCGCTGGCGCGCATCCACCGGCGCGACGCGCAGGCGGAGCAGGGGATCGTCCTGGTGCCGCGGACGTGGACCATCCCCGCGGGACGCTACGCGGGACAGGCCGTCGGCATCAGCCCGCACCGGGCGCGGACGCCGGTGTGTCCGCGCTGCAGCGTGTTCTGGGTGCGCGTGCAGCCGCAGGGGCAGGAGGCGGTGCGCTTTCAGGGATGGCCCGCGTCGCGCTTTCCGCTGCGCGTGGGCTTTGACCGCGAGCACTCCGTCCCCGCGGGCGCGGCCCCGGACTCCGCCGCGTTCTGGCGCGGGGTGGAGAGCGTGGAGGACGCGTTCGGGATGGACCTGTTCCGCCCCGTTCGCTACGCGCAGACGCTGGCGGACGGAATGGAGGAGAACGGGCCCGACGACGTGGTGCTGGTGGCCATCGACCCCAGCCTCCCCGTCGCGGGGCTCACCATGGTCCTGGGGCGGCGGGGGATCGTGGAGTACGCCGCCGTCAGCCTGCAGCGGCGCGGCGTGGTGCTTACGGACTACGGCCCGGAGCTGGTGGGGCACGAGATGATGCACGTGCTGGGCTTTGGCCACACCTGCTCCTGGCGCTCCGTGAGCGCCGACCTGCAGCGCTGTCCGCAGATGCGCACCAGCGCCGCCTCGCCCGAGGACGTGGCGCACGCCCAGGTGCTCTACCGCGTCCGCGACCTGCAGCGCGCCGCGAACCTGCGCTGGGGCCTGGACGCCGCCGCCGCCGGCGAGCGCGTGCTGGTGCTCGGCATCCCCCCGGACGATCCGTAGCCGGCCCCCCGTTCCCCGCCCGCCAGAGCATACCCGTCCAAATCCTGGAAAAACGGCCTCGCACAGGGCCGGCCGCCGCCGGAGCCCTCATCAAGTGGCGCCTCAGGCCCGCGTGGGTCCTCCGTGCCGCACACGTTCCTCCCGTGTCCCGAAGCCGCCCGCCGTGAACGCGTGCGTCCGGTGGCCGCTTACTCTCGCTAACCCGTGGCTGCGGCAGAGCTTCGCCTGCCCGCCGGCATGGCACGCCGGCCGGGGCATTCCGGGTGCGTTCCGCCGCCCGCGTTGATGGAACGCGAAAACCTTGAATGCGGAGCGGAGCGATGCCGACCCGAAGCAGCGGAATCCTGGTGCAGAGCAACTGGGGGACGAAGGGAAACTTCGAGGTGGTGGCGCCGGTGGGGCTGGGCGGGATGGTGCACCTGTGGCGCAACAACGACGCGGCGGGCTTTCCCTGGGCCCCGCCCACCTGGTTCGGGGCGGGCGCGGTGCAGGCGGCCGCGCTGGTCCGCAGCAACTACGGCAGCCCCGCCAACCTGGAGGTGGTGGCGCGCGTGGGGGGCGAGCTCTCCCACTTCTACCGGGCCAACGACCTCATCTGGCGCCGCGTCAAGGCGTTCGCCAGCGGGGCATCGGGCACGCCCGCGTTCATCCAGAGCACGTGGGGAACCAACGGGAACTTCGAGGTCGTGGCGCCGCTGGCCGCCGGGGGGCTGGCCCACTGGTGGCGCAACAACGACGCGGCCGCGCAGACGTGGAGCGCGCCCGCAAAGTTCGGCGGCACCACGCGGTACGAGGCGGTGGCGCTCATCCAGAGCAGCTACGGCAGCCCCGGAAACCTGGAGGTGGTGGCACGGACCGGGAGCGTGCTCCACCACTTCTGGAGAGGCGCCGACCTGCAGTGGCACGGACCCGGCCAGATCGCCACCGGCGTCGCGGGGGCGCCGGCCCTGATCGAGGGGACCTGGGGGGCGGCGCCGTCCCGGCCCGGCAACTTCGAGCTCGTGTCGCCGCTGGCCGCCGGAGGGCTGGGCCACTGGTGGCGCAGCAACGACGCCTCGCAGGCCTGGAGCGGGCCCGCCCCGTTCGGCGCCGGCGCCGTGGACGCCGTGGGGCTGGTGCAGGGCAACTTCGGCAGCCCGGGCAACCTGGAGGTGGTGGCGCGCGTGGGCGCGCGGCTGGAGCACTACTATCGCGACAGCGCCACCTTCGCCTGGAAGGGCCCCACCCGCTTCTACACCGAGCCGAAGTGCGACGGCGCCGCCGCGGGCGAGTGCAGGGTGCCGTACGAGTCGGGCATCGTGGCCATTCACGCGGCGCTGCTGCGCACCGGGTCGGTGGTGCTCTTCGCGTTCGCGGACAACGACGCGCAGATGAGCGTGTCGCGCGTGCTCAACCCGGTAACGGGGGCGCTGCAGACGCCCATGCACAGCCACCACCTGTTCTGCAGCGGGCACTCGCACCTTCCCGACGGGCGGGTGTTCGTGGCGGGCGGGCACCACACCGACGTGCGGGGGATGCACATCTACGATCCGGGAACGCAGGACTGGTCGCACGTGGGCGACATGCCCCGCGGGCGCTGGTACCCCACCTGCACCACCCTGGCGAATGGAAAGGTGATGGTCATCTCCGGCACGGTGATCGGCGGGGCGGTGAACCCCCCGGGCAACCCGGTGAACAACACCGTCCAGCTCTTCGATCCCGCCTCCTCGCTCCTGGGGCCGGAGCGGCCCATCCCCACCCCCTGGGCGTCGTCCCGCCCGGCGTTCCCCAGCGTGGACCTGTACCCGTTCGTCTACCAGCTCCCCAGCGGACAGGTGCTGGTGCACTCGCAGCGCACCACGCGCTTCTACGATCCGGCCGCCGACACCTGGTCCCCGCGGCAGGTGGACGCCAACCACCCGTTCACGCGCACCTACCCGGGCGAGGGCACCTCGGTAATGCTGCCGCTCACCTACCGCGACCAGTACCGCACCCGGGTGATGATCATGGGCGGCGGCGGCGCGTGGCCGGATACCCTGGACGTGAACACCCCCGCCACCAGCACGGCCGAGGTGCTGGACACGGCCGCCGCCACCCCCGTCTGGCAGGCGGTGGCGAACATGCGGCACCCCCGCGTGATGCCCGACGCGGTGCTCCTGCCCGACGGAACGGTGGCGGTGGTGGGCGGCAGCTCCAAGGGGCGGGCCGACGCGGCGGTGAGCCCGGTCTTTCCGGTGGAGATCTTCAACCCCGCCACCGGAGCGTGGACGGAGATGTGTCCGCTGCGGGTGCCCCGCCTCTACCATTCCACCGCGCTCCTTCTCCCCGACGGGCGGGTGATGGTGGGAGGCAAGGACGGCATCTTCAACGTGCCGCCCTTCAAGTATCCCGAGCACCGCATCGAGATCTTCTCGCCGCCGTACCTGTTCCGCGGGCCGCGCCCGGTCATCACCTCCGCGCCGCCGGCCGCGGGGTACGGCCAGAGCATCACCGTCTCCACGCCGCAGGCGGCGGCCGTGGACCGCGTGGTGCTGCTGCGCCCCGGCTCCGTGACCCACTCCTTCAACATGGACCAGCGGCTGGTGGAGGTGCAGGTCACCGCCACCGCCGCCCCCAGCCTTACCGTGCGCATGCCGCCGAACGGGAATGTGGCGCCTCCCGGGTGGTACATGCTGTTCGTGCTGCAGGCCGGCATCCCCTCGCGAGCGCACTTTCTGCGGCTGGGCTGAGCGGGTGGAGCGGGCGGGGGCCCCCTTCGGCGACGCGGACGCGCTGCCGGACGGGGCTCCACGCGTTCCCGACGGCGGGTTCGCGGAGCCGGGGCCCGGCGCGGCCCTGTCGCTGTTCGGCCGAATCCGACGAAAACTGCTACGCCAAACGGCGTCAGGGCGGTGTGATTCCTGCAAAGATAAGTTTCCCGCGCCAGATGGCGGGGGCGTAAATCGTTGCAGGAAATGGAGATGGCCTTTACCGTTCCACGCGTATCGTACGAGTACGCGATCCCGGCTCCACGCATGGTGGACCCGCGGATCAGTGCGATGATGCGTTGCTTTACCCTTCCCGCGGGCGAGGGAGACGCGCCCAGCACGCTGGTGGTCGCCGCGCACCCCGACGACGAGACCATCGGCGTGGGGGGGATGTTTCCTAAGCTGGAGGGTTCGCTCACCATCCTGCACGTGACCGACGGGGCCCCGCGCCACCGGCGGCAGTGGGGACGCCAGGAGTTCGCCACCTGGGACGAGTACGCCCGGCAGCGGCTGAACGAGGTGGACTGCGCGCTGCGGGTTGCGGGGGTGGACCCGTCGGTGTGCCGGCGGATGGAGGTGATGGACAGCGAGGTGTCGCTCAACATGGTGCCGCTCACCCGCCGGCTGATGGAGATCTTCGACGAGTTGCGCCCGGAGGTGGTGATCACCCACCCGTACGAAGGCGGCCACACCGACCACGACGCCACCGCCTTTGCCGTCCGCGCCGCGTGCACGCTGCTGGCGCGCGACGGAGGCATGGCGCCGGCCCTCACCGAGTTCACCTCGTACCACAACGAGGGCGGCGAAAAGGTCGTCAACCGCTTTCTTCCCTTCGACGGCGCGCCGGTGACGGACGTGGCGCTGACCAGGGAAGAAAAGGACATGAAGCGGCGGATGTACGACTGCTTCTATACCCAGTACGGCGTGCTGCGCGACATGCCCGTGCGCGTGGAGCGCTTTCGCCCCGCGCCGCGCTACGACTTTACGCAGGCCCCGCACGCCGGCCGATTGCGCTACGAGCGATACCCGCTGGGCATCCGCGGCAAGCACTGGCGCCAGCTCGCCATCGACGCCATGGAGCACCTGGGCCTGAACCGGCGCTGGTAGAATCGCGGCGGGTCGAAAGGTCCGCCGCGCCACAGCAAGAAGCCCCGTCCGGCAGGCGAGCCGGATGGGGCTTCGTACAGTTTCACGGACGCGGCTGGCGCTCGGGATCGCCTGGTTGCGGACGCGCAGGTCCCGGGGACGCCGCGAATCGCCCGGCCGCCGGGTCCGCGCAGGCGGACTCCGCGTATTTGTAGCGGCGAATTCATTCGCTCCTGCAGGCGGACGGCATGTCAGCCTGCCGGGATCGCTTCACCGGCACCGGCTCGGACCTCGCCGAAGCAGCCGCCCGCTCACTGGAACATGTCGTCGCCGAACGAGAAGCCGCCGCCCTTGCCGCCCTTCTTGGGGCGCTCCTGCTTCATCCGCTGGTACACGCCGCTCTCGGCGCGGCTGATCTTGCGGTGCGCGGCCAGCCCCTCCAGCAGCAGCTCCGCCGCCGCCACCGTCATCCCCGCGTCCGCCGCGTCGTACATCTCCGCCTCTTCCAGCGCCTCCGCAAGCCCCGGCACCCCGCGCAGCCCCTGCAGGCACGCCTCCGCCGACGCGCCGTCGCTGATCTGCAGCACGCCGCCCTTGTCGAAGTGCTCGATCACCGTATCCAGCGAGTGCACGTCCCAGGTGCGGTCGAACACGTCCCGCGCCGCCGCGGCAATCAGGTCCCGGGCAATGACCTCCACCCCCTGCAGCTCACCCTCGTACTCCAGCTCCATCTTGCCCGTCATGGACGGCAGCGCGGCGTACACGTCCGCCACGCGCGGCAGGATGCGCGGCTCGCCGGCCACGATGGCCCGCCGCTCGGCGTTGCTCACCGCCGTCTCCATCACCGAGATCGGCATGCGCTGCGACACGCCGCTGCGCCGGTCGATGCGCTTGTCGTCGCGCGCCAGGAACGCCACCCGCTCCACCAGCTCCGCCACGAACGGCGGCACCGTCACCTGCTGCGTTCCGCCGTCCCGGCCGATCCACGCCTCCTGCGCGGTGATCTGCATCCCCTCTTCGGGCGTGCGCGGGTAGTGCGTCTGGATCTCCGCGCCAATGCGGTCCTTGAGCGGGGTGATGATCTTGCCGCGCGCCGTGTAGTCCTCCGGGTTGGCGCTGAACACCAGCATCACGTCCAGCGGCAGCCGCACGGGAAAGCCCTTGATCTGGATGTCCCCTTCCTGCAGCACGTTGAACAGCCCCACCTGCACCTTGCCGGAAAGGTCCGGCAGCTCGTTCAGCGCAAAGATGCCGCGGTTGGCGCGCGGCAGCAGCCCGAAGTTGATCGTGAGCTCGTCGCTCAGCAGGTGCCCGCCGCGGGCCGCGCGGATGGGGTCCATGTCGCCGATCAGGTCCGCCACCGTCACGTCCGGCGTCGCCAGCTTCTCCACGTAGCGGCGGTCCGGGCCGATCCAGTCGATCGGCGCGTCGTCGCCCATCTCGTCGATGAGCTGCCGGCCGTATTTGCTGATGGGGGCGAACGGGTCATCGTTCACCTCGCTCCCGGCCAGCACGGGGATCTCGGGATCCAGCAGGCCGGCCAGCTGGCGCAGGATGCGGCTCTTGGCCTGCCCGCGCAGCCCCAGCAGGATGAAGTTGTGCCGCGCCAGCACCGCGTTGGCCAGCGCCGGCACCACCGAGTCCTCGTAGCCCACGATGCCGGGAAACACCGTCTCGCCGGACTTGAGCTTTGCGATCAGGTTCTCGCGGATCTCCGTCTTTACGGAGCGCGGGCGGTATCCGGCGGCGCGCAGTGCGCCGAGCGTCGTGGGGCGCTGGGTCATGGGTACGGCGTCTATCTCAGGATGCATGTTACGCGGGACGGGCTCGCGCCGGGCCGCAAGAAGCGTGACGGCGGCGGGGGTGCGCGGCCCGTGCTTTCAGGAAGATTGGGGCCCCTCCCCCGGCCCCTCCCCGCTCGTTCCTCGCGGAGAGGGGAGAATTCGATGGCGCTCCGACGAGGCCCCTGCCGTTCTCCCTCCCCCACGCAGTTCGTGGGGGGAGGGCCGGGGAGGGGGGCCGCCCACCATCTCGCGCCACACCGCCGAAACGCTCCAATGTCCGCCGGGCGACCTCTACCCCCGCGCCTCGTCCGGCACCACGATCGCCACGCCGTCGTCCTGCACGCGCATGATGGGCAGGATGGCCGGCACCGGCGCGTCCGCCAGCGCCGCGAAGATCTCGTCCACCGAGCCGAACCCCGCCAGCCGCCGCAGCGTGTGCACGGTGGGCGGCAGCATCTTGAGCGAGCCCGACTCGAAGAAGTGCACCGCGCCGCGGGCGGTCAGCCACACGCTCTCCGTCATCTCCGCCTCGTGCGGGGTGCAGACCGCGTCGGCCGCCACGCGCGCCAGAAAGAAGCGCGTGTCGTAGCGGCGCGGCTCCGGCTCGGGCGTGATCCAGTGCGCCAGGTACAGCAGGTCTCCGCCGGAGATGCGCAGGCTGCGCGTCACGATGATCTGGCGCAGGTCCACCACCTCCGCCAGCAGCGCGCGGCGCGCGATCTCCAGCCCCTCGCGTCCGCCGGGGTTGGTGGCGTCCTCCGCCAGGCGCGCCAGCAGAATGCCGGTCTCCTCGAACGCCTCGCGCACCGCCGCCGTCACGAACGACACCGCTTCGGCCGGGTCGCTCAACCCCAGACGCTCGGCCCACTGCATGGGCGTGGGGCCGTCCAGCCGCTCCACCAGCGCCAGGTCGGCGTCGCCCCCATCCACCACGCCGCCGGGAAACACCCACGCACCCGCCGCAAAGCCGCTGCGCTTGTGCCGGCGCAGCAGCAGCACCTCGGGCCCGTCCGCCGAGTCGCGCACCAGCAGCACCGTCGCCGCGGGCCGCGTGGCCGCGGGGGTGAACGCGCCCGCCGCCACCTTCTCCTCGAACCCCGCCGGCAGCGCCTCGCGCGGGATCAGGAACACGTGCGGATCGTCCGTCGACCGGCGGGCGGCGGAGGCGGCGGACTGGCGCTCGGGCGGCGTGGGATCGGACACGAGTCGGGGGCTCAGGGTTGCGCGAAGATTGTACGATTGAAGCATACGCCCCGGATGCGGCGTCGCGAAAGCCTTCACGCACGCCCCGCGCCGCACGATGCCGGCCTGTCATCCACGGCGCAAGCAAAGGCTGAAGCGGGTCAGGCGGCGGATTTCCCCTGCTGGGGGCTCTCGAGGCGGCGCCTCGGTCCAACCCTCGCGAACGGGCTGCGCGGACAGCTCGCGAAGATAGGCGCCGTACTTTGCCGGATCGTTGTCGAAGCGTTCCCACAGCCGGCGCCGCACCTCTCGCACTTCCTCAACCAGGTCGTCCGCGGCCGTCCACTCTTCTTCCTTGCTCATTCCTTCCTCCCTGGGATCGTCGTCTCGATATGGACCCGTGGATTCGGCATGGATGGCAAAGCTACGCGCCTTCCGAAGACGCACGAAGCCCCGCGTGCGAATACGGCCACGTGCGTCACAACCCGTTCGGGTGCTGGCGAAAAGGGAGCGATCCAGCACCTTCCGGAGCGGGATCGAATTCTCCTCTCCCCCATGCAGTTTAGTGCAGTTTATGGGGGAGAGGCCGGGAGAGGGGGGCGGCCTGCGGACGGCTGGTTGTCCGTAGCGACTCACGATGCGCGTCGTACTGGTCGAGCCCGTGATGGATGGCTCCCGCCGCACGTCCGGTGTATCATCATCGGAGACGCTTTGGACGAACCTTGTGCCACAGCGGCAGTGGAGCGCCGAAGCGGCATCCCGAAAGGTGATCTCCGGCCGGAATGGCAGATACCCCCCCGGGGCAGGTTAAGATTAGATGTGGCGCGGGTTTATGGTGCAACCGAATGCGAAAGACGGGGTACTGGAGCGCGGCAGGGAAGATGCGAAGGAAGCGCTTCCAGCAGGCGGCGGGCACTGAGCCCGCCGCAACCGAATGGAGAAGCGAGACAACGATGAGCGAAAAGACGATGCTGCCGGTGCTCCCCCTGCGGGAGACGGTCATCTTT
>DASUVG010000147.1:0-53439 GCA_036379135.1 Longimicrobium sp.
CGCCTCCAGCGTGTAGCGCGCCAGCCGCGGCTCGAAGTCCTCGCGGACGATGCGGTCCCACTCCTCGCCCTTCAGGTTCCGCGCGCCCCACTGCATGCGGTACAGCGTGTTGCGGTCGATGCACGCCACCACGTCGTCCACCGGGATCCCCAGCAGCGTCTTCCACCCCCAGAACGGCGGCACGGGCACGTCGGCCAGGGCGACGGCGGGGTTCTCGCGGCTGGCGGGGCGATGGTCGCGGGCGGACGCCTTTCGCGCCTCGTACTCCGCCTGGCGCCGCAGCATCTCCTCGTTGTGGGCGCGGATGAACGCCTCGCCGTCCGCCGCCACCAGGCGGTCCATGGTGTCCAGCCCCTCGAAGGCGTCCTTGCAGTAGAACATCCCCGACGGGTACGGCTGCTCCGGGCCCACCAGCGCCGCGGAGCGCACGAAGCTGGGGTTGATGGCCGCTCCGCCCACCAGCAGCGGATACTTCAGCCCGCGGCGAAAGAGCTCCTGCGCAGCCAGCGGCATCTGCTTGGAGGTGGAGACCAGGAGCGCGCTCAGCCCGATGGCGTCGGCGCCCACCTCCTCCGCCTTTTCCAGGATGGTGTTCACGGGCACCTGCTTGCCCAGGTCGAACACCGTGTAGCCGTTGTTGGTGAGGATGGTGTTCACCAGCGACTTGCCGATGTCGTGCACGTCGCCGTACACGGTCGCCAGCACCACCTTTCCCTTGGTCTGCCCCTCCGCCTTTTCCAGGTACTGCTCCAGCCGCGCCACCGCCTTCTTCATCGCCTCCGCGGACTGCAGCACGAAGGGCAGGATGAGCTCGCCGGCGCCGAACTTGTCGCCCACCTCCTTCATCGCCGGCAGCAGCACCTCGTTCAGCACCGGCACCGCGCCCAGCTTCTGCACCGCGCGGTCCACCCAGTCCTCGATCCCCTCCTTCTTGCGGTGCAGGATCTTCCAGTGCAGCGCCTCTTCCGGCGTCATCTCCTCCGTGGGATCCACGGCCGACTCCACCTCGCCGCTCTTTCCCTCGTAGTGCTGGATGAAGGCCGCCAGCGGGTCGTGCGTCTCCGTGCGCCGGTCGAAGATCAGGTCGTCCGCCAGCCGGCGCTCCTCGGCGTCGATCTCGAAGTACGGCTTCACGTGCGCGGGGTTGATGATGGCCGTGTCCAGCCCCGCCTCCACGCAGTAGTGCAGGAACACCGAGTTCAGCACCGCGCGCGCCACCGGCGACAGGCCGAACGACACGTTGCTCACGCCCAGCGTGGTCAGCACGCCCGGCAGCTCGCGCTTTATGGCGCGGATCCCCTCGATCGTCTCCACCGCGCTGCGGCGGAACTCCTCGTCCCCCGTCGCCAGGGTGAAGGTCAGGGCGTCGAAGATCAGCGCGTCGGGCGCCAGGCCGAACTCGTGGACGGCGATGTCGTGGATCTTGCGCGCCGCCTCCAGCTTGGTCGCCGCCGTCTTGGTCATCCCCCCCAGGTCGCGGTCGATGGTCAGCGCCACCACCGCCGCCCCGTGCGCCGCCACCGCGGGAAGGACGGCGTCGATGCGCTCGCGCCCGTTCTCCAGGTTGATGGAGTTTACGATGGCGCGCCCCGGCGACTGCTCCAGCGCCGTGCGGATGACGTCGGCCTCGGTGCTGTCGATGCACAGCGGCGCCTCCACCCCCTGCGACAGCAGCTTGACCACGGTGCGCATCTGCGCCCCCTCGTCCTGCCGCTCGGTGAGCGCCACGCACACGTCCAGCACGTGCGCGCCGCTCTCCGTCTGCTCGCGCGCCACGTCCAGAATGCCGTCGTAGTCGTCCGCCAGCAGCAGCCGCTTGACCTTGCGCGACCCCTGCGCGTTCACCCGCTCGCCGATCATCGTGGGCGCGGGAACCTGGACGAGATCCGTCGCGCGGATGCCGGAGGAGAGGCGGGGAACGTACTCCACCTGCCTGGGCTTCGGCTTCACGTCGCGGATGCGGGCCACCAGCTCGCGGATGTGGTCCGGCGTGGTGCCGCAGCATCCGCCCACGATCTGCACGCCGTGCTCGCGGATGAACTCCTCCATCTGCTCCGCGAACGAGGTGGTGCCGAGCGGATAGACCGCGCAGCCGCCCTCGTTGTGGGGGATGCCCGCGTTGGGGATGCAGCTGACGGGGAGGCGGCTGTTCTCGCCCAGGTAGCGGATGGCCTGCCGCATGTGCTCGGGCCCGGTGCTGCAGTTCAGGCCGATGACGTCCGCCCGCAGCGACTCCAGCGTGACCATGGCCGCGGCGATGTCCGTCCCCAGCAGCATGCGGCCGCTGGTGTCCAGCGTCACCTGCACCTGCAGCGCGACGGGGCGCCCCGCCGCGGCGATGGCCTCGCGGCAGCCGAAGATGGCGGCCTTGACCTCCAGGATGTCCTGCGAGGTCTCGATCAGCAGCACGTCGGCGCCGCCCTCCACCAGCGCCGCCGCCTGCTCGGCGAACACCGGCACCAGCTCGGCGAAGGTGATGCCACCCAGCGTGGGGTCGCTCGCGGAGGGGAGGAAGCCACTGGGGCCGATGGAGCCCGCGACGAAGCGCGCCCTGCCGTCCTGCGCGGCAAAGCGGTCGGCCACGGAGCGGGCCAGCCGCGCCGCGGCCACGTTGATCTCGCGGACGCGCTCGTGCAGCCCGTACTCGCGCAGGGTCAGGCGGTTGCTGCGAAAGGTGTCCGTCTCCAGCACGTCGCACCCCGCCTCCATGAACGACGCGTGGATCTCGCCGATCACGTCCGGCCGGGTGATGACCAGGTAGTCGTTGCACCCCTCCAGCGTCTGCCCGCCAAAGTCGTCGGCGGTCAGGTCGTAGCGCTGGATGCTGGTGCCCATGGCCCCGTCGAACACCAGGACGCGGTCTTCCAGTGCGGCAAGGTACGGCGAGCGGTGGTGCGTCATCGTGTCACGTCCCAAAACAGAAAACCCCGCGACTCGAAAGGGAGAGTGCGGGGCGAAAACGCGCTGGATCGGCTGTCCGGGCTCCGGTCCATCCCGACTCTTTAGCGTTTTTAACGAGGCGCAAGCGGTCGCGCAAATCCCCTCGGCACGCGTCGATGCGTGCGGATGCCAATCTATCGAATCGTCCGTTACGCGCAAGGGGGCGAGGGAGAAAAGGTTACGCGGGCGGACGCCGCCACGGGTCCGCCCGCGGCCCGGTGCGGCGCCGATCGATGGACCGCGTCACGGACCGATGCCGGAACGCACCGCCGGCACGCTCGCCAAGGCGGCGATCCAGGGAGAAAGCGGGGTCGCAAGTCCATCCAGATAGAATGGTTGCAGCCGGCGGATTCCGCTGCATCTTCTCGATTGATCGATCTTTCCGGGTGCATTCTGCCCGGCCTTTCGCGGTTCAGCCAGACGAGGTACCCCCACACACCAGTCCAACGCCCGCTGACCGGAGACCCCATCATGCGACTTCATCATCGCTCAGGCGCGTTCATCCTGCTCCTGCTGGCGGCGTGCGGCGAATCGCGGCCGCCGGTGGTGCTGGTGCACACGTCGGATCCCCACCTGCTGGACGGCAAGCGCACGCCCGACGAAAAGAAGAACCAGTTCGCCTTCGCGGAGATGATGGACACCATCCGCGGAGGCCTGCTGGGCACGCCCGCCCCGCGAATCCTGGTGGTGACCGGCGATTTCGGCATCGAGGTCGCGGACCCGCGGTTCACCACCGACACCACCCTCCGGCCCATCCCCCCCGACTCCGCGCGCGCCCTGCGCAGGATGGACGAGCTGGCGAACATCGTCGCCAGCGAGATCAACGGCAGCCCGTTCAGCAGGGTGTACTTCGTTCCCGGCAACAACGACGTGTACCTGGAAAGCGCCGACGTCGGCGCGTGGAGCGAGGTGGACACCTTTGTCGCGCGCGTGCAGTCCAGGCTAAAGCACAGGGAGATCCGGGACCTGACGGCGTGCTACCGCCGGGCGGGGTCCCGCCCCGCCGACTGCGTGGCGCGCCTGGACAGCCCGTACGCGCTGGTGGGCTTTCCCACGGTTTCGCTCAAGAACGCGCCGCTCAAGCCGTACGAATACGTGCGGTACGTCCCGGGAGCGGCCAGCGTGCCGCCCCAGGTCGGGATCGCCGCCCGCATCCACAGGCAGGACTCGCTGCACCTGGAGATGCTGCGGCGCTTTCGCGAGGTGCTGAGCGAAGCGACGGCCGGCGGCTGGCGGGCGATCGTGGTCACCCACATCCCCGACCTGGAAGACCCGTTCGCGGTGGATAAACAGCTGGCGCGCGCCGCCGCGGCCGCCGGCGCGCCCCCACCGGCGCAGGCCGCCGCTCCGGTGCCGCAGGCGGCGCCGGGCGCGGCCCCCGTCCCGCAGACCACGCCCCCCGCCGCCGCACCCGCGCAGAACCCCACGCGGCTCTCCCCCCAGGACCGGGAGGATGCCTGGAACGCCAGCCCCGCCGTGTTCGAGGAATGGAAGGCGCTCCTGGAGTGGCCGCGCGTGGCGGGAATGCTGGCCGGCCACTTTCACGATACCGCGCAGGACAGATACCGCAGGCCCTACACGTGGTCGGACGTTCCGGGGCGCGCACGACCGGCGCGCCGCCTGGACCGGTGCAGGATCTTCGTGGCCCCGCCGCTGGCCGAGAAGAACCAGGACTCTGCCGAGGTCGGCGCCCGCGGCTTCGCGCGGATCACCGTGCGGGCGGGCGCCATCAGCCGGGACCTGTACTGGTACCGCAAGGACCAGAGCCCGCGGCGCTTCGAGGAAGACCGCGTCGGCCGCGACGTAGAACCGGACACCGCGTGCGGCGGAGGCGGTCCGGCCGTCCGGGCCGCGCGGCAGGGCTTTACGCTCAATCCGCTCGAAAGCCGCGGGCACACGGGGGCGTTCCTGCTGTCGGCCGTGCTGGCGCCGCTGGCGGTGGTGATCTGGGCGGCGGGCGAGCCTTCGCGCAGCATGGCCGTCCGGTGGCTGTGGGCAAGACGGGGCCGGGTTGCACCAGTCCTGCCCCGGCTGGCCCGCACCCGCACCCGGCGCACGATGTACGGAGGCGCCGTGGGAGGGACGAACCTGCTGGCGGTGCAGCTGGCCTGGGAGGAGCTGGACCTGGTGCTCTTCGCGCTGTTCTGGTTCCTGGCCCTGATCGCCATCCTGCTCCTGCTGCGCGCCTTGCTTCTCCGCTGGCGGACCTGAACGGCGAAAGAGGCCCCGGCGGCGTGCGCCGGGGCCTCTTCGCGCCGTCCGGCATCGTCCGCAGCGCACGTAAACTGCCCCCACAGCGTGCATACGAGCCATTGAGGGATGACAATTTAGGACGCAAACATTAGATTACATACATCTCCACCGTTCTCCCAACCCTTACCTGGATAGGCACATGCGGCATCAACCCGCCGTTCTGTTCGCGCTTTTAGGGATAATGTCTGCATGTTCCGACGAGCTGCCGACGGCACCGATCCAGATGCCGGGCGGCGACACCCCTCTTCTGCAGATCGCACCCGCCGCGGGTGATCCGATCCCCGCCGGCTCCTACTTTCGCGTAGGGAGCGGTGGCGCCGTCTACCTGTACCTGGGCGGCAACCGCTCGCTCCTCGTGCCCGACTGGCACACGTACCGGGTGTGCTCCGGCGGCGGACCCAGCCTCGTTCGCACCGTCGCCGCCGTCCCCGGCACCGTCACCGGCACGCTTCCGTCGGCCAGGCAGCACCGCTGGATGGCCGGCATGCGCCCGTTCCAGCGGCAGAATCCCGCGGACCAGGCGACCTGGCTGGCGACGGGGTGCATCCGGGCACCCTTCCCGAGTGAGCAGGCGTATGTGATGGCGGAGGGCACGATCGAAGATCGTACGCCGTGGGCGCGCATCATTAGCGTAGCGGCGGGCGCATACGACTCCCTGCCTTCGGTCGCGACCCCGATCCACCATCGGCCCTTTCCCCAGCGGACGCTGATCAAGTGGTCCGGCGGGGACGGAATCCGGCTGGTCGTGGGGCCCGGCATGGCCCTGGGCATCACCACGCAGGCCATTTTCTACTCGCACTGCTTTAGCTTCGCCGACGTTCAGACGGTCGATCTGGTCACGTTCAACGCATACACGGAGGTCGGCCTGCTTCACGACGGCGGCGGCGCGTGCAACGGAGACGACCGCATTCCCGTGGCCGACGGGTTCGACTTCACCGTCAGCGCGTACGAGACCGCGACCGCCGCGTACTCATACCAGGACGGGAGGCCGGACCGGTACTACCTGGCGCAGGGATTTACGGGCGGACACGACGGCGAGGACTGGAACGGCGATGGCGGGCTGAACACAGATTGCGGGGATGCCGTCTACGCGCCCGCCAACGGGCTGATCGTGAAGCAGCAGTTTTCCACCGCTTCCACCGGCTGGGGAAACGCGCTCGTGCTGGAGCACCTGCTTCCGGACGGACGTCGTACGCAGACCATCCTGGGCCACATGGAGAGCCTGGTCCGCACCAGCGGCCAGGTGCGCCGGGGAGAGCTCATCGGCACGGTGGGGAGTACCGGGAACTCCTCCAGCTGCCACCTGCACTGGGGGCACAGAAGGCCCGGCGACCCGTACTGGAACCAGTTCGGGGTGGGATACAGCTCCAGCACCTACCCATACATGGAGTCCGCGTCCAGCTTCGTGAACGCAAACCGCGCGCTGTACGTGCCCAACTGACCCAGTGCGCCTGACCCGCGAGCTTTCGCGTGGCCAGCAGCAGCGAGCCCCCGGCACTCGTGGAGTGCCGGGGGCTCCGTCGTTCGGGCGACACGCGGCTCAGGGCGTGCGGTCCTCACGGCGTTCGCGGCGCTCCTCGGCACGCTCACGGGCCTCTTCGGCGCGGTCACGGGCGCGCCGCTCGTGGCGGTGCGCGCGGGCCTCGGCACGGGCGCGGTCGGCGTGGGCGCGGGCCTCGGCGGCGGCCCGGCGCGCGTGGGCGTGCGCGGCGTCGTGGGACCGGCCGGCGTGCGCGCCTTCACGATGGACGCGGGCTTCCGCGCGGGCGCGGTCGGCGTGGGCGCGGGCCCGGGCCGCGTGCTGATGCGCCTCGGCCCGGGCGCGGTCCGCGTGCGCACGCGCCTCGGTACGGGCGCGGGCGGCGTGCTCGCGGTGCTCCGGGCGCGCTCCGCGGGCGTGGACACGGGCCTCGGCGCGGGCGCGGGCGGCATGCTCGCGGGCCTCGGCGGCGTGCTGGTGCGCCCGGGTCCGGGCCCGGTCCGCGTGCGCGTGGGCTTCGGCGCGGGCGCGGGCGTGCTCGGCTCGCTCACGGGCGTGCTCGGCGCGGTCGCGGGCGTGCTCGCGGGCCTCGGCACGGGCGCGGTCCTCGGTGGCGGCGGCGGGCGGGGCCACCTGCGCGGCCAGCGACGCGGGCGCGGCGGCCAGCGCCAGGGCGATCATCCAGTGGGACTTCATGGGGATACGGCTCCATTCAGAAGGGATCGGCGGGGCATCCGGAAGTGCGTGGCGCGGGCGCGCCGTGCGGTACCCGGTTCGACAGTACAGCGGTTGGATGGCCGATGTTTGCAATTGGTTCGATCTCCTAACCGTTTCCCCATGAACGGACGCGGAGCCCCGGCGGCCTTGGGCAGCCGGGGCTCCGTTCCTGATCCGCGACTGCGGCGGAAAGTCCGGGGATTACACGCCCCGGCGCCGGTCGCGGCGGTCCTCGCGGTGATCCCGAACGTTCTCCCGGCGGTCGCGCACGTCCTCGCGGCGGTCGCGAACGTCCTCACGCCGGTCGCGCGCGTCTTCGCGAAGGTCGCGCGCGCCGCCGAAGTGGCGCGCGTCGCGGCGGTCCTCCGCGCGGTCGCGGCGGTCTTCACGCCGGTCCGCCACGTCTTCGCGGCGGTCGCGGCGATCTTCGCGGCGGTCGCGCACGTCCTCGGCGCGGTCGCGGTGGTGGTGCTGGGCGGCCAGCGGGGCGGGCGCCACGGCCAGCGCCAGGGCGAGCATCCAGTACGGCTTCATGCGGTCCAACCTCGGTCGGGAGTCCAGGATTGTCCTGTCGATTCTCCGCCCCGGTGAGAAGCGGCTCGCATCAACAGTACAGCCCCTCCCGGCCGCGCGTTGGGCCCGGCCGAAACACCCGGATCCGGCGTCACCCGACGGCCACTCGCGCCTGCACCTGCCTGCGCGCGCGGCCGGAGAACCAGCCGTGCAGGTACAGCACCGGACCCACCAGCCAGTACGCCAGCCCGCCCCACAGCGGCCCCAGCTCCCCGCCGAACGCGCAGAGGAGCACCGACACGGCGCCCACGCCCACGTTCAGCAGGCTTTCGCGCACGTTGTCCACCGTGTCGTACAGCTCCAGCTCCGAAAGCTCCAGCGGCTCGCGAAGGCGGTACGCGTTGCCGTGCATCAGGGCGAACAGCAGGAACACCGCCATGTATCCGCCGCTGAAGATCATCATCATCACCGGCCACTGGCCCAGCGTGAGCACCTGAATCCCGTCATGCGTCTCCAGCCACGGGCGGTTCCCCTTCATGATCTCGACCACGATGGAGAACACGAACTTGAGCGGATATACGAACAGGAGGATGACGAACAGCAGGACCGCGTTCAGCACGATGGTCGCCGTGTCGTCCAGCCCGTAGCGGCGAAAGAACCGGTACTGGTTGTACCAGACGAGGAAAAGGAGCGCGAAGCACGCCGCGAACGCCACCAGGCCGCTCATCGCCTGGAACAGCTCCGTGGCCGTGCGCGGCACCTCCAGCGACACCACCAGCAGCGTGATGGCAAAGCCGAACACCGCGTCGCTCAGCGCCTCCAGCCGCGACACCTCGCGCCCGCGCAGGCGAAAGCCGTTCGCATCCACCGTTCGGCCGTCCATCATCCGGGACCGGATCATCGCGCCTCCTGGGCGTGCCTTTCGCGGGGTCGCCACGTCGCGCTATGCGACAGAATCTGCTGGGAAACACGCGGCATCCGCATTACACTCTTCTGGTCCCTGAAAATCTCCCGGACCGCCACCGCCTCCTCCCCGTCACACGGAGCCATGCCCGATGAAGAAGCTCGAGCTGCGGATCGACAGCCTGAAGGTGGAGTCGTTCGCCACGGCCGCGGAGCGCGGGCGTACGGGGACCGTCCGCGGCCATGGCGACGACTGCACCTGGTTCGACAGCTGTTTCTGCAGGACGGCGTACGCGGTGTGCGGCACCGGACCCGCCACCATCCACTCCTGCACGTACACCAGCGACGAGCGCTGCGTGGAAGACACCCACTACGACGCCTGCACCGGCACGGAGTGGGAGGTGTGCGGCACCGGCACCCCGCCCGTGTTCACCCCCGCCTGCTGACGGGCGGGGCGTTTCCCATCCCCACAACGGAGGTGGACGATGAAGAAGCTGCGGATGCGCCTGGAGAGCCTGGAGGTGGAGTCGTTCCGCACCACCGCGACGCCCGGCGGGCCGGGGACGGTGCACGGGCGCGGCGAGGACTGCACCTGGTGGGACAGCTGCCTGTGCGACACCGCATATTATTACTGCGGAACGGGCCCGCACACCATTCACTCGTGCGACTACACGTACAACGAGCGGTGCGTGCGCACGGCGGTGGACTGCCCCGACACGTCATGGCGGCAGTGCGGCACCCCGCCCATCACCCCCGCCTGCTGAGGGACCGGCCCGCGACGGGATGGTCCCGACTCCCCCGCCGCCGGCGGGAGCAACGCGCCGGCGTCATCCGTTTGGGGCCATGAAGGCGGATTGATTCTTGCTGCCTCGTTATCCGCCACAATAGAGGCAGATGTCGCCGGGAGCAGCACACCGCGCACGGGTCCACACGGACGGCGCGACGCGGTGGATCAACCCACGCCGACGGAGGTGGACGATGAAAAAGCTGCGGCTGCATGCGGAGAACCTGCGGGTGGAGTCGTTCCGGACCAGCGACGCGGCCGTCCGCGCGCCGGGGACGGTGCAGGGCCACGCCGACGACTGCACCTGGTTCGCCAGCTGCCTGTGCAGGACGGCCTACTACCAGTGCGGCACGGGTCCGCACACCATCTACTCGTGCAACTACACCTACGACGAGCGCTGCAAGGAAACGTCGTGGGAGCAGTGCGGCACGCCGCCGGCCACCCCCGCCTGCTGAGGGACGGAGGCGGACGATGCCGATCCGTCGCCGCCGGTGCGAGGACAGGGCCGGCGGCGTGACCCGGTCGATGCCGCGCGGCGCGTCTCCTCAGACGCCCGGCGCGGTTCGCCACCCATGGCAGATGGAGGCGGGACGATGAAGAAGCTGAAGCTGAACGCGGACGCGGTGGCGGTGGAGTCGTTCCCCACGGAGCAGGCGCCCGCGGAGCCGCGGGGCACGGTGCACGCGGCGGCCGGGTGCACGTACCAGGCTTCGTGCCTGTGCCCTTCGGCCTACTACTACTGCGGCGACGGGTACCAGACCATCTACTCGTGCGACTACAGCCGGGTGGACCCGTGCCCCACCTCCATCTACAACTGCTGACGGCGGCCGCCATGCGCCAGACCACCGGAGAACCGCGATGAACCGCCAGAAGCTGAATCCCGAGACCCTGTCCGTGGAATCGTTCGAGACCACGCCCGCCGCCACGGCCGGGTTCGCCGGCCCCACTCAGCGGTGCGACACGCGCCAGACCGCGTGCACCATCGGCACGGAACTGTAATACCAGATCGGGAAGAAGAAAGTGACTTCCTGAGGGAGCGCACGCGCAGATCCTGCCGCCTGCACCTGACTCCGACGCGCGACCGAAGGATCTCCTTTCGGCCGCGCATGGGCCGGATCAGGACGCGGAACCAGCCCCTTCGTTCGTGGGGAGGGCAGCGACCGGCGGCCGCGGGCCTGCGGCCGGAGACAGGCCACGAGCATCCGACGGTAGAAAATCCGAAGGGGCGCCGGTGAATCCGGCCGCCCCTTCGTGCGTCAGGACCCGCGCTCCGAGCATATGCGCTCGATCTCGTCCGGGTCTACCGGGACGGCGCGGGTGAGGACTTCGTGGCCGTCCTCCGTCACCAGCACGTCGTCTTCCAGGCGAATGCCGATGCCGCGCAGCTCCGCGGGAACGTCTTCCGCGCCTTCGGGGATGTACAGGCCGGGCTCCACCGTCAGCACCATCCCGGGCCGCAGTTCCACCGGCTCGCCGTCAGGCCCGGTGTACGGGCCGGGGTCGTGCACGTCCAGCCCCAGCCAGTGCGACGTGTTGTGCATGAAGAAGCGCTTGAACTTCTCCTCCTCGATCAGCGTCTCCGGCTCCCCCTCCAGCAGCGCCAGGTCGATCATTCCCTGCACCAGCACCCGCCGCGCCGCCTCGTGCACCTCCTTGACCCCCGCGCCCGGCCGCACGGCGTCGATACCGGCCTCCAGCGCGCGCAGCACGACGTCGTACACCGCGCGCTGCGGCGGGGTAAAGCGGCCGGACGCGGGAAAGGTGCGGGTGATGTCGGAGCAGTAGAAGCCCACGTCCGCGCCCGCATCCACCAGCACCAGGTCGCCCTCTTCGATACGTCGCTCGTTCGTCACGTAGTGCAGCACCGTCCCGTTGGCCCCGGAGCCGACGATCGCCGGGAACGAGGTGCCCGAGCTGGCGGAATACGAACGAAACGTCTGGTCCAGCAGCGCCTGCAGCTCCCACTCGCCCACGCCCGGACGCCCGGCGCGCATGGCGGCCAGGTGCCCGCGCGCGGCCAGCTCCGCCGCTTCGCGCATCAGCGCCAGCTCGCCGGGCTCCTTGATCAGCCGCATGCCGTCCAGCAGCTGCGCGGGGTCGCGCAGGTCCCACGGCCCCTTGCCCGCGCGCGGCCGCGAGCCGCGAAAGCCGGCCAGCAGCTCCAGCATCCGCGCGTCCATGGCCCCGCCGTCGGCGCGCACGGCGTACCACAGCGCGTCCGCCGGCTCCACCAGGTCCTTGAGCCGCTCGTCCAGCTCTTCGATGGGATAGGCGGCGTCGGCGCCAAAGCGCTCGATCGCGCCCTCCACGCCGGCGCGCTTGCCGTTCCACGTCTCGCGCTCGGGGTCGCGCGGGCGCACGAAGAGGGTAAAGCGGTGCGCCAGGTCGTGCGGCGTGAGCACGGCCACCGCGCCGGGCTCCAGAAATCCCGTCAGGTAGAAGAAGTCGCTGTTCTGGCGGTAGATGACCTCGGTGTCGCGCGACTTTACCAGCTCGGGCGCGGCCGGCAGCACGGCCACGCCGCTGCCGATGGCCTCCAGAAAGCGCTCGCGCCGCGCGCGGAACTCTTCCGGGCCGCGGCTCCGCGGCGCGTCGGCCGCCGCCGCGGACCCGGTGGCGTCCTCGGCGGGCTCCGGGGACGGGGCGGCTTCAGGGGTTTCGGCGGTCTGCGTGGCTTCGGTCATCTATCGTATCGTGCGCTCGACGCGGCGGATTCCGGTGGATGCGCCCGGCGGACCGGGCGGATTCCACAGCTTAGGCCGGGGGGTGCACGGGCGCAATCCGCGGGCCGGAACAGGAGATTCGGCCCGTCCGCGCCGCGGCGGCGGAACAGGCGCGGTGCACGCTCCGCACTCGTTGCGCGGTGTGGGCCGCGCCCCTGGAACACCCGGGTGATCTTCGCCGTATATCGAGGCGGAGACAGAGGCCTTCCACCAACCGGCGCACTGGCAGCCGCCGATCCACCACCGCCTCGTTCGCTGACGGTCCGGGAGAAGATCCTCCCGGACCCCGCGTCCGCCGCTCGCCCCTCGACGGCGGCGCACCCCACCCCTGCCGGAGACACACCATGCGGAAGCTGAAGCTGGCCTTCGAGGAGCTCGCCGTGGAGTCGTTCACCACCTCGCGCGTCGCCAGGAGCCGCGGCACGGCGTACGCCCATGCGGATACGGCGTACGTGGTGAACCCGTTCGGCGACGCGGACACCACCATCGAGGCCGACACCACCATCGACGCGGATACGACGATCGATGCGGATACGACCATCGACGCGGACACGACGATCGACGCCGATACGACCATCGCACCGGGCTGATCGCCCGACGGATCGCTGCCCGACGTGAAAGAGCCGCCGTCCCGGTCCGGGGCGGCGGCCCTTTCGATTCCCGGAATCTCTCTGCAGCCTGGGGTCGGCAGCTAAACGCAGAAGTACCAGGGAACGGAAGGAGTACGCAGCGCGCTGCTTCGTGCTCCCTCCGCGAACTCCCGTTTCCCACTCCACGGACTCCGCGTTCAGGCAGGTGGATGATCTGCACCGCGGTGGCGGATCAGGCGCGGTGGCGGCTCCGTACAGATTGCCTGCGCAGGGTTGCGCGGGAGGGATGAGACGATGATATTCGTCGCGAAACGGCATTATCACCAGGGAACCTGTTTCCGGAGAAAGCCATGCGCAAGCTCAGGCTGAACCTCGACGCGCTCGCCGTCGAAAGCTTTGCCCCGCAGGCGGAGCGCGGACCCGCGCGCGGAACCGTAGAGGCGCACGAGGCCATTGCCACCGGCGTGTACAGCTGCTGGAACACCTGCCGCTGTCCATCGCACCACAACACCGAGTGCTGCGGCGTCATCTGAACGCGATCCACCCCATCCGGGTGGCCGGACCCTCCGGCCGCCCGGTTTCTTTTTTCCACGACCCAGGACCAGGAGAACCGGACCATGAAGAAGCTCACGCTGAACGTCGACGCGCTGAAGGTGGAATCGTTCGACGCCGGCAAGGGGCAGCCGGTGGAGGGCACCGTGCAGGCGCACGCCTTTGCCGGCGCGCTGCGCACCCCCATCTGCCCGTCGCACCACAACACGGAGTGCTGCGCCACCGACCGGCTGCTCACCAACTGCTGCTGACCGAGATCCGCCGCTCACCCGGCGCCGCCATCTCCCCGGCGGCGCCGCACTTTCCCGCCTCCAGGAGGATTCTATGCGCAAGCTGAAGCTGGAGCTGGAAGACCTGGCCGTGCAGTCGTTCGCCACCGACGCGGCGCGGGGCCCCCGCGGCACCGCGCACGCCCACGCCGACACGGCGTTCGGCGGCGACGCGGCGTACATCACGGACCCGGGCGATACCTCGGTGCAGCCGGGCGAGACGGAGCCGGATCTGTGCTTTACCTGCGAGCTGAGCTGCGGCACCCGCGGCTGCTGACCTCTCGCCGGATGCGCGCGAGCCGCCGTCCCTTCGCCGGGGCGGCGGCTCTTTTCGTCCGGGCGAACGAACAAGGCCGCGCACGGAACCAAAGGGAGTCACGATCAACGAGGTCGACAGAGTAGAGTTTCTCGCGCCGCTCCGCTGGACTGCGCAGCTGACATCAGCGGATCTGATCCCAGTTGTCCGGCGCATCGGTGGTTCCCACGCCGCTGCTGTGGGGGCGCCGCCGATGGCAGGTGCCACCCCACCCCTGTATATTTTTTATCCTTGTACAGGCGGTACTATACCGACATAATATACGAAGGCGAATCCGGTGCGGTGCTACATGTCACATGCCTGCGTCAGGAGGGATACGGCAATGAGCGTTTTACCCGGGGCTTACCAGAAGAACGATCCACGGTACTTAGGTGACCAGCGGCAGTACGACGATCCCAAGGAAGCGTTCAAGGTCGTTGTCCGCTGCATCGAAACGCTATTCGGCGATCGGCCCATCTCGCTCATCGACACGGCATGTGCATCCGGGGCGTTTCTGTACTATGCACGGTCTCGGCTGAACGTGGAGACGTGCGTAGGAACGGAGATCTCGGACGAGCACCTGGAGCAGGCGCGAAAGTACGTTCCGGGCGTCGAGTTCGTGCTCGATTCCCTTTTGGAGCCCCAACATCCGTTCGGCCGCCAGTTCGACGTCTGCACGTGCCTGGGGACGCTCCCCATCTTCGACGACATTGCTCCGATCCTGAAATACCTGCTTTCACTCGTGAAGAATGACGGCGCACTCTACCTGTTCGACATCGTGAACGACGAGCCAGTCGACATGATCATGCGCTACCGGCGCGTATCAGCAGCAGGAGCGGGCGAATGGCAATGCGCGTACAACGTGCGTTCCCGGCAGACCTTCGAAGCGCTGGTGCGCGACACGGGTTTCGACACGGCGATCGACTGGATCGACTTCGAGATGCCGCTGCCGATCCCGAAGACCAACGAGCCAATGCGGACGTGGACGATGCAGACGGAATTCAAGACGCATCAGATCGTTGCCGGCACCGGCCAGCTGCTGAACTTCAAAGTGATCCAGATCCGGAAACGCTGACCGGCTCGAGAGGTCGAAGCGACCCGGTCGACTCTGCTGGCTCTCGTGCGGCAAATCTGTTTTCTCTGCGCGGCACGGTTCGGCGGGATTCTGCGGAATGGGCGCCCCATCTGTGGCACGCGTGGCACGAGATGGGTGAATCGGACGATTCGTCAAGTCCAGGACACACACGGAATGCGACGCACCCGGCATGTTCGGTGTACCGGCATTCCAAGCCGATGGATGACGGGAATCTGTGCAGATTCCGCCGGCGTGCACTCCGCGCATCTTGAGGAAATTCACGGAATTCGCCTTACACGGTACGCGGGGTGCGATACCTTTTCAGTGCCTTTCCGGCCGGGCCCGCGACGGCGGTACGGGCGCCGCGGCAGAGTACTCGCGTCCTTTCCGGCCGCGAAGAGCATCCTGAACTTGCCCCCCGCACGGGGGAGCCACGCATACGACGGAGACGTTCCAGATGAAGAAGCTCAAGCTGCAGATCGAAGACCTGGCCATCGAGTCGTTCGCCACGGCCGCGCAGGCCGGCGACGAGGGCACGGTGGTGGGCCACGCCACGCAGGGGAACAAGTACACCTGCGACCCGCGGGTGGGCACCTGCTTCGGCTACACCTGCATCGACGCGACCTGCGACAAGACCTGCGGCGACACGTGCGGGGACACCTGCGACTTCACGTGCGACCCCGCCGTGGGCACCTGCTTCGGGTACACCTGCGCCGGCGCCTGCTGAGCGACCGCTCGCTGACGTAAAGCCGGCCCGGGGGCGATCCGCTCCCGGGCCGGTCTGCGAAGAAAGGTACGAAAGTACGAGAGTACGAAAGTACGTATGCTCCTCACCTCACGCACTCACGCACTCACGCACTCACGCACTCCCGCACTCCCGCACTCCCGCACTCACGCACTCTCTCGCACTCTCGCACTCGCCCGTTCCCCCGTGCTAGATTCCCGCCCCGTCGGCCTGGACTTTTGCAGGGACGGGGAATCATGGATCTGGGACTCAAGGACCGCGTCGCCATCGTCACCGGCGGCAGCATGGGGCTGGGCAGGGCCGTCGCGCGCGAGCTGGCGCGGGAGCGGGCGCGCGTGGTGATCGCCGCGCGCAACGAGCAGCGGCTGCAGCGCGCCGCCGAGGAGATTCGCCGCGAGACCGGCGGCAACGTGCTGGCCGTGCGCGCGGACATGACGCGCGCTGAGGACATCCGCGCCCTGGTGGAGCAGACCATCGACCGCTGGGGCGGCGTGGACATCGCCCTGGCCAACGCGGGCGGGCCGCCGGGAACGCGCTACGAATCCACCAGCGCCGAGCAGGTGGAGCGCGCCGTGGAGCTGAACCTGATGAGCACGGTGCGCCTGGCCCAGGAGGTCACGCCGCACATGCAGCAGAAGCGGTGGGGCCGCTTCATCGCGCTCACCTCCGTCTCCGCCAAGCAGCCGCTCCCGGGCCTCATCCTAAGCAACACCGCCCGCGCGGCCGTCGTGGGCTGGGTCAAGACGATGGCCACGGAGCTGGCGCCGCACGGCATCACCTGCAACGTGGTGGCGCCGGGGTACATGCACACCGGCCGCGTGGAGGACCTGGCCGCCGAGCGCGCGGAGCACGAGCAGCGGCCGGTGGACGAGATCCTGGAGGAGATGGGGAAGAAGATCCCCGCGGGGCGGATGGGGAACCCCGAGGAGCTGGCGGCCGTGGTCGCGTTCCTTGCCAGCGAGCGGGCCAGCTACGTGACCGGCACCACCATCCAGGTGGATGGCGGGTACGTGCAGGGGCTGCTGTGAATCCACCCGCGAGCCCCCCGCCCCGCCGCCGATGAAGTCTCTGACCGCGATGGTCCTGGCCGCGCTGGCGCTCGCCCCCGCCGCGGGCGCGCAGAACGGCCGTTCCGCGTATCCCACGGGCCGCACCCACTCGTCCTCGCCGCTCACCTGGGAGGAGTGCGGGATCGACGGGCTGCAGAACCTGCGGCGCAACCCCACGGCGGCGGAGCTGCGCTGCCGGTTCGGGGGGCGCGGGCCGGGGGAGTTCGGGCTGCTGTCGTACCTGGACGTGCCCGTCTACCGCCCGGTGACGCCGCTGCCGGGAACGCACATCGTGGGCGTGCCGGGAATGCCGCACCCCGCGCCGGGCGAGAGCTACGAGCAGTGGGAGTGGCGGGTGCTGCGGACCCGCTACGGCCCCGGCGTGCGCGGCGTGCAGAACGACCTGGCGCAGCTGGACCCCGTCTTCATGTCGATGATCCGCCGCTTCGAGCGGGAGCTGCGGGCCCGCGGGGTGCGCGCGAGCCGGCGCGAGACGTACCGCACGGCCGAGCGGCAGGCGTGGCTGTTCCAGCAGGGCCGGGTGCGCTCCGGCCCCTTCGCCACGACCACGCTTACGTCGTGGCACAGCCGCGTGGACCGGCTGGGGCGCCCCGCCGCGCGCGCCGCCGACTACTCGGTGTCGGGCGGGGACCTGCCGCGCTTTCACGCCATCGCGGCGGAGGTGGGGATGCAGAGCTACGGCGCGGACAGCAACGATCCGGGCCACGTGTACCTTCCCGACACGGACGCCGCCGTGGGGCTGGAGCTGGCCGTGCTGCGCACCCTGCCGCGGGTGATGCACGTCACCCTGGCCACCGGCCGCCCCGAGGGCGAGTGGCAGAGGCCCAATGCGCTGGAGCACTGGCGCCGCATGACCCGCGACTTCATCTCGCAGCCCGTCCCGTTCTATCCCACCGTGCAGCCCCCGGTGATTCCCATCCGCGAGCGCCTGCGCACCGCTCCAAGGCCGTGAGGTGAACGGGTGAACGGGTGAAGGGGTGAACGGGTGATGGGGTGAACGGGTGATGGGGTGAACGGGTGATGGGGTGAACGGGTGATGGGGTGAACGGGGATGATGGCGGGCCGCGCCCCCACCCCGGGTTGAAACCCGGGGCTGGAAATGCCATAAGCCCCGCCCAGGGCTCGCAAAGCTCGCCAGGCGGGGCTTCACCTGCTCGTTGCGTCGTAGTCCGAGGCGAACCGAAGCCATTCGTGGTTCAACCCGCACCCATGCGTCTGCGGCGCGGGCCCGGCCTACCCGAGGGGTTGAAGCCCGGTTTTGCGAGGAACGAGCAAAGACCGGGCTTATGGCATTCGCAGCCGCGGGCTTCAGCCCGTGGCGGAGGGGTGGACGCCCCCCGGCGACGCGCGCCCCACCCGTTCACCCGTTCACCCGTTCACCCGTTCACCCGTTCACCCGTTCACCCGTTCACCCGTTCACCCGTTCACCCGTTCACCCGTTCACCCGTTCACCCGTTCACCCGTCCACCCGTCCACCCGTTCACCCGTCAGTTCCGGATCACCGTGATCGCCCCCACCACCGACGCCACCGCGGCCACCATGCTGGCCCCCAGCCCCACGTAGTCGCGCCAGCTGGCGCCGCGGCGGGTGACGCGGATCTCGTCGCCGGAACGGATGCGCATCTCCGACACCGCGGGCGAGGGGTCGCGCAGGTCCAGGATCGTCTCCTGGCCGCCGCGCATCAGCCGCACCACCTCCAGCCGCCCGAACTCGGCCACCCCGCCCGCCGCCGCCACCGCCTGCGCGATGGTGGTCTCCGGCGGCAGGGTGTACAGGTTGGGAAGCCGCACCTCGCCCGTCACGCCCACGCGGTACAGGTAGTCGAAGACGAACTGCGGATCGTTCTCGTACCGCAGCAGCACCTCGCGCAGCTGCGCGCGCACCTGCTCGCGGGTGCGGCCCACCACGCGCACCTCGGAGAGCAGCGGGTGCAGGATGGTGCCGTCGGGGGCGATGGGGAACTCGCCGCTGAACTCCGCCTGCCGCCAGACGTTCAGGCGGATGATGTCCGCGGGGCGCACGGCGGTGGTGGTGTCCTGGGCGGCGGCGGGCACGGCCGCGGGCGCGGCGCACAGGACGAGGAGCAGCGTGAGCAGAATTCGGCGCATGGTGCGGTCGTGAAGGGTGAAACGCGGGTCCCCGCACACATGGTGCAACCCGTGAACCACGCGCGCCAGAGCGGCACCGGACGCGTCAGCCTTGTGCAGTGGCGCAGCAGAGTCCATATTTCAGCAACTTCAGACTCCACCCCGGTTTGCGGCGTCCGCCGCTCTCGCAGGCCAGGCACACTTCCCGTCCGATCGCGAGCCGCACGCCCATGTTCCGCATGACGCGTCTGACCCTGTTCCTGGCTGCCGCCGCCCTGGCCGCCGCGCCTTCGCCTGCCCGGGCGCAGCCCGGCGCAGCGGCGGGGGCCCGGCCGTCGCGGCCGGTGGACGAGTGCGGAAAGCCCGCCCAGCCCCGCCCCCGGCGCAGCGCCGCGTCGGCGCCCGGCGCCTCCGCCACGCAGGGGCCGCGCGTTCTCGGCACGCCCGCGGGCGGCGCAGCCGCATCGCCGGAGGGCGCGCACCCTGGCGCAGCGGCCTCGGCCACGCCCGTGGCGGCCGGATCGACGACGGCGGGCGCGCAGTCCGCCACCCCGGCGGCCGGATCGGGCACTCCGCAGGCGGCTCCGTCCGCATCCACCCCGACGACCTCCGGCACGCCGGCAGCCGCCGGGACGACCGCCGGCGCGGGCACGGCACCGGGATCGTCGGCGACGGTATCTGGCGCGCCGGGCTCGTCGTCGACGGCATCGGGCGCGCCGGGCTCGTCGGCGACTGCGGCCGGTGCGGCATCCTCCCCCGCGGGCCAGCAGGGCGCGTATTCCGCCACCGCGGCGACCGTCCCGCAGGCCTCCAGCACGTCGGTGGAGACGGCGCAGTCGTCCACCAGCGCGGGAAGCCAGTTCCTCACCGCGGGGGCGGACGCGCCGAACCGGCCGATCGACCCGCGCGCGGCCAGGCGCAACCGCGACGCGCTGCGGCTGGGGCTGGGCGAGCTGGGCGACCGCAAGCGCCTGGGCCCCGCCGCCAGCGTCTCCGTCCCCACCGCGTTCGGCGTGGACGCGGGGGAGCTGTTCTTCGGCGTGGCGTACCAGGGCCGCACGCGGTACACGCAGGAGGACGACGCCGCGGCGGTGATCGGCATCGGCGTGGGCACGCGGCGCATCGTGGCGGTGGAGGCGGCGCTCACCACCTTCTCCACCATCCGCAGCTACCCGCTGGAGACCGGCGGCGTGAGCCTCAAGGTGCACAGCGCGCTCCCCCGGCAGACCAGCGTGGCCGTCGGCTGGGAGAACGCCATCCGCTGGGGCGGCTCCGACGACGACGGCAGCCTGTACGGGGTGGTGACCAGGCTGGTGAACGTGCGCGGGAACCCCGACGCACCGTTCAGCACCGCCGTCTTTACGGTGGGCCTGGGGAACGGCCGCTTTCGCTTCGAGGACGACGACGCGGACGGCAACCAGACCGTGAACCTGTTCGCGGCGGCGGGCGCCAGGGTGACCCCGTACGTGTCGCTGGTGGCGGACTGGACGGGGCAGGACCTGAACGCCGCGGCCTCGCTCACCCCCCTGCGGCACATTCCGGTGGTGGTGACCGTCGGCCTGGCGGACCTCACCGGCACGGCCGGCGACGGCGCCCGCTTCATCCTTTCGCTGGGCTACGGCCTGGCGTTCCGCCAGCCGTTCTGAGGCAGGACATCCCATGAACCGCACCCTGTTCTCCGCGCTCGTGGCGGCGGCCGTGCTGGCCGTGGCGCCCCTGGACGCGCAGGAGGTCTTTCGCACCGACGTGACCGGGCCCGTCATCACGGGAAGCGGGGTCGCCGGCTACCCGGTGCTCCCCGTCCGCGACCTGGAGGGCGCCCTTTTCCGCCACATGGACGGCCGCACCGCCTTTCGCACGCGCGCGGTCGCCGACGCGGTGCTGAGCGAGGCCGCCGAGGCGCAGCGCGCGGCGTGCGCGGCCACCCTGCAGAAGCCGGCGGAGTGGCCCGACAGCCTGCCGATGGACGCCGCCGCCCAGCGGGCGGTGTGCGGACTGCTGGCGCGCCCGGGGATGGACGGCGACGACGCCCGGCGGGTGCTCGCCGCCCTGCGCGGCGGGGAGCGGGGAACGGAGGGCGACGCGGCGTACCAGCTGGTGGCGGCGCTGGCGGGGCTGGGCGCGGAGCGTCCCGCGTACGTGGACGCCCGGCAGCGCTACACCGACGGGCTGCGCTGGGAGATGGCGCTGCGCGCCTATCAGCACTACCTGAACACCGCCCCCGACGCGCTGATGGACCCGCCCCCGGCCGAGACGGTGGCCATCGCCGTGATCCTGGACCGCGTGGTGGACGCGGGTCTCGCCGCATCGGGGCGGTGAGGTTCGCCGATCCCCCGCGGCTGGACGCGGATACCCGGCTGGTGGCGGCGCGCGACCAGGTGTCGTGCGAGCTGGACGGGCAGGCGGTGATCCTGGGGCTGGCGGACGGCGTGTACTACGGGCTGAACCCGGTGGGCGCCACCGTGTGGGCGCTGCTGGAGCGGGAGCCGCACACCGTGGCGCAGCTGCGCGACGCCGTGACGGACGAGTTCGAGGTGGACGCCCCCACCGCCGAGGCCGACCTGCTGGAGCTGATGGGCGACATGCTGGCGCGCGGCCTGGTGGAGCTGCGCCCGGCGGACTGATCCCTCCCCTTTCCACCTTTCCCCACACGACGTGAGCGGCATCGCCGGCATCGTGGCCCTGGACGGCGCCCCCGTGGACGCGGCGCTCCTGGACCGGATGGCCGGCTTTCTCGCGTCCCGCGGCCCCGACGGCACCGCGGCGCGCGCGATGGGGCCCGCCGGCCTGGGCCACGCCCTGCTGCGCACCGGCGACGTGGGCGGCGACGTCCCGCAGCCGCTTTCGGTGGACGGGAAGACGTGGATCGTCGCCGACGCGCGGATCGACGGGCGGGCGGAGCTGGTGCGCGCCCTGCGCGCCGGCGGGATCGAGGCCGCCGCGGACGCGCCCGCGGCGGAGCTCATCCTCCACGCCCTGCGCCGCTGGGGCGACGACGCGCCCGCGCACCTGCTGGGCGACTTCGCCTTCGCCGCGTGGGACGGGGAGCGGCGGCGCCTGCTCTGCGCGCGCGACCTCTTCGGCGTCAAGCCGTTCTACTACGCCGCCGCCGGCGCCGCCTTCGTCTTTTCCAGCTCGCTCGACTGCGTCCGCCTTCATCCCTCCGTGTCCGGCGCGCTGGACGAGGGGTGGATCGCGGACTTTCTCCTCCACGGCGACTCCCAGTCGGTGGAGGCGACGGTCTACGCCGCCATCCGCCACCTTCCCCCCGGGCACCTGCTGGTGGTGGAGGACGGGGGGATGCGGATCCGCCGCTACGCCTCGCTCCCGGAGGACGCCGAGCCGCTGCGGCTCCGCGGGCCGGCGGAGTACGCGGAGGCGTTCCTGGACGTGCTGCGCCAGGCGGTGGCGGACCGGCTGCCGCGCGACCGCGCCGGGATCCTGCTCAGCGGCGGGCGCGACTCCACCGCGCTGGCCGCCACCTGGCGCGACCTGGTGGACCGCGGCGTCCGGGGGACGGAGCTGCGCGGCTACACGGCGTACCACGCGCGGCTGATGCCCGACGACGAGCCCGTCTTCGCCTCCATGGCCGCGGACGCGCTCGGCATCCCCCTCCGCCTCCTCGCGGTGGACGACCACACGGCGTTCGGCCGCTGGGAGACGCCGGAGCTGTACCGACCGCAGCCCACGTCGTCCCCGCTGCTGGCCATCGACGCGGACCAGCTGCGCCAGGCGGCGGAGCATTCGCGCGTGCTGCTCACCGGCCAGGGCGCGGACGCGCTGCTGCGCGAGACCACGTCTCGGCTCACCCGGCTGGCCCTGGGCGGGCGGCCGTGGACGGCCGCGCGCGAGGCGGCGGAGTACGCGCGCTGGCACCGCCGCATCCCCCGACCCGGCGTGCGCACCTGGCTGGCGGCGCGCGGCGGGCCGCGCCCCCGGCCGATCGACCCGCCGGGGTGGATCGACCCCGCCTTCGCCGCGCGGGTGGGGATGGCGGACCGGCTGGCCGCGTGGAGCGCTCCTCGGCCGTCCGCGCACCCGCTGCGGCCGGAGGCGCACGGACTGCTTTCCACGAATTTCTGGCCGATCCTCTTCCCCCTGTGGGACCCCGGCGTCACCGGCGTCCTCATCGAGCAGCGCCACCCGTACCTGGACCTGCGGCTGGTGCGGCTGGCGTTGTCCATCCCTCCGGCGCAGTGGTATAATGACAAGGGATTGCTGCGCATAGGGATGCGCGGCCGGCTTCCCGCCCCCGTTCTGGCGCGGCCCAAGACCCCCGTGGTGGGCGACATGCTGGGCGTGCGCGCCGCGGAGGGGGGGGCCGGCTGGCTGGGCGGGCGGACGGCGGACGCGCGCGTGGCGCCGTGGGTGGACCTGTCCCGCGTCCCCCGCCTGGCCGGCGGCGCGTCGGACCAGCCGCCGCGCCACCTGTACGAAGACATCCGCCCCCTGGCCCTGTCGCTCTGGCTTGCCCATCACCACCCGTGAACGCGGCCGCGGAGGCCTCCTGACCGCCGATCCCTCTCAGCACGCCGCACCGTCCCGCGCGGCGGAACCGCGTCCGCCGGCGCGCTACCGGCTCTACGGCTTCCTGGTGGAGACCGATCGGCCGATCCCCGGCCTCGCCGCGGTGGACGAGGAGGGCGCGCCGGAGCTGCGGATCTGGATGGGGCGCGTGCCGGAGGACGTCTTTCCGCCCGGCGCGGCCGGGGAGCCGTGGTACGTCTCGCCGCGGACGACGCCCGCGGAAGAGCCGACGGTGGTGGTGCACCGGCTGCAGGGCGGCGCCTTTCGACTGCGCTACGCGGACGGGTGCCAGTACCACGTGGACGCGGCGGGGGCGCGCGTGGCCTGCACCTGGCCCCCGCACTTTACCGTGGAGGACGCGGCGACGTACCTGCTGGGGCCCGTCTTCGGGCTGGTCCTGCGCCTGCGCGGAATCCCCTCGCTGCACGCCAGCGCGGTGGCGGTGGACGGCGTGGCGGTGGCGCTGGTGGGGGCGGCGGGGACGGGAAAGTCCAGCACCGCCGCCGCCCTGGCCGCGCGGGGGCACGCGCTGGTGGCGGACGACGTGCTGGCGCTGCGGGCGACGGAGGACGGGATCGTGGCGCTGCCGGCGTATCCGCACCTGCGGCTGTGGCCCGACATCGTCCCCGCCCTGCTGGGACCCGGCGCGGAGCTGCCGCCGCTCACGCCCAACTGGGACAAGCGGGGCCTGCGGCTGGACGAGGCGTTCCATCCCTATCCCCTTCCCCTGGGCGCGGTCTACGTGCTCTGCGGCCGCGAGGCGGGGCCGGACGCGCCGCGGCTGGAGCCGATGGGGGCGATGGACGCGGCGCTGGCGCTGGTCTCCAACGGCTACGTGGGCTGGTTTCCGGACCGGGCGGCGCAGGCGCGCGAGCTGGAGGTGCTGGGGCGGGTGGCGCGCGGCGTCCCGGCGGCGTGGGTCGTCCCCAGCGCCGACCCGGCGCGGCTGGGGGAGCTGTGCGGGATGATCGAGGCGGACGCGCGGGGGCGCCGTGGCTGAGACCTACAACATCCGCGGCCACGGCGCGATGCTGGCCGACCGCGTGCGGATGGACGCCTACACGGCCGCGCTGGAGCGGGTCGTCCGCCCCGGGTGCGTGGTGCTGGACGTCGGCACCGGCACGGGGATGATGGCGATGATCGCCTGCCAGCTGGGCGCGCGGAAGGTGTACGCGGTCGATCCCGGAGACGCCATCCACCTGGGGCGTGCCGTGGCCCGCGCCGGCGGCCTGGCGGAGCGCATCGAGTTCATCCAGGACGTCTCCACCCGGGTGGAGCTGCCGGAGCGGGCGGACGTGGTCGTCTCGGACCTGCGGGGCGTGCTTCCCATGTTCGAGGGGCACGTGGCCTCCATCGCCGACGCGCGCGACCGGCTGCTGGCGCCGGACGGGGTGCTGGTGCCGCGGACGGACACGCTGTACGCCGCGCCGGTGGAGGCGGAGGAGGAGCACCGCCGCGTGACCGGGCCGTGGGACGAGCACGGACGCGGCTTCGACCTGGCCGCGCCGCGGCGGGCGGCGCTCAACACCTGGACCAAGGCGCGCATCGCTCCCGCGCAGCTGCTGGCGGAGCCGCTGCGCTGGGGGGTGCTGGACTACCGCACCGTGCGCGAGCCGGACGTGCGCGGCGCGCTTCGGTGGACGGCTTCGCGCGCCGGGACGGTGCACGGCGTGGCCGCCTGGTTCGTCGCGGAGCTGGCGGAGGGGATCGGCTTCACCACGGGGCCGGAGGGGCCGGAGACCATCTACGGCACCGCCTTCTTTCCCCTGCTGGAGCCGGTGCCGGTGGACCGGGGGGACGCGGTGGAGGTGGAGCTGCAGGCCCGGCTGATCGGCGAGGAATACGTCTGGGTGTGGAACACGCGGGTGGAGGGGCCCGGGGGCGTGAAGGCGGACTTCCGGCAGTCCACCTTTCTCTCGCAGCCCGCGCGCGCGGCGGACCTGCGCAAGCGGGCGCACGACTTCAGGCCCGTGCTGGGGGAGCAGGGCCGGATGGACGCGGCGGTGCTGGGGATGATGGACGGCGGCGCCACCCTGGAAGCGATCGCGCGCGAGCTGCAGCGCCGCTTTCCCGGGCGTTTTCGCGACTGGGAAGAGGCGCTGTCGCGCGCCGCCCGGCTGAGCCAGGCGTATGCGGAGGGGTGACGGCGAAAGGTGCCGCAGGCAGCAGGGGCGGGTCCGCCCCCGCCGGTCAGGTCTTGAGGTTGATCCCCCCCTGCACGGGGTCGTTCTTGTTCATGTTGTCCTGCACCGTGAGCGTAAGCTCCTCCAGGCGCCCGTAGACGGTCAGCCGGGGGGGGGCGTACGAACGGCGTGCGTGATCGGTAGCCTGCATTCTGTCTCGCCGCAAAAGGGCGCGGCGGACGCGGCCGGGCGTGGCTCTGTCCCGGCGGTGTCCGCCACTGGTACAAGTCTGCATCATGTTTGCCGGATACGCAACCCCCCGCCCCCGGGCGAGGACAGCCGAAGGGGTTGTGGGACAAAGGGTTGGAGGCGACGGCGGCCGTCCGGCCGGGTGGCGCGGATGGAGGAGAAGGTGGCGTGCCCCGGCGTCAGGTCTTGAGATTGAGATTGCCCTGGACGGGATCGTTCTTGTTCATGTTGTCGTTGGCCGTGAGGGTAAGCTCCTCCAGCCGGCCGTAGACCGTCAGGCGGGGAGGAACGTACGAACGGCGTCCGCGATCGGTGGATTCCATTGTCCGTCGCCGCGATGAGGGTGCGGTGGGCAGGGCCGGGGGCGGTTCTCCCCGGCGGTATCCGCACCCGAATGGTGCAGCGAAAGTGCCCGGTCCGCAAGCTTCTCGCATCAGCCGCAACGATGGACGGAACCGTTTACGGGAGAACAGCTTCTGCGCGGGCACCCCGCCGCCCGTTCCCGGCGCTTCGGCGACGCGGCCGGGGCGGGTGATGCAGGTTCCTTCCCCGCCAGGATCCGTGCTTCCGGAGCACGCCCTGCTGCTCGCGGTCGCGTGCGCCGCGGCCGATCCGGAGCAGGGGCCGGAGCACGGGGTGCACGGGGTGGACGGGGTGGACTGGGACGCGTTCCTGGCGCTGGCCGCGCGCAGCCGGCTCCTTTCCCACGCGCACCTGCTCCTCGCCGCGCGGGGCGAGGTGCCGGACGCCGTACGCGCCCGGCTGCGGGCGGAGTTCCTGGCCAACGGGCACCTGGCCCTCGCCCTCTCCGCCGAGCTGCGGCGGCTGATCGGCGCGATGGCGGACGAAGGGGCGCGGGCGGTCGCGTACAAGGGGCCGGCGCTCGCCGTGCGCGCCTACGGGCACCTGGCGCTGCGGACGTACTCGGACCTGGACCTGCTGGTGGCGTCGGAGGACGCCGCCACCGCCGCGCGGGTGCTGGAGGCGGGTGGATACGTGCCCGCGCACCGCCTTTCGCCGGCGCAGGACGCCGTGTTTCGCCGCACGGACGGCGACTACCCGTATCATCATCCCCGAACCGCCGTGCTGGTGGAGCTTCACTGCCACGTTTCGTCCGCCCGCTTCTGCGTCCCCCTGCCCACGGCGGAGCTGATCGCCCGTGCCCGGCCGGTCGCCATCGGCGGCGGCGAGGTGCCGGCGCTGGCGGACGACGACCTCTTTCTCGCGCTGTGCCTGCACGGCGCCAAGCACCGCTGGTCGCGGCTGGAGTGGCTGGCGGCCGCCGCGGCGCTGGCCCTGCGCGCGCGGCTGGACGTGGACTCGATCCTCGCCCGCGCGTCCATCATCGGCGCGCGGCGAACAGTTCTCCTGGCGCTCCTGCTGATGCGCGACGCGCTCCGCATCACGCTGCCGCCTTCCATCGATCGATCGATCGCGGCCGATCCCGTCCTCCCCGCCCTGGCCGCGGAAGCGCGCGCGCTCTGGTTCGCGGACGATCCGGGCACATCCACGCCCGCACCGACGCACTCCCCCACCGACGCACTCGCCGAACTGGACGACACCGCGGCGAACCTGCGCTTCAACTACCGGCTGCGCGAGGGCGTGGCGGACCGGGCCCGCTACGCCGCGCGCTGGCTGTTCACCCCCTCGCCGGAGGACTGGGCGTGGGCGCGGCTGCCGGACGCGCTGTCGCCGCTGTACCGCGCGCTGCGGCCGCTGCGGCTGGGCGTGCGCTACGGGCTGCGGAGGGGGGCGTGACGGCGCGCGTGGCCCTGGCATTTGCGCGCGAGCTGGCGCGCACGATGCCGCGGCGCTTCGCGCTGGCGGTGGGGCTCACCGTGGCCGTCACCGGCGGCGAGGCGGCGGGGGTGCTGCTGCTGACGCGGCTGCTGGCCCTGGCCGGCGTGGGCACGCTCACCGGCGCCGCCGGGGCGCTGCCGCGCGCGGTGGACCGCGCGTTCGGCGCGCTGGACCTGCGGCCGTCGCTGGGGCCGGTGCTGGCGGTGTTCGTGGTGGTGGTGGTGGGCGTGGCCATGCTGCAGCGCGCCGCCACCCTGGTGGCCAACCGCATCTACCTGGACACGGCCATCCAGGCGCGCGTGCGCCTGTACCGCGCCATCGCCCGCGCCCGCTGGCTTCCCCTGGCGCGCGCGCGCGGCTCGGACCTGCTCAACTCCCTCACCGGCGAGGCGGACCGGGTGGGGAGCGCGTCCAGCATGCTGCTCACCCTGCTGGTGCACGCGCTGCTCTCCCTGGGCTACCTGGCGCTGGCCTTTCGCGTGTCGCCGGCGCTCACCGGGGTGGCGCTGGCGTGCGGCGGGGTGCTGCTGCTCAGCCAGCGGCGCTTCCGCGTGGCCGCCCGCGGCACCGGCCAGGCGCTCAGCGGCGCCCGCGCCGAGGTGCTGAACGCGGCCACGGAGCACCTGGGCGCGCTCAAGGTGGTCAAGAGCTACGGGGCGGAAGAGCGCAACGTGCGCATCTTCGCCGACGCGGCGGACCATTCCGGCAACGTGCACTACCGCGCCTGGCGCGCCTACGCCGACGCCCGGGCCGTGTTCCTGGCCGGCACGGTCGCCCTGCTGGCGGTGGTGGCGTGGCTGGCGCTGGAGGTGCTGAACGTCAGCGGCGCCACCGTGCTCCTGCTCATCTTCCTTTTCTACCGCCTGGTGCCGCGGCTTTCCAACCTGCAGACCGTCTACCAGCACCTTGCCCACGAGCTTCCCGCATGGGAAAGCCTGGACGCGCGCATCCGCGAGCTCGAGGCGGAGCACGAGGCCCTTTCCGCCGGCGACGCCGAGCCGGCGGAGCTGGCGCGGTGCATCCGCTTTCACGACGTCTCGTTCGCCTACGACGCGGAGCGCACCGCCGCGGTGGAGGGGCTCACGCTGACCATCGAGGCGCGGCGCACCACGGCGATCGTGGGGCCCTCGGGCGCGGGAAAGACCACGGTGGCGGACCTGGTGATGGGGCTGGTGTCGCCGCGCGCGGGGCGCGTGGAGGTGGACGGGCGCACGCTGGACGAGTCGTGGCTGAGGGCGTGGCGGGCGGGGATCGGGTACGTGGCCCAGGACACGCTGCTGTTCAACGACACCGTGCTGGCCAACCTGGTGTGGGCGCGGCCGGGCGCGGACGAGGCGGAGGTGTGGGAGGCGCTGCGGCTGGCGGCGGCGGACGAGTTCGTGCGCGCGCTGCCGCAGGGGCTGGCCACCGAGGTGGGCGACCGCGGCGTGCGGCTGTCGGGCGGCGAACGGCAGCGGCTGGCGCTGGCCCGCGCGCTGCTGCGCCGCCCCGCCCTGCTCATCCTGGACGAGGCCACCAGCGCGCTGGACGGCGAGAACGAGCGGCGCATCCGCGACGCCATCGCGGCGCTGCGCGGCAGCGTCACCATCCTCATCATCACGCACCGCCTTCCCAGCGTGCGCGACTCCGACGTGGTGCACGTGATGGAGGCGGGGCGGCTGGTGGAGTCCGGCGCCTTCACCGACCTCGTCGCCCGCCCCGCCGGCCGCTTCCGCCGCCTGTGGGCCAGCCAGGCGGGAGAGTCGGAGCTGCCCGAGGCGGAGGTGGCGGGATCCATCCAGGAATAGGGACTGCCCCCGGGCCTTGCACCTCGAAAGCGTACAGAGTAACCTCCAGCTCGACCCCGTGACGGATTTGTCGCGGGGTTGATTTTTGTACGCCAGCCCTCGTACGTTACGATGCGAAAGATCGGGTTCAGGAAAGCGCGCGCAAAGACGATCGCGGCTCTGAAGGCCGGACCGGCGTTCATCCAGTTCGAGGATCGCACGGTCCGGGAAAGCAAGAACCTGCTGGACACCGGCGAGGTCACACCGGACGAGGTGATCGTGCTGCTGCGCGTCTGCAGAGGATCGCCGGATCAATATCGCGAGACGGGGCACCACCGCGACCCATCCATCCCGGTCCACACGTTCGCGCCGCTCTACGACGAGACGCGGTGGTACATCAAGGTCTATTTTCTGGACGGGACGCTGGAGCTGGAGCCGGCGATCTTCATCAGCGTCCACAGGAGCAACAGGTGATGGGAATGAAGAAGTTCTGGCGGGCCGGAGACCGCTCCCGGGCCATCTGCGAGGAGTGCGGCGCGGTGGAAACCCGCTTCGAGTACCGCACCTACTCGCTGGAGAGGCCAAGGGTAGACGTGCCGGACGTGCTGGTCGCGGTCTGCACCACCTGCGACCGGACCGTGGGGGTTCCATACCAGTCGTCGCCCAGGCTGAACGAGGCGCGCAAGGTGGCGGAGGCCCCGCTCGAAGCGCGGATCCCCCGGCATCTGGACGACGTGCTGGCGGTGGTCGCGAGCCATTACGGCCGCAACGACAGCGAGTTCCGCGGCGTGATCGTGCGGTACTACCTGCACGCGCTCGCGGAGAGCAGTACCTTTGCGCGGCATGTCCGCGCCCTTGCGATGGGAGACCTTGGCCAGGGAAGCGCGGACGAACGGCTGTCGCTGAAGATACAGAGGCCGGTCCTGTCCCGGGCGTGGGAGACGGCGCGGAGCGCCGGGATGCGGTCCAGAACGGAGATGGTGAAAGGGGCGATCATCGCGGCCGCGGAGGACCTGGAAGGCCGGCGGGGAAAGAAGCGCCGTGAAACCCTCGCGGAGATGGCGGCGAGCGTCTGACCGGTTCGGAAGGCGATGAAGTAGAAGGCCGTTATAATAAGAGCGCCGCGAGACCCCGCACGACCGCGGCATCATCCACGTGGGCACCGTGCGCGACGGCTGGTCCATCGACAAACCCGCTCCCTCCAGCGCTCCAACCTGAACCCGTTCGGGGACCGATGTCAGACCTGCTGACCCGGCTCACGGTCTACGCCCCCACCTCCGCCGCGGACGACGACGCGGAGCAGATCGCCCGCGCGCGGCGGGTGTTCACGCTGCAGCGCGCGTCGCGGTGGCGCATCGCGCAGTCGGAGGCGGGGGAGCGCATCGCGCGGCTCCGGCGGCTGCGGACGGCGATCCTGGCGCACCGGCAGGCGCTGTACGACGGCGTGTGGGCGGACTTTCGCAAGAGCGCGCCGGAGTTCGAGATCACCGAGATGCAGATCGTCCTGGGCGAGATCTCGCACACCATCCGCCACCTGCGCCGCTGGATGCGCCCACGCCGCGTCCCCACCCCGCCGCTGCTCAAGGGCACCGCCGGCCGCGTGCGCTGCGAGCCGCGCGGACAGGTGCTGATTCTGGCGCCGTGGAACTATCCCTTCCAGCTCCTGTTCGGCCCGCTGGTGGCCGCCGTGGCGGCGGGGAACGTGGCCATCGTCCGCCCGTCGGAAAAGGTGCCCGCCACCGCCGCCGCCATGGCCCGCATCGTCGCCGACGCGTTCCCGGAGGACGAGGTGGCGATGGTGACGGGAGGGATCCCGACGGCGGACGCGCTGCTGGAGCTGCCGTTCGACCACATCTTCTTCACCGGCAGCACCGCCGTGGGCCGCAAGGTGATGCACGCGGCGGCGGAGCACCTGGCGAGCGTGACGCTGGAGCTGGGCGGCAAGTCGCCGGCGATCGTGGACCGCTCGGCGGACGTGGCGCAGGCGGCGGAGCGCATCGTCTGGGGAAAGATGGTGAACGCGGGGCAGACGTGCGTGGCCCCCGACTACGTGCTGGTGCACGAGGCCGACGCCCCCGCCTTCCTGGCCGCCGCGCGCGAGACGGTCGCCCGCTTCTACGGCAGCGGCGAGGCGGCGCGCGCGAGCGGGGACCTGGCCCGCATCGTGGACCGCCCCGCGTTCCAGCGGCTGGCGGACGCGCTGCATCAATCCATCGCGGAGGGCGCGCGGGCGGAGACGGGGGGCGATACGGACGCGGACGAGCGCTACATCGCGCCCACCGTGCTGTCGAACGTGCGCCCCGACGCGCCGGTGATGCGCGAGGAGATCTTCGGTCCCATCCTTCCCGTCCTGACGGTGCGCTCCACGGACGAGGCGCTGGCGTTCGTCAACGCGCGCCCCAAGCCGCTGGCGCTCTACCTCTTCAGCCGCGACGCGCGGCTGACGGAGCGCGTGATCCGCGGGACGACGGCGGGCGGCACCATCGTCAACCACGTCATCTGCCACCTGGCGAACCCGGACCTGCCCTTCGGCGGCGTGGGAGAGAGCGGCCAGGGGAGCTACCACGGGGTGGCGGGCTTCCGCGCCTTCAGCCACGAGCGCGCGGTGCTCCACGCCGGAAAGTGGAGCCTGGCGCCGCTCTACTATCCGCCGTACGGGCCCAGGATGCGGCGCATCGCGCGCCTGATGTCACGGTGGATGGAGCGATGGTAGCCGGGTGATCTTTCTCGTTTTTTCCTTTCCTTCATCCCCCGGAATCCCCGATCGATGATCCGCGCCGTTCGATGGCTCGCCCTCGCCGCGGCCGTGCTGGCCTGCGCCGCCACGGACGCCGCCGCGCAGCCCGTGGCCGGTGCGTTCGAGGTGCCCACGGGCGACTGGGAATACCGCTGGTTCACGCGCTCCGACCCCGGCGGCGACGTGCGCCGCGAGCCCGCGACGGGCTACCTGAAGCTGAACGCCAGCGGCTGGCACGACCAGTCCCGGACGGCGGACGGCACCACCATCCTGAGCACGGGGCAGTACCGGACGGAGGGCCACGTGCTCTACCTCCCTCGCACGGACATGGACAACGGTGGGCGCATGGCGGTGGACACCTTCGCCGTCCGCCGCATCGGCGACCGGATCATCCTCTGGCAGCAGCACGGCGAAGCGGTCGTGGAATACATCCTGGCCGCGCCCGGCGCGCCCGCGGAGCCGGCCGTGGTCCCCGGCCTCATCCCCCCCATCCACGCGTTCGTGCAGTCCGTCACGTTCTTCGAGAGCGACGGCGGGCCCCTGCCCCGGCCCCGGCGCCGCTACGCGACAGAGTTCCGCGCGGATTCCGTGCGGTACATGAACGTGCAGATCGACCTTTCCCATCCCATCACCCTGGCGGACGGCACGCTCTTCGTGGATTGCAGCTTCGAGCACGTGGAGCCCGGGGACAGGTTCGCCCTGGAGTGGGACGGCCAGGTGCGGCGGGGAAACTCCAGCTCGGGGCTCTCCACCGGGATGGGCAGGGCGGATCCGGGCGCCTGGCGTCCCGGCACCTACCGCGTCCGCTGCACGGTGGAGGGCGTGGAGGCACCGGAAGCCCGCTTCATCATCCGATGACGGTGGACGCGGACGCGGCGCCCGCCAGCGGCCCGCGCATTCGCCCCGCGGCGGAGGCGGACGTGCCGCTGATCCTCCGCTTCATCCGCGAGCTGGCGGAATACGAGCGGCTGCTGCACGAAGTCGTGGCGACGGAGGAGCGGCTGCGGGAGACGCTGTTCGGCGCGCGGCCGGCGGCGGAGGTGGCGATCGCGGAGGATGCGGACGGCCAGGCGCTCGGCTTCGCGCTCTTCTTCCACAACTATTCGACCTTCCTGGCGCAGCCGGGGATCTACCTGGAAGACCTGTACGTGCGCCCGGAAGCGCGCGGCCGGGGCGCCGGACGGGCGCTGCTGGCCCACCTGGCGCGGCTGGCCAGGGAGCGCGGCTGCGGACGGCTGGAGTGGTGGGTGCTGGACTGGAACGAGTCCGCCATCCGCTTCTACCGCTCGCTGGGCGCGCAGCCGATGGACGACTGGACCGTCTTTCGCCTGGCCGGCGACGAGCTGGCGCGCCTGGCGGATGAAGCGCCGGGATCCCGATCCATCCTCCCCTGATCATCGAGGCCCATCATGAAGCGCTTCCCCGCCCCGCTGGCCCTCTGCATCGCCCTCGCCGCGCCGGCGCCCGCCGCGGCGCAGGAGCTGGCGCTGACGCACGTCACCATCGTGGACGTGGAGAGCGGCGAGCTGCGCGCGGACCAGACGGTGCTCATCCGCGGCGGCCGCATCGCGTGGACGGGGCCGGCGGCGGAGGCGCGCGTCGCGGGGGCGCGGGTGGTGGATGCCACCGGGCGCTACGCCATCCCGGGGCTGTGGGACATGCACGTGCACACCTCGCGCGAGGGGCGCGCGGCGCACTTCTGGCCGCAGTTCCTGGCGTACGGCGTGACGGGCGTGCGCGAGATGGGGAGCTACCTGGATTCCCTGCAGCACTGGCGCGGCCGGGCGCGGCAGCCGGGCTCCGGCGCGCCGCGCATCGTGTTCTCCAGCCCCATGCTGGACGGCGATCCGCCCGCCTGGCGGCACGGCTACGGCGTCGCGGATTCCGCCGCCGCGCGGACGGCGGTGGACAGCATGGCGGCGCTGGGGTTCGACTTTCTCAAGGTGTACAGCCGCCTGCCGCGCGACGCCTACTTCTCCATCGCGCGGCGGGCGCGGGAGCGGGGGATGGTGTTCGCCGGGCACATCCCGCAGTCGGTCACGCCGCTGGAGGCGAGCGACGCCGGGCAGCGCAGCTTCGAGCACCTGGACGAGCGGATGTACATGGCCTGCGTCCGCGGCGGGCAGCCCCGGCTGGACGCGTTCCTGGGCGCGCGCGCGTCCGGCGCCCCGGAGGATTCCGTGAACGCCGCGCTGCGCCGGCTGATGGAGGCCGCGCTCGCCGGCGCCGATGCGGAAACCTGCCGCCCGGTGCTGGAGCGGCTGCGGGCGAACGGCACCTGGATCACGCCCACGCTGACGGTTTCGCGCGGGCTGCATCCTTCGCCGGAGCTGAGGGCGGATGCGCGGATGCGCTACGTGCCGGCGGGGCTGGCGCAGCGCTGGGCCCAGTCGGGCGATTCCGGCGAAGAGGCGGAGATGGAGCGCGCCATCAACGAGCGGATGGTGCGGATGGTGGGGCTGATGCAGGCGGCGGGGGTCGGCATCCTGGCGGGGACGGATGCCAGCGACGAAGCGTACGTCTTCGCCGGCTCCGGGCTGCACGACGAGCTGGCGCTGCTGGTGGATGCGGGACTGACGCCGCTGCAGGCGCTGCAGGCGGCGACGCTGAACCCCGCGCGCTACCTGGGCGCGGCGGATTCCATGGGCACCGTCGCGGCGGGCCGGGTGGCGGACCTGCTGCTGCTGGATGCCGATCCGCTGCACGACATCCGCAACACCATGCGCATCTTTGCCGTCGTCCACGCCGGCCGCCTGGTCGACGCCGCGGAGCGCGAGCGCCTGCTGCGCCTTGCCGAGCACGAGGCCGCCCGCGCCGCCATCGCCCCGCCCGCGCGCCAGCCGGAGTGAACGGACCGGGGCGCACCCGGAGCCGGTACCGGAATCCGCGAGAAATCGAAAACCATCGTACAATCCTGACTGTCCATGCCCCTGACTTCCTGCCGCGAGTGCGGCGCCGCCGTGCCCGCCAATGTCCATGAATGCCCCAGCTGCGGGGCCGCGATGGCTCCCGTTCCCTACGCGCTGTACCGGCCCGCGCCGCCCCGCCCGCCGGAGCCGCAGCGCCCCTGGTGGCGGACCGCCGGCGGCTGGGGGAGCGCCGCCGGATGGGCGGTCATCGTGGGGGGGCTCGCGCTCATCGCCGTCGCGTTCGTCCGCGGGTCCGCGGAGTCCGGCCGGCGCAAGGTGGAAAAGGCAGAGATGGCGCGGGAAGAAGCGCACATCCGGGCGGTGTTCGTGATGATGCAGGACACCCTGTCCAACACCACGTCCCTCGACACCGCCCCCCGGCCGGTTCCGACGTCCGACAGGGCCAGGCGGGCGTGGGTGATCAGCCGGATGCTGGTGGACCGCTGGGTGTGGGAGCGGAAGGTCATGCAGCGGCACGGCGTCAGGGGACACACGCCGCCGACGCAGATGGGAACGGCACGCTACCAGGCGAACGCGCGCGAGTACCCCGAGGTGGGCACGTACCTGGAAGGCCGCGCGGCGGCGATCGCGGAGATCGAAAAGACGTCCGCCGCCTGGGTGGCGGAGCGCACGGCGGCGCTGGCGCGGGAGTCCGGGCTACCCGCCTCGTCCATCCGCGACCTCCTGCCGCCTGACTTCGGGGGCAGGGCCCGGGATGATGCGCGGCACGTGAGCGCGATGCTGGAGATCCATCGCCACTACGTGCGCGTGGACCCGCGGGTGCGCCCCGCCGGGGGAGAGATGCTGACCTGGCAGCGCCAGGACGATGCACACCGCGCCGCTGAGCTGGCGGCGAAGGTGAACGCCGCCGCCGACGATGCGAGGCAGGCACAGGAGCAAAGACTCGCCAGCGAGCAAGCCGCCTTCTCCCGCCTGGTCCAGTGACGGGATACCCAGGTTCGGCGCGGCGCCTCCCTCAATTCCGGGAAAAATTTGACTTCCTGAGGGAGCGCACACGCAGATCCTGCCGCCCGCACTCACTCCGGCGCGCGACCGAAGGACCTCCTCTCGGCTGCGCAGGGGCCGGATCAGGACGCGGAACCAGCCCCTTCGTTCTGCTGGCCAGGTCCTTCGGTCGGCGCCAAAGTGCTTTCGTATCAGCGGGTCAGGCGCGGCGCCTCCCTCAGGAAGTCATGCGGTCTGTTGCCGGATCTGGTATGACGATGACAGGTGTTTCCCCGGATCTGGTCAGTGAATCACCGCTGTATCTCGAGGTGAAATACCCCGACGCGGCGTAACGCGCGCGTCAGGCGCGCTTGCGGGGCATCGGCATCAGCACGGCGATGGCGACGAGCAGTACGGGGACCCCGAAGCGCAATGCGCGCTGGCCAACCGTCAGATCGGGCTGCAGCGCCTGGAATCCCCCGTACACGCACACCGCGGCCAGGAACAGACGCAGCGCCGTGCGCCATCCCCAGTATTTTCCGTTCGCCGCGAGCAGCCCGTCCGTGAACCCGTCCATCAGCTCGTAGAACATCCCCGATATCGTTTCGTGTGATTATTCGAAGATAGCGGAAACGACTTCCTGAGGGCGCGCACCGCGGCAAGCCACACAACCGCCTGCGCGCGGCCGAAGGATCTCCTCGGCCGCCGCTGCGGCGCTGGCTACGAATCAGGATTACGAAGGGGGGATGGACAGGCGCAGAAGCTCGTCGTGGACGCGGCCGTTGCTGGCGGCGATGCCGCGCCAGTGGGGCTCGGGCTGGTTGAACGCGGGAGCGGTGCCGTCCAGCCGCGTGGCGCGGCCCCCGGCCTCCTGCACGATCACCACGGCGGCGGCCACGTCCCACTCCGCCTTGGGCCCGCGCGAGACGAACGCCTCCGCCCCGCCCTCGGCCACGCGGCACATCTTGTATGCCGTGCTCCCCAGCGGCTCCACGCTCCACGCGCCGTGGAACGCGTCGAACTCGCCGCGCTTCATCTCCCACCGCGAAGCCACGATGCGCGGCTCCGCGTCCGCATCCACCGAGGAAACGCGGATCGGCTCGCCGTCGCGAAAGGCGCCGCCGCCGTCGGCCGCGTGGAACACCTCGCCGGTCACGGGATTGTGCACCACGCCCACCACCGCGCGCCCGCCGTCCACCAGCCCCACGCAGACGGCGAACTCCGGCCGCCCCGCCACGAAGCTGTTGGTGCCGTCGATGGGGTCCACCACCCACAGCCGCTCGCGCCGCAGCCGCTCCGGCGAATCCGCCGTCTCTTCGCTCAGCCAGCCGTAGTCCGGCCGCTCGCCCAGGAGGATGCGGTGCAGAATGCGGTCGGCCGCCAGGTCCGCCTCCGTCACCGGCTGCTCGGGCGACTTGAAGCGCACCTCCTGCTCCACGCGAAACGCGCGCATGATGGCCTCGCCCGCCGCGCGCGCGGCGCGGATGGCCAGCTCCAGCTCTGCCTGATAGGGATTGCTCACTCAACCTGCCTGCCGCGCGCCGCGGATTGCCGCCGCGCGCGGTCTGGATTATCGATGGATGGATGGATCGCCCGAGCCGGAAAATCGTACCGTCCCGCCCGCGGAAGCGAATGAATTTCGGTTTTCGCGCGGCGCTCTCTCGGAATGACAGACCGATCGTGCGCGATCCGAATCCGCGGGTGACGACGGGCGTTGCCCACGCGTGTGGTTGAAGCCCCGCCGGGCGAGCTTTGCGAGCCCTGGGCGGGGCTTATGGCCTTCCCAGCCACGGGCTTTAGCCCGTGGTGGCGCGGTGGCGGCGGATAGCCGGCGGATCCGCGGGATGCGTCGCGACGAACCCGCCCCCGGCGCGGATTGCCGGCGGATTCGAATCTCCGCCGCCCTCAGCTCGACCCGACCGCCGCCACCGAGCCCTGCCGCACCCGGCGGCGCATCTCTTCCACGTGCTGCTGGTCGAAGTCGATCACGATCTGCTGCAGCACGCGCCCCAGGTCGTCGCCGGCGCCGGTGCGCAGCCACAGGTCGCGCACGTCGCGCACCCCGGCCGTCACCCCCTGCAGCAGGTCGCTCTGCTCGGGCGACAGCTGCAGCGCCTCCGCCAGCCCCGCCGAGAACGACGAGAACGGCTTGATGATGGCCACGGAGAGCGCGAACCCGTTCTCCGTCCCCGTCACCGTGCGCGTGCGCGTGGCGACGATGGCGATCTCGAAGTCCGCCTCCCCCGCCCCCGCCAGGCGGATGTCGGGGATGGAGATGAGCTGGCGGCTCAGAAAGCCGACGATCTCCTCCTCCACGTCCTGCGGCGCGGTGACGCTCAGCAGCACCCGCCAGCTCACGTGGCCCGGGGCCGCCTGCGCGTGCCCCGCGCCGGGAGCCAGCGCAAGGAGGAGGACGGCGAAAATCGAAAGGAGCCGCATCGGCTTCCGGTGGGTCGAAAGGGAAAAGGTGCCGCCCGGCCCGCTCACGGCCGGCGCTGGTTCTTCCATGCTACCCGCCGGGTGGCCCGGGGGTGCACGTCCAGGCGGCGCGCCCAGGCGCGGAACTCCGGCCCGTGGTCCGGCTTCTTTCCGGACGCGTGCTGCCACAGGTGAATCATCTCGTGCCGCAGCGTGTGGTGCGCCTCGCCGTCGTGGGCGTGCGTGCACAGCGTGCGGGAGATGACGATCTCCAGCGGGTGCGAGCAGAAGTGCCCGTTCCGGCGCCGCATCTGCCCGCTCAGGTACAGCGGCACCTCCGGCAGCTCGCCCCCGAAGTGCGCCGCGTTGATGCGCCGGAACTCCGCGCGCAGCATCTCCAGGTGCGGCTCGTCGCCGGGGAGCACCTGGCGGACGCGCGGGCGGCGGCGCACGGCCGCGTTCTCCAGCGGGATGGTGGCGATGAACTCGCGCACCGCCGCCTTGGCCCGCGCCCGCGTCCGCGCGTCGCGGGCGGAGAACAGCCGCGCCACCGCCACCAGCACGTCGCGCGGCGCCGTGGCGAACGCCTCGTTCAGCCGCAGCTCGCGCCCGCGGTCCCCCACCGACGCCATGATGCGCCGGTTGCGGGTGAACACCACCTGCCGAAAGTGCGGCGCGATGGGCGCCACCACCGCCAGGATCTCCGCCGCCGACCGACCAGAACGCGCGGGCGCCGCCGCGGGTGACACCGGGCCGGGCTTCGACGCCGGCGCGGGGCGGGCGGGCGCGGGTTCCGCGGGACGCGGGTCCGCCGCGGGGGCGGGCCTGGCGGGCGCAGACGACTTCGGCCGGGGCCGCGGGGGCGGCGCCCAGCCGAACAGGTCCAGCACGTCGTCCATCAGGCTCACGCGGCGGCCAGGGCCGGCGGCCGCTCGGCGTGCCGGTACTCGACCTGGTACCCCATCCGGCGGGGCACCTCCAGCAGCCGGTCCAGGTCCAGGTCGATGGTGGCGCCGGCCTTCTGCGTCACCTCGTCCTCCACCGGCAGGTCGAAGTCGTCCGCGCCGAACTCCAGCGCGCGAAAGGCGTCCTCGTTCAGCGTGAGGACCGACGTCCGCACGTGCTTGACGTTGTCCAGGTAGATGCGGGAGAGCGCGATGTGCCGCCAGTACTCGCGCGGCGAGATCTCCGTCCCGGCCAGCGCGGTGCCGTACGGCTTGTACGTCCAGCAGAGGAACGAGAACAGGCCGTCCCATCCGTCCTCCAGGCACTCGTCCTGGAACGCCCGCGTGCGCTCCAGGTGCTCCAGCCGCTCGTCCAGCGTCTCGTCGAAGCCGATCACCATGGTGGCGGTGGTGCGCATCCCCGTCTCCACGATGGCCCGCTGCGCCTGGAAGTACTCGCGCACGGTGTACTTGAACTTCGCGTGCCGCTTGCGAAAGTCCTCGGTCAGGATCTCCGAGCCACCGCCCGTGATCCAGTGCACCCCCGCGTCGCGCAGCCGGGCCGCGGCCTGGTGATGGCTCAGCCTGGCCCGGTCGGCCAGGTACATGAACTCGGCGATGGTGAGCGCGTAGAACTCCACCCGGTCGCCGTACCGCTCGCGCACGGCGGCGAACAGGTCGGCGTAGTAGTGCAGGGGCAGCCTGGGGTTGAAGCCGCCGTTGAAGGCCACCAGGTCGCCGCCCAGCGGCAGCAGGTCGTCGATCTTGGCGAACACGTCCTCACGGCTCAGGACGTAGCCGCCGTCCTGGTTGGGAAGGACGTAAAAGGCGCAGTAGTCGCACTGGGCCACGCACACGTTGGTGTAGTTGATGATGCGCATCACCATGTACGTGGCCTTCCTGGGCTCGTGGTAGCGCGCGCGCACGCTCCCGGCCAGCGCCTTGAGCTCCTCGTCCGACGCGTGCTCCCACAGCAGCCGCGCCTCGTCCGCGGTGATGCGCCCGCCGCCCGTCACCTTCTCCGCCACCTGTGCGAGCGCGTCGTCCACGCCCGCGGATCTATCGACCAGCACGGTGTCTCCCTGTGCGGCTCGGTCAAGCTGCGTCATGCGATGAATTTCGCGACCGGCGGGGGTGGAGTCAACGGAGGAGTGCAGGCACCCGCGTCGGGAAGCCGCCGGCTTTGCGTGGGGAAGTGCGGAAGTGCGGAAGTGCGGGAGTGCGGGAGTGGGCACGTGGCTCGTCGACGGGCAGCGAGCTGCGCCCGACGGGGCCCCCTCCCCCCGGCCCCCTCCCCCGCTGCGCGGGAGAGGGGGAGAATTCGATCCCGCTCCGGCAGGCCGGGGGGCGCACGGCTGACGCCCCCCATCCCCGGCCCTTCCCCCACAAACAGCGTGGGGGAAGGGAGAATTCGATCCCGTTCCGGCAGACGCGGTCGCGTTCCGCCGCACACCGGACCTCGGCTCGCCTCACCCCATCCTCCGCGCGGGGGAGAGGCCGCGCGAGGGGCCCACCCGCGGACGCAACGCAGAATCCGTCGACGCACCCCGCGCCTGCGGAAACAACAACCTCCCCCGGCAGTTTTCGGGGGAGGTGGGCGAGGTTTGCGAGCCCGGAGGGGGCGTCCCGCAGGTCGCGCCGGCTCCTTACGGCGTGGTCGCCGCCGGCTCCGCGGCGGCAGGCGCGGGCGGAGCAGCCGCCGGCTGGGCAGCGGGGGCCTGCGGAGCGCCGGCGGGCGGCTCGATGAGCGGACGGCCGCCGCGGGCGTAGTAGAGCGCGGCTTCAAGCACGATGGCGGTGGTGTTCACGTTGGGAGCGCCGGAGACGCGGCCGCTCTCCTCGAACACGCCGGCGCCCCAGCCGCCCGCCGCCCGCGCGCCCTCCACGCGCTGCACGCCGCTCCACGTGTACTCGCTGGGCAGCAGCGCGTGCCAGCCGAACGCCGCCTTGGTGCTCACCGTGCGCGGGCGGGGTCCGTTCGGCGCGCCGGCGGGCGGCTCCACCAGGAACTCGCGGCCGTCCGCGTGCACGGAGTAGTACAGGAAGTACGGCGGCCCGGTGAGCGCGTCCTCGCTGACAATGGTGACGGTGCCCGTCTGCCGCCAGCGGGCCTCCTGCGCGGCCAGCACCCGCCACGCCAGGTCGCGGATCTCCCCCGTCCACCCCGTCTCCAGCCCCATCATCACGAAGGGCTCGCTGGTCAGGTGGTACTCCGGCCGCACGTCGCGCAGCAGGGGAATGCCCAGCACGGTGACCTCGCGCGTGTTCTGGCGCACGTTGAGCGCGAGCGGCGCCTGGCGTCCCCACAGGGCGAAGCCGTTGGCGGCGTACTGCTCGTATCCCACGCGCCCTTCCTGGTAGCGCCGCAGCCGCCCGCGCGAGTCCAGGTCCTCGCCGCGCAGGTAGCCGTCGCGGATCAGGCGCGTGTAGTCCAGCCGCCCCACGATCTGCGTCATCAGGTCGCGGTACTGGGGCTGGTTGGCGTCGATCACCCGCAGCACGTTCAGCAGCCGCCCGATGTCGATCACCGACCAGCCGTAGCCGCGCTCCGACGTCTGGGCCTCCTGCCCCGCGCGCCCGGCGATCTGCCCCGTGGTCGTCGAGTAGCTCTTGTTGAACGCCGCGCCCTCGAACAGCCGCGCGTCGATCAGCGACTGCAGGGCGCGGCGCATCCGCCGGTCGTACTCGTCGCCGTCCAGCAGCTCCAGCTGGTCGGCGCAGAACAGCGCCATCAGCCCGCTGCCGATGTCCCACACCGTGGCGAAGTTGTAGGCCTCGACGGAGTTGATCCACCCCGTCTGCGCGTTGTAGTTGGCCTCCACGTACGCGTACGCGGTGCGCGCCGCGCTTTCGTACAGCACGCGGTCGCCCAGCGCGGCGGGGGTGCGCTGCGAATCCAGGCAGTCGGCCATCGCGAACACCAGCGCGAAGGCCGGGAGAAATCTTTTCAGCATTCGGATCCGGGTCGGTCGAAGTGCAACGGGGCGTAACGTCCGTCGGGGCTGAGACATTAGCGCGTATCAGCCGGGGCGCGGCACAGGCAAGCTCCGCACCACCTCTCTGCGCGTCCCGACGGCCCGGCACGGCTCGCCGAATTCTGCCAGGCTGCCGCAGGAGGGATGAAAGAACACGAACGAGCTCGGCCGGTAGATCGAATCCCCCGAGCCCCACGCGGTTCGTCGGCGACAGGCCGGGAGAGGGGGCCTACCCGGCGACGGCCGGCACTCAGCCCCGTCGACGGGTCATGGCTCCATCGAAAGTGGGGCACGCGGTACCCACCCGCGACATCGGCCCGGAAGGCGGGAACATCCTGCGGCATGATCCTGCACAAGCGCTGAAAATACAATAACTTGCGCCACCCTGTACCCCTGCCTTGCAGAACGCACATCGGTCTGGCAGATCGCGGCAGGAATGCCCCACCGGCGATCCGCACCAACCGGCACAAGTCCAGCATTGGCAACGGTTTACGTGATCCACGGCGGACGGAATGCAACGTGCCATTCCACCCCCCGATCAGTCCCGCCGCCGGGGTTCCCGCCCCGGCTTCGGGCACCAACGAGAAGTGGCAAACCCGCGCGAAAGCCGGGGACGCAAAGCTACGAGGCTACCGCAGGACGCGCCCGCGCCCCGCCACGCCAGTCGAGCCGCCGAACCAGGTGCTTTGCCAATGCAGTATTCCGCAGCCCTCCGCCGCCCCCGGGTGGCGATCCTGGCCGTGGCCGCGCTTCTTGCAGCCTGCGCCGACATGCCCACCCAGGCCGAGACGCCTCCCGCGACGGATCCGGGCGCCGCGCCCGCCCCCGCGCCGGCCACGCCGCCGGCTGCGTCGGACGCCGCGCGCCCCTTCTTCTCCGGCGCGTTCCTGGGCGACGCCAACAGCACCCCCGAGCGCATTGGCCCCGCCATCGCGGAGTGGACGCAGCGCGCGGGCAAGCACCCGTCGCTGGTAAAGACCTTTCACAACCTGGAGTGCGACTGGTCCGCCGGCGCGTGGTGCGGCCAGCTGCTGCGCGCCGTGCGCACGGCCGGCAGCACCAACTTTCTGGCCATCGACCTTCGCTGGTCGGGCGCGCCGGAAAAGGGGCTGCTGGACGCCATCAACTCCGGCGCGGCCGATGCGCGGCTCACCGCCATGGCCCGCGGCTTCGCGGCGTTCGGCGACCCCGTGCTGCTGGAGCCGGCGTGGGAGATGAACGGCAACTGGCAGTACGCCTGGCAGGGGATCGAGAACGGCGCCAACCAGAACGCCCCCGCGAAATACGTGGCCGCCTGGCGCCGCGTGGTGGGCATCTTTCGCGCGCAGGGCGCCACCAACGTGCGCTGGGTGTTCAATCCCAACGTGGGCAACCCCGTGCAGGCGGGCGGGGGCACGTCGCACTGGAACTGGTACGGCAACTACTATCCGGGCGACGCGTACGTGGACTACGTGGGCGCGCACGGCTTCAACGCGCCGCGGGTGTGGGGCGGCAGCTGGACGGGCTTCACCGAGATGTTCGACGGTGCGCGCGCCGACCACATCCTGAGCGACCTGGTGAGCCGCTACCCCGGCAAGCCCATCATCGTGGGCGAGTTCGCCACCGACGAGGGCGCGGGGAACGCCAAGGCGCAGTGGATCAGCGAAGCCTACCGCGCGCTGCTGAACCACCCGAACGTGGTGGGCGCGGTGTGGTTCAACATGAACAAGGAAGCGGACTGGCGCATCGAGTCGTCGCCGGCGGCGGAGGCGGCGTTCCGCGCCGCCATGGCCGAGCCGCGCATCCGCGTGGCCTTCGACGTGTCCGCGAGCACCGCCCTGGGCTCCCTCGCCGCCCGCTGATCCACCCGCCGTTCTCGACACGCCGATCGGGCGCCGCACCTTCCCTGGTGCGGCGCCCGATTTCTTTTCTACCCTCCAGCCTCGTCCGCATCCCCCAAAGGAAATGCCTCACGCAGAGTTAGCGGAGTTAGCGGAGTACAGGCTTCAGCGGCGCGATCGGCTTCGTGCTTCACACAGGCACCTCGACACAAAAGGGGATGAAGAAAGAAGCCCTGGGCGCGGCACGAGAAAACTCCGCTAACTCCGCTAACTCTGTGTGAGGCCATTTTTTGAAAACTGGAAGATGTGGGAGATCCAGCCGGAGCGCTGCTACCGTAGCAAGGGAGGAGGGGCCGGTCCAGGGGAAGACGAGAGGTTCAACCTTCCTCAAGGGATGTAGCAGAACGCAGACGGGGCGTTGTGCTGGAACGCATGATTCACGAAGAAACCATTGTGACTACAGGGTTTCCGAGCAATCCAGCGGCTAAAGCCGGGGGGGCACAATTCTCGCATAACCCACGGGCCGCCACCGACCCTGGCTCGTCATTCGGTAGCAGTCCGCGTGATGGCTGCGCGGGCGGATGCAACGCAGCGGACCCGCCTTTCCACCGGTTCGGGGGAGACGGACGCCGCCGCCAAATGTGCGGAATGAATGAGCGTGACCAGCAAGCGCGGCGCCCCGGCGCCGCAGGCCGAGCCGCTGCGGCGGCGGCCCTCCAACTCGGTACCCCGGCTTCCGGAATGGCAGGAGAAGGTGATCCGCGGCATCGCCGTGGTCACCCTGGCCTACTGGACGTACTACATCATCTGGCGCTGGGGGTGGACGCTGAACCCCGATGCGCTCTGGTTCAGCATTCCCCTGGCCCTGGCGGAGACGTGGGGGCTGGTGACGGCGTTCGTGATGATCCACTCCGTGTGGCGCATCCGGCACCGCCAGCCCATCACGCCGCCGCAGGGGATGACGGTGGACGTGTACATCACCTGCTACGACGAGCCGCTGGAGGTCATCCGGCGCACGGCCATCGGCGCGCGGGCCATCCGCTATCCCCACAAGACGTACGTGCTCGACGACGGCGAGCGCGACGAGGTGAAGACCATGGCCCAGGACCTGGGGCTGGGCTACATCCGCCGCACCACGCACGAGCACGCCAAGGCCGGCAACCTGAACAACGCGCTCAAGCACACCAGCGGCGACTACATCCTGCAGCTGGACGCGGACCACGTTCCGCTTCCCCACATCCTGGACCGGGTGCTGGGCTTCTTTCACGAAGACCCCAGGCTGGCCTTCGTGCAGACGCCGCAGGACTTCTACAACACCGACGCGTTCACCTACAACGTCGACGAGACGTCGCGGCGGATCTGGGAGGAGCAGCGCCTGTTCTTCGGGGTGATCCAGGCGGGCAAGGACAACATCAACTGCACCTTCTTCTGCGGGTGCAGCGCGGTGATCCGGCGGGCGGCGCTGGACAGCATCGGCGGGTTCTCGGTAAAGACCATCACCGAGGACATCGAGACCTCGCTGCTGCTGCACGCCAACGGGTGGAACTCGGCGTTCTACGGCGAGAGCCTGGTGTACGGGCTGGCGGCGCACAACGCGGTGGCCTTTCACACGCAGCACCTGCGCTGGGGCCAGGGCGGCATGCAGGTGTTCAAGCGCTTCAACCCCATCACCTACCCGGGGCTCAGCCTGTCGCAGCGCATCAGCTACTTCGGCTCGCTCACGGCGTACGTGGGCGGCCTGCAGAAGCTGGTCTACTACGCGTCGCCGCTCATCTTCTTCTTCAGCGGCATCCTGCCCATCAACGCCATGAACTCGGAGTTCCTGGCGCGCTTCATCCCCTTCCTTTTCCTGAGCTTCCTTCTTTCGGAAGCGTGGGCGCGGGGACGGAGCAACACCTGGATGTCCGAGCGCTTTCACATGGTGAAGTTCTGGACGTACACGCGCGCCGTGATGTCCATCTTCAGCCGCAAGGAGCAGAAGTTCAAGGTCACGCCCAAGGGTCCCGGGCACGTGCCCTTCAAGACGTACGCGCCGCAGGTGACGGTGATGGCGCTGTCGGCGCTGGCGGTGCTCTGGGCGACGATCGCGTACGAGTACGGGTGGGTGGACTACCGGGTGGAGGGGTGGAAGTCCATCGCGTTCCTGAGCAACGCCTTCTGGGCCTCCATCAACTTCGCGGTGGCCGCCTCGGTGGTGCGGATGAGCATGCGCACCCGCGGGCACCGCGCCGACCACCGCTTCCGCGACCGCTTTCCCGTCACGCTGGCCATCTCCGGCGTGGGGGGACGCACGCGGTCGCGCATCGCGCTGGCCGAGGACCTGAACCCCGGCGGCATGGCGGTGCGCACGCCGCAGCCGCTGGCGGAGGGGACGGAGCTGCGGCTTACGCTGCCGCTGAGCACGGCCACGGTCACGGTGTCGGGGAAGGTTCTGTACAGCGCGCCGGTGCAGGTAAAGGCGAAGCGCGGCAAGGCGGCCGCCGCCGCCGCGCAGGCGCAGGCCGCGGTGCCGGCGTACCGCTCGGGGATCACGTTCAGCAACCTGCCCATGAACGTGCGCGACCAGATCGAGCTGCACTGCACCAGCCACTCGGTGCCGCTGGAGCAGTCGCAGTACAGCATCAGCTCGTCCAGCGTGTTCGACAGGACCATTGAGTGGATGCGCAACCACCGGCGCGAGCAGCGGCGGCCGGTGCGCATGCCCGCGACGGTGCAGGTGGGCGGCAGGGGCAGAAAGCGCGGAAAGCAGCGGGTGGGCTTTCTGGAGGAGATCAGCGCGGGAGGCGCGCGGCTGGTGATGGACGAGCCGGTGGCGCCCCACACGCTGGTCCACTTCGAGGTGCCGGGGACGGGCGTCCGCGGCACGGGGCGGGTGGTGTTCGCACGCGCCATCGAGACGCCCATCGGCGTGCGCTTCGCGGTAGGCGTGCAGCGCAGGCGCCGGGTGGAAATCGGACCCGTGAAAGGGGTGGAGAGGATGCAAGTGAGCAGGCTTTTGGGCCGCGCGGGCAAGGCGGCTGTGGCGGGAATCACCCTGGCGCTGGCCGCGCCGGCGGCGGCGCAGCTGGAGCCGGTGGTGTACGCGGCCACCGAGTTCGACGCCGAGGACCTGCAGCTGTACCTGGTGGGCGCATCGGTCAGCTCGCCGGGAACGGGGCTGGGGTTCACGGCGGGGATCAGCGCGTTCCACCTGGTGTTTCCCGTGGGCAACGACGAGACGCAGTCGCTGAACTCGGTGACCCCGGCGGTGGGCGTGCGCTACGGGATGAACGGCGGCGCGGTGGCGGCCACGGTGGGCTACTCGCTGGTGAGCGGCGGGGATGAAGACACGGAGCCGGGGACCGTGGTCGGCGCCCCCGGGGGCGGCGAGAACGGCCTGGTCACGCAGGTGCAGGGGAACTGGTGGGGCGACGGCCGGCGCTCGGGCCAGGCGATCGCGCTGTACAACTGGGGCGCGGAGTACTACTGGACCAACTTCCGCGGCTCCATGCGCGTCGTCGACACGGGCGACTACACCGGGCTCAACGCGGGGCTGGAGGCGGGCGTGCAGGGCGGCGGGGACGGAGACTACCAGGCGTTCCAGGTGGGCGGGCTGCTGGAGTACCAGCTCACGCCCGGCCTGCGCCTGGTGGGCGTGGTGGGCGGCAAGTCCGACAACCGCGACGGCGCGCCCAGCGTGTTTCCCTATGTGAAGCTGGAGGCGGTGGCGCTGCCCCGGATGTTCTGATGGGGTGAACGGGTGAACGGGTGATGGGGTGAACGATGCGGCGGGCGTGGATTGGATCCACGCCCGCCGCTGTTTTCGCCGGTCGATGGGCTCAGGGGGGCAGGATGCCACAGGTGCTGTCGCAGCCGGTGCAGCGGTCAGCCTGGATCGAGCTGAAGTCTTCCTCGCCGGGAACGAACGTCTCCACGACCAGGGTCTCCGGATCGAGCGCGTGATTGGCCATCAGTCCTCCACGTGGGGGGATGGAAAAGAATCCGGCGCGTCGTGCGCCGGACCCGTCCGCTCTCGCCGGGGTGGCGGGCGGAAATACACGAATCAGCAGGCAGCCGAAGCACCGGCCGGGTTGCAAATCCCTTCTTGCAGCGGGATGCGGACATCGGGTGTGCAACCCTTCATCTGCTCCACGAACACACAGCAGTTTCTTCGCTCGCGATGGCGTAGAGGGAGCGTATGCGGGTGTGACGTTAATCACACCTCGCGCGTTGCGCAAGCCGGGCCGGGAATGGTGAATGTGGACTTGACGAAAGCGCGCGAACGAACCGGACGACGCGATTCCTTCGTATCAATATTGTCCCTAAATGAATATTGAGTCACGTGTGCGGACCGCACCTCCGGCACACGAGAGCCGAAAAAAGAATGGGTTCATACCGAATCCGCAAAAAGACTGGGTCTCACACAGGCACAGAGTCAACAGAGTTAACAGAGTGAAGCCTCGGCGAGATGGCCGGCCTTCGTGCCGCATCGATCGTTTACCAGCGATCGGATGAATCGCGGAGTACATCGCGTGGCACGAGAAAACTCTGTTGACTCTGCTAACTCTGTGTGAGGCTTAATCTTTTAGCGGATACGGTATCACGCGGAGGAACAACGAGAGGACGCGGATGAAGGCTTTCATCCCCGTCCTCTCTCGTTTCCTCCGCGTCCTCGCTTGATCGTTTTCACGGATCCGGCGTGAGCACGAGGGCCGGGTCCGGTCGGCCGCTATCCGGGCACCGCCATCGTCCTCATCTCCGCCGCTTCCACCAGTTCCGCAGATGCCGGCGTCCGTGGCGCGCGGTACGCCTCGGGGGCAGTGGGGCACAGGGGCGCGAGTGTGCAGCGCTCGCAGAAGGCGCGGCGCGCGGTGCAGACGGCGCGGCCGTGGTCGATGATGCGGTGCGTAAAGATCACCCGGTCCGCCATCTGCAGCACGGCGAGCAGGTCCTGCTCCACCTTCTCCGGGTCCTCCTCGCGCGTAAGGCCCAGCCGCGCGGCGATGCGCTTGACGTGCGTGTCAACCACCACGCCCTCCGCCATCCCGAACCCCACCCCCAGCACCACGTTCGCCGTCTTGCGGCCCACGCCGGGAAGCTGCGTCAGCGCGTCCATGTCCATCGGCACCTCGCCCCCGTGCCGCTCGACGAGCGCGCGGCCCAGGCCGATGAGCGCCCTGGACTTGTTGCGGAAGAAGTTGAGGGTCTTGAGGTGGTCCTCCATCTCCTCCTGCGTGGCGTCCGCGAAGTCCTGCGCGGTGCGAAAGCGGGCGAACAGCGCGGGCGTCACGCGGTTTACCGCCGCGTCGGTGGTCTGCGCGCTCAGGACGGTGGCGACCACCAGCTGCAGCGGGCTCTCGTGGTCCAGCGAGCAGCGGCTTTCGGGGTAGAGCGAGGCCAGCCCGGCCAGGATGGACGCGACCCGCTCACGCCGCGCCTTTTTGCTTTCTCTCGGCAAGAAACTCCTCCAGATCGTCCAGCTCCCACGTGTTCAGCACCTGCGGCGCGGTGAGCCACGCCTTGCGGGCCACGTTCACCCCATACGCCACGTTCCCCAGCGCGCCCGTGGAGTGCGCGTCGGGGTTGATTGGGATCAGCACGCCCTTTTCCGCGGCGTAGCGCGCGTTCTCCCAGCTCACGTCCAGGCGGTGCGGATCGGCGTTGATCTCCACACAGGTGCCGTGCTCCGCCGCCGCGTCGATCACCGCCTTTGCGTCCACCGCGTAGCCGCTGCGCTTGAGCAGCAGGCGCCCCGTGGCGTGGCCCAGGATGGTGATGTGGGGATTGGATACCGCCCGGATCAGCCGCGCGGTCTGCTCCTTCTCCCCCAGCGCGAAGTTGCTGTGGACGGAGCCCACCACGTAGTCGAAGGCGCGCAGCACGTCCGCGGGGTAGTCGAGGGCGCCGTTGGCCAGGATGTCGGACTCGATCCCCTTGAACAGGCGAAAGCGCTTCTTCCCCTTTCCCCCGTGCTCCGCGTTCCACGCGTCGATCTCGCGGTGCTGGCGGCGCACGGCGGGTACGGGAAGCCCTCCGGCGTACCCCGCGCTCTGCGAGTGGTCCGCGATCCCCAGGTAGCGCCACCCGCGCTCCCGCGCCGCCTCCGCCATCTCCGCCACGGACGCGCGGCCGTCCGAATACGTCGTGTGGCAGTGGAAGGTGCCCTGCAGGTCGTCCACTTCGACGAGCTTCGGCAGCTTTCCCTCCGCCGCGGCCTCGATCTCCCCCCACCCCTCGCGCAGCTCGGGAGGAATAAAATCGAGGCCGAGCACTTTGTACACCCCGGCCTCGTCCTTCGCCGCCCGCCGCCGCGTTCCCGCGTAGACGCCGTCGGCCTCCAGCCGCAGCTTCTGCGTCTCCGCCCGGGCGCGCAGCTGCTGCAGGTGCGCGTCGCTCCCCGTGGCGAAGACGAGCGCGGTGGGATACGCGGCCGGCGGCACGCAGGTGAGCGTCGCCTTCACCCCGTCCGCGAACTGCACCTCCGCGCGGGAGTCCGCGTCGTCGTGGTCCGCGCGCTCCACCCCCTGCAGCGCGCGAAAGGCGGCCAGCACGGTCTCCGGGTCGTCCGACGCGGCGACCATGTCGATGGAGTCGATGACCTCCAGCCGGCGGCGCACCTGGCCCGCGGAGCTGGCGCGGAGCACGCCGGGAAGCCCTTCCACCAGCTCCAGCAGCGCCGCGGCGGCCTCCACCGCCTGGTAGTAGCGCCGCCGTCCGCGCTGCGACCGCGCGAAGGCCACGCCCTTGAGGATCAGCTCCGCGGTCTTCGCGCCGAAGCCGGGGAGCGCCGCCAGCCGGCCGGCGGCCGCGGCCTCCTCCAGCCTGTCCAGCGAGTCGATCCCCAGCTCCTTGAAGAGCGTGCGGCCGCGCCTGGCGCCCACGCCCTTGATCCGCATCACGTCGTACAGCCCCACGGGCGTCTGCTCGCGCAGCTCCTGCAGCATGCGCGAGGTGCCCGTCGTCACCAGCTCGTTCAGCACGCCGGCGATCCCTTCGCCCACGCCGGGAAGGGTGCGCAGCTCGCCCGCGGCGGCGAGCGCCGCAAGGTCGGCGGACGACGTCTCCAGGGTGCGGGCGGCGGACTGAAAGGCCTTGGCGCGGAAGGGGTTGCCGCCCACCACCTCCAGCAGCATGGCGATCTCGCCCAGCGCCGCGGCCGCCTCGCGTGCCGTCATCCGCCGCCCAGCCGCACGCGGTGAAAGTCCAGCCGCGAGTACGGCGCGGAGCCCGGCCGGTCGGTGCTGCGCCGCTCCGGGGCCGGCGCGGAGGTCACGTCTTCGGCGTGGTTCTCGATGTACCACATCGCCCGCGCCACCAGCTTGAGCGCCTCGGCGGTGGTGAGGATGGAGTACAGCCCGGCGATCTCGCCGCCGGGAAGCACGTTCTCGAAGTCCATCCCCGCGTCGCGCCCCGGCTCCGTCCACACGGGGGGGATGCCGTCGCCCACCTCGGTGTCGAAGGGGATCACGCTGAAGCCGGCGCGCATGCGGTGGATGCCCAGCACCATCAGCACCTGCACGTCGGTAAAGTCCACGTCCAGCGGGTCGCAGGCGCGGCAGATGGTGACGAAGAAGCCGTCCACCGGCTCCGGCGGCACGTCGGTGCCGATGCTGGCCCAGAACAGGTTGGGCGGAAGCTGCAGGTACAGGCTGTCGAAGGGCGTGGCGAACTGCCAGTCCTCCAGCCGCGGCGCGCCCTCCACCAGGTAGCGGGCCACCGCCTGGTCCAGCACGTACAGCCGCCGCCCGAAGCGCCAGAAGTTGAAGGCGTGGTAAAAGAGCGCGCGGTACTCCTCCAGCATCTCGGCCGGCGCGTCGGGGGGGATGATCTCGCGGATGGAGTCGCCGCCGGTGCCCAGGAACACAAAGCGCTCGCGGCGCGCGGGGTCTTCTTCGCGCCCCTCGGCCTCGTCCTGGATCATGGGGAACACGCGCGACTCGAAGTCGCCGTCCATGAAGGCGAGCTCGTACGGCGTCAGCCGCGCCGCCCCCACCGCGTCGGCGTCGCGCGCGCCGGCAGAGTCCGCGCCGGACACGCGCGGAACGCCGTCCCCGCCGCCGTTCGCGCCGTTCCGCATCCCGTCTCCTTGCTCCTCCACCACCGCGGCCCTCCTGTTGAGTCCCCCACCCCGCGGCCCCTCCCGGGCAGACCGCGCCGGGAGAGGGAGTCGGTTGCCGCTCGGCCTCGAGGCTCGTCGAAATAGATCGAACTGGCGCCCGACGCGGCCCCCTCTCCCCCGGCCCCTCTCCCCCGCTGCGCGGGAGAAAGGGGAGAATTCGATCCCGTTGCGACGAGCGAAGAACCGCGTCCGCGGGGGGCCCCTCCCCCGGCCCCTCCCCGCTCGTTCCTCGCGGAGAGGGGAGAATTCGATCACGCTACGACGCACATCGAGCTGCGCCAGCTGCGCCCCCTCCGGGCTCGTAAACCTCGCCCACCTCCCCCAAAAAACCCTGGGGGAGGTTGAACATCGATCGCGCCACGACGGACTTTCCGCCGTTCTCCCTCCCCCACGCACTTCGTGGGGGAGGGCCGGGGAGGGGGGCGGCCCACCCTCCCGCCTCGGCCTCTCCGAAGCCCCGCAATCCCCGGCAAATTACCCGCCGCGCGTCGCCGGTGCCGCTAGTCCCCGACCAGGAACCAGTCCTCGGGCTCCACCGACCACTCGCCCACGTCCGGCTCCTCGCGGCGAAAGAGGCCGCGCACGGACTCGCTGAAGCCGCGGCGCCGCACCAGCACCACCGCCGTCTCGCCCGGGCCGGCGCGGAATCCCTCCAGGTACATGAACGCCACGTCCCCCAGCCGCTCCGGCCGCGGCAGCGACACGAGCTTGCCACGGACCTCCGCCTCTACCTCCTGGAGCCGGCCGAACTCCGCCGCGGTCAGCTCCATCTCTACGAACACGTCGCCATCCACCTCCCACCCGCCCTGGTCCAGCGGCTCGCCGGAGCGGTAGAACAGGGGATCGAACGCCACGCCTTCGCGCCGCTTGAAGTTCTCGTCCGCGGCGTAGTCGAAGTCCTCCAGCGCGTCCTCGCCCGCCGTGCTCTCGCGATGGTGCCGCACCTCGTGCATCACCGTCTCGTGCAGCTCCGCCTCCCAGTCGAAGTCCGGGTCCTGCTCCGCCAGCGCGGCGAACGAGCCGTAGTACAGGTGCACGCCGGACCGCACCTCGTCGGGCACCTCCATCCCCAGGTCCAGCTCGCCCGTGGCGCACTCGCCCAGCGTGTAGACCTCGGGAAGCTCCGGGTGGG
>DASUVG010000148.1:0-12127 GCA_036379135.1 Longimicrobium sp.
CGCGACCTGAGCCGCAACCCGGTGTTCCAGGTCTCGCTGATGCTGCAGAACACCCGCGCCGAGGCCGAGCGCCTGGCCGGGATCGAGATCGCGCCGCTGCAGGTGGAGTACGACACCGCCCGCTTCGACCTGGCGTTCGACGTCTACGAGGAGGACGACGGCGGGCTGCGGGTGGAGACGGAGTACGCCACGGACCTCTTCGAGCACGCCACCGCGGGCCGCATGGTGGCGCACCTCAGGCGCCTGCTTGGGCACGGCGCCGCGCACCCGGACGCGCCCGTCTCCCGCCTGGCGCTGGTGGACGCGGAGGAGCGCGCGGACGTCGTCGAGCGCCCGAACGCCACCGCGCGCGACTGGCCCTTCGCGCCGATGCACCGCCTGTTCGCGGAGCAGGCGGCGCGGACGCCGGACGCCGTGGCCGTGGAGGGCGCGGACGGCGTGCTGACGTACGCGCGGCTGGACGCGCTCTCCGCCGGGGTGGCGGCGGCGCTGCGGGCGCGGGGCGCGGGGCGGGGGAGCCTGGTCGCCGTGGGCGCCGAGCGCTCGGCGCGGATGGTGGCGGCGCTGCTGGGCGTGCTGCGCGCCGGCGCCGCGTACCTCCCCCTGGATCCCGAGTATCCGGCGGAGCGGCTGGCGTACATGCTGGAGGATTCCGGCGCCCGCCTGCTGCTCACCGAGCGCGCCCTCGCGGACCGGCTCCCCGCGTCCGCCGTCGACCGCATCCTCCTCGACGACATCCAGCCGGCGGATCCGGCCGATCCGGACGCGGACGTCCTCGCCGAGGACCTGGCGTACGTCATCTACACGTCCGGATCGACGGGCCGGCCCAAGGGCGTGATGGTGCCCCACGGCGGCGCGTGCAACTTCCTGCGGTCGATGGCGGAAGCGCCCGGCCTGCGCGCGGACGACGCGCTGCTGGCGGTGACGACCATCGCCTTCGACATCTCCGTCCTGGAGCTGTTCCTTCCGCTGTCGCTTGGGGCGCGCGCCGTCGTGGCCACGCGCGAGCAGGCTGCGGACCCCACGCTCCTGGCCGCGCTCCTCGCGCGCGGCGGCGCCGGCGTGATGCAGGCGACGCCGGCGACGTGGGCGATGCTGCTCGCCTCCGGGTGGATGCCGCGGCCCGGGATGCGCCTGCTTTCCGGCGGCGAGGCGCTGCCGCGCACGACGGCGGACGCGCTGCTCGCGGCCGGCGCGGAGGTGTGGAACCTGTACGGGCCGACGGAAACGACCGTCTGGTCCGCGGCGACGCGCGTTCCCGCCGCGGGCGCGATCCCGCTGGGCGCTCCGGTCGCGAACACCACGCTGTACGTGCTGGACGCGGCCGGGAGCCCGGCGCCGCTGGGCGTGCCCGGAGAGCTGTTCATCGGGGGCACCGGCGTGACGCGCGGCTACCTGCACCGCCCGGGGCTGACGGCGGAGCGGTTCGTCCCGGACCCGTTCGGCGCGGCGGGAAGCCGCCTGTACCGCACCGGCGACCGGGTGCGGCGGCGGACGGACGGCGCGCTGGAGTTCCTGGGGCGCGTGGACTTTCAGGTAAAGCTGCGCGGCTTCCGCATCGAGCTGGGGGAGATCGAAAGCGCCCTGCGCGCGCACCCGGAGGTCGGCGGCGCGGCCGCGCGGGTGCGTGACGAGGCGGGGGACGCGCGGCTCGTGGCGTACATCGTTCCGCGCGCTCCGGACGCGCCGCCGGCGGGCGCGGAGCTGCGCGCGTTCCTGCGCGTGCGGCTGCCGGAGTACATGGTGCCCTCCGCGTTCGTCGCGCTGGACGCCTTTCCGCTGACGCCCAGCGGCAAGGTGGACCGCGCGGCGCTCCCCGCCCCGGACGCGAAGCCGGAGGTGCGCGCCTTCGTGGCGCCGCGCACGCCGCGGGAGCAGGCGCTGGCGGAGATCTGGCGCGAGGTGCTGCGGTGCGGGCAGGTGGGGCTGGAGGACGACTTCTTCGAGCTGGGCGGCCACTCCATCCTGGCCACGCAGGTGCTGTCGCGCGTGCGGCGGGAGCTGGGCGCGGAGCTGCCGCTGCGCGCCATGTTCGAGGCGCCCACCGTCCGCGCGCTGGCGGAGCGGCTGGGCGGGGCGGCGGCGAGCGACGGCCCGCGGCTGGTGCGGGTGGAGCGCGGCGGCCCGGTACCGCTCAGCTTTGCGCAGGAGCGGATGTGGTTCCTGCAGCGGATGTCGCCCGCGTCCGGCGCCTACAACATGGCCGAGGCGCTGGCGCTGGACGGCCCCCTGGACGTGGAGGCGCTGCGCCGCGCGTTCCAGGCGCTGCTGGCGCGCCACGAGGTGCTGCGCACGCGCTACCCGGAGGTGGACGGCCAGCCGGTGCAGGACGTGCTTCCGCCGCCGCCCTTCATCCTCCCCGTGGACGACGTGGAGGAAGGCGAGGTGCAGGCGCGGATGGCGGCGGACGCGCGCGCGCCCTTCGACCTGCGCGAGGCGCTGCCGGTTCGCGCGCGGCTCCTGCGGATCGCTCCGGAGCGGCACGTGCTGCTGCTGAACGTGCACCACATCGCCGCCGACGGCTGGTCGTGGGGGGTGATGATGCGCGAGCTGACGCTGTCGTACCGCGCCTTTGCGGGCGGTGGCGAGCCGGCGCTGGCGGAGCTGCCGGTGCAGTACGCGGACTACGCGCTCTGGCAGCGCGCCTGGCTGGGCGGCGAGGCGGTGCGGCGCGAGCGCGCCTTCTGGCGCGAGCGGCTGGCCGGCGCGCCCGCCCTGCTGGAGCTGCCGTACGACCGCCCCCGCCCGGCCGAGCCGGACGAGCTCGGGGCCGCGCACCACTTCGCGATCGCACCCGGGGTGGCGCGGGCGGCGAGGGAGCTGGCGCGCCGCGAGGGCGCCACGCTGTACATGGTGCTGCTGGCGGCGTGGAGCGCCGTGCTGCACCGGTGGAGCGGGCAGGAGGACGTGGTGGTCGGCTCGCCGGTGGCGGGGCGCGGGGTGCCGGAGGTGGAGGGGCTGGTGGGCCTGTTCGTCAACACGCTGGCCATGCGCACGGAGCTGGGCGGAGACCCCGCGTTCCGCACGCTGCTGGCGCGCGTGCGCGAAGGCACGCTGCAGGCGTACGCGCACCAGGACGTCCCCTTCGAGGAGCTGGTGCAGGAGCTGGGCGTGGAGCGCTCGCTGAGCCACGCGCCCGTCTTCCAGGTGATGTTCGGGGTGCTGAGCGCGCCGGCGGGCGACCTGTCGCTGGAGGGCGTCCGGGTGCGCGCCCTTCCGGACGCGGGCGGCACGGCGCGGCTGGACCTGGCGGTGCAGCTGGAGGAGGACGGCGACGGGCTGCGCGGGCTGGCGGAGTACGCCACCGCGCTCTGGGACGCGGCGACGGTCGGGCGGATGATGGGCCACTTCGGCGCGCTCCTATCCGCTGCCCTGGCCGATCCCGACACCCGCGTTTCCGTGCTGCCGCTGATGGACGACGCGGAGCGCGCCGCCGTCGTCGAACAGGGGAACGCGACGTTGCGCGACTGGCCGTTCGTCCCGGTCCACCGCCTGTTCGCGGCGCAGGCGGCGCGGATGCCGGGCGCGGTGGCCGTGGAGGGCGCGGACGGCGCGCTGACGTACGCGGAGCTGGACGCGCTCTCCGCCGGCGTTGCGGCGGCGCTGCGGGCGCGCGGGGCGGGGCGGGGAAGCCTGGTCGCCGTGGCCGCGGAGCGTTCGGCGCGGATGGTGGCGGCGCTGCTGGGCGTGCTGCGCGCCGGCGCCGCGTATCTCCCCCTGGATCCCGAGTATCCGGCGGAGCGGCTGGCGTACATGCTGGAGGATTCCGGCGCGTCCCTCCTCCTGCTGGACCGGTCGCTGGAGGACCGGCTCCCCGCGTCCGCCGTCGACCGCATCCTCCTCGACGACATCCAGCCGGCGGATTCGGTGGATGCGGACGACGCGGATGTCTCGGCCGAGGACCTGGCGTACGTCATCTACACGTCCGGATCGACGGGCCGGCCCAAGGGCGTGATGGTGCGCCACGGCGGCGTCGCCAGCTTTCTGCGGTCCATGGCGGAAGCGCCGGGGCTGCGGGCGGACGACGCGCTGCTCGCGGTGACCACCATCGCCTTCGACATCTCCGTCCTGGAACTGTTCCTCCCGCTGACCGTCGGGGCGCGCACCGTCGTGGCCACGCGCGAGCAGGCGGCGGACCCCGCGCTCCTCGCCGCGGCGATCGCCGGGAGCGGCGCGACGGCGATGCAGGCTACGCCGGCCACCTGGGCGATGCTGCTGGCCTCCGGCTGGACCCCGCGCGCGGGACTGCGCCTGCTTTCCGGCGGCGAGGCGCTGCCGCGGAGCGTGGCTGACCCGCTTCTCGCCGACGGCGCGGAGCTGTGGAACCTGTACGGGCCCACGGAGACGACCATCTGGTCGGCGGCGGCGCGCGTGGCGGCGGAGGGCGCGATCCCGCTCGGCGGGCCGATCGCCAACACCACGCTGTACGTGCTGGACCCGGCCGGAAACCCCGCGCCGCTGGGCGTGCCGGGCGAGCTGATCATCGGCGGTACCGGCGTGGCGCGCGGCTACCTGGGGCGGCCGGGGCTGACGGCGGAGCGGTTCGTCCCCGACGCGTTCGGCGCGGCCGGAAGCCGCCTGTACCGCACCGGCGACCGGGTGCGGCGGCGGGCGGACGGCGCGCTGGAGTTCCTGGGGCGCGTGGACTTTCAGGTAAAGCTGCGCGGCTTCCGCATCGAGCTGGGGGAGATCGAAAGCGCCCTGCGCGCGCATCCCGCGGTCGCCGGCGCGGCGGCGGCGGTGCGCGGCGAGGGTGGGGATGCGCGGCTCGTGGCCTACCTGGTCGCGCGCGCTCCGGACGCGCCGCCCGCGGGCACGGAGCTGCGCGCCTTCCTGCGCGAGCGGCTGCCGGAGTACATGGTCCCCTCCGCCTTCGTCGCGCTGGACGCGTTCCCGCTGACGCCCAACGGCAAGGTGGACCGCAAGGCGCTCCCCGCGCCGGACGCGCGGGCGGCGGATTCCGCGGGTGAGGCGCCGCGCGGCGCGACGGAACAGGTGCTGGCGGGGATCTGGGCGGAGCTGCTGGGCGGCGGCGCCATCCATCGCGGCGACTCGTTCTTCGAGCGCGGCGGGCACTCGCTGCTGGCCACGCGGCTCATGTCGCGCATCGCGCGGCTGCTGGGGGTGGAGCTGCCGCTGCGCGCGCTCTTCGCCGCGCCCACGCTGGCCGCGCTGGCGGCGGAGGTGGAGGCCGCGCGCGCGTCCGCGGACGGCGCCGTCCGCATCCCCCCCATCCGCCCCCGTCCGCAGGGAGAGCCGGCGGCGCTCAGCTTTGCGCAGGAGCGGATGTGGTTCCTGGACCGCTTTGCCGGCGCGACCGGCGCGTACAACATCCCGCTCGTCCTGGACCTGGCCGGCGCGCTGGACGTGGACGCGCTGCGCGGCGCGCTGGGCGAGCTGGCCGCGCGGCACGAGGCGCTGCGTACGCGCATCGTGGACCGCGACGGGCGTCCGGCGGCGGAGCTGGACGCGCCGGCGGAGTTCGCGCTCGCCGTCGCGGAGGTGGCGGAAGAGGAGCTGGATGCGCGGGTGGAGGCGGAGGCGGGGCGCGCGTTCGACCTGTCGCGCGACCTTCCGATCCGGGCCGCGCTCTTCCGGACGGCGGCGGATACGCACGTCCTCGCGCTGACGCTGCACCACGTGGCGGCGGACGGGTGGTCCATCGGCATCCTGCTGCGCGAGCTGCCGGCGCTGTACGCCGCGCGGGCGGAGGGGCGCGACGGAGCCCTGCCGCCGCCGGGCGTGCAGTACGCGGACTACGCGGCGTGGCAGCGCGGCTGGCTCGAAGGGGACGCGCTGAAGGCGCAGGCCGCGTACTGGCGCCGCGCGCTGGAGGGCGCGGCCACGCTGGAGCTGCCGGCGGACCGGCCGCGCCCGGCGCAGCAGAGCTTCCGCGGCGCGCTGCACACCTTCCGGATCCCGCCCGAGGTGGCGGAGCGGGCCCGCGCGCTGGCGGGAACGGAGCACGTGACGCCGTTCATGGCGACGCTGGCGGCGTTCCAGGCGCTGCTGGGCCGCTACGCCGGGCAGGACGACGTGGTGGTCGGCACGCCGGTGGCGGGGCGGCACCGGCCGGAGACGGAGCCGGTGGTCGGCCTGTTCGTCAACACGCTGCCGCTGCGGACGGACCTCTCGGGCGACCCCACGTTCCGCGAGCTGGTGCGGCGCGTCCGCGAGACCACGCTGGACGGCCAGGCGCACCAGGACCTGCCCTTCGAGCGGCTGGTGGACGAGCTGCAGGTGGAGCGCAAGCTGGACCGCACCCCTGTCTTTCAGGTCGTCTTCTCCTTCGACGCGGCGTCCGCGGGCGGCTTCGCGCTCCCGGGGCTGGAGGTGCGCGAACGGAGCGCTCCGCACCGGACCGCCAAGTTCGACCTGGTGCTGAACCTGGAAGAGGCGGAGGGCGGGTTCACCGCGTACCTGGAGTACGCCACCGACCTCTTCGACGCGGCCACGGCGCGGCGGATGGGCGAGCACTACGTCCGCATGCTGGACCAGGCGCTGGCGGACCCGGACCGCCGCCTGTCCACCCTGGACCCGGTGACGGAATCCGAGCGCGCCGCCGCGGCCGCATGGAACGGGGCGGCGGCGCACCCGGAGCACCTGCATCTCCCCCCCGTGCACGTGCAGGCCGCGGCGCAGGCGGCGCGGACGCCGGACTCCGTCGTCCTCACCTGGGAGGGCGGGCGGATGACGGCGGCGGAGGTGGAGGACCGATCCAGCCGCCTCGCGAACCACCTGGTCGAGCGGGGCGTGCGGCCGGGGTCGCGCGTGGCCATCTGCATGGAGCGCGCGCCGGAGATGATGATCGCCATCGTCGCGGCGGTAAAGGCGGGGGCGGCGTACGTACCCATCGACCCCGAGTACCCGGCGGAGCGCATCGCCTGGCTGCTGGAAGACAGCGCGGCGCCCGTGGTGCTCACCCTGGCGCGGCTGGTCCCCTCGCTGCCGCGGACGGCGGCGGAGACGGTCGCGGTGGATGCGGAATGGGAGCGCATCCAGCGCGCCTCCGCCGAGCCGCCGCGCGTCGACGTGTATCCGGAATCGACGGCGTACATCATCTACACCTCCGGCAGTACCGGCCGGCCCAAGGGGGTGGAGATCCCGCACCGGGCGCTGACCAACCACATGGCGTGGATCGCCCGCGTGTACCCGCTGGGCGCGGACGGCGTGCTGCTGCACAAGTCGCCGTTCGGCTTCGACGTCTCCATCTGGGAGTTCTGGCAGCCGCTGCTGGAGGGCGGCCGCCTGGTGCTGGCCGCGCCCGGCGGGCACCGCGACCCCGCGTACCTGCTGGACGTCGTCCGCCGCGAGGGTGTGACCTTTGTCCAGTTCGTCCCCTCCATGCTGGCGGTTGTCGCCGGCGAGCCGGGGCTGGAGGCGTGCACGTCGCTGCGGCGCATCGCGGGCGCGGGCGAGGCGCTGCCGACGGAGATCGTCCGCCGGGTCCGCGCGCGGCTGGAGGTGGACGTGGTGAACCTGTACGGCCCCGCGGAAGCCGCCATCCACACCTCCACGCACGTCTGCGAGCCGGACTACCCGCTCGCCGGCGCCTCCATCGGGCGGCCGGTGGACAACGCCACGGTGCACCTGGTGGATCACGCGCTGCGCCCGGTGCCGCGCGGTGCCGCGGGGGAGCTGTGCGTGGGCGGCGCGGGGGTGGGATCGGGATACCTGAACCGCCCGGCGCTCACCGCCGAGCGCTTCGTCCCCGATCCGTTCGCGACGCGGCCGGGCGCGCGGATGTACCGCACCGGCGACCGCGTGCGCCTGGCGGGCGACGACACGCTGCAGTACATGGGGCGCTTCGACTTCCAGGTAAAGCTGCGCGGCAACCGCGTGGAGCTGGGCGAGGTGGAGGCGGCGCTGCTGCGGATTCCGTCGGTGCGCGAGGCCGCCGCCGTGGTGCGCGGCGACGCGCTGGCGGCGTTCGTCGTCGCGGCGGAGGGGGCGGAGATCGATCCCGCCGCGCTGCGCGACGCCCTGCGGGTGGAGCTGCCGGAGTTCATGGTGCCGTCCACCATCGTCCGCCTGGACGCGCTGCCGCTGAACGACAACGGCAAGGTGAACCGCAAGGCGCTCCCCGACCCCGGGCCCGCCGCGGCCACCGCCGGCGAAGCGCCGGCGACGGAGACGGAGCGCGCCCTCGCCGCCGTATGGGCGGAGCTGCTGGGCCGGCCGGTCAGCCGGGCGGACGGCTTCTTCGATCTCGGCGGCCACTCGCTCCTGGCCATGCAGCTGCTGGCGCGCATCCGCCGCACCTTCGAGATCGACGTGCCGATCCGCGCCGTGTTCGAGGCGTCGTCGCTGCGCGAGATGGCGGCGCGCGTCGACTCCGCGCGCGGCGTGGGGGAAGAGGCGGCGCCGGACATCGTCCCCATCGACCGTGACGGGCCGCTGCCGCTCTCCTTTGCGCAGGAGCGGATGTGGTTCCTGGACCGCCTGCTGCCGGGGACGGCCCTCTACACCATCGCCTACCGCATCCGCCTGCGCGGCGCGGTGGACGCGGAGGCGCTGCGGCGCGCGCTGCGGGACCTGGTCCATCGCCACGACGCGCTGCGCACCGTGTTCCCCCCGCGCGACGGGCGGCCGGTGCAGGTGGTGACGGCCGCCGCGCCCTTCGACCTCCCCATCGTCGACCTTTCCGTCCTGCCCGCGGACCTGGCGGAGCGGGAGGCGGAGCGGCGCGCGGCGGAGGAGGCGCGCCGTCCGTTCGACCTGGCGAACGGGCCGCTCTTTCGCGCGGTGCTGGTGCGGCTGGCGGCGGACGACTCCGTGCTGCTGCTGTCGCTGCACCACGTGGCGGCGGACGGGTGGTCGATGGAGATCGTGTTCCGCGAGCTGGCGCATCTCTACGCGGCGCACGCGGAGGGGCGGACGCCGAAGCTGCCGCCGCTCCCCGTGCAGTACCCGGACTTCGCGGCGTGGCAGCGCCGGTGGCTGACGGGCCCCCGGCTGGAGCGGCAGATCGGCTGGTGGCGCGAGCGGCTGGCGGGCGCGCCCGTGCTGGAGCTGCCCACGGACCGGCCGCGCCCCGGCACGCCCAGCCACCGGGGCGGGCAGGTGGAGTTCCGCGTGGACGCGGCCACGGCGCGGGCGGTGGACGCGCTGGCGCGCGCGGCGGGCGCCACCCGCTTCGCCGTGCTGCTGGCGGCGTTCCAGCTCCTGCTGTCCCGCTGGTCCGGCCAGGACGACGTGGTGGTGGGCACGCCGGTGGCGGGGCGCGGGCGGCCGGAGACGGAGGGGATGGTGGGGCTGTTCGTCAACACGCTGGCGCTGCGCACGGACCTGTCCGGCGACCCGGCGTTCCGCGAGGTCGTCCGCCGCGTGCGCGAGGGCGTCGTGGGCGCCTTCGCGCACCAGGACGTGCCCTTCGAGCGGCTGGTGGACGAGCTGCGGGTGGAGCGCAGCGTGAGCCGCCACCCCGTGTTCCAGGTCTCCTTCTCCGTCCTGCAGCCCACGGAGGTCCTGCCGCCGCTGGGCGCCGTGGAGGCGCGGCTGGACCCGGTGGACACGGGGACGGCCAAGTTCGACCTGACGGTGCAGCTGGAGCCCTCCGGCGACGGGCTGGTGGGCGGGATGGAGTACGCGGCGGAGCTGTTCGATGAGTCCACCGTGCGGCGGATGGCGGAGCACTTCGGGGCGCTGCTCGCGTCGCTGGTGGCCGAGCCGGACCGCCCCGTCTCGCGCCTTCCCGGCCTGCTGCGCGGGGAGGAGCGCCGGCGCGTGCTGGAGGAGTGGAGCGGCGAATCCCGCCCCGTTCACCCGGGCCCCGCCCACGTGCTGATCGCGGAGCAGGCCGCGCGCACGCCCGACGCGCCCGCGCTGGTCTACCGGGGGCGCACGATCCCCTACCGCGAGGTGGAAGAGGCCGCCAACCGACTGGCGCACCACCTGGTGGCGCGCGGCGCGGGGGCGGAGTCCATCGTGGGCATCTTCGCCGAAAAGGCGCCGGAGACGGTGATCGCCATCCTGGCGGCGGTCAAGGCGGGCGCCGCGTACCTGCCGCTGGACCCCGCCTACCCGGTGGAGCGCCTGCGCTACATGCTGGCGGACTCCGGCGCGCGCCTGCTGGTCTGCGACGGACCGCTCCCGGCGGGACTGCAGGGGGACGACCTTCCGCCGCTGGTGGACCTGCGCGCGGAGGCGGACGCCATCGCCGCGCGGCCGTCGCGTGCGCCGGACGTCGCGGTGCACCCGGAGCAGCTGGCGTACGTCATCTACACCTCCGGCAGCACCGGCCGGCCCAAGGGCGTGGCCGTACCGCACCGCGGCATCCCCAACCTGGCGGAGGTGCACCGCACGCGGATGGGGATGGCCCCGGGCGACCGGGTGCTGCAGGTGGGCTCGTTCTCGTTCGACGTGAGCGTGATGGACGTGTTCAGCACGCTCATCAACGGGGCCGCGCTGGTCCTGGTGCCGCGCGACGAGCTGATGCCGGGCGAGCCGCTGATGGCCACGCTGCGCCGCGAGCGCATCACCGCCCTGCTGCTCCCCCCCTCCGTGCTCCCCCTGCTGGACCCGGACCGGCTCCCCGACCTGCGGGTGATCCAGGCGGGGGGCGAGGCGCTGGGCGCGGCGCAGGCGGCGCGCTGGGCCGACGCGCTGCACCTGCACGACGCGTACGGCCCCACGGAGTGCACGGTGCTCGCCACCAGCGGGCGCGTGGCGGCGGACGGGCGCACGCCGGCCATCGGGCGCCCGCTGGAGAACACGCGCGCGTACGTGCTGGACCGCGCGGGCGAGCCGGTGCCCGCGGGCGTGCCCGGCGAGCTGCTGCTGGGCGGCATCAGCGTGGCGCGCGGCTACCTGAACCGGCCGGCGCTCACGGCCGAGCGGTTCGTCCCGGACCCGTTCGGCGCGCCCGGAAGCCGCCTGTACCGCAGCGGCGACCGGGTGCGCTGGCTGGCGGACGGACGGCTGGACTACCTGGGCCGCTTCGACGAGCAGGTAAAGCTGCGCGGCTTCCGCATCGAGCTGGGCGAGATCGGGGCGCGGCTGATGGAGGTGCCCGGCGTGCGCGACACGCTGGTGCTGGTTCGCCCCGACGTGCGCGGCGATCCGCACCTGGTGGCGTGGGTGGTGGCGCCGGAGCACGGGCCTTCCCCGTCCGCGCTGCGCGAGCACCTGAGGCGCGCGCTGCCGGACTATATGGTTCCCCAGGCGTACGTGGTCATGGACGCGTTTCCGCAGACCCCCAACGGCAAGATCGACCGCGCCGCCCTTCCCGCGCCCGCGGCCCCCGCCGGAGAGCCGGCCGCCGCGCCGCAGGGCGAGCTGGAGCTGGCGATCGCGGCCGTGTGGCGCGAGGTGCTGGGGCTGGAGAGCGTGGGCGTGAACGACAGCTTCTTCGAGGTGGGCGGCCACTCGCTGCTCCTGGCCCGCCTGCAGGAGGCGCTGCGCACGGCGCTGGGGCGCGAGGTGTCGATCGTGGACCTGTTCCAGTACCCCACCGTCGCGTCGTTCGCCGCGCACCTGGACGCGCAGGCGCGCCCCGCGCAGCCGGAAGACCCCGAGAAGCAGGCCGGCCGTGGCCGCGGCGCCAGCCGGCGGGAGATGCTGATGCGGGGGCGGAAGTAGGGGCGGGGACGGAAGTACGAAAGTACGAGAGTACGAAAGTACGAAGGTACGAAAGTACGGGATCGAGGCGCTTCGGCCGGGCCCGGCGGACGCCCCCTCCGGGCTCGTAAACCTCGCCCACCTCCCCCAAAAAAGACTGGGGGAGGTTGGAGTGAGGGCAGGGTTCGGAGTTCGGCGGAGGGGGCGGCGCGGGATGGTGGGCGGCCCCCCTCCCCGACCCTCCCCCACAAACTGCGTGGGGGAGGGAGAACGGCGGAAAGTTTGTCGCGGCGGGATCGAATTCTCCTCTCCCCCAGGGGTTTTTGGGGGAGAGGCCGGGAGAGGGGGCGCCTGGCGGACGCAGCTCGATGCCCGTCGTCGACCGGGAGTTTGCATCGGGACGGGATCGAGGCGCTTCGGCGGCCTCGGGCGGACGCCCCTTCCGGGCTCGTAAACCTCGCCCACCTCCCCCAAAAAGACTCGGGGAGGTTGAGGTGAGGGCAGGGTTCGGAGTTCGGCGGAGGGGGCGGCGCGGGATGGTGGGCGGCCCCCCTCCCCGACCCTCCCC
>DASUVG010000149.1:0-21237 GCA_036379135.1 Longimicrobium sp.
AGGGTCGGGGAGGGGGGCGGCCCACCATCCCGCGTCAGATCTTCCGTAGCGGGATCGAATTCTCCCCCTCTCCCGCGCAGCGGGGGAGGGGGCCGGGGGGAGGGGGCCCCATCGGGCGCAGTTCGATTTCCGTCGCCGAGCCGCCAAACCTTCGGCCACCAACCTCCCCCAGGGTTTTTTGGGGGAGGTGCGAGCCTGAGCGAGCGGAGGGGGCGCCGGCCCAACTCCGCGCCGATCAGTGCCCGTGCGGCCGCCGCGGCTCGTCCTCGCGCTCGAGCCCCAGTGCGTGCTCGCGCTCTTCGGTGGCGCGGCCTTCGGGGTCATCGGCGGCAAGGTGCGAGGTGCCTGCGCCCTTGCGGCCCAGCCAGAGGAACAGCGCGCCGAACAGCAGGACGGGGATCCCCCAGCTGACGTTGATGTTGTGCCCCAGCGACCGCTCGTAGACCGACGCGTCGCTCATCAGCCCGTATCCCACCAGCAGCAGCCCCAGCAGGGTGAACAGCCCGCCGATGGGCACGCGAATGTCGAGGTTCATCGCTCGTCAGCCCCTTAGAAGAAGATCACGTTCAGCACCAGCGTCATCCCCAGCACCAGCGCCGCCAGCGGGCCCGGACGCTTGTACCACGGCTCGCCCTCGTCTTTCGGCCGCTCCGTCAGCGAGTAGACCAGCCCGCGCAGCTCCTCGTCCGGACGCGGCTTCGTCACCAGGCTGACGAGGATGGTGATCACGAAGCACGTCGTCCACGCCCAGATGGCCGTCCAGAAGTTCTGCGCCATCTCGCTGGGATAGGTGTTCATCATCCCCAGCCAGCCGCCCTTGATCCCCACGCTGCCGCCCGCCGGCAGCGTCAGCCCGTGGTGGATGGCGGCGGCCGACGTCCCCGCCACCAGGCCGGTAAAGGCGCCGTGGCCGGTGGTGCGGCGCCAGAACATGCCCAGCAGGAAGGTGGCGAACAGCGGGGCGTTCACGAAGGCGAACACCAGCTGCAGCATGTCCATGATGTTGTTGAACGCCGTGGTGGCGTACGCCGTCGCGACCGAGAGGGCGATGCCGCCCACGGTCGCCATCCGCCCCATCCACAGGTAGTGCGCGTCGCTCGCGCCCTTCTTGATGTAGGCCTGGTAGATGTCGTACGTCCACACGGTGTTGAACGCCGTCACGTTCCCCGCCATCCCGCTCATGAACGACGCCATCAGCGCCGTGAGGCCCAGCCCCAGCATCCCCGGCGGAAAGTAGTGGCCCAGCATCAGCGGGATGGCCAGGTCGTAGTTCAGCGTGCCGTCGGCCTTGGCCGGCAGCGCGAATCCGCTGGCGCCCGCCTGCGTCGTAAGCGCGATGGCGATCATCCCCGGAAGGATCACCAGCGCGGGAAACAGCATCTTGGGGAACGCGGCGATCAGCGGCGTGCGGCGCGCGGCGGACATCGAATCCGCCGCCATCGCCCGCTGCACGACGAGGAAGTCCGTCGTCCAGTAGCCGAAGCTGAGCACGAATCCCAGCCCCATCGCCAGGCCGAACACCTCCACGCCCATGGGGTTGCTGGCGGGGCTCCCCATGTGCTGCCACGACTGCGTGTACGCGCCCGGCGCGAACCCCGCGTTCTGCGCCGTCACCGCCAGCCGCTCGGTGAGCCCGCTCCATCCGCCCACGTCCTGCATCCCCAGGTACACCAGGGGGATGAAGCCGGCGACGATGAGAAAGAACTGCAGCACCTCGTTGTAGATGGCCGACGTGAGCCCGCCCAGGAAGATGTAGGCGAGGACGATGAGGGCGCTGACGAGCACGCTGAAGCTGAAGTCCCACCCCAGCAGCACGCCCAGCAGCAGCCCCATGGCGTACATGCTGATGCCGGACGAGAACACCGTCATCGCCGCGAAGGTGATGGCGTTGAACCCGCGCGTCTTTTCGTCGAAGCGCAGCTTGAGGTATTCGGGGACGCTGCGGGCGCGCGAGCCGTAGTAGAACGGCATCATGAACACGCCCACGAACACCATCGCGGGGATGGCGCCGATCCAGTAGAAGTGGCTGGTGGCGATGCCGTACTTGGCGCCCGACGCCGCCATGCCGATCACCTCCTGCGCGCCCAGGTTGGCGCTCAGGAACGCCAGCCCCGCCACCCACGCGGGGATGGACCGGCCCGACAGGAAGAAGTCGGTGGACGAGCGCATGTAGCGCTTGAGCGCCACCCCGATCCCCACCACGAAGGCGAAGTAAAGGGCCAGGATGACGTAGTCGATGGTGTGCAGCTGGATCTGCGTCACGGATTCGGCTGGTTGAGGGGACCGGCGGCCCGGCACGCACCGGGCGGGGATCGATGATTTCAGTGCGGATGTGGTGGATACGGACGTCGTACGCCGGCGGCAGGGATCGGACTGCGCCCGCCGGCGCCCCCCTCTCCCGGCCTCTCTCCCATAAACCCCATGGGGGAGAGGAGAATTCGATCGCGCTCCGGAGGGTTTGGGCTCGCGTCACCCTTCCCCCACGCAGTTTGTGGGGGAAGGTCCGGGGATGGGGGGCGGCTCACCATCCCGCGCAGCCCCACCTGCCACGCACGGCACTTCCTATCCCCTATCCCTATTCCCTGTGATTCCCTGTCCCCCCGTCCCCTTGTCCCCCCGTCCTCCGTTCCCTCACCCCATCGCCATCCCGTACCGCGCCGCGCCCAGCAGCGCCGCCCGCGGCTCCAGGATCACGTAGACCGGAATGCGCTCCATCAGCCGCGACATCGGCCCCTTGCGCAGGAAGCCCTCGCGGAACGCGCGGCCGCGCAGCACGGAAAGGATGCGCGGCGAAATGCCGCCGCCCAGATAGACGCCGCCGGTGGCCAGGCAGCGGAGCGCGGCGTTCCCCGCCTCCGCGCCCAGGATCGCCGCCAGCAGCCGCAGCGTCCGGCGGCAGACGCTGCACCCGCCGGCGCGGTGCATCCCCGCCTGCACCAGCGCGGGCGTCACGTCTCCGCCCGCGGCCAGCCGCGCGGCCAGGGCGGGGGGCGGCGGGGGAGCGCCCGGGAGACCGGCCAGAAAGCGGTAGAGCGTGGCGATCCCCATCCCCGAGCAGACGTGCTCGTAGCTCACGTGCTCCGACGCGCGCGAAAGGTGCGCCAGCAGCCGCCGCTGCAGCCCGCCGCGCGGCGCGAAGTCCGTGTGGCCGCCTTCCGTGGGCAGGGCCAGAAAGCCGGCGGGGTCCGGCACCAGCATCGCCTCGCCCAGCCCCGTGCCCACGGCGACCACCGCCCGCACGCCGTCCGGATCCGCCTCGCCGGGAAGGATCTGCGTCACCTGCTCGGGGCCCAGGTGCGGGATGGCGTACGCCGTGGCCTGCAGGTCGTTGACGAGCAGAACTTCGCCCACGCCCAGCGCCTGCGCCAGCACGCCCTCGTCCAGCCGCCAGGGAAGGTTGGTGATGTGCGCGTGCCCGCCGATCACCGGCCCGGCCACGCTGAACGCGGCGCGGCGGATCGGCGACGGATGGGTGGAGCGGAAGGCGGCGAGCACCGTCTCCAGCGTGGCGTACTCGCGGCTGGGAAAGACGGCCTCGGCGACGATCTTCGTGGACGAGCCGCACTCCGCCACCAGCGCCAGCACCGTCTTGGTTCCGCCGATGTCGCCGGCCAGCAGCAGCCCCTCCGCCGCCGCGTGATCCACGGGCGCGGAGTGGCCGGGCGCCCCCGCCTGGGGGCTGCTGACGGGCGGCGGTCCGGAAAGGGACAAGGGCGCGAAGCCGTTGAACGTGATCGGGGAGCGGTGCACGGAAAGACCCGCGCGGACGGCGACGCGGGACCGGTCGCCGGATTTGTCAGGTTTATTGACAAAGATGGAGCAGAGAATAAACGTGTACGTGCGGCTCCGCAACCCTTTCCGACCCGCCGGGACCGCCGCGTAGTGGGAAGCGCAGGTGCCGGGCTCACTTGCGTCAACCCCGCGCCGCGGGCCATCTTCCCCGTGTGTCTGCAGGCCGGCGCCATTTGGCCGCCGTACGGACGAATTCGTGCCGGCGCGCGCGCAATCGCCTGTGACCTTTCCTGAACGACCTTCGCCGTGCGAAAGATCGACCCGCGCAACTTTCAGCGCGCCACCCGCACCACCACCAAGGAGATCAACCGCCAGATCGTCCTGAACCTGGTGCGCGAGTACCAGCCGATCTCGCGGGCCGACCTGGCGCGGCGGATGGGCGTGGCGCGCGGCATCGTGACGCCGCTGGTCAACGAGCTCATCGAGGCGGAGCTGCTGGTGGAAGGTGCCACCGGCGCCTCGCCGCGCGGGCGCAAGCCGACGCTGCTGCACGTGCGCGCGCACGACCGGCTGGCGGTGGCGGTGGACGTGCGGCTGAGCGAGACGCAGCTCATGCTCTCCGACTTCAGCGGCCGCCCGCTGGCGACGGAGCTGCTGGCCACGCCGGCCACGCCCGAGGAGCTGGTGGAGGCGCTGGCGCCCCGCATCCGCCGCCTGGTGGACGCGCACGTGGCGGCCGGCGAGTGCCAGGGGATCGGAATGGTTGTGCCGGGGATGGTGGACCGCGCGACGGGGCGGGTCGTCAACGCGCCCACGCTGGGATGGCGCAACGTGGACCTGCGCGGCGCGCTGGAAGAGGCGGTGGGCATCCCCGTGCACATCGAGCGCGACGCGGTGGCGTGCGCGCTGGCGCAGATGTGGATGGGGCAGGGGCTCATCGAGGGGGCCGACAGCTTTGCGTACGTCACCTTCAGTGACGGCGTGGGCGCGGGGCTGGTGATGGGCGGCCACGTGGTCCGCGGACACCGGGACGCCGCGGGCGAGTTCGGGCACATCCCCCTTTCGCTGGAGGGGCCGGCGTGCCTGTGCGGGTCGCGCGGGTGCTGGGAGGCGTACACGTCCACCACCGCCGTCGTCGCCCGCTACCTGGGCCGCGAGCTCACCACGCGGGAGAGCTACGCGCAGGTGCGCGAGACCCGGCTTACGGTGGTGGACGTGATCGCCCGCGCCCGCGCCGGCGACCGCGCCGCGCGCGAGGCGCTGGAGGTCACGGGGCGCTACATGGGCCTGGGGCTGGCCGCCATCGTGAACGCGCTGAACCCGGCCCGCATCGTGGTGGGCGGCGACATCGCGGGGGGGTGGGACCTCATCCGGCCGCGCGTGGTGGAGGCGCTGGCCGAGCGCACGCTCACGCAGGGCGCCGCCGCCACCCCCGTGATCCCCGAGCCCCACGACCCCCAGACCCGCCTTCGCGGCGCCGCCGCGCTGGTCGTCGCGCCCGTCTTCGCGGCTCCTACCGTCGGCTGACTTTTACTGATTTGGGCCTCACACGGAGTCAACGGAGTTAGCGGAGTTCGTTCGAGGTGACTCCGCCGACTCGGGCGTTTCTTCTTTTCATCCCGAAAAAGAACTCGCGCGATGAGATGGAGGAAACGGCACGAGAAAACTCCGCTTACTCCGTTGACTCCGTGTGATGCCTAATCTTTTTGTTCTTCGACGATGTGGAACGTGGCGGTGCCGAGGGCGATCAGGGTGTCGCCGTCGTGGATGCGGGCTTCGGCGAGGGCGGTGCGGCGGGTGCGGTGGGTCAGCTGCGCGGTGCAGGTGATGCGCGCGCCGGTGACGGGGCCGAGATAGTTCACCGTCATCTGCGTGGTGGAGACGCGCAGCCCCAGCGCGATCAGCGCCACCGCCATCGCGCTGTCCATCAGCGTCGCGTGCACGCCGCCGTGGACCGCGCCGGAGCCGTTCAGGTGCTGGTCGCCCACGTCCAGGTGAAAGACCGCCTTTCCCGGCTGGACCTGGTCGATCTCCACCCCCGCCAGGCGCGGAAAGGCGACGGAGGTTTCGAAGAACTCCTTCAGCGCCGCCATGTCCCCCTCGCTCATCGCCCCAGCCCGTGCGCGTGGACGATCAGCGTGCGCACCGCGTGTCCGAAGCCGGCAAAGCGCGGGTCGCGCGTCTGGCCGCGGACGTAGCGGGCGTAGATCTGCTGCAGGATCACGGCGAGCTTGAAGTACGAAAAGGTCATGTACCAGTCCAGCCCCGACAGGTCACGCCCGCTCTTCGCCGCGTACATCTCGCGCAGCGCGTCGCGGCCGGGGAACTGCGGCAGGCTGGTGACGCTGGGGACCAGCGCCTGCATGTCCGGCGGATCGGCCGAATCGATCCAGTAGCTCAGGAAGATGGCCAGGTCGAAGAGCGGATCGCCCACCGTCGCCATCTCCCAGTCGACGACCGCGGTCACGCGCCCCAGGTCCGCCGGGTCGAAGATCAGGTTGTTGAGCTTGAAGTCGTTGTGGATGACGGTGGCCCCGGCCGCGCCCGTGTCCGGCACGCCCTCCCGGATGCGGCGGATGAGCGGCTCCACCTCGGCGATCTCGTCCGTCACCGCCTTCTCGTACCGGCCGATCCAGCCGTCCACCTGCCGCTGCATGAAGCCCTCGGGGCGCCCCATCTCCTCCAGCCCCGCCGCGCGATAGTCCACGCCGTGCAGCTCCACCAGCGTGTCGACGACCGACTCCGCCATCATCCGCCCCAGCTCCGGCGTCGCCTCCGTCCCCTTCGGCAGCCGCGCGTCGACCACGATCCCGGGGCGATACTCCATCACCGTGAACGGCGCGCCGATCACCCCCGCGTCCGTGCAGATGAGCAGCGGCCGCGGCGCGAGCGGAAAGACGGCGTTCAGGCGCTGGAGCAGCCTGCCCTCGCGCTCCATGTCGTGCGCCCTGGGCGGCACCGGCCCCAGCGGCGGGCGGCGCAGCACCGCCCCCCATCCGCCCACGCGCAGCAGGTAGGTGAGGTTCGACGCGCCCGTGGGGAACTGCCGCACCTCCAGCTCCCCCGCGGGGATGCCGGGGATCTGCGCGCGCAGGTGCTCCAGCACGCGCGCCGCGTCGAACCCCTCGCCCTCGCGCACCGCGATGGTGTTGTCGCTCATGGGTTTCTGTGGATGTGGGGCGCACCGGTCTGCGCCCGCTGGGACCCTCACCCGCTCGCTTAGGCTCGCACCCTCTCCCGCAAGCGGGAGAGGGTATAAACTGCAAGAGATTCTTTATGTCCCTCACCCCTCCCCTGAAGTTGGGGGAGGGGTCGCCAGCCGTCGCGAGGAACGAGCGAAAGGCTTGGCAGGGGAGAGGGCCCTGCGGGTCGCGACGATCCCACTCTCGCACTCTCGCACTCTCGCACTCTCGTACTCTCGTACTTTCGTACTCTCGTACTCTCGCACTCTCGTACTCTCGTACTTTCGTACTTTCGCACTCCCGCACTCCCGCACTCCCGCACTCCCGCACTCCCGCACTCAAGCACTCCCGCACTCCCCTAAATCGCCACGCTCACCCCGTAGCCGCGCAGAATCTCCCGCGCGACGACGGACTTGTGCACCTCGTCGGGGCCGTCGTAGATGCGGGCGGCGCGTTCGTGGCGCGCCATGGAGGCCAGCGGCGTGTCGTCCGTAAGCCCCAGCGCGCCGTGCGTCTGGATGGCGCGGTCGATCACGCGCTGCAGCACGCCGGCGACAAAGAACTTGATCAGCGAGATGTCCACGCGCGCGGCCGGCGCTCCCTCGCGGTCGATGCGCTCCGCCGCGTCCAGCACCATCAGCCGCGACGCGTGGATCTCCGCGCGGCTCTCCGCGATCCAGTGCTGCACCGCCTGCTTGCTCCCCAGCGGCTCCCCCGGCGCCAGCTCGCGCTCCGCGGCGCGGCGGCACATCAGGTCGAAGGCGCGCTCGGCGATCCCGATCCACCGCATGCAGTGGTGAATGCGCCCCGGCCCCAGCCGCTCCTGCGCCAGCCGGAACCCGCTCCCCTCCGCGCCGATCAGGTTCGCCGCCGGCACGCGGCAGTCCGTGTACGTGACCTCCGCGTGGCTGAAGTAGCCCTCGCCCGCCTCGCCCATGATGGAGATGTTGCGCACCAGGCGGAATCCGGGCGTGTCGGTGGGGACGATGATCTGGCTGGCGCGCTCGTGCGGCCGCTTCGCCTCCGGGTTCGTCACCGCCATCACGATCGCGAACGCGGAGCCCTCCGCCGACGAGGTGAACCACTTGTGGCCGTTGATGACGTACTCGTCGCCGTCCCGCACCGCCGTGGTGCTCAGGTGGACGGGATTCGATCCGGCGTGCTCCGGCTCCGTCATCGAAAAGCAGCTGCGGATCGCGCCCGACGCCAGCGGCGCCAGCCAGCGCGCCTGCTGATCCGGCGTGCCGTGGTGCATCAGCAGCTCCATGTTGCCCACGTCCGGCGCCTGGCAGTTGAAGCTGTAGTGCCCCAGCGTGGACCATCCCAGCTCCTCGCTCACCCGCGCGTACTCGGTCAGCGACATCCCCAGCCCGCCCAGCTCCTCGGGAAGGAAGGGCGCCCACAGCCCCAGCTCCTTCACGCGCCGGCGGCTCTCCTCCAGCGCCGGCGCCAGCTCGGCGAAGGCGCCCGCGCGCAGCCGGTCCTCGAGCGGCAGCAGCTCGTCGCGGACGAAGGCGCGGATCTGCTGCAGGATGCGGTCGAGCGGCGTGCCGGGCATGGATGGTTCGGTGTGGAGGGAAAGTTCAGGCCGAGAGGATCAAGTGCCCAGTGTCCAGTGCCCAGGAACGAACCACGCTGCACACTCCTTGAACCCGGGCACTTGATCCTGGGCACTCCGCCCGGCACCCAAAGCTCGCGCGATCATCAGCCGACCGACAGGCCGCCGTCCAGGACCAGCGAGTGGCCGTTGGTGAAGCGGGCGCCGTCGGAGCACAGGTAGGCGATGCTCTCCGCCACCTCGGCCACCGTTCCCAGCCGCCCCGTGGGGATGGCGTCGGCCAGCTTCTGCTCGTGCTCCGCGCTGCCGCCGGTCAGGGCGTCCACCATGGGCGTGCGCGTGAACGCGGGGCAGACGGCGTTCACGCGGATGCCGGCGCGCGCGTACTCCAGCGCGGCCGTGCGGGTGAGGCCGATGACGCCGTGCTTGCTGGCGGAGTACGCCGAGTAGTGCGGAAAGCCCAGCACGCCCGCCACGGAGGCGATGTTGACGATGGACCCGCCGCCGCCCGCGAGCATCGCGGGGATCTCGTGCTTCATCGACAGCCAGACGCCGGTGAGGTTGACGGCGATGGTCATCTCCCACACGTCCTGCGGATAGTCCGCCGTCCGCGCGCGCGTGCCGCCCACGCCCGCGCTGTTGACCGCGAAGTCCAGCCGCCCGAAGCGCGCCACCGCCGCGTCTACCATCGCCCGCGTGTCGTCGGCCCGGGTCACGTCCACGCGCAGCGACCCCGCCTCGCCGCCCGCCGCCACGATCGCGGCCGCCGCCTCCGCCGCCGCGGCCTCGTCGCGGTCCACCACCATCACCCGCGCGCCCCGCCGCGCCAGGACGATGGCCGCCTCGCGCCCGATCCCCGACCCGCCGCCCGTCACCAGCGCGACCTTGCCGTCGAATTCGCTGCTCATGTCCTCGCTCCAGTGGGTGACGGTTCGAACGGCATCGCACTGCGCCCGTGAGGGGCCCCACCCCGGCCCCTCCCCGCTCGTTCCTTGCGGAGAGGGGAGAATTCGATCGCGCGTCGAACGTCATCGAACTGCGGCCCGGAACGCCCCCTCCGGGCTCGTAAACCTCGCCCACCTCCCCCAAAACAACCTGGGGGAGGTTGAACTTCGATCCCGCCCCGGACGGTTTGTTGGGCGCGTCACCCTTCCCCCACGCAGTTTGTGGGGGAAGGGCCGGGGATGGGGGGCCGCTCACCATCCCGCGCCAGCTAACCCGCGACGCCCCGGACCCTGCCCAACCCCAACCTCCCCCAGGGGTTTTTGGGGGAGGTGGGCCGGTGGTGCCGGCCCGGAGGGGGCGCGCCGGGTTGTCCGAAGCGCCCCAGCCCTCAATCCACCTTCAGGATCCCCTCCAGCACCGACCGCAGCGCGTCCGGCAGCGGGACGGGACGGCGGGTGGCGCGGTCCACGTATACGTGGACAAAGTGGCCAAGCGCCGCCGCCTCGTCCTCATCCTCCGTAAAGATGCCGATGGCGTAGCGCACACTGCTGGTGCCCAGGTGCTCCACGCGCAGGCCTGCCTGCAAGGTGTCGGGAAACGAGACCGGGCGAAAGAAGCGGCACCCGGTCTCCACCACCAGCCCGATGGTGGCCCCGTGCTCCACGTCCAGCACGGACCGCGAGATCAGGAACTGGTTGACCACCGTGTCGAAGTACGAGTAGTAGACCACGTTGTTCACGTGGCCGTACTGGTCGTTGTCCATCCAGCGCGTGGGGACGCTTAGAAAGTGCCGGAACTCGGTCCGGCCCGGCGGCGGCGTGCGGCTCATCCCGGCTCGGGCCGCAGCACGGCGCGCCCCACCACCTCCCCGTCGCGGATGCGGTGCAGGATGTCGCCCGCCTCGCCGATGGGATGGCAGGTGACGGGGAGCGGCCGGAGCGTGCCGCGCTTCGCGATGTTCACCAGCTCGCGCAGCTCCGTCAGGCTCCCCGTGTACGAGCCGCGGATCGTCAGGTTCTTGAGGGCGATGGACGGAATCGGCACCGAAAGCTCGCCGCCGAACAGGCCCACGATGATCAGCGTGCCGTTCTTCGCCAGGAGCGAGAAGCCGAGCCCCGCCGTCTCCGCCGTCCCCACGAAGTCGATGACCGCCGCCACGCCGCGCCCGCCGGTGGCCTCCATCACCCGGTCCACCGCGGACGTGCTGCGCGAGTTGATCGCCATCCAGTCGCCGAACTCGCGCGCGGCGGCCAGCTTCTCGTCCGTGACGTCGATCACCGTCACGCGCGCGGAGGTCAGCTCGCGCACCATCTGCACCGCCATCAGCCCCAGCCCGCCCGCGCCGATGATCACCAGGTCGTCGTCCGCGGAAAGCGGCAGGGCCTTCTTGAGCGCGCTGTAGGCGGAGAGCCCCGCGCACGCGTACGAGCACGCCGTCTCCGGCGGCAGGCCGCCGATGTCCACCAGAAAGCGCGCGCTGGGGACGAGCACGTGGTCCGCGTAGCCGCCGGGGCTCAGCACGCCCAGCGACCGCATCCGCGTGCAGTAGTTGGACCGGTCGTCCGCGCAGTGCGCGCACTCGCCGCAGGCGATCCACGGAAACACCAGCCGCACGTCGCCCACTTCCACGCCGCGCGCGTCCGGCCCCACCGCCGCCACCCGCCCCACGACCTCGTGCCCCATCGTCAGCGGCAGCGTGACGCCGCGGTCGCTGACGTACGAGCGCTTTCCGCCGCCCAGGTCGTAGTATCCCTCCCACAGGTGCAGGTCGCTGTGGCACACGCCGCACGCCATCGTCTCCAGCAGCACCTCCTCGCCGCGCGGCAGGGGCGTGGGCTGCTCGCTCCAGGCCAGCGGCGCTCCAAAGGCGGTCAGTTGCAGGCTGCGCATGGGGCGGATCGGAGGGATGATGGATGCGGACCGGGGATCAGGATAGCGGCCGAACATCGTTCGGCATAGTACGATCAGATGCTTCCCGCTGCAACGCAGCCGGCGGAGTGATGGCGTGATGATGGGTGCAGGGCGCGGGACGACGGGAGCGGCGACCGGACGACGGATCCGCGGGAAACGATGACGACCCCGGCCGATGCGTGCGGCCGGGGTCGTGGTATGTCCGGATACGCCGCGCGCCGGCTACCTGCGCCAGGCGAGGCCCACGCCCACGTCCGGGCTCTCGTCGCTCAGGCCGATGCTCAGGCGCAGGATGAGGTTGGACGCGAACTCCGCGTCCAGGCCAAGCTCCGCCAGGAGCTCCGCCTCGAAGTCGTCGTCCGTCGCGAATCCGTCGATCAGCGCGATGCGGGGGTGGATGTACGGCGTGAGCGCCACGCCGGGGTTCACGAAGCGCTCGCCGATGGACAGGCCGCCCTGCACGCCGATGGCGTCGAAGTCGCCGATGAGCCCCTGTCCGGCCGCCGTGAACGCCACGTCGATGGGCGCGGACAGCGGCACCCGCACCTCGGCGCCCAGCGACAGCAGGTCGTCGCCCGCGTCCACGAAGCCGATGCGCAGGCCCAGCGGCCCGCCGCGCCAGATCCCCTCCACCGCCATGTCGCCCGGGCCGTCGCTCAGGTAGATGCCCAGGTCGTTCATCACCACCGGCGCCTGGTAGCTGGGGGTGAACACCTGCGCCTCCGCCGCCCCGGCCGAAACCGCCACCGCGCCGGCCACCGCGGCGGGCACGATCCAGCTCCTGATCACTGCGTTTCTCACTGCTCCTCTTCCGGTTCCGATCCACGTTCCGGGCACGCTCCGGTGCCCCCGATTCGGCAGGCGAACAAAGAACGCGCGCGCCTCCCGCGGATGGGGAGGCGCGTGTCGCTGGCGTTTCATCCTGCCAGTGCATTCGGTTTTGCAACTCTCGCGCCTGCACCGGTAGCAGCGTCCGCTCACCTGCGCATGCGGATACGCAGCCCCGCGCAGTCTGCGGGGATTCCCGCTGTTCCAGCCGCGGATTCATCGGCGCGGGGATGGAGTCCGGCGGGTGACACGCCTACCCGTGCGGCGGCTCGTCGTGCGCCGGGCGCCTGGTGTCGCCGCTGACCATCAGCAGCACGCCGGCGAGCACGACGGCGGCGAACGCGTAGCCGGCGGTGCTCAGGCGCTCGTTCCACATCACGAAGGCCGCCAGCGTGGCGACCACGGGCTCCACCGTGGCCACCGTGGCGGCCCGGGTGGCCTGCACGCGCCGCAGGCCGGCGCTGTAGAAGACGTAGGCCAGGTACGTGGGGATGACGGCGACAAAAGCGATGGCGGCCCACGCCGTCTGGTTCTTGGGACGGAAGTCCACCAGCGGCAGCATGGCGAGCGCGCCCACGGGAAGGGCGTAGATGAACAGCGTGGCGGTGGGATATCGATCGAAGTAGCGCTTGCCGAACAGGTAGTACAGCGCGTACGCGAACGCCGACGCCAGCCCCCACCCCAGCGCCGCCGGCGTCATCCGTACCGCGCCGCCGCCGCTGGAGAACGCGATCCCGGCCACGCCCAGCGTCGCCACGGCCAGCGCCAGCAGCGTGCGCCGCGTGAGCCGCTCGCGCAGAAAGAGGGCGGAGAGCAGCGCCACCCACACCGGCGCCGTGTAGAGAAGGATGGATGCCAGCGCGGCCCCGCCCGCCTCCACCGCGCGCGAGTAGCACGCCAGCAGCCCCGCCACGCCGAACACGCCGAACGCCACCACGCTGGGCAGGTCGCGGCGGTCGATGCGCACGCGGCGGATGGCGGCGGCGTGCACGGCAAAGATCCCGGCGGCCAGCAGCCCGCGCCAGAACGCCACCTCCACGGCGCCCACGCCCTCGCCCAGCGCGATGCGCGTCACCGGCCCCAGCAGCCCCCACAGCGCGGCCGCGATCGCGACGTACAGGTATCCCAAGCGGTGAACGGGTGAACGGGTGAACGGGTGAACGGGTGAACGGGTGAACGGGTGAACGGGTGAACGGGTGAACGGGTGAACGGGTGAACGGGTGAACGGGTGAGGCGCGAACCCGGTGCCACAGTCGCGCCACCGGTCTGTCATTCCGGAGGAGGCGCCGCGCGGTCCCGTCCCATGCACGATCCCGTGGCGCCGACCGAGGAATCTACTTTCCGGTTTCTCGAAACCCCTCGCAACGCCCCGCACTCGCGGCCACAGTCCGCGCAAGCGGACTCTGCGATTTCCCGGTCGCGAATTCTTCATTCGCTCCTGGCGCGGACCCGGCGGCTGGACGGTGTGCGGCGTCCCAGGCACCTGCGCGCCCGCGCAACCGGGCGATGCCGCGGCGTGTAAGTCGCGTGCACCCGGCCTTCCGGAGCGGGATCGAATTCTCCCCCTCTCCCGCGCAGCGGGGGAGGGGGCCGGGGGGAGGGGGCCCCGTCGGGCGCAGTTCGATGTCCGTCGTCGAGCTTCGGTCCATCGGCTCCCACCCGCTCACCCGCTCACCCGTTCACCCGCTCACCAACCGCCGCTGGAACCTACCTCCGCGCCGGCGCCGACGCACGCGATGCTTGCGCCGCGGCGCGCCAGCCGCAATCCTCCTGCGTCGGCCTCCGCATCCCTCCGCCGTATCCCATGCCCATCGACCGCTTCTACGTCATCCTGAACCCCGCCGCCGGGCGCGGAGCCGCCGCGCGCGTACGCGGTATCGTCGAGCGCGGGCTGGCGCAGGCGGGGGCGGACTTCACCGTCGTGGAGACGGCGCGGCGCGGGCACGCGGCGGAGCTGGCCGAGGCCGCGGCGCGCGACGGGTGGCCGGCCGTGGCCGCGGTGGGCGGCGACGGGACGGTGCACGAGGTGGTCAACGGGCTGATGCGCGCGGCCGACGGCGGGCCGTCCGTGCCGCTGGGGATCGTGGGCGTGGGGAGCGGCAACGACTTCGCGCGGCTGGCGGGGGTGCCCGACGACGCCGTGTGGGCGGTTCGGCGGATGACGGAGGCGGAGCCGCGCGCCGTGGACGTGGGCCGCGTGGGCGACGAATGGTTCAGCAACGGCGTGGGGATCGGGCTGGACGCGCGCGTGGCCATCGAGGTGGACCGCCGCCGCCGGTTTCGCGGGATGGCGATGTACCTGCACGCGCTGGCCGGCGTGCTGCGCGCCTTTCGCCCGCCGCACATGACGGTGGAGCTGGACGGCGAACGGGTGGCGGACGGGCCGATGACGCTGGTGACCATCGGCAACGGCGGGCGGCACGGCGGCGGCTTCTGGATCTGCCCGGACGCCAGGATCGACGACGGCGTGCTGGACGTGTGCACCTGCGACGGGCTGGGGACGCTCGGCATCCTGGGCTTTCTGCCGCGGGTGATGCGCGGCACCCACACCGGCGCCGCATGCGTGCACATGCACCTTGCCCGCCGCGTGCGCGTGACCAGCCCCGACCCGCTCCCCGTCCACGCAGACGGCGAGATCATCGCCGACGACGCGCGGGAGCTGAACATCGAGATCCATCCCGGCCGCCTGCGCGTCCTGGCCTGATCCACCGGGATAAAACAAAGGTTTGCTTGGACGGGTCCGCTTCTCCCGGTATCTTCTACCGTAGCAGACGATGCCGACCATCCCGCGATTCGTGCCCATCCGGCCCATCCGGTTTCTTTCATTCCGACGGCGTTTTCACCACGAACGGCCGCGCTCTTCTCCATGTGGCGCGCGGGCTTCGTGTCTTCACGAACCACCTTCCAAAAGATGACGACGATGATGCGACGCATGCTGGCGGTGCTCGGTGCGGTGCTGGCCCTGGGCGGGTGCGCGACGGCGGTGGGTGGCGGCGCGGGCGGGGTGCCGATGCAGTTCATCGGCACGTGGAACGGCATCGGCTCGCAGTCCGACATGCCGGGCGAGTGGACGATCCAGGCGATCATCGTGGGCGGGGCGATGGAGCAGGTGGGGACGATCTCGTATCCCTCGCTGGAGTGCGGCGGCGTGCTGCTGTTCCGCGGCGTGCGCAACGGCGCGCTGGAGGTGGCGGAAGACATCACCTACGGCTCCTGCGTGGACGACGGGATCATCATCCTCACGCCCGAGGCCGAGGGTCGGCTGCGCTTCGACTGGCGCAAGGAGGGGAGCGACGTGACCGCGCGCGGCTCTCTGACGCGGGTGCGGTAGATCGAGGCGAAGTGCGAGAGTGCGAAAGTGCGAAAGTGAATCGATGAGGCGCTTTCGCGGTTGATGGCCCGCCGCGGGAAGTCCGCGGCGGGGCTCGTGGCGGGCGAGCCGTCCCGCCGGTGTCCCCCCACCCCCACTCAAAAGGAGCCAGACGATGAGAAAGATGATCACGTTGATGGCGTTTGTGGCCGTGGCCGCCTGCGACAGCGCCACGGCCTCCAACCGCGAGGCGCAGGGAGGCCGCGCAGCGGAGGCAAAGGCGCCCGAGGGGGCCAGCTTCTCCGGCGGCGCCAGCCACCGCGCGGCCATCCCCAGCGCGCGCCGGCGCGCGTTCAGCTCTGGCTCGGGACTCTACGCGGCGCGCGCGGTGTCGACGGACGGCGGCGAAGTGACCCTGGAGATTCGCAGCAGCACCTCGGCGGGCTTCAGCTCGCTCACGTCCGGGACCCTGGAGGAGACGGACACCGGCACGGGTGAGGCGAACCACGACTTTGCGGTGACCGCCGGCACCCGCTACCTGATCATTGCGTATCCCTCCTCCGGCGGCGTGGTGGATGCCAACCACGCCTCGTTCATCGAGGTCACGCCCTGACCGTACCGGCAGGAAACCTCTCGCGGAGGGCGGAGACGACGGACGAGGACGCGGAGAGCCACATCGGGTTCTCCGCGTCCTCCCTCGTTTCCTCCGGCGTGATGGTTCCGGAGGGGCTGCGTCGATGGTGGATCAACGCGCCCGCATCGCCTTCGTGAGCACGCGGTCCAGCGAGTTGGCGAAGGCCTGCTTGTCGCGGTCGCCGTAGGGGCGGGCGCCGCCGGTCTCCACACCGCTGCCGCGGAGGCCGTCCATGAAGTCGCGCACCGAAAGCCGCTCGGTCACGTTGTCGGGCGTGTACTCCTCGCCGCGCGGGTCGATCACCAGCACGCGCTTTTCCACCAGCGCCGCGGCCAGCGGGATGTCCGCCGTCACGGCCACGTCGCCGGGCGCGGCGTTGTCGGCGATGTAGCGGTCCGCCACGTCCGGCCCGCCCTCCACGCGAATCGCCGAGACGTACGCGTTCCCCGGCGGCACCGGCATCCGCTGGTTGGCGACGAGCACGGTCTCCAGTTCCAGCCGCTTCGCCGCACGGTAGACGATCTCCTTTACGTCACGCGGCGCGGCGTCCGCATCGATCCACAGCTTCATCATCTCCATCCCGTTCATGGTGGCACGGAGAAGGTAAATGGAGGTTGGGGCGATGCGCGAATCCGCGGAGCGCCTGCCGGGCGCCGGGCAAAAGAATTCCTCACGCAGAGTTATCAGAGTTAGCGGAGTTGTTTCGTGGTGTTGCCCAGACCGGAGTGCGAGGGGACGGCACGAGAAAACTCCGCTAACTCCGCTAACTCTGCGTGAGGCCAAATCTTTCCCGGACGTTCGCGCAGCACCCTCGGGAACGCCGGGAGCGAACTCCGTCGATGCCGCTGACGCCGTGTGAGACGCCTTTACATCCCGTGCATCCGCCGCTACCTTGGCGCTCGACATAGAAGCAGGAGGGCCTCACGGAAGCCGGTGAAAATCCGGCGCGGCCCCGCCACTGTAAGAGGCCCGGCATCATTCGCCGGCCCCCGTCCCGCTCAACCAGCCACTGGGCACACGCCCGGGAAGGCGAGCGGAGACCGCCTCGAGCCAGGAGACGCGGCCCCCCTGCTCCCGCTGTTTGGCAAACCCCTCGCGGGAGGGGAGCGGGGCCACTGCATGCCGGGCCGGCACCACGCTCCATCACGCGTGCTCCGTCCGCGCCATCCGTGCCCGTCCCTTCCGCGCTCATCGGAAGGACGGGCTTTTTGTCGTCGCGCATCCGCGCCATCCCCCTCCCCCGCGTCCACCGCGCCGCCGCCGTGGCCGCGCTGCTGGCGCTCTCCGCCTGCGGCGGCCGCGGGTCCGACGCGTCGGCGTCCGCATCCGCCCCCATCGCCGTGGTGGACGACGCGGGCGACACGCTGCGGCTGGCGTCTCCCGCAACGCGCATCGTCTCCCTGGCGCCCAACGCCACGGAGACGCTGGTGGCCATCGGCGCGCTGCCGCAGCTGGTGGGGCGGTCGGACTACGACGTGGGGCTGGGGGTGGATTCCGTCGCCTCGGTGGGCGGCGCGCTGGACCCGTCGCTGGAGCGGCTGGTGGCGCTGCGGCCGGACCTGGTGATCGGCTGGCACTCCGCCGGCGCCAACCCGGTGCGCGACCGCCTGCGCGAGATGGGCATCCCCTTCCTGGCCGTCCGCACCACCGACACCACCGACATCTTCCGCACCATCGGCGTGCTGGGCCGCGTCACCGGCCGCGGCGCATCCGCCGACTCCGTTGCCGCCGCCGTGCGCTCGCAGCTGGCGGCCGTCCGCGCGTCCGTCGCCGGCCGGCCGCCGCGCACGGCCTTTTACGTCGTGGGCGACGAGCCGCTGATGACGGCGGGGCCCGGCACGTTCACGGTGCAGCTGATGGAGATCGCCGGCGGGCGCACGGCGTTTCCCGACGCGACCGGGCAGCCGCAGTACGTGTCGATGGAGGAGCTGGTCCGCCGCCAGCCGGAGGTCGTCCTCCTTCCCGTGGGCGCGGGGGGCGTGGCGCGGGTGGCGGAGCTCGCGGCGCGCCCGGGATGGCGGGAGCTGAACGCTTTTCGCGCGGGGACGGTGCACGCGCTGCCGGCGGACCTGGTGAACCGCATGGGCCCGGGGATCGGCGACACGGCGCGCCGCTTTCGCGACGCGCTGCACCCGGACCTGGCGGGGCGGTGAGGCCCCTCGCCCGCCTGGTGCTGCTGGCCGCCGTGCTGGCGGGCGCGCTGCTGCTGAGCGTGCGCCTGGGCGCCGTGCGCCTGGGAACGGGCGAGGTGGTGGACGCCCTGCGCGGCACCGGCGACCCCGCGACGGTGGCCATCGTACGGCGGCTGCGCGTGCCGCGCTCGCTGCTGGCGGCGCTGGTGGGCGGGGCGCTGGCGGCCAGCGGGGCCTGCTTTCAGGCGCTGCTGCGCAACCCGCTGGCGGAGCCGTACGTCCTCGGCGTCTCCGGCGGCGCGGCGGTGGGCGCGGTGGGCGTGATCGTCCTGGGCGCCAGCGTGGCGAGCGGAACGGTGGCGCTGGCGGCGTTCGCGGGCGCGGCGCTGTCCATCATCCTGGTGCTGCGCCTGGCGGCTTCGGCGGGGCGAACGCTGGACACGCGCGTGCTGCTGCTGGCCGGGGTGGTGGCGGGCGCCTTCTTCAACGCCTGCATCCTGCTGGTCCTCACCTTCAGCGACGCGGAGAGCTTTCGGGCCGCGCTCTTCTGGATGATGGGCAGCTTCAGCGGCGCCACCTGGCGCGAGATCGGGCTGCTGGCGCTGGCGGGCGGCCCCGCGCTGGCGCTGCTGATGGCGCTGGCGCGGCCGCTGAACCTGCTTTCCATCGGCGAAGAGACGGCGGCGTACCTGGGGGTGCGGACGGAGCGCGTCAAGCTGGCGGCGTACGGCACGGCCTCGCTGCTGACCGCGGCGTCCGTGGCCGTGAGCGGGGTGATCGGCTTCGTGGGGCTCGTCATCCCGCACGTGGTCCGCATGCTGTGGGGGCCGGACCACCGCTTCCTGATCCCCGCCTCCGTCCTCCTGGGCGCCACCTTCCTGGTGCTGGCGGACGTCCTCGCCCGCACGGTCGCCGCGCCGGTGGAGCTGCCGATCGGGGTGGTGACGGCGTTCGTCGGCGTGCCGTTCTTCATCTGGATCCTGCGCAGGAGGGGCGCGTGAGCGGATGGCGCTGCGCCGGGCTGGCGTTCCGGTATCCGGAATCCACCGGTCCCGCCGTGCTGGACCTGTCGCTGGAGGTGCCGTCCGGCGCCACGACGGCCGTGCTGGGGCCCAACGGCTCGGGAAAGTCCACGCTGCTGCGCCTGCTGCTGGGCATCCTCACACCCTCCGCGGGGACGGTGGAGTTCCAGGGCAGGCCGGTGGCCCGGTGGGGGCGGGACGCGCTGGCGCGGGCCGTGGGCGTGGTGCCGCAGGGGGAGGAGACGGTGTTCCCCATCAGCGTGCGGGAGATGGTGGCGATGGGGCGGTATCCGCACCTGGGCGCGTGGCGGCGGGAAGGGGATGCGGACCGCCGCGCGGTGGAGGAGGCCATGCGCCGCTGCGACGTGTGGGACCTGGCCGCGCGCCCGGTGCCCACGCTGTCGGGAGGGGAGCGGCAGCGGGCGCGGGTGGCGCGCGCGCTGGCGCAGGAGGCGCCCACGCTGGCGCTGGACGAGCCCACGGCGGCGCTCGACGTGGCGCACGAGATGTCGATCTTCGAGCTGCTGCGCGACCTGGGGCACGCGGGAAAGACGGTGCTGCTGGTGACGCACAACCTGAACCTGGCGGCGCGCTACGCGGACCGGCTGGTGCTGCTGCACCGGGGCCGGGTGGCGGCGGAGGGCACGCCGGCGGAGGTGCTGACGCGCGACAACGTGGAGCGCGTGTACGGCTGGCCGGTGGAGATCGTGCCGCACCCTGGCCCCGGGCCGGACACGGGTGCGCCGCAGGTGGTGCCGCTGGCGGGCGACCAGTGCGTGCGCATGACGCACGGGGAGGGGCGGATCGATGCGGCGTGAAGAAGATCGTTCCCGCGATTCGTGGAGCGGTGCGCATCGGACGGGCCGGCGCGCCCCAGTGCGCCGCGACATGCATCGAGCTGCGTCCGCCGGCGCCCCCCCTCACCCGGCCTCTCCCCCCCGAACTGCAGGGGGGAGAGGAGAATTCGATCCCGCTCCGGAAGGTGCGTCGCACCTCCCTCCCCCACGCAGTTTGTGGGGGAGGGCCGGGGAGGGGGGCGGCCCACCCTCTCGCGCCTGCCGTCCGGAGCGAACAGCACGCTGCCCCATCCAACCTCCCCCAGGTTTTTTTGGGGGAGGTGCGATCCTGAGCGAGCGGAGGGGGCGCGCCGGACTCTCCGAAGCAGTCCGGCGGCTGCTGTCGGCCGCGGGGATGATGGTCGTCCTGCTGCTCGCCGTTCCGGCTTCGGCGCAGCGGCCGGGGGAGATCGCGGGGCGGGTGGTGGAGGTGGGGACGGGGGCGCCGGTGGAAGCGGCGGCGGTGGAGGTGCCGGAGCTGGGGGTGCGCGTGTGGACGGACGGCACCGGACGCTTCCGCGTTCGCGGCGTGGAGCCGGGGACGTACCGCGTCCGCGTCAGCCGCGCGGGCTACGCGGCGCGGCAGGTGACGGCGGAGGTGCGCAACGGCGAAGAGGCGTGGCTGGAGGTCCGGCTCGCCGCCGCGGCGGTGGCGCTGGAGGCGGTGCGGGTGACGGCGGACGCGGCGCCGGCGGAGGGCGGCACGCGCGTGTCGCGGGAGGAGATCGAGGCGGGCGGGGCGCGCACGGCGGCGGAGGTGCTGGAGCGCGTGCCGGGCGTGGTCGTGCGCTCCACCGGCGCCACGGGCGCGCAGACGGTGAGCATCCGCGGCAGCACGGCGGACGCGGTGCTGGTGCTGGTGGACGGCGTGCCGCTGAACGATCCGGTCAGCGGGGAAGCGGACCTGAGCTCGGTCCCGGCGTCGTCCATCGACCGCGTCACCGTGCTCCCCGGTGCCCGCTCGGCCCGCTACGGCCCGCGCGCCGCCGCCGGCGTGGTGCTGATCGAGACCCGCGCCGCCGAGGTGCGCCGCGCCGCCGAGCTTCCCGTGGGAACGCTGGAGGAGCGCGCGGGGCGCGGGGAGTGGGGGATCGGCCGCAACGGCCTCGCCCTGCAGGCGGGCGGGGAGGCGCGGCGGATCGAGGGC
>DASUVG010000150.1:0-5698 GCA_036379135.1 Longimicrobium sp.
CACCAACCTGACCATCGACCACATCCGGCGTAAGGAGCTGGACACGGTGTCGATCGACGGGTCGCGCAACGCGGTCACGGCGGAGCAGATCGAGGCGACCAGCATCACCATCGCCTCGCCGGACGAGAACCCCGAGGAGCTGCTGGAGGCCAAGGAGCTGGGCGAGGAGATCGAGGTCGCCATCGGCAAGCTGCGCCCGGAGTACCGGGCGGCCATCCTGCTGCGCCACGTGGACGGGCGCGAGTACCAGGAGATCGCCGAGATCCTTTCCCTGCCCCTGGGCACGGTAAAGACGTATATCCACCGCGGGCGCAACGAGCTGCGCGAGCAGCTGCAGCACCTGCGAGAGGCGGCGTAGGGCCACGTACTCTGAAACCCGGGGGCTCACCCCCCCGTACGGGAACCCATGGAACCGAACCGAGCCCCGTGAGGCAGCCGTGACGGACGCAACCGGACACCTTCCCTTCTGGACGCTGGAGCAGCTCGCCGACGGCGACCTGGGCCACGCGGACCGCATGCTGGCCGAGCAGCACCTCAGGACGTGTGCACACTGCGCGTCGGAGCTGCGCTCGGCCCGCGCGCTGATCGCGGCGCTGGGGTCGCTCCCCGCCGTTGCGCCCTCCGCCGGCTTTGCCGACGCGGTGATGGCGCGGGTGGTGATCGCTCCGCGGGCGGCGACCGCCGCCGCCGCGGAGCCCGCCCGGCAGGCGCGCAGGGGCTGGCTTCCCGCCTCGCTCAGGGGGTGGGTGTGGCTTACCGCCATGCTCACCGTGATCATGGCCCCGCTGGCGGGGCTGGGCGTGTGGCTCTCCACGCACCCGCTGGTGAGCGTGAGCGCCCTGTGGGGCGTGGCCCGCAGCTGGCTGAGCGAGGTGGCCTGGGCCGCGGTGGTGCAGGCCGCCGGGGCCGTGGGCCGCAGCGGCCTGGTCGTCGAGCTGGCCGACGCGCTGGCCCGCATGCCCGGGCCGGACGCCGCCGGTGTTCCGCTGTCGCTGTTGCTCTTCTTCGCCGCGATCCCGGTCTCGGCCTTCGTGATCGTCCGTCTCCTGAAGACCCCTGCCACGGGGATGACCCATGCGTACTGATCTGATCAAGCGGGGCGCCCTGGCCGCGGCCGCGGTGCTCCTTGCCGGACTGCCGGCGCTCGCGCAGGACTCGCTGGTGCTGGCGCCCGAGGCGCCCGGCGCGGTGGCCGCGCCCGCGGCACAGGCCGCACCCGCGCCCGCGCGCCACACCGGCCACGTGCTCAACATCAACGGCGACCGCACCATCGCGGCCGGCGAGGTGGTGGACGGCGACGTGGTGGTGTTCAACGGCGACCTGACCGTGGCCGGCGAGGTGCGCGGCGACGTGACGGTGGCACGCGGCGACCTGCAGCTGGAAAGCGGCGCCGTGGTCACCGGCAACGCGGTGGTGACCGCCGGCCGCCTGGTGAACCGCGGCGCCCGCGTATCGGGCGAGATGCGGGTGGTGGACGAGGGGCGCGACATCGGCATGCAGAACGGCGTGCCGGTGGCCGGCCGGGTGCGGCTGGGCCGCTCCTGGTTCGCCCCCATCGGACGCGGGCTGGTGGGGCTGATGGAGACGCTGGCGCTGGGGCTGGTGCTGGCCGGCGTGGGCGTGGCCCTGATCTTCTACGGGATGCCGCAGCTCACCGGGCTCAGCGACACCGTGCGCCGCAGCACGGGGCGCGCGGCGGCGGTGGGGATCGCGGCGCACTTCCTGGTGCTCCCGCTCTTCGTGGTGGGCGTGGTGGGGCTGGCGGTCACCATCATCGGCCTGCCGCTGCTGCTGGTGTACGTTCCCCTCTTCATCGTGGCGGTGCTGGGCGCGGCGGCGGTGGGGCTGGTGACGGTGGCGCACGCCCTGGGCGAGCGCACCGCCGAGCAGCGCGGCACCTACGAGACGCGCCACCGCAACGCCTACAGCTACGTGTTCACCGGCCTGGGGCTGCTGCTGGCGCCGCTGGTGGTGGCCAACCTGCTGGGGATGACGGGATTCCTGGGCTTCGTGGGCGACCTGGTGGGCGTGTTCGCCGGGGTGCTGCTGTGGGCGGCCACCAGCGTGGGGATCGGCGCGGTGCTGATGGGCGCCAACCGCACCTGGCGCGAGCGCCGCTACCGCCGGATGATGGGGCTGGGCGGCGTGGAGCCGGCGGCGGACGCCGGGGGCGCGCATGCGGCCTGACCGCCGCGCGCTCGCTCCGCTGGTCCTGGCCGCCGCGCTCCTGGGCGCGGCGGCTCCCGCACGGGGGCAGGAGTGGCGGAACGTGACCTCCGTACGCCAGATTCAGGGCGAGCGCGGGCTGAACGTGGCGGTGGCGTACGGCGGCGGCGACCTGCGGGTGGGCGCCGCGGCCGGCGGGCTGCTCTACCGGATGCAGATGCGCTACGACGAGCGGCAGATGCGGCCCGTGACGGCGTACGACCGCGCCGCCGGCCGCCTGCGGCTGGGCGTGGAGAGCGTGCGCCGCAACCAGCGGGCGAACCGCGGCGGCAACGCCACCATGGAGCTGGCGCCGGGGATCCCGACGGACCTGTCGCTGGAGTTCGGCGCGGGCGAGGCGGAGCTGGAACTCGGAGGGCTTTCCCTGCGTAGTGTGGATCTGTCCACCGGGGCCAGCCAGACGGAGGTGCGCTTCGCGGCGCCCAACCGGGTGCAGGCGGGGACGGTGCGGGTGGCCTCGGGCGCGTCGCGGCTGCGGATGCGCGGGCTGGGGAACGCGCGGGCGGAGCGGTTCGTGCTGGACGGCGGAGTGGGCGAGGCCACGCTGGAGTTCGACGGCGCGTGGTCCCGCAACGCCAGCCTGAACGTGGAGATGGGGCTGGGCTCCCTTACGCTGCGCTTTCCCCGCTCGCTGGGAGTGCGCATCGAGCGGGAGGGCTTTCTCACCCGCTTTTCGCCGGCGGGGATGGTGCGGCGGGACGGCGCCTGGCACTCGCGCAACTGGGACACCGCGCGGTACAGGCTGACGGTGCGGATCGACGCGGCGCTGGGCAGCATCAACGTCCAGTGGATGGACTGACGGCCACTCGCGGGAACCGACAGGACGTACGCAGATAGAGGAGGAAGATACGATGTTGAGCGCGCTGGTGGGTCTGGTGGTGATCGCGATCGTGGGCTTCGTGGTGCTCACGGTGCTGCTGGCCATCTTCGGGATGGTGTTCGGGCTCGCCTTTGGCCTGCTGGCGATGGCGATCACCCTGGCCGTGAAGATTCTGCCGCTGGTGCTGGTGGGCTGGCTGGTGGTGAAGCTGGTCCAGCGCGGCGAGCGGGGCTCCAGCCGGGCGCGGATCCCGGCCTCGGACCGGAAGTGGCTGGACTCGTAACGGCAGGAATAGGGAACAGGGAATAGCCGGCAACGGCATCCCTGCCCTGATCCGGGTGACGGACGAAGGGCCGGCGATCGTCGTGATCGCCGGCCCTTTTCGATTGCGGCCCGGTGTGTTTCGGCGGACGGATCGATCCCCCGGCGTCCGGTCCCGGGCGGATGAATCCGCGGCTGGAACAGCGGGAAGCCCCGCAAACGGCGCGGGGCTGCGTCACCGACACGCCCAGACGAGTGGCTTCCTGAGGGAGCGCCGCACGACACCATCCCTCACCCCGCACTCGGCGCGCGACCGAGGGACCTCCTCTCGGCCGCGACGGGAGTCGACGAAGCGCGCCCGGACCGGCGGCCGCGAAGCCCTGCGCAGTTTGCAGGGCTTTCCGCTTTTCCAGCGGCGGCTTCAGCCGCTCAGGCGCGGAGCCGTCGGATCACGCCGCCGCCACCGGCGCTGCGTCACCGACACGCCCAGACGCGTGGCTTCCTGAGCGAGCGCCGCACAGTCCTTTCCCTCACCCCGCACCCGGCGCGCGACCGAAGGACCTCCTCTCGGCCGCGACGGGACTCGACGAAGCGCGCCCGGACCGGCGGCCGCGAAGCCCTGCGCAGTTTGCAGGGCTTTCCGCTTTTCCAGCGGCCGCTTCAGCCGCTCAGGCGCGGAGCCGTCGGATCACGCCGTCGCCACCGGCGCCGCCATCCCGATCCGCGCCACGACCGCATCCGCCACCTCGCGCAGGGCGAGGGCGGCGGGGGACTCGGGCTGGGAGACGACGATGGGGACGCCGGCGTCGCCGCCCTCGCGCACGGGGATCTCCAGCGGCACCTCGCCCAGAAAGTCGATCCCCGTCTGCTCCGCCAGGCGCCGCCCGCCCGCGCGTCCGAAGATCTCGTAGCGCTGGCCGCAGCACGGGCAGATGAAGCCGCTCATGTTCTCCACCACGCCCAGCACGCGGGTGCTGGTGCGCTCGAACATCCTGATGCCGCGCAGCACGTCGCCCGTGGACACGTCCTGCGGCGTGGTGACCATCACCACGCCGTCCAGGCGGATGGTCTGCACCAGCGAGAGCTGCGCGTCGCCGGTGCCCGGCGGCATGTCGACGATCAGCACGTCCAGCTCGCCCCACTCCACCTCGCTCAGGAACTGCTTCAGGATCCCGGCGATCATCGGCCCGCGCATGATGGCGGCCTGGCCCTCCTCCAGAAGGAAGCCCAGGCTCATCAGCTGCACGCCGTGCGACTCCAGCGGCTCCATCTTCTCCTTGCCCCGCTCGCCGATCACCCGCGGCTTGCGGACCTCGCCGAACATGGTGGGCACGTTGGGGCCGTAGATGTCGGCATCCAGCAGCCCCACGCGGCGGCCCGCCTGCGCCAGCGCCACGGCCACGTTCACGGCCACCGTGCTCTTGCCCACACCGCCCTTGCCGGAGCTTACGGCGATGATGTGCCTGGCCCCGGGGACCAGGCTGGCGTTTGGAGTGGGAGCCGGGACATTCCCCGCGCGCAGCGGCGACTTGCTCTTCGGCATCGGCGCGCCGGCGGCGGGGAGGCTGATGTCGATCTTCACCTTCTGCACGCCCTCCACCGTTTCGGCGGCGGCGCGCGACTGGCGCACCAGGGTGCCGGGATCGTCAGCCTGCAGGGCGAACTTGAAGCGGACGGTGCCGTCTTCCAGCACGTCCAGCTCCCGCACGCGCCCGGACGACACCACGTCGTCGCCGGTGGTGGGGTGCAGCACGGTGGTCAGCGCGGCGGCGACGCGGCGCAGCACGGCGTCGCGCTCGGATGGTTGCATATCAGAAAACAGGTGCGTGAGTGCGTTGGTGCGTGAGTGCGGGAGTGACTCCGCCTCTCCGGCTGCTGGATGATACACCCAAACGCGCGGCGGTGCGAGGCGTCGGCCGGGATCGGATGGCAGGCCCGCGCGACGGGCGGATCAGCGAGCCAGCCGGCGCACTACTTCCGCCGCGTTCGCGCAGGTGACATCCGCCTGCGAACGAAACGCAGATCATCACAGAGCGCTCCGGTTGCACGGCTTCCGCCCCCGTCGTCCGACGAGTGGTGGGATCTTGATTTCGCGGGTAGCGCCCCGCATCCGCGCATCCTAACTTCCCCGGCCTGTCCACGAGCCGACGAGGAGAAGGGTGATGAACAGTGTTCCGCAGGTCCCGGCGCCGATCAACGAGCCGGTTCTTTCCTATGCGCCGGGAACGCCGGAGCGCGCGCTGCTCAAGCAGACGTACGCGCGCATGCACGGCGAGGAGATCGAGATCCCGCTGATCATCGGCGGGCGCGAGGTGCGCACCGGCAACACCGACGTGCAGGTGTCGCCGCACGAGCACGGGCACGTGCTGGCCCGCTACCACAAGGCCGGCG
>DASUVG010000151.1:0-4041 GCA_036379135.1 Longimicrobium sp.
ATGAGGAAAACCCCAGCAACGACGCCAAGCCGCACTGCCGCATGTAGGCGCGACTGTCGAACGTCTACACAGAGTCAACAGAGTTAACAGAGTGAAGCCTCGGCGAGATGACCGCCCTTCGTGCCGCATCGATCGTTTACCGCGATCGGATGAATCGTGGAGTACATCGCGCGGCACGAGAAAACTCCGTTGACTCTGCTAACTCTGTGTGAGACTTATTCTTTTAGCGGATACGGTATAAACCCGAAAGGCTCCCGCGCGGGAGCCTTTCCTGCTTTGACGCCGCACGCTTCAGCGCGAGCCGCCGCCGTCATCGCTCTCCTCTTCTTCCTCCACGAAGGGGCCCAGGAAGACGATGACGGGGTCGCCGAGGGAGCGGGCGGCCCGGTGCAGGCGCGCGGCGGTCAGGCCGTCCACGTCCGCGAGACGGGCGGTGGTGCCGCCGCTGATCAGCGCCTCGCGGGCCAGGGCGCGGGCGCGCGCCTCGGGCGACTCCAGCTCCAGCATCCGTTCGCCGCGAAAGCGCCGCAGCCGCTCGGCGAACTGCGCCTCGCCCAGCGCCTCGCCGGCGTACTCGGCGACGGCGGCGGAGAGGCGCTGGGCCCAGTCCTCCACCTCGCGCGGCGGGACCACCAGCTCCAGCCGCAGCTCGCCGCCGCCGGCGTGGCGCGTGACCTCGGCGCGCGAGTCGTACACCTGCGGGCGCAGCGGGCCAAAGGAGACGCGCTCCACCGCCAGCTCCGCCAGCATCCGCAGCGCCTCCTCGTCCCCGTCCTCGCCAAATGGATAGACGGCGGCCACCCACGCGGTGATGGAGTTGTACTGCTGCCGCACGGGCTCCGCCGCCGGATCGGGCGCATCCACCTCCGTGCGCCGCACCGGGCCGGGATCCATGAACGCCCGCAGCGCCTGCGCGGCGTCGGCATCCACCGGCCCCACGATGGCGACGACGGCGCGGTCGGCCGTGAAGCCGGTGCGGAGAAAGGCATCCACCTCCCCCACGCGGATGCGGCCCACGCTGGCGGCCGTCCCCACGGCGGGGCGGCCCCACGGGTGCGACTCGCCGAAGACGGCGGCGTCCACCTGCCGGGCCAGCGCGTCGGCGGGGCTGGCCTCGCGCGCCTCCAGCTCCGCCGCCGTCGCCGTCCGCTGCCGCACGGTCGCGACGCTGTCCACCGGATCGCGGAAGAGCGCCACCAGCAGCGTGCGCGTGGCCTCTTCCCAGTTGTCCGGCGCGGCGATCACGGTGAACGACACCGCGTCCTTGTGCTGCTGGACGGTGAGCTGCGCCGTCAGCGAGTCCAGGACGGGGAGGATGGGGGCCGTGACGGAGCGGGCGGTGAGGTAGGTGATCCCCTCCTTTCCCTCCGCCTCGTCCGCGGGCCCGACGGCGATCAGCACCTCCGCGGCGACCACGGGCGTTCCCGGCTCCGGGCGCACCACCACGCGGTCCTGGGCCGCCGCCGGCCGGGCGGCCAGCAGGGCGAGCGCCATCCAGCCGGCGACCGATCCAATCCGCGCCGTCACTCGCGCACCAGGCGCTGGGGGGGCACTTCCACGATGGCGGCCTCTTCCGCCAGCAGCAGCTCCAGCACGGCGCGCACGTCGTCCTCCGTCACCTGGGCCACGGCGGCGTAGAAGCGCTGCGCGGAGCCGGCGGCCTCGCCGCGGTCGGAAAAGGCGCCCAGCACGTCGGCCATCCGCTCCGGCGTGCGGGCAAAGAAAAGCATCTCCCGGCGCACGCTGGCGGCGGCGTCGCGCACCAGCGTCTCGTCCAGGTTGTCGCGCAGGCCGGTGAGCGAGCCCTCCACCGTCCGCCGCGCCACCGGCACCAGGGAGTCCGCCGTGGCCACGACCAGCGCCAGCGCCTGCCCGTGGTGCGTCCACCAGTGCTCCACGTCCACCGCGGAGCGCGTCATCCGCCGGCGCAGGTGGTTGCGGAGGAGGCGCACCGTCACGGTGAGCGCCGCCGGGTCGGCCTGTGACGCGCTCCACGCCCGGCCGAACCAGCCACGCGTGGCCTGCGGGGTGTCGGCGGCAAAGGCGCGCACGGTGTCGGCCAGCGGCGCCACGCCCTCGCCCGCCGCCGCGGGAACGTCGCGAAAGGCACGGCGCACGCCGGCGATCTCCACGTCGCCCACGGCCACGATGGAGACGCGCTCGGGGCGGTACATGGCCGCCCACACCGCGTCCATCCGCGCCGTGTTCAGCCGCGCCATGGCGGCGTCGGTCCCCGCCGCGGGGAGGTCGCCGGGAAACAGGCGGGCGCGCAGGGCGGCCCGGACGTACTGCGGCGCGATCTCGCGCTCGGCGCCGCGCTCCTGCGCGACCGCGGCGGTGGCGGAGAGCATCTCCGCCGTCCCCGCGGCGGGGGCGCGGAGGACGGCGCGCAGCGTCTCGGCCAGGTACTCCAGCTCCCCCGCGGGCCCCACGACGGTGTAGACCACGGCGTCGGAGGTGCGGACGGCCTGCACGCGGCCGCCCACGCGCGCGATGCGCTCCTCCAGCCGCGGCAGGAGCAGGTGCTGCATCAGGTGGCCGGCGCCCGCGTACCCCGGCGGATCGTCCGCCAGCAGCGAAAGCCGCAGCGCGACGATGGGGAGCGCGGGCTGCCGCAGCACCACGATCGCCGGCTCCGCCAGCACGGCGGCGTCGGGCTCGGGCGGCGGCACGGTATCGGGCGCGGCAAAGGCGAGCGCGAAAGCGACTGCGAGATTCAGCATCGATGCGATGAACGGAAAAGCCCCGCCCGGCGGTCCTGCCGGCGCGGAACCCTTAATCTTTCACCATTCTTCGTTTACGGCCAGTGCGGCGTGAGCGGAAGACAAAAAGAAATGCCTCACACGGAGTCAACGGAGTCAACGGAGTGAGGCTTCGGAGCGAAGGCGATCTCGAGAGCCGTTTCCTCCACTTCATCACGGATGTGGATGAATGATTCGGAAACGGCACGAGAAAACTCCGTTGACTCCGTTGACTCCGTGTGAGGCCAATCAGTTTGGTTCTTTCATGAGAAACGAAGAGGAGCGCCGGTGCGGCGCTCCTCGATCATCATCCATCCACCGAATCCGCGCCGTTCAGGGAAGCGCGTCGCCGATCACGAAGTTCAGCGGGTCCACCTGGCGGCCGTTCTGCTCCACCTCGTAGTGCAGGTGCGGGCCGCTGGTAAGGCCGGTGGCGCCCACGTCGGCGATGCGGGTGCCGCGGTCCACCGTCTGCCCGTTGCGCACGTGCAGGCGGCTGGCGTGGGCGTAGCGCGTCACGTAGCCGTAGCCGTGGTCGATCTCCACCATGTTGCCGTAGCCGTTGCTCTTGTTGCCGGCAAAGACGACGCGGCCCCGGGCGGCGGCCAGGATGGGCTCGCCCACGCGGGCAGCGATGTCGATCCCCTTGTGAGGCCGGGAGATGCGCAGCACCGGGTGGTAGCGGGTGCCGCTGAACAGCGAGGAAAGGTGCCCGTTGGCGGGGAGGATGGTGGGGGTGGACGCCATGCGCTCGCGGTTGCGCTCGATGGTGGTGAGCGCCTCGTCCATGCTGGTGCGCAGCAGGGCGGCGCGGCGAACCAGCGCGCCCAGGTCCTGCTCCGCCGTCTCCACCTTGCGCCCCACCCGGGGGTTCAGCCGCGCCAGCGTCGCCGACGCCCCGCCCGTCCCCGGCCCGCCAATGCCCACGCGGCGCACGTCCGGGTCGATCTCCGGCAGCCCCGCGACCACCCGCAGCTCTTCGTCCTTCTGCGTCAGCGCGGCGATGGACGCGTCCAGCGCCTCCATCTGCTGCCGGATCTCGTCCACCTCGCCGGCCAGGGCATCGTTCTCGGCCCGCAGCGAGGCGTTCTGAACGTGCCTGGACTGCTTGACGAAGAAGGCGATGCTGAAGGTGCCCAGCAGCAGGGCGCACATCAGGACGGCGGAGAGCGCGGCTCGAATGCTCTTGCCCGACACCTGGAACGAGCGAACGCGCTCGTTGTCGTGCGGGACGAGCATGAGCGTCCAGCGGGATTGGGGCATGACCTGCGCTATGTAGTCAGGTGACGGAATCGCGCGG
>DASUVG010000152.1:0-4409 GCA_036379135.1 Longimicrobium sp.
GGGCGCCAGCGCCCCAACCCGGCACCCCAACAGACGCCAATGAGCCAGACCGTCTTGATCTGCGACGACGCCATCTTCATGCGGACGATGATCGGCGACATCCTGACGCAGGCCGGATTCCAGATCGTCGCCGAGGCCGAGACGGGCGTTCAGGCCGTCGAGAAGTACCGGCAGCACAAGCCCGACCTGGTCACCATGGACATCGTGATGCCCGACATGGGCGGCATCGATGCCGTGCGCGAGATCACCAGGGAAGACCCCGGCGCCCGAATCCTGATGTGCAGCGCCATGGGCCAGCAGGCGCTGGTGATCGAGGCCATCCAGGCCGGCGCCAAGGACTTCGTGGTCAAGCCGTTCCAGCCGTCGCGGGTGCTGGAGGCGGTGCAGCGGGTGCTGGGATAAAAAGTGCCAAGTACCCAGTGCCCAGTGCCTAGTGGGCTTTACTTGGCACTGGGTACTGGGCACTAGGTACTTCTGCTCCTCAACCGGCGCACTTGATGGAACTCTCGCAGTACGCGGAGCTATTCCTCAGCGAATCCCGCGAGCACGTCTCCGCCATCAACCACCTGCTGCTTACGCTGGAGAGCGATCCGCGCTCCAGGGACGCGGTGGAGGGGCTGTTCCGCGCGGTGCACACCATCAAGGGGATGTCGGCCACCATGGGCTACCGCGCCGTGGCGGACCTGGCCCACGAGATGGAAGACCTGCTCGACCGCGTGCGCCTGGGGCGGATGACGCCCGACGCGGAGCTCATCGACACGCTGTTCGCGGGGTGCGACGCGCTGGAGCTGAGCATCGAGACGGCGGTGGAAGAGGGGGATGACGACGGGGGCTCGGTGGCGCCCGTCGTCGCGCGGCTCCGGGCGCTGTCCGGCACCCAGGCGCCTTCGCAGGCGATGGAGGCGCTCGCGTCCGGGCCCGGCGCCGTCGAGCAGGCGCCCGCGGCCCCTGCCGCCCCCACGCTGGACGTGGACGCGGACGAGGACGCCGCCATGCGGGTGCGCATCGCGGTGGATCCCGCCTCGGCGCTGCCGGGGGTGCGCGCGTTCATGGCGGTGCGCGCGGCGCGCGGGCTGGGGACGGTCACCAGCCTGGAGCCCTCCGAGGCGGCCATGCAGGAGCAGGACTTCGCGGGCACCGTCCGCTTCGTCCTGCGCTCGGCCGCCGCCGCCGAGGAGATCGAGGCGGCGCTGCGCGCGGCCGGCGAGATCCGCGAGGTGGAGATCGCCCGCGGGCTGATGGACGCCCCCGCCCACCCCGACGAGGCCGCGTCCGCCGAGGCGGGGGCCGCCGCGCAGTCCGGGGCGGCGGGGCGGGCGCGCAACATCCGCGTGGACCTGCGCCGCCTGGACGCGCTGGTGAACGGGGTGGGCGAGCTGGTGATCGTCCGCGACCGCATGCGGCGGCTGGCGGGCGCGGCCGAGCCGGAGCTGGCGGACTCCATCGACCAGGCCGCGCGGCTCATCGGTGAGCTGCAGGACGAGATCATGCAGGCCCGCATGGCGCCCGTCTGGCAGGTGTTCGACCGCTTTCCGCGCCTGGTGCGCGACGCGGCCCGCTCGCTGGGCAAGCGCGTGGACTTCGTGATCGAGGGCAAGGAGATCGAGCTGGACCGGTCGATGCTCGACGAGATCGGCGACCCGCTGGTCCACCTGCTCCGCAACTCGCTGGACCACGGCATCGAGTCGCCCGCCGAGCGCCGCGCCGCCGGCAAGCCCGAGACGGGGACGCTGCGCCTGTCCGCCGCCCGCGAACGCAGCCGCATCGTCATCCGCGTGGAAGACGACGGCCGCGGCATCCAGCGCGAGAAGGTGATCGCCAGGGCGCTCGCTAACGGCCTGGTGACCGCCGAAGACGCGCGGGGAATGAGCGACGACGACGTGGCGCGCCTCATCACCCGCCCCGGCTTCTCCACCGCGGAGACGGTGACGGACGTGTCGGGGCGCGGCGTGGGGCTGGACGTGGTCGCCACCCGGGTGCGGGCGCTGGGCGGCATGCTGGAGATCGCCAGCGTCCCGGGGCAGGGCACGTCGATGACGCTGCAGCTGCCGCAGACGCTGGCCATCGTCCGCGCGCTGCTCGTCCGCCAGAGCGGCGAGACGTACGCCCTGCCGCTGACGCACGTGGGCGAGACGGTGCACCTGCAGCCGGAGGAGATCGGCGCCGTGAAGGGCCGCCCGGTGGCCTACCTGCGCGACGAGGTGATCCCGCTGCACTCGCTGCGCAGGCTGCTGAGCAGCAACGGCGTACGGCCGGAGGGGAAGCGCGCGGCGGTGATCCTGGAGGTGGGGGAGCAGCGGGTGGGGCTGGAGGTGGATGCGCTGGTGGGGCAGCAGGAGATCGTGGTCAAGGCGTTCGACGCCACCGCCGACACGCTGCGCCTGTTCAGCGGCGCCACCATCCTTTCCGACGGCCGCCCCGCGCTCATCCTGGACGCCGGCAGCCTTCTCGGCGCCGCCGCGACATCGGCCTAGGGTGTTCCGGCGGGGGCAGGAAAAGATGGGCCTCACACGGAGTCAACGGAGTTAACGGAGTTTTCTCGTGCCGTGCCGACGCGCTCCCTGCGTTGAGCGGGAAAACGGCGGGGAGGTTCGGAAACGGGATCGAATTCTCCCCTTTCTCCCGCGCAGCGGGGGAGAGGGGCCGGGGGAGAGGGGGCGCCCGCGGGCGCCAGCGTGATGTCGGTCGCCGAGCCGGGATCGGTCGGCTGCACCCAACCTCCCCCAGGGGTTTTTGGGGGAGGTGGGCGAGGTTTACGAGCCCGGAGGGGGCGCGCTCGTCGCGCAGGAGCAGGCCGGAGCGCCGGTAATTCGAAGCAGCATCCAGCAGCATTGAACCGAATCCACGGAACCAGCGTCAGATGACGATCGACTTGCGGGACCTGCAGGCGGTGCAGCTGGACGGCTTGCGCGAGGTGTCCAACATGGGCGCGGGGCACGCCGCAACGGCGCTGTCGCAGATGACCAACACCCGCATCATGATCAACGTCCCCCGGCTGCAGGTGGTGCCGCTGGAGGAGGTGCCCGACGTCATCGGCAACGCCGACGAGGTGGTGGCCGCCGTGCTCATGCACATGCTGGGCGACCTGACCGGGCGCACGCTGCTCATCTTTCCCCGTCCCGCGGCCATGCGCCTGGCGGAGATGCTTCTGCATCGTCCCAAAGGCAGCGCCCACGTCTTCGGCGAGCTGGAGCAGAGCGCCATCAAGGAGGCCGGCAACATCCTCAGCGCCGCCTACATGAACGCCATCAGCGACTTCATGGGGCTCATGCTGCTTCCCTCGGTGCCCTCGCTGGTGATCGACCTGTGCGGGGCGGTGATGACCACGGCCTACACCAACTTCGGGCACGAGCGCGACGTGGTGTTCTGCATTCAGACCGAGTTCCAGATGGATTCCGATGAAAAGGTGATGGGGCAGTTCCTTCTGCTTCCCGACGTGGAGTCGCTGCAGATCATCCTGCGGTCCATCCGCCTGGCCTGAACGTGACGGACCCCGCCGCCCCCGAAGCGGCCGCCCGGCCGCCCCACTCGGAGCGGGACCTCCGCATCCTCCGCGGCTTCGCCCAGCGCATCGACGCGGCCGACGCGGGCGCGCACAACAACCTGGGCGTCCTCTACTTCAACAAGGGGATGTACGAGGAGGCCATCGCCCAGTTCCAGCGGGCGCTGGCCATCGACCCCAAGATGCAGGTTGCCCAGCGCAACCTGGAGATCGCCTACTTCAACACCGGCTTCTACGACCGCCTGATCAGCGAGCTGCGCGAGCGGCTGCGCGAGGATCCCACGGATTCCGACGCGCGCCGGCGGCTGGCCCAGGCGTACCTCAACACCGGCGACAGCGCGGGCGCGGTCGCCGAGCTTCGGCGCGTCCTGGCCACGGACCAGGACGACCTCACCACGCTCATCCACCTGGGGCAGGCGGAAAAGGCGGGCGGCCACTTCGAGGCGGCCATGGAGTGGTTCCGCCAGGCGCTGCGGATGGACCCGGACAGCGCCGTGCTCCACTTCTCCCTGGGCGAGCTGTACTACAACCGCGGCCTGAACGAGGAGGCGCTGCGGGAGCTCACCCGCGCCGTGGAGGTGAACCCCGACCTGGCCGACGCGCACTACGTGCTCGCCTTCGTCTACGGCGACATGGGCGACATGGAGCGCGCCGGCGCCAGCAGCCGCCGCGCCACGCAGCTGAACCCCAACTACGCCAAGGCGCAGACCAACCTGTCGCTGGACCGCTACTCGTCCGCCCGCTACCAGGAGCTGGTGGGCGGCCGCGTCCGCCGTCCCGAGGTGGCCGCCGGCGAGGTGCTGGCGCACTACAACCTGGGGATCGCGTTCCGCCAGAAGGGGCTGTACGAAGAGGCGCTGCGCGAGTTCACCCGCGCGCTGGACCAGGGCGAGGAGCCGGCGCTCAC
>DASUVG010000153.1:0-17822 GCA_036379135.1 Longimicrobium sp.
CCCAGCTGGCGCCGCGCCTTGTCGCGCAGGGTGTCGCGGTAGCCGCCCGTGTTGGGGATGGCGTACCACGCCGGGTCCAGGAACAGCGGGTGGTCCACCGGCGCGTCGTCCGCGTTGTTCTTGCGGCCGATGCCGAACGAGATCGTCGACTGGATCTCGTCCGCCAGCTTGTTGGCCTTGCGGTCCTGCGCGATCCGGTGCGGGTTGCGCCTGATCTCGTCCAGCGTCAGCCCGCGCGTGATGTCGCTGACGGTGAGATCGGTGCGAATCCCCGCCACGCCGCATGCGATGTCGAAGCCTACGCCCACGACGGAAACCTTGTTGTCGTACGCCGCGACACCGCCAATCGGCATTGTAAAACCGACGTGCCCGTCAGCCATAAGCGAAACGAGCTCCGCGTTACGCGCGACGTTCTGAATCTGGAGGATCGTTCCCTCCTCGTGCTGTCCGAAGATACGCATTGGATACCTCGTGGAATTCTACAGCGACTTTGCTAAACTGCTCACCACATCTCTTGGACTCGCGCCCGCAAAAGCTACTGCTCCTAATACCGTACGGACCTCAATCAGGTCTAGGTGTGCCTTTGTTTCTCCCAAAGATAGTTGCCAGGCACCATCGACATCGGTGAACGATATTCCCAAACGTTCAAACTCTGCTTTCCAGACGGAGAAGTCCCAGACACATATCAGAATCACATCTCCCGTGAGCACTGCGCACCGAACCGGCCGTGGGAGATCCCAAAGTGCGACTGGCGGTATCGCTTTCGAATACACGTCATCATGTATGAACTGGTCTGTTGAGAGCCACGCCGGCCTAGATCCACTAGGCATAAGTGCTTCGTTGACAATTAACTCTGCGGTACTAGACGGTCCTCTCTTCGTGGGAGGAGCCTGGTCCCGCCGAAATGCCCGGTATACTAGATTGGGCTCTGGACAGTCATAGGCCGTTCCGTAGTGAAGGGCTTTTTCTATCACCACCTTCACAACCTTCCGCCATCTCCCAGACCTTACTGGCACGTTCGATACAATGCCGTGTGTAAAATCTATCAGCATTCTCGCCCGCTCTCCTAACTCATTCCACTGCCGCTCTGCCCGCGACGTAAGCTTTTTTGCGACACCTTCCTGGAAGTTCAATGCTTCGTAGAATGAGAGGTCGAATTGCTCATCGATGGGGTGGTGAATGCGATGCGCGAACAGCTCAATCTCGACTTCAGCACCCAGCCGGTGAGTCTTAACCTCGTACACAAGTGGTCTGATCCAGCGTCCCTCAGTTGGGATAACTACAATGTCACCAAATCCAAGGCATCGGGTGAGATCAGCGTTCAAAGCAAGGAACTTTCCCGTTTCGTGTGCACTCCTCAGCACATTCCGAACTCCGTCAAGTCCGAGCCCTCGTGTCAGGTGATGATTTCGGCTTGCGGAGAACAGCGCCTCGAACTGACGAGGGTTGTGGTGGAGCAGGAGCCAAGCAAGCGCGTCGCCACATTGACGAATGATATTCCGGCGTTCATGAAAAATAGACGCGAGAAGTTGAGCGAGACGAAGATGACGTCCACGACGCTCGTGACTAGCTGGATCCAACCACGTCAGTCGGCCCCAATTCTTCCGACGATGAGCCTCACGCACATTCGCTTTTTGTATTTGCTCCTCTGCTTCAAGTAACCCGAGAAGCAGCCCTTCCTGAACCTCCTGCAGCACCTCTGGAGTCCTGAGTGCTGTAAAAAGATCGACGGCCTGACACGCGATTTGAGCGAACAGCTTGTTCCTATCGCGCTCTCGCTCAAGACGTTGCGCCAAAAGCTTCACTAGCCACCTGCTCGTTGTAATGAGCCAGCTACAGTCCGCGGAGGCGGACTTCATGCCCTTCCAGCCGCGGTTTCAACCGCCAATCACGTGGCCGGCCTTGATCGATGCCCATCGGATGCGGGGCCGGCCCACTCGCGTGAACCGGCCCGACCGTCCTCATCCGTCTCAGTACTCGTCGTCATCCCAGCGGCGGTCGGTGCGCTCTTCCTTGCGCCGCAGGTAGTTGAACTGCCGGTCATTGGTGCGCTGCAGCTCGGTGCTCTCGCTGATGCACTCGATGCTGTCGGTGCGCACCCACGCGCGGCTGCCGGTCAGGTCCACGAACTTGACCCAGCGCGGCCGCCACCGCCGGTCCAGTGCACGCCCCATGCGCGCCGCCGTCTCCGGCGACACGTACCAGGTGCTGTACTGCGCGACCACCATGTAGTAGTCCCCCGGCCCGGGCCGCTGATCCGGCGTCTCCTCCTTCTGCTTGAGCTTCGTCATACGTCGTTGGTTCGGTAGACCAGGGACCGCGGCACTCCGCCGCGGCCCCGGAAAAGGGTTCACGTTCCAGGATGGGTCCGGCCCCCCACGGAGGGGCACGGACCGGCGTCCCGGTCCGTGCCCTCTACCGCGCGAAGTCGGCGATCAGCTGGGGCGCGGCGGCGTCGAAGCCCACCACGTCCAGCATTCCCGCGTCGTCCGGGTCCGCGATGCTGAACCCGTTGGACGCCATCGCCACCACCACCAGCTTCGCGGCGATCCCCATCCGCTCCCGGTACCGGCGGAGCGCCTGCGCCGGGTGGATGCTCCCCGCCCAGGTCTCGTTGTCCGTGTAGACCACGAACACGTCCACCGGCCACCGGTGCTTCTCGGCCTCCATCATCGGCAGGGCGCAGTCCGTCCCGCCGAACGGAAAGCTGCTGATGGACTGCACCACGTCGTCCAGCCGCTGGCGGGGGCTGATGGACAGCGGCGACAGGCCGCTGCTCGTCCCGCCCCACCTGGACGCGTAGCTCCCCGCCGTGAACGCGGTGAAGAAGTGCTCCGGCTCGGTGGCCGCCGTCACCAGCGCCATCGCCGCCGATGCCTCGCGGCAGCTCAGGTGGTCCATCCCCAGCACCGACGCCGTCATGGAGCCGGACACGTCCAGCGCCAGCATCATCCGACGGCGCGCCGGCTGCACCGAGCCGAAGGCCAGGTAGACCGCCGCATCCAGCGCGTCCACCACCTCGGCCACCGGCTGCCACACCGCCTGTCCGCGCACGCCGCGCCCGGAGGCGTAGGTGCGCAGCGCGCTCAGCACCTGCACCGGGTGCACGCGGGCCCGCTGCAGCGCGCCCGCGTCCCCGATCCGCTCCGCGACCTTTCGCGACGCGGCGCTCCCCGGCGCCACCAGGCCCACGCGGGTCATGGTGGCCAGGTTGCGGATGAGCGCGGTGAGCGGCATCTCCTCCAGCAGCGCCTCCCAGACCGCGGGGTGCGCCAGCAGGGGGGTGGGCACCATCTCGCGCGTCAGCCGGTTCTCGCGGATGACGGCGGCCGCCTGCCGCGGGTCCATCTCCGCGTCGGCGTGCAGCCGGTCGGCCGCGCGCACCAGCGCCAGCGCCCCGCCCTCCCCCTCCACCGCGTCGCGCGACCGGGACACCGCCCGGGCGAACAGCGCGCGCTGCTCGTCGGTGGCCGGCCGCGGGTGCGCCAGCCGCAGCGCGTCGCGGTGGCTCCACCCGTCGCGCGACGGGTACTTCAACAGCTGGTACGCCAGCTCGCGCGGGGCCTTCTGCGTGTACCAGCCGGCCACGGCGCGCCGCACGCCGCGCCCCCAGCCGCGAAAGCCGCGGACGTACTGCAGCCAGTGGAACAGGTGCGTTCCCGTGCGCGCCACCCGCGGCAGCTCGGCCAGCGCCGCGGCGCGCGTGGGCTCGTCGCCCAAGCCGGCCGCCATGGCCAGCACGAACAGCGCGGGATCGTTCTTCGGAGCCCGGCCGCTCTCGCTCATCTCCACCGCGCGGGCGACCACGCGGGGGCCGTCCTCGGCAATGCAGCCGGCCACGGCGTGCGCGTTCTCCAGGGTGAGCCTGCGCTCGCCCACGTAGTACGTGCCGCCCTCGCTGCCGAGGACCAGGAACCGGTCCAGCCGGTCCCACGGGTTGATGGCCCAGGCGTACCCGCCCGCCGAGTTGGGCACCTGCCCGGAGCCCGGGACGGGCTCCGACTGCGGCGTGAGCATCGCCCGGACGCGGGTCGCGAAGTGCCTGGTGAAATCCAGCATGTTCTTCTCGCCCTCCTTTCCGGGCTGAGAGTGGATGATGTGCCGCGGCGGAATTGATCCGCTTCGCCCGGGTGATGCCACGACCGCTTTTCACACGGCACGAGGCCCGGTAACCCGATTGCGATTCGACCCGCCGCCGCGGCGGGGTTTTCCGGCCTTCCGGATGGGGTGCTTCGCCCGGTGGTTTCTCGGTAACTGCATGGAACGGAGTCGTGTGACAGACGATAACCGGACGAATTCGACCCGGAGGGCCGGACCTGCGTGGAGCGCGCGCCGGTTCGGGGTTCGAACCCGTGCGACCAGGTAACCCTCCACCTTCGGCCCGCGCGGGGCGGGCAAGGGACGGAGAGGGGTGCACACCGGACGCGGCTCCTTTGCTTCAGACAGCCCTGGACGGATGATGAGTCGGACCGGTCCCCGGGTTCGCGTGTTTCTCCGGGTAAGGGTGCGATAACCGGTGCCGTGCGACCCGTCCGGGCCTTGTGCGATGAAATGGACTGCCATGAAAGGACGGCACGGGCGGATGAGGGATCAGCTCGGCCCCCGGGTCGCATGTTCCGGCGTAGTCTGGAGCGATAACCGGGACTGTTCGACCCACCCATGCCCTCTGGGGCCCCTCCCCCGCCCCTCCCCGCCCGTTCTTCGCGGTGAGGGGAGAATTCGATCGCGCCTGGACGCGCACCACCTCATCCGAAGCGATTGCCCGCGACTCGCGATTCCCTGTTGCCTGCAGTGGACCTGGCGGGACTCGAACCCGCGACCCTCGAGTAAAAGTCGATAACCCTCGGCCATCGGCCCGCGCGGGGGCGCGGACAAGTTGCGGCGAGGCAGTGCTCTACCAGCTGAGCTACAGGCCCACGATCCTGCTCCGTCCCTTCCATCCATCGATCCATCTTCATCCATCCGGCGCTCCGGCCGGCGGATGCCCCTCAGGATCCGGAATGTCCGGCGGGATTTGAACCCGCGACTTCCGAGTCCCGTTAAGCGTCCACCTGCGGCCCGCGCGTGGCGGGCAAGGAGCGGCGGAAGCGTTTTGCTCGGTGCTCTGCCGGGCTGAGCTACGGGCATTCCTGTCGGTCGATACGGCCCGCTGGGGTGGCCGGGGGGAATCGAACCCGCCGCCTCCGGATTCACAGTCCGGCGCTCTGGCCGTTGAGCTACGGCCACCATCATCCAGCGTATTTCCCCGGTGTGGGCCGGCGGGAACGCTTCGCCCCGCGCGAGGGGTCGCGTTTGTCCACCCGTGTCGGCGCTCGGCGCCCCGCCGGCCCTGCGTTACCGCGAACTGCCTCCGTGAATCATCCCATCCCCCTCCCGCGTGTGTGGGGAAACGAAAAACGCCCGCCTGCGTCGTTGCGCGGGCGGGGCGAATGGCGCGTCGCTCCCAATGGCTCGTGAGAATCACGTCCCCTAGGGGCGTGCCACGGACCTCCCGCGCTGCCTGTACCGCTCCCGCCGGTCCTGCCCGAGCCAGCGACCCGAACGACCGCCCACTTTGGGCGTGCCGAGTCCGAGCTCTGCCGATCCCGCACCTGTACCCAGCCCCGCCGGGCCAAAGCCCGGGCGTGGCGCCCGCGGCTTCACCGCGCACGACGACGCCATGCCGGAGCGGGCCGTGTCGGCCGCCGGTTGCGCGTGTCGGGCAGGGTGAATGGGGCGATGCATCGTGGTGCGTTTCGTCGTTCGTGCGTGTGCGTCTGGGCGGGGCGATCCCCGCCGTACGGACAAAAAAAGAGCCGCGTCCTGATGCCGCCGGTCCACGGTGGTTCCGTGGTCCGGGGCCGGTCTCATCGACCGGTATACATCAGGGACGCGACTCCCAGGGCGGAGAGTGTAATCCACTTCCCGCGGGTTTGTCAAGGGCCGGTTTTCACCCCGCGGCGGCGGCGCTCTCTTCGGGCTGCCGCGCCGCCGAGCCGTCCTCATCCGCCGATGCGAGCGTATCCTCCCCAGCCGCATCGGCTTGCGGAGAATCGGACACCACGGCGAAGGCGGGCACCTTGTCCGCCCCCGCACCCGGCGTCCGCGAGGGCGCGGCGATCTGGTCGGCGGCGGCGATCAGACCCGACACCACCTGCCGCAGCTGCGCCGTCGCCTGGTCGGCGGGGAGCCCCGCCGCAATGCGCTCCTGGATCTGGATCAGCTGCCCGGCGAGCGCCAGCCGCGCCTGCCCGGTCTCTTCGGCCGCCCGGATCGCGGAAGCCTTTTCCGCGGCCAGCATCTGCTCGCGCGCGCCGCCGCTGAAGATGGACTCCAGCGCCTCTACCATGCGGGTGAGGATGCGGTACACGGCCGAGGCGGAAAAGCCGCCCAGCAGCGCGATGGTGGGGGGGCCCAGCGCCTCTGCCCCGCTGTCGGCCGTAGGGTCCATGGGCACCAGCGCCACCAGGATGAAGCCGGCGACCACGCCCAGGAAGAACTTCACCCAGTACGACGCCGCCTCGTCGGGATCGTACGTGCGCGTGACGATCAGGTCGTTCAGCTGGAACAGCATGGCGAACGAGGCGCCGATCCCCGCGGCCGAGAGCCAGAAGACGCGCTCCAGGATGACGCGCACCACCAGGTACCGGTGCCCGCTGCCGAAGAGGGTGATGTCGGGGTGTGCCTCCACCAGCTGCAGCACGCTGAGCAGGATGAACGTCACCACGCACACGATGGCGACCTTCACCATGTCGCGCACCTGCTTGACGGGCCCCAGCGAGCTCCAGCGTCCGGCCTGGTGAAAGCTGTAGTCCAGCAGGTACAGGGTGCCGGGCTTGGCGGGCGCCACCAGCCGCGAAAGCCGCTCGTGGGTGGCGGCCAGGCCGGCGGTGTCGACGGGGGCGCCGCGCTCCAGCGCGGCCTCGTACTGCTCCGTCGCCTGCACCAGCCGCGATGGAACGCGCGTGCCGTTGGTAACCAGGTGGCGCACCATGGAGCAGGTCTCGCGGACCAGCTGCTCCTTGAGCGACGGGACGGAAGGGGTTACGGAAGTCGAAGGCATGGTTGCCCGAGGGAGGGAGGAACGGCGGTGGGTGGGAGAGGGAACGCCTTCATTCTAATCAACTTGCGCCGTGAGGGGAACACCTGCGGCACGCCGGGGGAGCAGATGGACGGCGCAGGCGGGTCCGGGTGAGCCGCCATCCCCGCGTCCAGGGAACGCCGGGGGCGAAGCCCGCGCGGCGCACCGCCTCAGGCATGGAGGTGATGGACGGACGGCGGGGCGCGCGAGGCGTTGTGCGCCCGGAACCCGTGACATAGCTTGGCGGGATGAACCTTCGACGTGTCGCAATCGGAACGCTGGCGGCGGCGCTGCTGCTGCCGATGGCCCCGCGCGCGGGGCAGGCGCAGAACGGCGGAAGCGAGTACCGCGGCGCAACCGCGCTGGGACTGCAGCTGCGCAGGCTGGGCACCACCAAGCGCGTCCTCATGGTGGGCGCGCACCCGGACGACGAGGACACGCAGCTGCTCGCCCGCTTCGCGCTGGAAGAGGGCGCCGAGGTGGCGTACCTCTCCCTTACGCGCGGCGAGGGCGGGCAGAACGGCATCGGCCCGGAGCTGGGCGAGGGGCTGGGGCTGCTGCGCACCGAAGAGCTGCTGGCCGCCCGCCGCGTGGACGGCGCGCGGCAGTTCTTTACCCGCGCGTACGACTTCGGCTTCAGCAAGAGCGCGGAGGAGACGTTCCGGCACTGGCCGCGCGAGGAGATCCTGCGCGACGTGGATTTCGTCATCCGCCAGTTCCGCCCCGACGTCATCGTCACCGTCTTCAGCGGCACCCCGCGCGACGGGCACGGCCACCACCAGGTGTCGGCCATCCTGGCGCGCGAGGCGTTCGCCGCCGCGGCGGACGGGTCGCGCCCGGGCACCGCGTGGCAGACCGCGAAGCTGTACCAGTCGCTGCGCGGCAACGCGCAGGACGCCACGGTGCGCGTGCCCATCGGCAACCTGGACCCCCTCATCGGCCGCTCGCCCTTCCAGCTGTCGATGGCCAGCCGCTCGCGGCATCGCTCGCAGGACATGGGGCGGCCGGAGCTTCCCGGCCCGCGCTGGGGCACCCTGCGCCGCATCCTGCCAGAGGGCGCCACGGGCCCGGAGCCGTCCGTCTGGGCGGGGATCGACACCACGCTCGCGCTGGACGGCCCGGCGGAGAGCACCACCGCGCGCGCGCTGCAGCGGTATCAGCAGCAGGTGGAGGCCGTCCGCGCGCGCTTCAACCCGTTGGACCCGCGCGCCAGCGCGGCGGGGCTGCTGGAGGCGCTGGGGACGCTGTGGATGGCGCGGGATTCCCTGCCGCGCACCAACGGCGTGGCGGACCTTTCGTCCGACATCATGGACGAGATCCTCAAGGTGCAGGAGGCGGCGGTCTCGGCGCTGGGGCTGGTGATCGACGGCGTGGCCAGCGACGCGCGGCTGGCGCCCGGGCAGACGGTGGACGTGGAGGTCACGCTCTGGAACGGCGGCGCGGAGCCCATACGGGTGCGCAGCCTGACCCCCGGGATGCACGCCGGACGAGACTGGTCCGCCACCCCGGTGGATACGGTCCCCGGACCCGGCGTGGAGGCCACCGTGGCGCCCGGCGCCCTGCTGACGCAGCGGTGGAAGGTGCACGTGCCGGAGGGGGCGGACCCCACGGAGCCGTACTTTCTCCGCGAGCCGCGCCGGGGCGACCTGTACCACTGGGAGATGGACGACCGCGACATGGCCGAATCCCATCCGTTCGAGCCGCCGCCGCTTACGGTGTGCGCCGACGGCGAGGTGAACGGCCAGCGGCTGAGCTTCTGCACGGACGTCACCTATCGCGAGGTGGACCTGCGGCAGGGCGAGCTGCGCCGGCCGGTGATGGTGGTCCCCGCCGTATCCGTGCTGCTGGACCCGCCGGCGCGCGTGCTTTCCACCGCGGCGCCGCGCCCCATCACCTACACGGTACGGCTCGCGGCTGAGCAGCCGGGCGGGATCGCCGGAACGGCGCGGCTGGAGGTGCCGGCCGGGTGGCGCGTGGAGCCGGCGTCCGTCCCCGTGCGCTTCGATGAGCCGGGGCAGGTGCGCGAGGTGCGCTTTACGGTCACCGCGCCGGCCAGCGCGCGGGCGGGGGACCATCCCGTCTCCGCCGTCTTCGTCGCCGAAGACGGGCGGCGCTTCGAGCGCGGCGTGCAGATGATCGACTACCCGCACGTGCGCGCCCGGCCGCTGTACCACGACGCGCGCTCCGTCGTCCGTGCGATCGACGTCCGCGTGCCGCAGGGGCTGCGCGTGGCGTACATCGAGGGGGCGGGCGAGGAGGGGCCGGGGTTCCTGGCGAACCTGGGGATCACGCCGGAGCTGCTGGACGCGGACGACCTGGCGGAGGGAGACCTGGACCGCTTCGACGTCATCATCGCCGGGAGCCGCGCGTACGAGGTGCGCACGGACCTGATGGCGCACAACCGGCGGCTGCTGGAGTGGGTGTCGCGTGGCGGAACGATGATCGTGCAGTACAACAAGCACGAGATCGTGGAGGGCGGCTTCACCCCCTTTCCCATCACCATCGCGCGCCCGCACGGCCGCGTGACGGACGAGAACGCGCCGGTGCGGATGATCGACCCCGCGCACCCCGTTTTCACCACGCCGAACCGGATCGGGGAGTCGGACTGGGCGGGATGGGTGCAGGAGCGCGGGCTGTACTTCGCGGAGACGTGGGACCCGGCCTATACGCCGGTGCTGGAGACCGGCGACCCGGGCGAGACGCCGCTCAAGGGCGGTCTGCTGATCGCCCGGCACGGGCGGGGGACGTACGTCTACACCGGCCTGGCGTTCTTCCGCCAGTTCCCGCAGGGGGTGCCGGGCGCATACCGGCTGTTCGCCAACCTGCTGGCGCTCGGCGCGAAGTAGGAGTACGAAAGTACGAAGTACGAGAGTACGCTGGGCCGATCGTAACCTGTACCCTGTGCCCTCGCCGTTCATGTCGATCGAATCGCAGCAGGACCTGGAAGGCCTCAAGCGCGCCGGCAGGATCGTGCGGATGATCCTGCGCGCCATGGAAAAGGCGCTGCGGCCGGGGATCAGCACGGCGGAGCTGGACGAGATCGGCGGGCGGGTGATGCGGGCGCAGGGCGCGCGCTCGGCGCCCAGGCTGGTGTACGGCTTTCCCGGCGACGTGCTGATCAGCGTGAACGACGAGGTGGTGCACGGCATCCCCGGCGCGCGCGTGGTGCAGCCCGGCGACCTGGTGAAGCTGGACGTCACCATCGAGAAGGACGGCTACATGGCGGACGCCGCCGTGACCGTCGCCGTGCCGCCCGCGCCGGAGCGCGCCCGCCGCCTGGCCGACTGCGCCCGCGCCGCGTTCGCAAAGGCGATGGAGGTGGCGCGCGTGGGAAACCGCGTCCACGACATCGGCCGCGCGGTGGAGGACGAGGTGCACCGCCGCGGCTTTCGCGTGATCCGCGACCTGAACGGCCACGGCATCGGCCGCACCATCCACGAGGAGCCCAGCGTTCCCAACTACTACGACCCGCGCTGCAACCAGCCGCTCACGCACGGGCTGGTCATCACGGTGGAGCCGATCATCGGCGAGTCGTCGAGCAGGTTCGTGGAGTCGGGGGACGGGTGGACGGTGCGCACCGCGGACGGCGGCCTGGCCGCGCACTACGAGCAGACGCTGGTCATCACCCGCGGCAAGCCGATCCTGCTGACGGCGGCGTGAGGCCCTTACCCGGCTCGTTCCTCGCATCCCCTCTCCCACAGACTGCGTGGGAGAGGGGATGCACGTCGCACAGGAGTCCGGGGCGCTTCGGCAGGTAGGGGCGAGGTGGTGGGCCGCCCCCCTCCCCGGATCTGTCCCGGGCGGATGAATCCGCGGCTGGAACAGCGGGAAGCCCCGCAAACTGCGCGGGGCTGCACTCCGCCAGGTTCGCGGGAACGCGCCAGAGGCCGGTGTGACGTCTACACCCTCTCCCGCTGGCGGGAGAGGGCTCCGTCGGGCGCCAGTTCGATGCCCTTCGCAGCGCAGTCGAATTCTCCCCTCTCCGCGAGGAACGAGCGGGGAGGGGCCGGGGGAGGGGCCCCGAGCCCGGAGGGGGCGTGGCTCGGAGCCATCAACATCAACGACAGGCCGATGCTGAATAGAGCGGGCAGGTTCGGGGCGCTGGCGGCGCTCGCGCTGGCGGCCGCGTGCGGCGGCGGGGGGGACGCGGGGCAGGTGGTGACCGTGTACTCGCCGCACGGCCGCGAGATGCTGCAGGCGTTCGAGAAACAGTTCGAGGCGGCGCACGCGGGCGTGGACCTGCAGTGGGTGGACATGGGGTCGCAGGAGGTCTTCGACCGCATCCGCTCGGAGCGCGCCAACCCGCAGGCCGACGTGTGGTGGGGTGCCCCGGCTCCGCTCTTCGAGCAGGCGGCGGGCGACTCGCTGCTGGAGCGCTTCGTCCCCACCTGGGCCGGCGCGCTGCCGGCGGAGGCGAAGAGCCCGCAGGGGCTGTGGCACGGCAACTACCTCACCCCCGAGGTCATTGCCTACAACTCCGCCGCCATCCCCGCCGCCCAGGCGCCGCAGGACTGGGACGACGTGCTGGCGCCGCAGTGGAAAGGGAAGGTGCTCATCCGCGATCCGATGGCGAGCGGGACGATGCGCACCATCTTCGGGATGATCCTGGACCGCTCGCTGCGCGCCACGGGCGACACGGCGCAGGGGTTCCAGTGGCTGCGGCGGCTGGACGGGCAGACCAAGGAGTACGTCCTGAATCCCACCATCCTGTACCAGAAGCTGGCGCGGCAGGAGGGGCTGGTGACGCTGTGGGACCTGCCCGACATCGAGCTCATCAAGAAGCAGTACAACTACCCCATCGACTACATGATCCCCCGCAGCGGCACGCCGCTGCTGGTGGACGCCGTCGCGGTGGTCCGCGGCGCGCCCAACGCGGAGCTGGCCCGGCAGTTCGTGGAGTTCATCGGCAGCAACCCGGCGCTGTCACCGGCGGCGCGCGACTTCTTTCGCCTCCCCGCGCGCACGGACTTTCCCGCGGATTCGCTCCCCGAGCGCCTGCGCGCCGTCCGTGCGCAGATCCGCCCCGAGCCCATCGACTGGAACCGCCTGCAGCAGCAGGGCCCCGCCTGGATGCGCTACTGGGACGAGCACGTCCGCAACCAGGGCGGCCGGTGACGGCGATCACCGAAGCTGATCGCAAGCGGGTGGAGGCCATCATCCAGCTCACTCCCGTGCTGAAGGAGCTCGGGGATGAGCTGGAGCGCGGAATGGCACCCTTCTGGGAGGGAACGGCGGAGTCTCTCCGGACGATCGTTACGATCTCCGGCGGAGCGCTGGTCGCAAGCATCTCAGTCGTGCAGTTTCTCTCCGAAGATGCAGCCGCCCCACGCGCAGGCTGGTTGATGGCGACCTCCTGGATCCTGTTCGGCGTCGCGATCGTGGCGGCGATGTCGGCCCACGCGGCCATGACCGGCATGCGGCTGAACCGCGCACATGCCTCACAGGAGGCGATGCGGATGATCGTCGAGGACGTGGGTGAGGTCGACGGCCCGGCGGCAGTGGTTCTCGGCATTCTCAACCGCGTGGAAGGACATTTCAACCGCGACCTCAAGGCGTTCAACACGGCCGTTCATGTGGTGCGCATATCGTTCCTCGCGGCCTTCGTGAGCATGATCGCCTTCGCGGTCATCAATCTCCCATTCTGACCCCGACGTGCTCAGACTCGAATCTCTGACGCGCCGCTTTGGCGAGACGGTGGCGGTGGACGGCGTGTCGCTGGAGGTGGCGGCGGGCGAGTTCCTCACGCTGTTGGGCCCCTCCGGCTGCGGCAAGACGACCACGCTGCGGATGATCGCCGGCTTCGAGCAGCCTACCTCCGGCCGCGTCGTGGTCGGCGGCCGCGACGTAAGCGCGCTGCCGCCGCAGAAGCGCGACGTGGGGATGGTCTTCCAGAACTACGCCCTCTTCCCGCACCTGGACGTGTGGGAGAACGTGGCGTTCGGCCTCAAGTCGCGCGGCGAGAGCAGGGACGCCGTCGGGCCAAAGGTGGTGCGCGCGCTGGAGCTGGTGGAGATGGGCGGATACGAGCGGCGGAAGGTGCAGGAGCTTTCCGGCGGGCAGCAGCAGCGCATCGCCCTGGCGCGCGCGCTGGCTCCGGAGCCGCCGCTGCTGCTGCTGGACGAGCCGCTGTCGAACCTGGACGCCGCGCTGCGCGAGCGCACCCGCGACGAGCTTCGCGCGCTGCTCAAGCGGCTGGGGATGACGGCCGTCTTCGTGACCCACGACCAAGAGGAGGCGTTCGCGCTCTCCGACCGCGTGGCCGTGCTGAACCGCGGCCGGCTGCAGCAGCTGGGCACGCCCGAGGAGCTGTACGGCACGCCCGCCAACGCGTTCGTCGCCAGCTTTCTGGGCCGCGCCAACTTCTTTCCCGCGACGGTGGATTCGGTGGATGACGGCCAAGCCGTCTGCCGCCTTTCCGGCGGGGCCGCGTGGCGCGCGCGGCTGGCGGCGGACGCGCCCCGCGCCCCCGGCGCGGCGGTGCGGGTGATGGTGCGGCCGGAGGCGCTCGAGCTGGCGGCGGAGGGCGTGGCGGACGGCATTCCCGGGCGCATCGCGGACCGCCGCTTCGCCGGCGCGGCCACGTTCTACCGCATCGAGGTGGAGGGCGCCGCCGACGTGCTGCTGCAGGGCCGCCCCCACGACGCCGAGCCCGGCGACACCGTCCGCCTGGCGCTGCACCCGCGTGCCGAGCCGGTGGCGTACGCGCCGGAGGTGGGGACGTGAGTGTGCCGGAAGGAATGGATCGGGAGAGACGCGGAGGTCCTGGCGCAGGGCGGACGCGCGGACGCGGCGCCGGGCGAGACGGGTATCCCTCAGGCTGGATGCTGATGCTGTTGCGGCCGCGTTCCCGATGGACCGCTGAGCGTCAGAAAAAGGGACCGGGGCGCCTTCGCCGGGCACCCCGCTCCACGATCAGCATGCGGGGGCACAGCTCAGGTCGGTATTATTCGGCAGGCAGATGCACTCGGCATAGCCCGACATGGAATGGCAGCCGACGTACACCGTGATCGGGCACTCATAGGCCGGGTACGTCATGCACATTTCCGGCTCCGAGAAATCGTGGCCGCGCACGGTGCCGCGGTTCGCGGCACCGTTCCTGGTTGTGGAAAATTCCTCGACGCGCAGATCTTCGGGGTTCAGCCTCAGCTTTTTCATCGCGTGCTCCTGTAGAGGTAGAGGGGGGATCGAAGGAATGGATGCCAGGGGGACGGTATGTTCAATCTAGCCTTTTCAGCCGTTTTCCGGAAGAATATCCTGACGCCCCGGAAGGCCTCGTGAGCGCGCCCGATGGCGTCCGCATCATCCCGCTGCGCGCGGAGGACCGGGAGGTGGTGCGGCAGGCGGCGGAGCTGCTGGTGGAGGGCTTTCGCGCCGACTGGCCGGACGCGTGGCCGCGCATCGAGGATGCGCTGGCGGAGCTGGCCACCTTCGCGACGGACGACGAGCGCGTGGCCTGGGCGGCGGTGGACGCGGAGGGGCGCGTGGCTGGCTGGATCGGCGCCATCCGCATGTACGGCGGCAACGTGTGGGAGCTGCATCCGATCGTGGTGCATCCCGGCCATCGCGGCCGCGGCATGGGCCGGGCGCTGGTGGAGTTCCTGGCGGATGCCGCGCGTGAAGCGGGCGCGTTCACGCTGTGGGTGGGGAGCGACGACGAGGCGGGGATGACCAGCCTGGGCGGCGTGGATCTGTATCCCGGCCTGCTGGACCACCTGCGCGACATCCGCAACCTGCGCCAGCACCCCTTCGGCTTCTACCAGCGGCTGGGGTTCGAGATCGCGGGGGTGGTGCCGGACGCCAACGGCTTCGGCAAGCCCGACATCCTGCTGGCGCGCAGGCTCCGCGGGCCGGCGGATGGCTGAGCGGCGGCGTCTCGTGCGCGTCGGATGACGGGCCCTCTCGGCCTGCGCGCGCGCTCGAAGGCCTCCGATGAGCCGCAGATCATCCTGCGGCCGGACTGGGATGCCACCCGCGCCGCCGTCGTCATCTGCGACATGTGGGATGCGCACCACTGCGTGACCGCGGCGCGCCGCGTGGTGGAGATGGCGCCGCGCATGAACCAGGTCGCCGCCGGGCTGCGGGAGCAGGGCGCGCTCATCATCCACGCGCCCGGCGGCGTTGTCGATTTCTACGACGGCACGCCGGCGAGGATGCGCGCCATCCAGGCTCCGCACGCGCCCGCGCCGGCTCCGTTCGACTGGAACGGCTGGGAGCGCGACACGGAATCCGCGCTCCCCGCGACCCTGACCGATCCGGGATCCTGCTCCTGCGACTCGGCGCAGCCGTGCGGCGAGGCCGGGCCGCCGTATCCCTGGACCCGTCAGACGCCGCTGATCGACATCCGTCCGGACGATGCCGTGAGCGACGACGGGCAGGAGGTGTTCAACCTGCTGGAAGAGCGGGGGATCGAAGACGTGATCGTGATGGGGGTGCACACCAACATCTGCGTCCTGGGCCGGCCGTACGGCATCCGCCAGCTTGTCTACCTGGGGAAGAAGCCGGTGCTCTGCCGCGACCTGACGGACTCCTTCCACCGCGATCCGCGCGGCCACTGCTGGGGCACGGAGCAGGTCGTCGCCCACATCGAACAAAAGTGGTGCCCCACGGTCACGAGCGACCGGCTGGTGGGTGGATCTGCCTTCCGCTTTCGAGAGGACGACGTCCCGATGTCCACACATCCGCACCGCCCGGCCGATGGCTGAAGCGCGGCGAATCGGCCGGCCCAGCGCGACGGCGGTGCTGACGGGCATCATCCTCGTCATCCTGCTGTGGCTGGTGCTGTATCCCAACCTGTTCGTGCTGGCGGACAGCTTTCTGGACGGCGGCCGCGCCACGGGCGAGCACTACGCGCGCTTTCTGGGCAGCCGCAGCGAGCGCGAGGCGCTGTGGAACAGCGTGTGGATCTCGCTGGCCAGCGTGGTGCTTTCCGCGCTGATCGGCGTGCCGCTCGCATTCCTGTTCGCGCGGCGCGACTTTCCCGGACGGCGGATACTGGGCGCGCTGGCGGCCATGCCGGTGCTGCTGCCGCCGCTGGTGGGCACCATCAGCTTCATGTTCCTGTACGGCGAGAGCGGGTTCCTGACGCGTGGCGTGCAGGCGCTGCTGGGGATGGAGCAGGCGCCGTGGCGGCTTACGGGCGCGTGGGCGGTGCTGCTGGTGCACGCGTACACGATGTACGTCTACTTCTACATGTTCGTCTCCGCGGGACTGTCGCGGCTGGACGCGGGGTACGCGGAGGCCGCGGCGGCGCTGGGCGCGGACCGCTGGACCACGCTGCGCCGCGTGACGCTGCCCATGCTGGGCCCCGCGCTGGGCGGCGCGGCGCTGCTGGTGTTCATGACGTCGATGGCCAGCTTCAGCGCGCCATACGTGTTCGGCGGCGGCTTTCGCGTGCTCACGACGCAGCTGTACAGCAGCAAGCTGAACGGCGAGGACGGGCTGGTGGCGGTGGAGGCGGTGGTGCTGGCCGCGGCGTCGCTCCTCTTTCTCTTTCTGCTGCAGCGCTACGAGTCCAACCGCGAGTACACGGGGGCGGGCAAGGGGCTGGGGGCGGGGCGGCGCGAGAGCGGCGGGCGGGGGTGGCTGGTTGGACTGGGCGCGGCGGCGTTCGTCGGGTTCCTGCTGCTGCCGCACCTGACCGTGTTGCTGGTGTCGTTCGTCCCCGAGGGAACGTGGACCATCCAGGCGCTGCCGCCGGAGTACTCGGCGGAGAACTACGGCCGCATCTTCAGCGACTCGCAGCGGCTGGTGCCGGTGATCAACTCGCTGCGGATGGCGACGGTCGCGACGGTGGCGAACGTGGTGTTCGCGTTCGGGGCGGCGTGGCTGCTGGCGCGGCGGCGGGTGCGCGGCAAGTGGCTCATCGGCGCGCTGGTGGCGCTGCCGTGGGCGCTGCCGGGGACGGTGCTGGCCATCGCGCTGGCGTACACCTTCAACGTGCACCAGCCGCTGGCCGGCCGCTTCGTGCTGGTGGGGACGTTCGCCATCCTGCCGCTGGCGTACTTCATCCGCAACATCCCGCTGGTCACCCGCGCGGCGCTGGCCAGCTTCCGCCAGCTGGACCCGTCGCTGGAAGAGGCCGCCGCGTCGCTCGGCGCCTCGCGGTGGACGGCGGCGCGGCGCGTGGTGCTGCCGCTGGTGCTCCCGGGGCTGGCCGCGGGGGCGCTGCTGGCGTTCGTCACGGCGCTGGGCGAGTTCGTCGCCTCCATCCTGCTCTACACGCACCGCACGCGGCCCATCTCGGTGGAGATGCTGTCGCAGCTGCGCGGCTTCGACTTCGGCGGCGCGGCGGCCTACGGCGTGATCCTCATCGTCCTCGTCGCCATCGTTTTCTCCTCCGGCTACCGCAACGTCGGCGGCACCGGCTGAAGATGGTGTGACGGTGTGATGGTGTGATGGTGTGATGGTGTGATGGTAGCGAGCCGCGGAGGTGTTGACTTCCTGAGGGAGCGCCACGCAGAACGGTAAGATACGAAACCGCTTGCCCGCGACCGAAGGACCTCGTTTGCACGACAGTGGGGCCGGCGCTCGTGGCATGAAGCCAGCCCCACGGGTTTGCCGGCGGGGTCCTTCGGTCGGCGCCAAAGTGCAGGGTACGAGCAAGTAATGGAGCGGCGCCTCCCTCAGAAGCTGTTATGCACTTTGTTTACTTCGGTGTAGATTCGGCGTCATGTCAAATCGCCAAAGCTACCCGAGTGATGTCAGCGACGAGGAGTGGGCCTTCGTCGCGCCGTATCTGGCCTTGATCCGCGTAACGTCTCCC
>DASUVG010000154.1:0-60091 GCA_036379135.1 Longimicrobium sp.
CGTCCGCCATATCGTGCAGCACCGGCGCCTCGGGCTGGCGGCTGCCAAGACGCATGCGGTCCGGCCGCACGCCCACCGGGGCGTGCCGCGGCGCCTCGAAGAGCGCGGCCGTGCTGCTGAGATCGATAGCAGTCTTCATGGCGATCAATCTAACCGTTCCAACGCGCTTTGTCGAGGGTCCGCATCAGCTCCCCCCAGTGGTTAACTTCTTGTTAATCTGGTGTTTACGCCTCTGCCGCGGGCTGTTCGCGGCGTATGCGGGCGCGGGTGCGCGCATCGGCTATGTTGAAGATGAGAAAGATGATGGAGCCCAGCGCGAGCTGAAAGTAGAAGGTCAGCATCCGCCATCCCGCGGTGGCGATGCCGATGACGCCGGCCGGCAGCAGCGCCTGGTACACCAGGTAGAAGGCGGCCTCCGCCCCGCCCGACGCGCCGGGGGTGGGGATGAACATCATCGCCGTGAAGATGACCCACTGCAGCAGAAAGAAAAGCACCGGGTCCACCCGCGCGCCCAGGAAAAAGGCCATCGCGGTCACCACGCTGTAGCGGCAGGTCCACTGCACCGCGGTGATCAGGTAGGTGAGCGCGAACCGGCTCTTGCCGCGCTTGATCACCAGCTCGTGCACGCTCCTGAAGTCGTGCCAGGTCTTTCGCGAGCGGCGCTTGAAGCGCCCGGCGATGCGAAGCCCGCGGCGGCGCAGCGCCTCGCCCAGGAACCCCCGCAGCACGGCCTTGAACAGCAGCCGCAGCGCCACGATGGCCAGGATGATCACCACGATCACCAGCAGCGCCTGCCCCCGCAGCTGGCGCCCCAGCGAGCGCAGGACGGGGAGCTCCCATGCGCGCGAGACGAAGATGGAAAGGGGGATGGCCGTGGCGAAGAAGAGCATGTCTTCGATGTAGCCCAGCGTCACGATGGACGCCGCGTGCCCCTGCGAGATCCCCTTCTGCACCATCATCCCCCAGCGGAACACCTCGCCGCCGGAGCTGGTGGGAAACACGCTGGACGAGAGCTCCGCGCCCAGGGTGACGCGGAACATGTCGCGAAAGCTGACCCGGTGCCCGATGAAGCGCGCCCAGATGAGCAGCCGCAGCGTGTTGGTGACCCAGGGAAAGAGGGCCAGAAAGAGCGCGAGGTACAGGTAGCGCCGGTCCAGGTCGCCCAGGTTGCGCAGCACGTCGTGGTCGGTGGCGAACCACGAGAGCGCCAGGTTGCCCAGCACCCCGAACGGCACCAGGAACAGCGCCGTCCGCAGCACGCGGTCGAAGCTGCGCGAGAGTCCTGCGTTCTCGGTCGTGGGGGCGGGCTTGGGCTTCATCTGCGCGGGGCGGGGCGGTGCGGGTCGGTGATGACGCGTCCGTAGCTCTCGATCAGCCTGCCGTTGATGGCGGCCCAGTCGCGCTCGCGGGCCGCGTCGCGCGCCTGGCGCCCCATCCGCGCGCGCTGGTCCGCGTCGCGCAGCAGGACCTCGCACTTCTGCGCCAGGTCCGCGGGGTCGTTGGCGCGGGCGATGAACCCCGTCCGCCCGGGTTCCACCAGATCCGGCGGCCCGCCCCGGTCCACGACGACGGTGGGAAGGCCGGACGCCTGCGCCTCGAGCACCACGTTGCCGAACGTTTCCGTGGTCGAGGGAAAGACGAACACGTCGCCGCTGGCGTACCACCGCGCCAGCCCCTCGCCGCTCTGGTGCCCGGCAAAGTGCGCGTCCGGCAGCGAGGCCTGCAGCTCGCCTCGCATCGGCCCGTCTCCTACGAGAACCAGGCGGTACATGTTTCCGCGCTGCCGCAGGATGCGGTCCATCTCCACCAGATCGGCCATGTCCTTCTCCTTCACCAGCCGGCTGACCATCAGCAGAACCGGCGTGTCCGGGTCCGCGCCGGCCTGCGCGCGGAGGTCGGCGCTGCGGTGGTCGGGGGAGAAGCGGCCCAGGTCGATCCCCCGCGACCACAGCTCGGTGTTGGTGATTCCGTGCTCCGCCAGCTCGGCGATGATGCTGTCCGACGGGGCGTACACCCGCTCGCACTTCTCGTAGAACTTCCGCAGCTGGCGCCAGCCGAAGCCTTCGGCCCAGGGGACGCCGTAGTAGCGGAAGTACGAGACGAAGTGCGTGTGAAAGCTGCTGACGACGGGGATGCCCCGCTTCCGCGCCCACCCCTGCGCCCGCGACGCCATCGGCGTGGGGCTGACCAGGTGGACGAGGTCCGGCTGCCACCCCTCCAGCTCGCGGTGGATGGAGCCGAGGACGGGAAGGGTGACGCGGTAGTCGGGATACAGGGGAAAGCGGACGTAGCGCACCGGCCGCACGCGGCCGCTCCACGACACCTCCGGCCCGGGGACGAACGGCGAGTAGACGCGAAAGTCCACGCCCTGCTTTTCCAGGAACCCGAAGAGCTGCGCCAGCGTGCGGCTCACGCCGTCCACGTGCGGAAGCAGGCTCTCGGTAAAGTAGACCACCTTCATGCGCCGGCCCGGCTCGCGGTGGCCTGCTGCGTCTGTGCTCTCGAGTGCACCGGCGGATGTGCTGCGGTTGGGGGGATCGCGGGCGGCAATCTACCAGCCGCGCGGCGATGGTGACAGAGTACGCCTGTTTCTCCGCGCGCCCCATGGTCCCATCCGGATCGGCCTGCGTCCTTTCGGCGGCGTCTGCGTCTACCCCTGTGACGGAAGAGCAACGGACCTCAACTTCTCGGGAGAACGACCATGGACATCCAGATGCACACGCCGGCCGCCGACGCGAGCGGATTCGATACGGACGCGCAGGCCTCCGCCTCGTCCTGCTGCTCCACGGCGGAACAGGAAGCCTGCTGCACGCCGGCGGAGAAGGACGCCTGCTGCGGTCCCGTGCCGACCGCGAGCGGCGCGTGCGGTTGCCGGTAACGGCGCGCACCGGCACGTTTGGAGGGACGGTGGACGACGCGTCCGCCGTCCCTTCCGCGCACGCACTTCCGTCGAACCGTGAGATGATGGACGTTCAGGCCGAAGACGCGCTCTGGCGCGACCACCGCGAGCGGCTGGTGCGCTTCGTCCAGCGGCGCGTGGAAGATCCCTCCACCGCCGAGGACATCGTGCACGACGTGCTGGTGCGCGCGTACGGCAAGCGCGACACGCTGCGCAGCGGGCAGAAGTTCGAGCAGTGGCTCTACCAGATCACCCGCAACGCGGTGATCGACCACTACCGCGCCCGCCGGCCGTCGGACGCGCTCCCGCCCGACCTGGCGGCGCCGGGCGCGGAGGACGGCCGGGCCGCGCGCCAGGAGCTGGCCGGGTGCCTGGGACCGATGGTGCAGGCGCTTCCGGAGCCGTACCGCGACGCGGTTCTGCTCTCCGAGCTGCGCGGCCTTACCCAGCGCGAGACCGCCCGCCGACTGGGCCTTTCGCTCTCCGGCGCCAAGTCGCGGGTGCAGCGCGGCCGGCACATGCTGCACGAGCGGCTGCTGGCGTGCTGCCGGATGGAGCTGGACGGCCGCGGCGCCATCGTGGACTACGAGTCCCGCGGCGGATGCGGCTCCGGCGGCGCGGCGCCTGGCGCGGAGTGCGGCTGCGGGGCGGCGTAGTCCGCGGCCGCGGCCGGTGCACCTGATGGCCCATTCAGGCGGAGCGGGGGGTGCGGACTTGAATCGACGGAGCAAATGTGATACAATACCGTAATCCGTCATCTTTGGTGGCAAACAATTGAGCGCCCTCCGTATGCACGGGGGCGCATCCGCAATCCCCATCCCGAGGCAGCAATGAGCGACGAGCGCGAGGACACTACGATCTACACCGCGGTGATCAACCACGAGGAGCAGTACTCCATCTGGCCGGCGGACCGCGAGCTGCCGGACGGGTGGACCGCGGTGGGCAAGCCCGGCCTGAAGGCCGAGGTGCTGGCCTGGATCGAAGAGGTGTGGACGGACATGCGCCCCAAGAGCCTGCGCGACGCGATGGCCGCTGCCGGCAACTGATCCATCCGGTCTACACGGGCTCCTCGACGGCCCCCTCCCGCTTCGGCGGGAGGGGGCCGCTGCTTTTCCCTCCCGGGCTCAGAGCAATGACTTCCTGAGGGAGCGCCGCGCGACACCGTAATCCACACAACACCCTGCGCGCGACCGAAGGACCTCCTCTCCGCCTGCTCGGAGCACGCGGCCAGCGACGGTCTCCGGCCCGCCGCGTGAGCGGGTAATGCCGATCGTGGATCCAGGCCGCCAACGTGCCCGCCGACCCGCCCGCAGGAGCGAATGAATTCGCCGCTACAACATCGCGAAGTCCGCCGTCGCGGACCCGGCGGCCTGACCGTGCGGCGTTCCAGGCACCGGTGCGTCCGCAGCCAGAGGGTTTCCTCGATCGCGATCGGCATGGGCTGCCCTGCATCCCAGGGGTGCAGCCGCGCGGCTGCACCTGGAACCGACCGGCTGCACCTCATCCATCCTCTCCCGATCTGCAAATAGCCCTGTATTCAACGACTTGGGATTTATCGGCATCCGGTCCCGCGGTTGCTTTGATGGTCGATGCAGGACGATCGACATCGACCGAAATCAACCGGAGCAGGACCATGCAGAGCAGGGCGATTCTGAGCGCGGCGGCCGTGATGGCGGCGCTGGCGCTTTCGGCGGAGCGGGCGGGGGCGCAGGCGTTCCCGGCGGAGAAGGCGGCGCAGGTGCGCGCGGCGGTGGCGGAGTGCACGGCCGCCGGCGAGCGCAAGGACGAGGCGGCGGCGCGGCCCGCCACGCAACTGGCCACGGCACTGCTGCGCGAGTGGATGCAGGCGGAGCCGCGCGGGGTGGAGCCGCGGGTGCGCATGGCCAACGTCCGCGCCCGCTGCGAGATCCCCTTCACCGACATGATGGGCGCGGGCGCGCTGATCGGCCAGGCGAACACGCTGCTGGAAGAGGCGCTGCAGAACGATTCCACGCACTGGGAGGCGCGCTTCACGCTGGCGATGCACCACTTTCACACGCCGGAGTTCCTGGGGCGCACGCCGGACGCCATCCACCACCTCGAGATCCTTCTGCGCCAGCAGGGCGATGCCGCGCAGCCGCACTTCGCCGAGACGTACCTGTTCCTGGGCGACGCGTACCGCCGCACCGGCCGCGCGGCCGACGCGACGGCGCTCTGGCGGCGCGGGGCGGCGCTCTTTCCCGCGGACCCGCGCTTCGCGGAGAAGCTGGGGGCGGGCGGCGGCGCGTCCGCATCCGTCCCGGCCCCGCGCGACTCGAACCGCGTGGTGGTGATGGAGGCGATCACGGTGGAGGGCGGCACGCGGATGGACGATACCCGCAGCGCCGTGGCCCTCAAGCGGGTGGACGTGCTGACCACGCCCGGCGGCACGGCGGACGTGATGCAGGCGTTCCAGACGGCCCCCGGCGCCACCCGCGCGGCGGAGGGGAGCGACCTGTACGTGCGCGGCGGCGACCCGGCCGAGGCGCCGGTGTTCGTGGACGGCGCGCGGCTGTTCTATCCCGGGCGCTACGAGACGCTGAACGGCGCGACCTTCGGCATTCTGGACAGCCAGGTGCTGGACGCGGCGTACTTTTCCAGCGGCGGCTTTTCCGCGCGATACGGCGACGCGCTCTCGGGCGTGCTGGACGTGCGCACCATCGGCCGGCCGGACACGCGGACGCTGGCGCTGAACGCCAACACCGTGCAGCTGGGCACCAGCCTGCGCCTGCCGATGACGCAGAACCTGGGCGCGTGGGGCACCGTCCGCGGCACCGACGCGGGGCTGATGCTGGCCATGCACGGCCGCGCCAACGAGTTCGCGCGCGCCCCCGCCGCGCTGGAGGGGATGGCAGGCGTGGTGTGGGAGCCGCGCGCCGGGAGCGAGGTCAAGCTGACGGCGATGGCGGACGAGGACGCGCTGGCCCGCGAGGTGGACGCGTACGGCTACGCGGGCCCGTTCCGCAGCCGCGGGGCGAACCGCCTGGCCGCGCTCAGCGGCCGCACGCTGCTGGGCGAGGGGTGGGTGGCGGTGCGCGGCGCCGTCAGCGCCTCGCGCCGGCAGACGCGCTTTCGCTTCGGCGTGCTGGACCGCGAGCGCACGGACCGCGGCGCCACGGCGCGGGTGGATGCGGACGTGTCGCTGGCGGGCGGCGGGCGCGTCTCCTTCGGCGCGGAGGGGGCGTGGATGGACAACGCGCAGACGGGGATGATTCCATCCACCGACCGCCTTTCCCCCGGCTCCCCGGTGGAGGCGCTGGACGCGGCGAAGGATGCGCGGCACCTGGGCGGCTACGTGGAGGCGGAGCGCGCCCTCTCCCCTTCCCTGGCCGTGATCGCCGGCGTGCGCGCGGACCGGCTGCCGGGCGAGGACGCGTGGAGCGCGGACCCGCGCCTGGCGCTGGCGTACCGCGCGGGCGACTGGACGCTGCGTCTGGGTGGCGGCGTGTTTCACCAGGGCCGCTGGCGGACCAGGTACCGCGTCCCGGACGCCGGTGCCCCCGCCGGCACGCCGACCAGCGCGCGGCACCTGGTGCTCGGCGCGGAGCGCGGCGGCGAGCCGTCGCTCAAGGTGGAGGGCTACGTGAAGCGCTACGCCGACTACGTGGCGGACGGCGACGGGCCGCAGATCCGGGCCGGGCGCGTGGCGGGACTGGACGCCATCGTGCGGTGGAGCGAGCAGCGGCGGCTGAACGGGTGGATCACCTACTCGTACCTGGACGGGACGGTGGAGCTGGAGGAGGGGCGCACGGCCCGCAGCGCGGTGGACGTGCGGCACTCGCTGACGGGCGTCGCGCGGTGGAGCTTCCGTCCCGGCTGGGAGCTGGGGAGCACCCTGCGCGTGGGCTCCGGGAAGCCGTTCACGGACATCACCGGAGGGACGGAGCGCGCGGACGGGCGCATCGACCCCGTCTACGCCGCGCCGAACGGGGCGCGGCTGCCCGCCTACCGGCGGCTGGACGCGCGGCTCACGCGCTACATCCCCATGCGCGCCGGGGTGGGCGTCGTCTACCTGGAGACGCTGAACGTTCTGGACACGAAGAACGTGTCGGGGTATACCTACGGCGCCGGCTACGCGGAACGCCGCCCGACGCTTTCGTACTTTTCGCAGCGCACCCTCGTCCTGGGCCTGGGGCTCACCTTCTGATGAATACGCTCGCCGCGGCGGTGGCGTTCTTTGCCCTGGGCGTCACCTTCATGGGCACCGCGCTGCTCCTGCTCTTCAACCCCCGCTCGTCCGCCGTCCGCTGGTTCTCCGTCTTCCAGCTTTCGCTGATGGTATGGCTGGCGGCGCAGGGGTGGGCGTACGCCACGGACGGCTGGGACCGGCTGGGGCCCGTCGTCAGCGGGGCCGTCCACATGGCGCCGGGGCTGTTTCTCGCCTTTTCCATCCACGAGAACCGCCAGTCCAACCTCGGCGCGGCGGCCGCCATCCTCCTGGCGCTCCTGCTGCTGCCGCTGGACCTGCAGTCGGTGAACGCGCGGGAGTCGGAGCTGGTGCTGCTGGCGTGGACCGTGGGCGCGTGGAGCGCGGCCACCTGGCTGTTCGTGCGGAAGATGAACCGCGACGAGGGGAGCCCGCGCGAAAAGCGCATCGGCCGCAACGTGCTGGTGCTGATGACGATGGTGATGCCCGTCGGCGTGCTGGGCGGCATCCTGACCCGCGGCGAGACCAGCGTGTTCATCATGCCGCTGGCGATGGTGTGGATCCAGGGACTGCTCTTCTACGGCGTGGCGCGGCTGCGCTTCTACGACATCGAGATCCGCGCCGTCCGCACGGGCGAGCTGGCGGCCACGGCGGCGGAGCAGGAGCGGCTGGCGGTGGTGGGCGAGCTGTCGGCGTCGCTGGCGCACGAGATCCGCAACCCGCTCACCGGGGTGCGCTCGCTGGCCCAGCGGCTGGCGGAGGAAGAGATCCCGGACGACAAGCGCCGCCGCTACGCCTCGGTCATCCTGGAGGAGGTGGGCCGCGTGGAGCGCCTGGTGGCGAATCTCCTCGGCATCGCGAAGCGGGCGCCGCGGGTGCGGGACGCGGATGCGCGCACGCCGCTGGCCCCGCTCTTCGACGACCTGGCGCTGCTGGTGACCGGCCGCGCGGAAAAGGCGGGCGTCCGCGTGACGGTGGATGCGCACGGGGCCACGGCCCACTCCGCGCGCGAGCCGCTTGCCCAGGCGCTGCTGAACCTGCTGCTGAACGCGGTGGAGCACACCCCCGCCGGCGGCACCGTCGCCCTCGCCGCGCGAACGGCGGAGGGCGCGACGGCCGTCACGGTCCGCGACGGCGGCCCCGGGGTGCCGCGCGAGCAGCGGGAGCGCATCTGGGAGCCGTTCCACACCGGCGGCGGGGGCACGGGGCTGGGCCTGGCGGTCGTCCGCCGCGTCGCGCGCGAGGAGGGGTGGACGGTGGACGTGGACGATGCCCCCGGCGGCGGCGCCGAGTTCCGCATCGTCATCCCCACCGCGGTTACGGTGGATGACGTAGGACCGATGGAGCCGCCGCGCATCCCGGCCGGTGCCCCGCGGTGAGCCCGTCAGCGCTGGACGACCTCCGTCCGCACCCACTCCCCCAGCGCCTGCGTGAACGCGGGCATCAGCTGGTGCGTGGAGTGGTCGATGAAGGAGTGCCCGGCGCCGGGGATCACCATGATCCGTCCGTTGCGCTTGCCGGCGCTCGCGAACCCGCGCTCCAGCCGCTGCACGCTCGCGGCGACGGGGACGTTGTCGCGCTCGTCGTCGGCACCCAGGAGCACCAGCACGGGCTGCCGGAGGACGATCCAGTACGGCAGGGGATCGAACGCGAACGACTTGCGGAGAAAGGTCCAGATCCGCGCGTCTTCGGCGGCCGGAAAGCCTTCGGCCACGGGGCGCGCCTCCGTGCCGAGCGCGTGCTGGCGGGCGCGCTCGTACGCGGCCCAGTGGCCGTCGATGAGGTACTGGCCGGCGGCGCGGTTCAGCGCCAGCACCTCCGCGACGGCGGCGTCGGAGAGGCCGGCCTGGCGCGCGGTGTTGCCCATCTCGTGAAAGCTCTGCTCCGCGTAGCTCACCGCCGCCCCCGAGACGTCGATCACGAACGCAACGTCCGCCGACCGCGAGGCGGCCAGCGGCGCGATCCATCCGCCCTGGCTCAGCCCCGCCAGCCCCACGCGCGCCGGGTCGATCTCCGGCCGGGCGCGGAGCGCGGCGACCCCCGCCAGCGCGTCGCCCGCCAGGTCGTCGAAGCCGGCCGTCTGCCAGTCGCCGCCGGAGGCGCCGCCGCCGCGCTTGTCGGTGAACAGCACCGCCACGCCGCCGCGCACCAGCTCCTCGGCGATCGCGCGCGCCCACTGGTTGGTGCGGTCGCTGCGACCCGAACCCTGGATGATGACGGCGCCCGGCACCGGGCTCGACGCGTTCGGCAGCATCAGCAGCCCGGCGAGCGCCACGTCGCCATTTGCGTACCGCACCTCTTCCGTGCGATACGGCGCCTCGGGCGATGTCTGCGCGTGAACGGCCAGGGGCGCGAGCAGGCAGAGCGCGATCAGCAGTCGGATCATCGGTTCGCGGCGGTGGGGAGGATCGGGATGCGGACGGATCAACCCGCGCGCCGGCCATCCTGCCGGCCGCCGTCGGGGGACCCGGCGTTGGATGCGGAGACGGGCCGCCGCGGTTGCCCTGACCTGCAGCCGCGCTCCGAATTCCGAAACGAGGGACTGGATAAATCGCATCTTGTTGCGTAAAATGATTGCACCATCTCTCTGTTTTCCACTCTCACCGGGAGGGCAGCATGAAGAAGCTACGCCTGGACGTGGACGGCCTTCGCGTGGAGTCGTTCGCGGCGGACGTGCCCAGCGCCGAAGCGCACGCGGCCAACGTGCCGCCGACGTACGACCGCTCCTGCATTCTCAGCTGCCCCCTCGCCTGCTGAGCAGTGCGGCCGTAGCGTTGGGTACGACGGCGGGCGCGGCCTCCAGGCCGCGCCCGCCGTTCGTCTATCGATCGACCTCTCCCTCGAAGCAGGCTGCACGGCGGCCGCCGTCGCGGAACAGGGCGCTGGATGCGGGGCCGGGCCGCCGCTGCTGCCCGGCCGTCTGCCGCGTGCCGATGTTCTGCGCGCTGCTGATGATGGCGGTCGCTCCCGCGCACGCGCAGACGGCGGTGCCTCCCTCCAACAGGATCGCGGCGGAGCGCGCGGCGGCGCTGCTGGATTCGGTGCGGGTGCCGGGGCTGACGGTGGCGGTCGCGCGGGGCGGGGAGGTGGTCTGGGGTGCCGGGTTCGGCTGGGCGAACGTGGCGGACAGTGTCCGCGCGACGCCGTCGACGGTGTTCGGCATCGGCAGCGTGTCCAAGCCGCTGACCGCCGCCGCGCTGATGCGGCTGGTGGAGCTGGGGACGATCGATCTGGACGCGCCGGTGCAGCGCTACGCTCCATCCTTCCCCGACAAGGGCGCACCGGTCACGATCCGGCAGCTGGCGGGGCACCTGGGCGGCATCCGCCACTACGAACCGCAGGACTTCGGGCGCGCTGCGCGGCCGGGGACGGCGACGGAAGCGCTCGCCATCTTCGCGGACGATCCGCTGGTCGCGCCGCCGGGCACGCGCCACGCGTACTCCAGCTACGGCTACGTGCTGCTGAGCGCCGCGATGGAGTCCGCCGCCGGCCGCCCCTTCCTCACGCTGATGCGCGACGACATCTTCGCGCCGCTGCGGATGGTGAGCACGGGCGTGGACCTGCCGAAGGACGTCGATCCCACGCGCGCCGTGCAGTACGCGGGGTGTCCGTCCGCCTGCGCGCCGTCGCCGTACGTGGAGTACGCCGGCACCTGGGCGGGCGGTGGGTTCACATCGACCGCAATCGACCTGGCGCGCTTCGGCTCGGCGCTGCTGGAGGGGAGCCTCCTGCGCCGCGAGACGCTGGAGATGATGTGGACGCCCCAGCGCACCGCCGCGGGCGAGGACACCGGCTACGGCACCGGCTGGCGCACCGGCCGCGACGCCGCGGGCCGCCGCATCGTGCACCACGGCGGCCGCACGCACCAGCTGCGCGCGTTCCTGCTCCTGTATCCCGACCACGACGTCGCCATCGCCGTCCTCGCCAACGGCCCCGCCGACTTCGCGGAAGATGCCGTGGCGCGCATCGCGGAGCCGTTTTTGTCGAGCCGCTGATCGTCCGATCTTTACGTGCGGTGGCGGGTGAGGTCTCGTTGTTTCGTCTGTGTGCTTTGTTTACATTCGGCGCATGCGTATCTACCTTGACGTGTGCGCTATCCAGCGCCCATTCGACGACGCTGGCCAACAGCGGATACTCCACGAAACCGAAGCCCTGTTTCGCGTGATCAAGCTGGTTGAGCAGGGTGTGGTTGAACTGGTGGGATCGTATGCATTGGACAACGAAACCGATGCGAACCCGGATTCCGCCAAGCGCACGTACATGGAGAGGCGTGCTGTCGCTTGCGGCGGAACGTGTAAACCCGGGGCCAGCTGTACAGCTGCGTACAGACGCCTACAGGTCACTCGGACTGAGGATGTGGGATGCCGCGCACCTCGCAGCCGCCGTGGAGGCACGGGCTGATTTCTTCTGTACCTGCGACGACAGGCTTCTGCGCCGTGCGATGAAGGCTGATACGGGGTTGACGCGTGCGGTATCCCTGCTAGAGTTGTTGGAGGAGGTAGAAAGATGAGCACATCCGTCAGGACGATGGAAGAGATCACCGAAGAAGCCATCCGCCTTCTCTCTCGCGAGATGGGTGTGGCCGATACGATGCGCTTTCTTAGCCAGTTCATCGTGCGTTCGGGCGATTACTCCAGGGACCGGCATGCCTTTCTGGGTGATCCGTCAGTGGAGGAGTTCTTTGCGGAAGCCCGGCGAAGAGAAGCACTCCGCGATAAAGGTGATCGTGCCCGCTGAGGAGCCGGTTCCTTCCGCTCGCTGATTCGCACGTCCCGGGGGAGAGTTGTCGCAACTCTCCCTTTTCTGTGTCCCTTTGCTGCTTCCGATGAAGATCCTGGTCGTTGACGACGAGCGGGCGATCCGGTTCTCGCTGGCGGAGCTGCTGGAGAGCGACGGACACGACGTCCGCGAGGCGGAGCACGCGCCGGCAGCGCTCGCCGCGCTGGACGAGGCGCCGGCGGACCTGGTGCTGAGCGACCTCACCATGCCCGCCATGGACGGGCTGGCGCTGCTGGAAGAGGTGCGCGCGCGCCACTCCGACACCCTCTTCGTCCTGGTCACCGCGCACGGCGACGAGCGCACGGCGGTGCGCGCGCTGCGCGAGGGGGCATACGACTACGTCCCCAAGCCGTTCGACAACGAGGAGATCCGCGCCCTGGTGCGCCGCGCGCGCGAGGTGCTTTCGCTGCGGGCGGAGAACGCGCGGCTGCGGCAGGAGCTGGCGGGCGAGTTCCGTGGATTGATCGGCGACTCGGCGGCGCTGCGCGAGGTGGTGCGCGTCATCCGCCGCGCGGCGCCCACGGACGCCACCGTGCTGGTCACCGGCGAGAGCGGCACCGGCAAGGAGCTGGTCGCGCGGGCGCTGCACGACGAGAGCCGGCGCCGCACGGGCCCGTTCGTCGCCCTCAACTGCTCCGCGCTTCCGGGCGAGCTGGTGGAGCGCGAGCTGTTTGGCCACGTGCGCGGCGCGTTCACGGGCGCGGACCGGGACGCGGAGGGGCTGTTCGAGGCCGCGGACGGCGGCACGCTGTTCCTGGACGAGGTGGGCGACCTGGCCCCCGCCGCGCAGGCAAAGCTGCTGCGCGCGCTGGAGGAGCGGAGCATCACGCGCCTGGGATCCACCAAGCCGGTGGCCGTGGACGTGCGCGTGGTCGCCGCCACCAACCGGCCGCTGGAGGGGATGGCCGCCAGCGGCGCCTTTCGCGAGGACCTGCTGTACCGGCTGCAGGTGATCCCCCTGCACATCCCCCCGCTGCGCGACCGGCGTGAGGACGTGGCGCCGCTGGCGCTGCACTTTCTGGCGCACTTCGCCGGGAAGTACGGACGCGAGGTGCGCGGCTTCAGCGAGGGCGCGCGGCGGCTGCTGCTCTCCTACGACTGGCCGGGGAACGTCCGCGAGCTGCGGAACGCGACCGAGCGCGCGGCTGTGATGGCGGAAGGGGACCAGATCGAGGCGCGCGACCTGCCGCCGCAACTGGCGGAGAGCCGCGCGCCCGTGGGCCCCGTGGACGCAGCGCTGGCGGACCTGCCGTTCGCCGAGGCGCGGGACCGGGCGATGGACGCGTGGGAGCGGCGCTTTCTGGCGGCGGCGCTGGAGCGGCACGGCGGCAACGTGAGCGCCACCGCCCGCGCGCTGGACCTGCACCGCCAGAGCCTGCAGAAGCGGCTGCGGGCGCTGGACCTTGCGCGCGAGGCGCCCGGCGAAGGGCCGGGCGCCTCGGAATAGGCCGCCGCGGGACCGCGCGCCGGATCAGGGCACCATCGACGGCGGGATGAAGCCGGTGGTGTCCGTGGGCGGCGCGTCGGGCACCACCCGACCGCCGCGTCCGTCGTCCACCAGGTTGGAGGCCCCCGTGGGACTGCCGCCGCCGCAGGCCGTTCCCGACGCGGTGGCGATCGCGATCGCTGCGGCGGCGAAGATGCGTCTGGCGTACATCGGATCACTCCCGTTTCGTGCGTCTGCCGGTGCCCGCATCCTGCCGCGGGCGTGGGCGGCTACGGTTTGCATCTACCGTGCCTGAAACGACTTACGGGAGGCTGCGAAGACGGATGGCGGCCGCGCGTCCATCCACGCAACCGAGTCCTGCCAGATCCACCTGATTTTATCAGATCCGGGAAAAGAATGATCAGTTCAGTTTTTCCGGATTGGGTTGTGACATGATACCAGATCGGGAAAAGGACGTGATTTCCTGAGGAGCGCACGCGCAGATCTGCCGCCTGCACGGTTTCCGGCCAGGGCAAGGTTCGGCGCGGCGCGGCGCCTCCCTAAAGGAAGTCTGCACTCTATTGCCGGATTCGGGATGATCATGGGATGATACCGAATCGGCAAAAAGACTGGGTCTCACACAGAGTCAACAGAGTCAACAAAGTGAAGCCTCGGCGAGATGACCGCCCTTCGTGCCGCATCGATCGTTTACCAGCGATCGGATGAATCGCGGAGTACATCGCGCGGCACGAGAAAACTCCGTTGACTCTGCTAACTCTGTGTGAGGCTTATTCTTTTTAGCGGATACGGTCGGATCGACATCGCCGGGCCCCGGTGCTGGCCGGGCGTGACTTCGGTGGAGGGAGAGCAGCGGAGGCGCGGAGAAACCCGGCGGGTTCTCTGCTCCTCCGCTTCCGCATCCGGCCCTGCCTCCCTCGCCCCGGTCTGGCGGCGCGGCGCGAGAGAGCGCAGCTTGTGGCGGATGCACGCGCAGCTCCATCCACACCCCCGCTTCCCCGCCCCATCGAGATGATCGACCTTTTCCACATCGACGGCTTTCTGGACCCCGCCACGCGCGCGGACATCGTGGCGGAGCTGGAGCGCGCGCACGGCGCACCGTCGACGGTGCTGAGTGGCGACGCAGCCGGCAGGATGGACGCGTCGCGCAAATCGACCCGTGTCACGGTTTCGCCGGAGACGCGCGCGCTGGTCAGGCAGCGGCTGATGGAGCGCAGGGGCGAGATCGAGGCGCACTTTGGCGTGGCGGTGACGGAGTGCGAAGACCCGCAGTTCCTGCGCTACGAGACGGGCGACTACTTCGTCCCGCACCAGGACGGCAACACGCCCATGGTGTGGGACGACTCGCGCTTTCGCCGCATCTCGGCCGTCATCTTCCTGAGCCAGAAGTCGGACGAGGAGGCGCCGGAGACGTACGGCGGGGGCGAGCTGGTGTTCCACGGTCCTTACAACGGCCCGCAGCTGCGCGTCCCGGCCCGGGCGGAGCCCGGCACGCTGGTCACCTTTCGCGCGGAGACCACGCACGAGGTGACCACGGTCACGCACGGCGTGCGCTTTACCATCGCCACCTGGTTCCGCTGACGGCGGCTCCCACCCCGGTCGATTGATAGAATGAAGCTTCGGCGCATCGGCAACGGCATCGCCCGGCGCATCCTGCACACGGGGATGAACCTGGGGAACGCCCGGGAGTGCCCCATGTGCGGGTGGACGGGGCTGCAGTTCCATCCCAACGGCACCAGCCGCAAGTACCGCTACGACGCCCGCTGCCCGCGGTGCCGGTCGCTGGAGCGGCACCGGCTGGTGTGGGTGCTGCTGCACGACGAGCTGCAGGGGATGCGCCCCGAGACGCTGCACGTTGCGCCGGAGCCCTGCATCGAGCCGTGGCTGCGGTCCATCTCGTCGCGCTACCTGAGCATGGACCTGTACAAGCCGGCCATGGCCAGGATGGACCTGACGAAGATGACGCTGGAAGACGCGTCGTTCTCGCTGATCTGGTGCTCGCACGTGCTGGAGCACATCCCCGACGACCGCGCGGCCATGGCAGAGATGTTCCGCGTCTGCCGGCCGGGGGGAACGGTGGTGGTGCAGGTGCCGGTGTGGCGGCAGGTGACGTACGAGAACCCCTCCGTCACCACCAGGGAGGAGCGGCTGGCGCACTTCTATCAGGACGACCACGTGCGCCTGTACGGCATGGACGTGGTGCGGCGGCTGGAGGAGGCCGGCTTCGTGGTGGACGTACGGCGCGCGCAGAACCTGGACCCCGAGGTCATTCAGCGGCACGGCCTTTCGTACATCTCCACCAACGAGGTGTTCGTCTGCACGCGGCCGTGATAGGGGGAGGGTTCACGCGGAGGATGCGGAGGAACAAGAAGAGGACGCGGATGACAGCTTCATCCGCGTCCTCTCGCTTCCTCCGCGCGACGCGGCCGGCGCGCTCAGCAGAGGCTGGCGTACACGGCTTCCAGGTCGCGCGTGACGGCGTCCACGTCGAAGCGCTCGGCGTACGCGGCGCCGCGCTCGCCCATCTGCTCGCGCAGCGCGGGGTCGGCGGCCAGGCGCAGCAGCGCGTCGGCGAACTCCTCCGCGTTCCGCACCTTCACCCCGCCGCCGCCGTCGCCCAGCGTGTCGCCGCTCCCCTCGTTGCGGGTGCTCACCACCGGCACGGAGAACGCCTGGGCCTCGATGACGACGCGGCCGAACCCTTCGTGAATGGACGGGAACGCCAGGATGTCCATGGCGCGGAACCACCGCCAGTTGTCGTGCTGAAAGCCCATGAAGCGCACGCGGTCTTCCAGGCCGGCGGCCTTTGCGGCCTCGACGCACTCTGCCAGGTACTGCTCGTCCTTGGCCCCGCCCAGAAAGTAGAAGCGCACCCGCGCGTTGCCCCTCGCCACGCGCGGCGCCACCTGCTCCAGGAGCTCCCGCTGCCCCTTGTCGGGAAGAAACGACGCCACCACCCCCACCACGATCTCGTCCTCGCCCACCCCCAGCTGGCGCCGGGCCTCGTCGCGCGGAAGCGCCGCGGCGAACGCGCGCATCTCGCGGATGGGAAAGCCGTTGAACACCCGCTGCGCGCCGCGCCCCACCCGCCGCTTGAGAGGCGTGCTGACGTTGTGGAGAAAGTGCTGCATCAGGCCGGTGGACACGAAGACGTTGCGGTCGGCCACGGAGAGCAGGAGCTGGTGCACCCAGCGAAGAGTGCGGGGGTAGCCGCGTACGTGCTGAACCAGGCGCCGGCCGGTGAGCCGGGCCGCCCCCGCCACCTGCAGGCACCCTTCCAGGTCGGCGTGCACGATGTCGGGCCTCTCGCGCCGGATGATCCGCGCCGCGTCAAGGTTGCAGCGCAGAAGCCGCCACGTGCGGAGCAGCCTTCCGAGCGCGCCGCCGCCCCGCTGCGGCGTCAGCTCCGGCCTGAACAGCACCTCGTGCCGCACCCCGATGCGCCGCAGCCACTGCACGGCCGGCCCGTTGGGCCGCGCGGTCACCACCACCACGAACACGTCGGCCCCGCGCTGGTGCTCCAGAAAGGTGAGCATGCTGCGCGCGCCGCCGTACATGTCCCCATCCACCCTGAGCATCCACACCAGCACGCGCGGAGCGCCTACCCGCGCGATGTGAACCGGACCCACCTTCGCCGTCCCGATCTCCGTGCTGCCCATGCGGCGCACCCTTCCTGGCCTGTCCGACAGGCCCGTGGTCGTCCGCGGCTGGCCCTTGGCCGTGCTGCCGGCCTCTCCAGCCTCCGCTCGATTGTCCCCGCCCGGCGCGGGGAGGCGAATGGAAAGATACGCGGATCACGAGTAATGGCAACATGGTGTCGGTTCTGCTCCCATGATCCGAAGCAGAACCTAGGGATTGTCCGGGGTGACGCGCCGGCCGCGGACCACGCTGGCGGGGCGGCGGCGCGGGGGTGGATCGCCAGCGGAACCGGCCCTGCGGCCATGCCGGAAGCCACGCTTGCCAATGAGCGCGACGGGTTCTACCTGTACGACGCGTTGCGGCGGGACGATCCGCGGCTGCGTCGCGGTGAGCGGAGTCTACAAAAAGAAGGGCCTCACGCAGAGTCAGCGGAGTCAGCGGAGTTTTCTCGTGCCGTTTCCTCTGCTGCCGCGGTTCGAAGCCTGGTCGTAGTGAGCGGAGGTATGGCGCGCCGGTCGGCGAGGCACGATCCCTGGGGCTGTCGGGAACAGGAGAGGGATGGAGATGCGGCAGGGGGCCATCCGCGTTTTTTGGGGAGGGATGTGGATCGGCAGTGACCTCTGTGACGCAGAGAATTGAGCCGATCGCACCACCTGATGCGCGATCCCGGGAACCCTGCACCCGCTCCACGCTCCGGGGTGAGCGACACGGCCCCACGGCTCGCGATCCGCGGATGACCGACGTAGTCTCGTACAGGCACGTGCGCCTGCCCCGCGAACTTCATCCAGGAAAATCCCCATGCCCGTCGCCGAGATGCTGCTTCCCGAGTGGGACGTAGAGATGGCCACCACCCGCCGCGTGCTGCAGCGCGTGCCCAGTGACAGGGGCGAGTGGAAGCCGCACCCCAAATCGTTCTGCATGGCGCACCTGGCGCAGCTGGTGGCGCGGATGCCCGGCTGGGCGGCCATGATGATGAAGACGACGGAGCTGGACGTGGCGCCGCGGGAGGGGGGGCCGGCGCAGCCGTACAGCATCGAGACCACCGAGACGCTGCTCGCGGAGTTCGACCGCAACGCGGCGGAGGGGCGCGCGGCGATCGCCGCGGCCAGCGACGCGGACTTCGACGTGCCGTGGACCATGAAGGCGGGCGGCGTGGCCGTGGACACCCGGAGCCGCTACCACATGCTGCGCACGGCGATGCTGAACCACCTGGTGCACCACCGCGCGCAGCTGGGCGTGTACCTGCGCCTGGTGGAGCTGCCGGTTCCGTCCATGTACGGCCCCTCGGCCGACGAGCGGTTCTAGGCGGATGGAGATCACCCGGACGTTCCACGCAGCCGACCGCGACGCTTGGCGGGCATGGCTGGCGGAGCACCACCGCACGGAGAAGGAGATCTGGCTGGTCTATCCGCGCAAGCACTCGGGCAAGCCGCGCATCCCCTACAACGACGCGGTGGAAGAGGCGCTGTGCTTCGGGTGGATCGACAGCACGCAGAAGACGCTGGACGAAGACCACACCGCCCAGCGCTATTCGCCTCGCCGGCCCGGGATCCCGTACTCGCAGCCCAACCAGGAGCGGCTGCGGAAGATGATCGCGCAGGGCAAGGTGCTCCCCGAGGTGGTCGAGAGCATCGGCGACCTGCTGGAGCGGCCGTTCGTGATCCCGCCCGACATCCTGCAGGCCCTGCAGGCGGACGAGCAGGCGTGGAGCCAGCTGCGGCGCTGGTCGGAGTCGTACCTGCGCATCCGCGTCGCCTTCGTGGACTACGCCCGCGACGATCCGGCGGAGTTCCAGAAGCGGCTGGCGAACCTCATCGACAAGTCCCGCCGCGGCAAGCAGTACGGCTTCGGCATCGAATCGTACTACTGATCCACGAGGGGAGCGTCCGAATCTTCCTGTGGCCGCGCCCCGTACGTGGCGCGGTCGCAGGACTTTGCACGATCAAACGTTCCGATCCGGAGACGACGCGCCATGGAAGGTATTCTCGCCCTGATGATCCCCGTTCTCGCGATGGCCACCGGCTTCGTGGCCGTGCTGCGGATGCCGCCGGAGAAGCTGGGGCGCGGCCGCCGCGGGCAGACGGTGGCGGACGCGCCGCAGACGGCGGCGCTGCTGGACGAGGTGGCGCAGCTTCGCGAGGAGCTGGCGCGGGTGAACGAGCGGCTGGATTTTACCGAGCGGCTGCTGATGGGCCCCGCCCCCGCCGCGCGCCTGTCCACCCCCGCCCCGCCCGCCGCGCACACGGCCGGCGTTTGACCGCGCACGCGGAGGACTGCGCATCTGCCGGCGCGGAGTGCGGCTGCCTGGAGCGGGGCCCGCGGCGCTTCGACGAGGCGCCCGTGGGCGTAGATGGCACCCGCGGACGCTTCGGCGAGGTGAGCATCCGCACCTGCGGCGCGTGCGGGCGCCGCTGGCTGCGCTACCACGTGGAGTACGAGGGATTCACCGGCTCGGGGCGCTGGTACCTGGGCCTGCTTCCGGAAGGCTCCGACGCCGGCCTAGCGCCGGAGGCGGCGGTCCCGCTGCTGGAATCGCTTCCCTGGCACCTCTGCGGCGGCAGCCACTGGGGCACCGCCGGCCGCAGAGGCACCGGTCCGCTGTACGCAGACCTGTGACGGAGCGCACGATGGACGATCCGGACCGGCGGGAGCTGCTGGACGTGCTTCGCGAGACGCGGGCAATGCTGGCGCTCCCCAACAACGAGTTCATGTGGTCGTCGTGGGAAGACGCGGACGCCGCGCTCGCCGAAGTCGATGGGCTGATCGCCTGGCTGGAGAGCGGCGGACTGCCATTCCGCACCGCGATCTCCATCCTGTTCGAGGTCACGGGCCCCATCCAGGAAACGGCGATGAGCAGCGGCTGGGGAGACGAGTTCCTGGTCCTGGCCGACCGCTGCGATGCGGCGGTCGCAAAGGTGTACCGCCGCGCGCCGCGGTAGCCCCGCCCCTGTCGCAGCCGCGCGCTGGAACGGAGATTGAGAGACGGCCTGCGGAAGACACACGTCCGCGGGCCGCTCTTTGCGCCTGCGCATCACATCGGCGAGGATCTCATGGAGCCACAGGACAACAAGAAGCTGGCGCTGGGCAAGGCGGTCAACGCCCACGAGCAGGCCGAGGCGTCGCTCAACGACCTGATGAAGGACGGCCCGGACCCGCGCTACGACGGCATGGTGGCACGCATCCGCCAGAACCTGGAGGAGCTGCGCGCCGCCGCCGCCACCAGCACCCCCACCGACCGCGTCTGAGCCGCCCCGTCCAATCCCGTTGAAAAAGTGCCGGGTGCCTGGATGCCGACGCGCTTTCGCAGCTTCGACGAAAGGCTGAGCGACTTCGGGGGCGAGTGCCTGGTGGCGTGCCCGCGCTGCGCGGAGCGGGCAGAGGTCCGCGTGCGCGGCCGCGACGCCGATCCGCCGGTGCAGCTCGCCTGCGTGCACTGCGGATACGCCGCCGGCTGGGCGCCGTCCAGCCCCGGGGTGGTGACCAGCGCGGCGCCCGAGCGGTTTTCGGGGCACGTTGCGTACGGCGGGCCCGTGGATCCGTACTTTCACCTGCCGCTCTGGCTGCAGGCGCCCTGCCGCGGCCAGACGCTGTGGGCGTACAACGCCGGTCACCTGCGGTGGCTGGAGGAGTACGTGGGCGCGGAGCTGCGCGAGCGCTCGCCCGGCGTGCACGGCTGGGCCAACGGCGGCCTGGCCAGCCGCCTGCCGCGGTGGATGCAGTCCGCGAAGCGCCGCGACGACGTGCTGCGCTGCATCCGCGCCCTCCAGGAGCGGTTATGACGACGATCGGTGCTCGCAGGGCATCCCCCCCGACGCGGCGGTGTCTCTCGTGGAACCCACTTCCCTCCCCCGAAAGGGCCGAATGATCCGTTCCGTTCTGCTGCTGACGTGGCTGCTCGCGGCGGGAGGATGCGCCGCCTCGTCCCGGCACGGGCTCGACCGGGCCGGGCGCGGAGAGGCGAACCCCGAGATCGCCGCCATCCAGGCGCTGAGCCGCGAGTTCTCGGCGGCGTACGTGCGCGGCGACGCGGACTCGATGACGGCGCTGTACACGCCCGACGCCGTCATCTTTCCCAACAACAGCGAGATGATCCAGGGGCACGAGGGCATCCGCCGCTACTGGACTCTCGCCCCCGGGCAGACCGTCACGCACCACCGCGCCACCCCCACCGCGATCCGCATCGACGGAGACCACGCCTACGATTACGGCGTGTTCGAGATCTCCGGCACGCGCGACGGCACGCCGTACGGCCCCTCGCACGGCAAGTACGTCATCGTGTGGCGCAGGACGCCGCAGGGGTGGCGGATGCACCTGGACATGTGGAACAACCGGCCGCGCCAGTGAGCGGCCGAACGGACGGGGCGGCGGTCCGCGTCAAGGCGGTCGCCGTCGTCCGGCAGGCGGGCCGGGTGCTGGTGGAGCGCGGACGCGACCCGGTGAGCGGCAGCCGCTTCTACCGCGCCATCGGCGGCCACATCGACTTCGGGGAGCGCGCGGCGCAGACCGTGGTGCGCGAGTGGAGAGAGGAGTACGGGCTGACGCTGGAGGACGTGCGCCCGCTGGGCGTGGTGGAGAACTTCTTCACCTACGCGGGCCGGCCCGGGCACGAGATCGTCTTTGCCTTCGAGGCGCGCGTCGCGGAGCCGGAGGTCTACCAGCGCGACGAGTTCGAGGGGACGGATCCCGACGGCAGTCGGCACCAGGCGCTGTGGATCTCCCTCGCGGACCTAGCGGCGGGCGACATCCCCCTCTCCCCGGCCGGTCTCCTGGAGCTGCTGCGCTGATCTGATCCGGAATCAGCGAACCCCCCTCCGCTTCGCATAATATCATACCAGATCCGGCAATAGAGTGCATGACTTCCTGAGCTGAGGGAGGCGCCGCGCTGAACCTTGCTTGACCTGAAGCCGGCGCGCCGACCGAAGGACCTCGCCAGCAGAACGAACGGGCCGGTTCTGCGTCCTTATCGGGCCCATGCGCAGCCGAGAGGAGGTCCTTCGGTCGCGCGCGGGAGTCAGTGCTGGCGGCAGGATCTGCGCGTGCGCTCCCTCAGGAAGTCACATTCTTTCCCGGATCTGGTATAAATCAAGGCCTCGAATCCGGAGAGCGGAGGAACCGGCACGAGAAAACTCAACTCCGCTAACTCCGCTGACTCTGCGTGAGGCCCATTCTTTTCGTGAATTCGGATCACCCTTGAACGGCGAGCGGAGCCAGCGGATTCCAGCTCCGCTGACTCCGTGTGAGCCCCGTCCCTTCGCCGACGAACGACCGCGGGCCGGCCAACGCATCCACCGTTGGCCGGCACGCAATCCTCAGCGCAGACGCACCACGGGCCGGCCGAAGCCGGCCTGGGGCTTACTCGCTGATGGTCTGGACGTTCTCCGCCCGCGGGCCCTTGGGGTCCTGCACCAGGTCGAACTCCACCCGCTGGCCCTGCGAAAGCGACTTGAAGCCGCTCCCGCCGATCGCGGAGTGATGGACGAAGACGTCCTTGCCGCCGGAGTCAGGCTTGATGAAACCGAAGCCCTTGTCGTCCATGAACCGCTCTACCGTGCCCGTCTCGCGTGCCATCGTCTCCGTCCCATGTCCCTGTGATTGCCAACCTGCTTCCGACCGCCGCGTATTCTGCAAGGGCCATGCTCAGTTTCGCCGGGAGGGGGGCGGGCGGCGCTCCGGGACGGCAAATTCGCCCCCCCGCGCGGCGGATTCACGGCCGTATCGCCGGGAGGCGTTCGGGGTTAGCTTTGTGGATCAGGGGCTCCGGATCGCGACGGGCGTCCGGCAGTCCGCGATGCGCCGGCGGCGCCCGGTGGCTCACCTTTCTTGGGACGTGGTTGAACGATGAAGATTCAGACGGACTGGCTGACGCAGCGGGTGGAGAACGCGCCCACCTCGTACGACCAGACCCTGCCCGACCGGGCCGGTCTGCGCAACCGCATGGCATGGCAGAAGCTGCAGCGCCAGGCCACCGCCGGCGACGAGGTGTGGGCCTTTTCAGATCCCTCCAGCGGCAACAAGCAGGGCAGGCTGACGGGATACGCGCTGGTGCGCGACGGCGAGATCGTGGAGAGCGTCACCCTCACCTGACGCGCCCCCCGGTCTGATCCCCCGCACGCCCACGCCCGGACGCGGAGAAGCCCCGTCTCCGCGTCGTCCGCCTCCACTTCTCCCGTCCGGATCGCGACGACGCGTTCGGAGCCGCCGCTTGCCGCCAGGCCGGCGCGGCCTTACCATTCTGCCACAGGTTTCCGTCGCAGATTGGGCTCTCCCGCGACATCCCCTCCCCGGCCCCCGCGGATCGCACGCCGCCCGCCGGGCCCGCAGCACTTCCCCACCCAGGCAGCATGCCACACGATCTCCACCTCGCGCGGCGCGCCCACACCGGCGCGATCCCGGAAAAAGAGGTGCTTACCTACCGCCTGGTGGCCGCGCTGGCTTCCGTGGCGGTGCTGGCGTTCGGCGTCGTGTACCGCGCCGTGCTGCCGGGGGCGGACGATCCCTGGCTCGCCCGCTTTCTGGTCGCCGCGGCGTGCCTGGTGGTGGTGGGGCTGTCGTTCGGCCCGCGGCAGCCGTGGCTGCTGCGCGGGATGTACGCGCTGTTCGCCGTCATCACCGGCTGGGTGGCCTGGCTGCTGCTGCTGAACGACTTTGCGCCGGAGTACGGGCTGGGGCTGGTCGTCATCGCCGCCATCATCTGCACCCTCTTCCGCAGCACCCGTGCGCTGGCCCTCTACGGCGCCTTCACGCTGGCCGGCGTCGCCGCGGTGGCCGCGCGCGTCCCCGCCCCGCGGGTGAGCCCGCTGCTGTTCGGCAGCTACCTGGTCGTCATCCTGGTCCTCTTCTTCGTGGTCGTGCGCAACCGGCTGCGGGCGGAGCGGGAGCTGGCCGCCAGCGAGCAGCGCTACGCCCTGGCCGCGCTGGGCGCGCACGACGGCCTGTGGGACTGGGACCTGCGCGCCGGCACCGTCTATTTCTCCCCGCGGTGGAAGGAGATCGTGGGGTGCGCGGAGGACGAGGTGGGCCCCGACCCGGCGGCGTGGTTCGCCCGCATCCACCCCGAAGACCGCCAGGGGGTGCACGCGGAGCTGCTGAAGCCCGCCGCGCCCTCGGGGCGGCACTTCCAGTCCGAGCACCGCATCCGCCACGCGGACGGCAGCTACCGCTGGGTGCTGGTGCGCGGCGTTCGCGTGGTGGACCGCGACGGCGCCACGGTGCGCATGGCCGGCTCGCAGACGGACGTGTCGCAGCGCAAGCGGTACGAGGACCAGCTGGTGCACGACGCGCTGCACGACCCGCTTACGGCGCTGCCCAACCGCGGGCTCTTTCTGGACCGGCTGGAGCGGGCCATCGCCTACCACCAGCGGCACCCGGAGCACCACTTCGCCGTCATCTTTCTGGATCTGGACCGCTTCAAGGTGGTCAACGACCGCATCGGGCACGTGGCCAGCGACCAGGTGCTGGTGTCGCTCTCCCGCCGGCTGGAGGCGTGCCTGCGCCAGGGCGACAGCGTGGCGCGGCTGGGCGGCGACGAGTTCGCGCTGCTGCTGCACGACGTGGAGAACCCGTCCGCCGTGGCGCACCGCATTCAGCAGGAGCTGGCGCGGCCGTTCGACGCGGCCGGGCAGCAGGTGCTGGTGACGGCCAGCCTGGGGATCGCGGTGAGCTCCATCGGCTTTTCGCGCCCCGAGGACGTGCTGCGCGACGCGGACGCGGCCATGTACCGCGCCAAGGCCCGCGGCCGCGCCCGCTTCGAGATCGCCGACGCGGAGCTGCACGCGCGCTCGCTGGAGCAGCTGGAGATGGAGAGCGAGCTGCGCGAGGCGGTGGAGCGCAACCAGCTTCGGCTGCACTTTCAGCCCGTGGTGGTGATGGAGACGCGCGAGCTGGTGGGCTTCGAGGCGCTGATGCGCTGGCAGCACCCGGAGCGCGGCCTGCGCTCGCCCGACGACTTCATCCCCCTGGCGGAGCAGACGGGGCTGATCATGACCATCGGCCGGTGGGCGCTCTTCGAGGCGTGCCGGCAGATGGAGGAGTGGCGCCGCGCCTACGCGCTGACCGAGCCGCTGTGGCTGAGCGTGAACCTGTCCAGCCGCCAGTTCCTGCACCCGCAGCTGGTGCAGGAGATCCACGAGATCCTGCGCGACACGGGCTTTCCGCCGGACCGGCTGCGGCTGGAGATCACCGAGAGCGTGATCATGGACGACCCGGCGGCCGTGGGGCAGATCCTGCAGCGCCTGCGCGACTGCGGGATCCGGGTGGCGGTGGACGACTTCGGCACCGGCTACTCGTCGCTGGCGTACCTGCACCGGCTGCCGGTGGACACCATCAAGATCGACCGCTCCTTCGTGCACGACATGCACCTGGACCCGGCGCTGGTGGCGGTCATCAAGACGGTGATCTCGCTTTCCGGCAGCCTGCAGATGGAGACGGTGGCCGAGGGGGTGGAGACCACCGAGGCCGCCAGCGCGCTGCAGGAGATGGGGTGCCACCTGGGCCAGGGCTTTCTCTTCTCGCACCCCCTGCCTCCCGACGCCGCGGCGCGCATGCTGGCGGAGCTTCCTGGCGCGGCGGTGAGCGGGTGAGCGGGTGAGCGGGTGAACGGGTGAACGGGTGAACGGGTGATGGGGTGGTGATGCAAAAGCGGCACGGTGTCCGCACTCGGCCGTCCGCGCTCAGCCGTCCGTCTCGGGCGCGGCGACGGTGTAGCCTTCGGGGACGGAGAAGAGCGAGTCCGCGGGCTCCCCGGCGGTGATGGAGACCGCCCGGTAGGTGACGATGGTGCTGTCCTCGTTCACCTCCAGCATCAGCGGCAGCCCTTCGCGGATGTTGAAGGCGACCGGCAGCGACGCCATCACGGTCCGTGCGCGGCCGTTCCACTCGAAGGAGTAGCTCGAGGGGCGGACGTGGATGTCCTCGGCCAGGCATGCGCGGGCGGTGGCGCCCCGGCGCAGCGCGCCGCTCCGGCGGACGATGTACATGCGGCAGCGGTGGCCGGCATACGTCCCCTCCTCGTCCGTCCGCTCCACCTGCGGGTAGTCGAACCGGTTCTGCAGAAGGGCCATCACCTCCGGCTCGATGTCCTCGGGGTTCATGCTCGCCAGGTCGGCCGCGTGGGCGGTGCGCGCGACCGTGTCGAGGGAGAAGAACGCGCTGTCCGCGATGCGGGCCACGATGATCCCCTCCATCATCCCCCCCGTCGCCTCCAGCCGCAGCCTCCCCCCCGAGCCCCACGTCACCGATTCCCGCTTGGGCCCCCAGCTGTTGAAGAGGTCCGCCCCGTCCCTGTTCGGCCCGCCCGCGCTCGCCTCCCACACCACCGTCCCGACGAACTTCTCCTGCGCCGTCTCCGCCGCCTCGCCGGAGCCGGCGCAGCCTGCGAGCACCGCCGGAATCGTGAGCGGCAGGGCGAGGGTGCAACGGCGAAAAGCGCGTGTCATGCATGGATGAAGGAGCGTCATGATCGGTCCTGGAGAGGGAGGAGACGGGGGAGAAAGCCGCAGCGTCCGGAAAACAGCGCGATACGTAACCCGGCGACCCGGCGGTTGATCCACCGTGGGCGATTCGCCGGTGCACGATTACTCGTCGTCGGGCATCCCGGGCGCAGGTGCGCCGAACCCGCCGACCCCGTCCACCGTGCTCACCAGCGGCCCGGGACGCGTGTCGAGCACCGGCCGCATCGCGGCTGTCGACGGGGCGAAGAGGGAGAGCTGGTCGGGGTCGGCGAAGACGGCGGCGAAGTCGGTGGGGGTGAGGGCGCGGGCCAGGCGCGCGGCGTAGGTGTCGCGGAGGACGCGCGCGTAGTGGTCCACGTCGTAGTCGCGCGGGTCGGCGGCGCGGCCGGCCGCGTCGGCTTCGTCGGAGGGGACCACGGCGCCGCCGCCGCTCTGCGTGCGGTAGACGCGGACGCGCTCGCCCACGCGCCACGACGTGCGCCCGGCGGCAAGCAGCGCCTCGTACGCGAACTCCCGCCGCGCCTCGCGCGTCTCCGCGTACTTTGCCGGCGTCTTCGTCAGCCGCACGCGCGACGAGACGTCGTACGTGGTCAGCTCGCGGCGGCGCAGGGCGTCGAGAGTGGCGAGGTAGGTGTCGCGCACCCCGGGGACGTCGGCGGCGAACAGGCGATGCAGGGCGGCGCGCAGAAAGGACTCGCCGTACGGCTCCGCGCGGCTGGAGCGGAAGGCGACCCCCTTCAGCAGCAGCGTGCCGTCGTACCCCAGCAGCACGTAGTTCTTGGGCTCGTGCGAGAGCATGGCCGCGTACCGCCCCTCGAACTCCAGCTGCACCAGCGGCGGCAGCAGCGCCGCGACCTCCGCCACCACCCGCCGCTCGTCCTCCTCCGTCCACGCCTGCGGCACGGCGAAGTACACGCCGTCCGTATCCGCCTCCAGCAGCGTCACCCCGCGCGCGGCCAGCTCCCGGCACATCAGGCCCAGCGTCTCGCGGCCGCGGCGCGTCACCTCGTTGGCGGCGTGCACGTCGGCGAAGCGCGTAAGCTCGCCCCCGGCCGCCAGGTAGCCGTACGCCGAGTTGACCACCAGCTTCATCGCCGCCGACACGGCCTCGTTGGTGTGGCGCTCCGCGGAGCCGGGGGGCGCCTCGCGGCCGCGCGCCTTGGCGGCCAGCCGCTGCTCCACCAGCCGGTCCACCAGCGCCAGCAGCGCGCCCAGGTGGTCGCGCGCCGGGCCGATGCGAAAGGCGCGCATGAGCGACGGGTACAGGCTGGCCACGTCCGCCTTGACCACGCGCCACGCCACGCCGGTGGCGAACAGGTGCAGCGCCGCGCCGCTGTGCGGAGTGCCGTCGCCACGCTGGTGCGCGGGGAGCGCGGCGCCGGCGCGCAGGTAGGCGCGGACCAGCAGCGGGTCGATGACGCCGGTGGCCGGGCCGGCATCCGCCAGCCGCTCGTACCGCCGCGGGGCCATCTTCGCCAGCGCGAACGCCGCGCCGCCGAGGAGCCGGGAGATGGCGGCCACCTCCTCCACGTCGTCCTCCGCGTAGCGGCGGATGCGCTCCGGATCCGTGCGGTAGATGGTGAAGATCTGCGCGCCGGGGACGTATTCGCGGTCCGGCGCCGCCACGCCCAGGTGCCGCGCGACGGCCTTGAGGCCGTGCCCCGGCAGCTCGCGCGTGGCGAAGTCGTAGCGCTGCACGGCGTCCATCGTGTCGATGAGCTCCCGTCCCGGCGCCACGAAGCGCACGCGGCGGCTGGGATCGTCCCCCGTGACGGTGCCGCGGCGGGCGGCGCGCTCGCGCAGCCCCAGCTTCCCCAGCCGGCCGAGCGCGACGGGCACACGCAGCAGCCGCGCGCGCTGGGCGACGAAGGGGAGGTCGAAGCCGTGCAGGTTGTGGTTCTCGATGACGTCCGGATCCGCCTCCCGCACCACCTCGACCAGCCGCCGCAGGAGGTCCGCCTCGGCCGCGTCGTCCCGGCCGTGTGCCTCCAGCACCTCCACGACGCCGGACGGGTGGCGCACGGCGATCATGAAGATGCGGTCGCGGGTGGCGTCCAGCCCGTGCGTCTCCAGGTCGAACTGCAGGCGGCGCAGCTGGTCGAAGGCGAGGTCGCGAAAGTAGGTGCGGCCCGTCGCGACCAGGTACTGCTCCTCCGGCGGCAGCGCGAGCACGCACTCCGCGCCCAGCTCGCGCAGGTGGGGGATGCGTCGATTCAGCCGCCGCGACGCGCCCTCCAGCACGGTGGCGGCCAGCGCCGCGCCGTCGCCGGCGGAGACCCGGAACCGCAGTGCGCCGTCCCCTTCCAGCTCGCGATACCAGACGTCCGCGCCCGCCGTCCCCTCCGGCGCGAGCCCCGGGCCCAGGTGCCGCAGGTCGTCCAGGCGGTCGAGGAGGAGCCAGGGACGGAACCGCTCGTCCTCGCGCACCAGCTCGCCCGTCTCCGGAATCCTGCGCCAGACGATCGCGCGTCCGTCCGGCTCCGCCCACACGGAGACGATGCCGGGGGTGGGATCCCACCCCCACAGCCACTCGTCCTGCGAAGCGCGCGCGGCGTCCTTCTCCTGCGTGATCGTCATCCACCCAAGTTCTCGCTCGCGGATGACGCGCGCAATCGGACCAAGCCGCGTGTAATCCCGATTCCAGAACGGCCAGCCTCCGGGGTGCGCGCCGCTCACGCCGATCGTGGAGCGGGCGGATGGTTCTCCCGATCGCGCATCAGGTGGTGCCGACCGCTTGCTCCGGTGCGTTGCGGCGGGCACCTGCCGATCCCCATCCCTCCTCAAAAAACGCGGATGGCCCTCTACCGCGTTCTACCTTTCATCCCGTTGCCGACGGCCCACGGGATCGTGCCTGGTCGACCGGCGCCCCAGGCCTACGGTCACATGAATCAGCTTCAGCGCGTGAGGGGGAGAGGAAACGGCGCGAGAAAACTCCGCTAACTCTGATGACTCTGCGTGAGATCATTTCTTTTTCCTGCCTCCCATCGCACAATAAGCTCCATGCGCGCTGCGCTCTCCCTGTCCCGACCGCGGCGCGCGATCGTCCTGGAGGGTGCCATCGACCGCCTGCGCGCCCTACACGGAACTCCCTGCCGGTGCCCGGGGGTACGCGCTGTCCCGCCGAGCCGTGCACACCGCACCGCATCCACCCTGAACCCCCGGGGAACCGAATGCGAAGCCATCGCCCCTCCTCGCCCCTGCTGCTCTGTTCCCTGCTGGCGGTCCTGTCCGGCTGTCACAACTACATCCCTGCTCCGCCGCCGCCGCCTCCTCCGCCACCGGCGATCATGCCGCCCCCGCCCCCGCCGCCGCCCGCGGGGCTGTACGCTGCTCCGGCGGCACCGCAGGCGGACGCCGGCCGCGCCGCGCCGGGCGACACGGCGGGGTTCAACACGGAGGAGTACCGGCTGATCCAGGAGAACCCGTTCCGCGACGTGACCGCGAACCCGCTCTCGACCTTCGCCATCGACGTGGACGCGGCCTCGTACAGCAACGTGCGCCGCTTCCTTCGCGAGCGCCGCCTGCCGCCGCGCGACGCGGTGCGCATCGAGGAGCTGATCAACTACTTCGACTACGACTATCCCGATCCCACCGGCGAGCACCCGTTCTCCATCAACACCGAGGTCTCGGCGGCGCCGTGGAACCCGGAGCACCGGCTGGTGCACGTGGGGCTGCAGGGACGGCGGATGGAGCGGGGCGAGCTGCCCCCCGGCAACCTGGTGTTCCTGATCGACGTCTCGGGGTCCATGGCCCAGCCCAACAAGCTGCCGCTGGTCAAGGAGAGCCTGCGCATGCTGGTGGGCCAGCTTCGCCGGGAGGACCGCGTCTCCTTCGTGGTGTACGCCGGCGCGGCCGGGCTGGTGCTGCCCAGCACGCCGGGGAGCGACCGCGCGCGCATCCTGGAGGCCATCGACCGGCTGGAGGCGGGCGGCAGCACGGCGGGCGGCCAGGGGATCGTGCTGGCGTACGAGACGGCGCGCGAGTCGTTCATCGAGGGCGGCAACAACCGCGTGATCCTGGCGACGGACGGCGACTTCAACGTGGGCGTGAGCAGCGAGTCCGGGCTGGTGCAGCTGATCGAGCAGAAGCGCGAGACGGGGATCTTCCTTACCGTCCTCGGCTTCGGGACCGGCAACTACAGCGACGCGCGGATGGAGCAGCTGGCCGACCACGGCAACGGCAACTACGCGTACGTGGACGACCAGGCCGAGGCGCGCAAGGTCCTGGTGCGGGAGATGGGCGGCACCCTGGTGACCATCGCCAAGGACGTGAAGGTGCAGGTGGAGTTCAATCCCGCGAAGGTGCGCGCGTACCGCCTGATCGGCTACGAGAACCGGGTGATGGCGGCCGAGGACTTCAACAACGACCGCAAGGACGGGGGTGAGCTCGGTGCCGGCCACTCCGTCACCGCGCTGTACGAGATCGTTCCCGTGGGCGTGGCGACGCCGGTGCCGGGGACGGACCCGCTGCGCTACCAGCAGGTGGCTCCACGCCCCGGCGCCGCGGCCGCGGACGAGCTGATGACGGTCAAGCTTCGCTACAAGGCGCCCGAGGGCGAATCGAGCTGGCTGATCGAGCAGCCGGTGCGCGACGGGCGGACGGAGCTGGGACGCACCAGCGACGACTTTCGCTTCGCCGCGGCCGTGGCCGCGTGGGGAATGCTGCTGCGCGATTCGCAGTTCAAGGGGAGCGCCACCTGGCTCGGCACGGCCGAGCTGGCCGGCGGCGCGCTGGGCCACGACGAGCACGGCTACCGCGCCGAGTTCGTGCGCCTGCTGGACGAGAGCCGCCGCCTTGCCGAAAGCCAGCGCCCCGCGGAGGGCAGCACCACCGGCTCCGAGCACTGACGGCGCGTTCCGCATCGATCCGGGACGGCAGGCCAATGATCTCACACGGAGACGCGTCGCGCGCGTCGAGGAGGATTCCGCCCTCTCTCCGCGCCGCGGGGCATCCGCGTGAGACCGTGTTTAAGATTTGTCTTTCAGAATACCGAGGATTGATTTCCTGAGGGAGCGCGCCTCCGGAACTTGAAGTTACTCAAGCGGTTGTGCGCGACCGAAGGATCTCGTCTCGGCGATCGCTGGGCTGGCTACGCGGCACTGATTCAGCCCCCGGGTGCTGCAGGCGAGATCCTTCGGTCGGCGCCAAGTTCGTTGCGCAGCAGCAGGTCAGGAGCGGCGCCTCCCTCAGAAAATCAACCGGTTCGGCTCATTCTCAAACACACTCTGAGGCTGAGTCAGAGTCCGCAAAAGAATGGGCCTCACGCAGAGTTAGCGGAGTTAGCGGAGTTTTCTCGTGCCGTTTCCTCTGGTCTGTGGGTTGGACGCCTGGTTCTGGTGAGCGGAGGCATGGCGCGCCGGTCGACAGGGCACGATCCCTGGAGCTGTCGGGAACGGGAGAGGGGTGGAAGCGCGGCAGGGGGCCATGAGAATTTTTTTTGGGGAGGGATGCAGATCGCGCGGATGATCTCCGCAGCGCACAGGAGCAAGCCGTCCGCATCACCCGATGCGCGATCTTTGGAACCATCCGCCCACTCCACGATCGAGGCGAGCAGCACGGTTCGCGGATGCCGGTCTTTCGGATTCGACGGGCAGACCATCACTCCCGCGCCGCGGGCGCAACGCGCTGGGCCACGTAGATCGTGTGCCAGATGCCCAGCCCCGGATGCGCCCGCGCCCGGTTCACCTCCACGGTAAGCGCCGCGCCCCGCAGCGCCTTTTCGAAGGCGGGATCGTGCTCCGCGGACCAGTAGGCCAGGCGGCCGCCGGGGCGCAGGGCCGCCGCCGCGCGGCGAATGCCCTGCGCGCGATAGAGGCCGGCGTTCTTCGACGTCGTCAGCGGGGCGGCGCCGTTGTCGATGTCCAGCATGATGGCGTCGAACCCGCCGGCGTTCTCCTGCAGCACGCTGGCGACGTCGTCGTGGCGCAGGTCCACGCGCGGGTCCCGCAGCGCGTCGGCGGCCAGGGCGTAGTCGGGGTTCCGGTTCCAGCGGATGACGCCTTCAACGATCTCCGCCACCACCACCCGCGCGTCCGGCGCCAGCGCGCGCAGCGCCGCCCGCAGCGTGAATCCCAGCCCCAGCCCGCCGATCAGCACGTGCGCGCCGGGATGCTGGGACAGCGGCGCGCAGACCAGCTCCGCGAGCACGTCTTCGGAATGGTGCCGCCGGGTGGACATCAGCTCCTGGCCATCGACGCGGATGACGTAGTCGCGGTCGTGCCGGTACAGCGTCAGCACCGTGCCATCCGGTGCCACGGCCTCATCCAGTCGCTCGACTCGTTTCACGCGTGTGGTTGTTGGGGTTGATGCAGTAACGGCGGTGGATCTCCCGCGATGGCGATGTGACCTCACTCGCACACGCACCCACCTCCCCGGCCCCGCAGCCCTTCGCCGATCCGCCGGCGCTCAAGGCGCGTGCCGGATCCGCAGCTGCCCATGCCCGCGCGCGACCGTGACGCGCGGCGATCGCGACCCGCGGAAGCCTTCCCCTCGCGCTCCCGATCCCGGGCGGCGCAGGGGACGGCGCGAAGGGATGGGGGGCGGCTTTCTTGCGTGCGGGGCCGCGTCCGCCGGTACGCCGCACTGCCTCCGCCCGCCCCATAAACAGGGGGATCATGCGCACGTTCATCCAGCAGAATCAGCAGCGAGCAACGATCACCCCTGCGCGGCCGCCGGCGACTGCACGCGGCCTGGTGCAGCCTCCGCACGCTTCATCGCAAGCCCCGGCGGCGCGGCAGTCCTGGCCCGTGGAGGGCCGGGGCCGCGCGGACGACTTCAGCCGGATCCCCGTGCATGCCCGTCCTCCGGGTACGCTGCTGCAGCGCTGCGCCTGCGGGGGAACGTGCCCCCGCTGCCGGGACGCACAGCGCAAGCAGCAGCAGCAGCAGCAGCAGCAGCAGCAGCAGGAGCAGGAGCAGGAGCAGCAGATTCTGCAGGCCCGTCCCATCCCCGCGCAGCCGGCCGGTGAGGCGCAGGCTCCCCCGGTGGTCCACGAGGTGCTGCGGTCCGCGGGGCAGCCGCTGGACCCCGCGACGCGCGCCTTCATGGAGCCGCGCTTTGGCCGCGACTTCAGCGGCGTGCGCATCCATACCGGGGCGCGCGCCGCGGATTCGGCCGCGGCGACCCGCGCGCAGGCGTATACGGTGGGGCACAGCATCGTATTTGGCGAGGGGCGGTTCGATCCGGCTTCGGCCAGCGGGCGCCGGCTGCTGGCGCACGAGCTGACGCACGTGGTGCAGCAGACGGAACGCGGCTCCCCGGATCCCGCGGTGCAGCGTCTGCCGCAGCCGGCCGGCGCCGCGCCCGCCGGCGGAAATCCGGAGAGCGACATCGACGCGATGATCGCCGCGCTGGAAGCGGCCGGCGGGACGCAGGACGCGCCCGCGGCGGGCGGACGCATCCCCCTGCTGCTGATGCGGCTGCGGCAGGTGCGCGAGGCGGGGAGCCCGCGGGAGAAGGCCGCCCTGGCCGGCATCTGGCGCCGGGCGAACCGCCCGCGCGGCGCGGCCACCCCGCTGCAGCGAACGCCGCTGCACATCGGCTCGCCGCACGATCCCGCCGAGCGCGAGGCGGACCGCGTGGCCGAACGCGTGGTTTCGCACCCCGCGGGGCCGGTGCCGCCGGCTTCGCGGCAGCCCATCGTGGAGCGCCCGGGTGAGACCACCGTGCTCCGGCAGTCGCAGGCCGACTCGGCGGGTGAGCTGACGCTGCTGATCCTGCTGCTGTTCGCCTGGCTGGGCCTCCGGACCCTGCAGACCCTGCCTCGTCCGCGCCCGGTGCCGCTGAGCCAGAATCCGCCCACCGCCACGCCGCAGGGCACCACCACCGCTGAACCGGAGGAGCAGGCAAGGCCGGACCAGGGCCCCACGCAGACGACCGACATCATTCCGCCCCTGCCGCGGCAGGGGCCCTGCTGCTGCTGCGCGCAGTCGGTGCGGCTCGTCAACGGGATTCCGAGCCTGGAGACCTGGGCCGAGCCCCCGGTCCCGGGCGGCCCGGGACAGCCCCCCGTCCCCCACGTCCGCTTTGGACACCGGTTCAGAACGGAGTTCGCAATGCAGTACAGCGCGGGGACCGGCGAGATACGGGACTGCAGCCTTCAGTGGCTGGAAAAAGACTCACAGGTGGGCGGCGGGTTCGAGGATCAGCTCCCGGGACGGCCCAACGACTTCACGGAATGGCGGCGGCACGAGCCCCGGTGCCCGATGGGCGGGCGGCTCGCCGTGGGGGACGCCGACAAGCCGAGCCTTCCGGTGGGACCCAACCACGCGCGTGAGATGCGAACGCTGGAGTTCGACGTCCGGCTGCAGAGCGGGCAGGGGTGCGAGGCGCGCTGCGAGGCGATGCAGGCCCGCATGCAGGCCGTTCAGCGGCTGCAGATGAACGAACGCGGACGCGGAGATCACGATCCCGCCGTGAGCTACTTCCGGCTTCGCCCCTGAGCCGAACGTGCAGCGTCCTCGGCGCCGGGCCTCCTTCCCTCGAAGAAGGCCCGGTTCCGTCCCGGACCCGACCCCGATCCGCGGCCGTCCGATCCGTTCCCCGAGGACCTGCGTCCTCATCACCCACCCGATGCGTGCGCTGCCGGCCGGGGCGGATGCGGTGCATGCGCAGATGCAGCGGCGCGGCCGCCTTCCCAGCCCCGGCCGCCGCGTAGACGCCGACTTCCACCAGGTCGTTCATCGGCACCTCCGTCTCCACGCCGGCGGTGTCGACCACCACTTTGCGCGCCCGCACCGGGAGCGCGGGAGCGCCTTTTGCCCCCGGACCGTTCCGCCCGCGCCCACCGGCCTGCATCCTGATGGGGCACGGGCAACACCAGTCGATCACAGGAGACGACGAGATGCTGAAGCGCAGAGGCAGTGCGGTATGGAACGGGACGGGGGCCGAGGGATCGGGACGGCTGAGCACCTTCAGCGGCGCGCTGCGGGACCAGCCGTATTCCACGGCCATGCGGTTCCAGAGCGAGGACGGCCGGGCGGGCACCAACCCGGAGGAGCTGATCGCCGCGGCGCACGCGGCGTGCTTCAACATGGCGCTCAGCTTTCAGCTCACCGGCGCCGGCTTTCCGCCGGAAGAGCTGAGCACCCAGGCGGTCCTGACGATGGAGCAGGAGGGCGTGCACTGGACCATCACCGCCATCCGCCTCGAACTCCGCGGCAAGGTCCCCGACATCTCCGCGGAGCAGTTCCAGGAGCTCGCCGCCGCCGCCAAGGCCAGCTGCCCCGTCTCCAAGGTCCTGAACGCCGAAATCACCCTCGACGCCCAGCTCGCGTCGTAGTCAGACTGTCATTCTGAGGCTGAGGAAGGCGCCCGATGCTCTCTTCAACCGGGGAGCCTGGCGCCGACCGAAGAATCGTTATGCCGGGCGGCAGGATCTTGCCAAGGGACGGTGTTCCCGGGGGTGCTTTCCCGGTCCCGATATCATGATCATACGAAATTCGGCAATAGAGTGCATGACTTCCTGAGAGAGGCGCCGCGCTGAACCTTGCCCTGACCGGGAACCCGGCGCGCCGACCGAAGGACCTCGCCAGCAGAACGAAGGGGCTGGTTCCGCGCCCTGATCCGGCCCCTGCGCAGCCGAGAGGAGGTCCTTCGGTCGCGCGCAAACAGTCCACTGAATTACAGTTCCAAGCGTGCGCTCCCTCAGGAAGTCAACGCCGCTGGTTGAGGTTTAGCAACACCCCCTCAGGAAGTCATGTTCTTCTCCCGGGATGTGGTATCAGACAAACAGAAAGCCCCACCTGCGATCCGGAGGGGCTTTCTGCACGGCGGCAACGGGGTTGCCGGCGAAGCCGTACGCCGGCCGTCCGGCGACGCTCAGGGTACGTCCCCGTCCAGCTCGCGCGTCATCTCGATCATGGTGCGCCGGAAGCCCGCGCGCGTGAACAGGCGCTGCGCGTTCTCGTTCCGTTCGGCCGTGGAGAGCACGCAGCGGGGGGCTCCGCGGGCCTCCAGCTCCGCGAGCGTGGCATCGAGCAGCAGCCGGCCCACGCCCTGCGCGCGGTGGGCAGGATCCACCACGATGTCGTACAGCACGCCCGCCGGGCCGCGCAGCGCCATGTAGTCGTTCCCCTCCACCCCCGCGTAGGTGTAGCCGAGCACCTCCCCGCCCCGCTCGGCGACGAGCATGACGATGTTGGGCTTCTGCAGCTGCGTTCCGAGGAACGCGGCGTACAGCTGCTCCGTCTGCGGCGTGGCGGCGATGAAGCGCTGCGGATCGAATTCGTGGTGCACCCGCACGAGGAGCGCGCCAAGGCGGCCCAGGACCGGGAGGTCCGCGGGCGTTGCGGCGCGAATGGCGGGGGCCGGAGCGTCGGACGGCGGCACGGATGGCTGCTGGGTCAGGGTGCGGGCGAGGCGGCGGCCGTCTCGACGCGGTAGCGCAGCCAGAGGACGTCGTCCGCGCGCCGCTCGACCCGCTGGAGCGCCAGCCGGTGCGGCGTGGCGTCGTCCCCGTCGTCGTCGAAGAGCGCGGGCGTCCCCATGCGCCCGTCCGCCACCGGCGCCAGCAGCACGCTCACCTCATCGACCAGCCCCGCGCGCAGCATGCCGCCGTTGATCCGCCCGCCGCCCTCCAGCATCAGCGTGCGGACGCCGAAGCGGGCGGCGATCTTCTCCAGCGCCAGCGGCAAGTCCACGTCGCGCGCGCCGGCGAGCAGGTACGACACGCCGCGCCCGCGCAGGAACGCCAGGTACTCGTCCGACACGCGCTCGGAAAGGATGGCGACGACGTGGTCTCCGTCGATGTCGCTGGTCTCCCACGCCAGGCGCCCGCTGGCGTCGACGGCAAAGGCGAAGGAGTCGTGGTCGCCCGGCGCGCGGAAGTCCTCGCGCGGCGCGCCGCGGTGCTCGCTCGCGATCTCGGCGTCGGAGCGCAGGCCCTGCGCAAAGTGCTCCTCCATCGTCACGCGGCCGCAGATCCACCCGTCGGGCGCGTAGCGCTCGTGCACCACCTCGTACTCCCGCCGCCCCTCGTCGGAGAGCGGCCATCCGTCGGTAAGGATGCGCCCGTCGACCGACGCGATCATGTGGCAGATCACGCGCGGGCGGCGCGATGCGGGCGCCGTCATCGATCCACCGTCGCCATCTGCTTGGGATTGTAGCGCGGCCCGGACACCTTTTCCGGCGCGAGCGCGGCGTCGAGTTGGGCCATCTCCTCCCTGCCGAGCCGCACGTCCGCCGCGCCGACGTTCTCCTCCAGGTACGTCCGCCTCTTGGTGCCGGGGATGGGGACGATGTCCGGGCCCCGGTGCAGCAGCCAGGCCAGCGCGATCTGCCCCGGCGCCACGCCCTTTCTCTCAGCCAGCTCGCGCACGGCGGACGCGGCCCGCACGTTGGCGTCGAAGTTCTCGCCCTGGTAGCGCGGGTCGCCGCGGCGGTAGTCGCCCGCCGGGTACTCCTCGGCGCGCTTGACGGCGCCCGTCAGAAAGCCGCGGCCCAGCGGCGCAAAGGGGACCAGGCCGATCCCCAGCTCGCGCAGCAGCGGGATGATGCGCGGCTCCAGGTTGCGCTCCCACAGCGAGTACTCGCTCTGCAGCGCCGAGATCGGGTGCACGGCGTGCGCGCGGCGGATGGTCTGCTCGCCGGCCTCGGAAAGGCCCAGGAAGCGCGCCTTTCCTTCCCGCACCAGCTCCGCCATGGCACCGACCACGTCCTCGATCGGCACGGCGGGGTCCACGCGGTGCTGGTACAGAAGGTCGATGCGGTCCGTCCCCAGCCGGCGGAGCGAGCCCTCCACGGCCTTGCGGACGTGCTCCGGGCGGCTGTCCACCCCGTTCATCGCGCCGTTCTCGATGCGGAAGCCGAACTTGGTGGCGATGACCACGCGGTCGCGCCCGCCGGGGAGCTCCCGGAGCGCGCGGGCCAGCAGCTCCTCGTTCACGTACGGCCCGTAGACCTCCGCCGTGTCCAGAAAGGTGCATCCCAGCTCGACGGCGCGGTGGATGGTGGCGATGGACTCGCGCTCGTCGCGCTCCTCGGCGGTGCCGTACGCCTGGCTCATCCCCATCAGCCCCAGGCCGATCTCGGAGACGGCGAGCCCCTGCGTGCCGAGCGTGCGTGTTTCCAGCATGTGGACGGTCCGTATTGGAAAGTGATCGTGCTTCAGCCGATGCAGCGAGGAGCGGTCCTCAGCGCGCGCCCGGCCCGGCCGGGTACTGCTCGTCGCCGACGTGCTCCATCCAGTCCACCGCTTTGCCGTCCAGCGCCTCCTGGATGGCGACGTGGGTCATCGCCGTGGTGGCCGTGGCGCCGTGCCAGTGCTTTTCGCCGGGCGCGAACCAGACCACGTCGCCGGGGCGGATCTCCTCCACCGGCCCGCCCTCGCGCTGCGCCCAGCCGCAGCCGGCGGTGACGATCAGCGTCTGGCCCAGCGGATGGGTGTGCCACGCGGTGCGGGCGCCCGGCTCGAAGGTCACGGCGTTGCCGGCCGTCCGCGCCGGTGCGTTCGCCCCGAACAGCGGGTCGATCCGCACCGTGCCGGTGAACCACTCGGCCGGCCCTCTGCCGGACGGCTGCGAGCCGGCTCGCTTGATCTCCATCGTGGTGTTCCCTGGTTAAGACTGATGCGAACTCGGCATTCCCGCGGCGGGGCCGGTACGGGCTCTCGTCCACGAATTCCGGCCGGCGGCTGGCGGATACAGGGCCCCGCGCGAACGCGCCCGCCGGCACCGCGACATCATCGTAGAGCCTGTCGATCCGCTCGGCTACGTCGGCCACACGGGCTGCGGCAGCTTCTTCCCCTCCCTCGTCGTTCCCGGCGCCCGAAGCGCTGGAACCGGTACGCCAGCTCCGGGCCGCCGTCGCCCTCGTACGCGAGCTGGGCCACGAGCAGCGAGAACGGCTCGGCGTACCGCGCGATCCGCAGGGGTCCGGCGTCCACCGGATCGAAGCCCACGCCGCGGATCAGCTCGGCGGCGACACGGTTGGCGTCCGCGTCGTCGCCGCAGTAGACCAGGCTGGGACGAGGAGCGTCTTCCCGCGCCTCGAACACGCCCGAGAGCACCTCGCTGGGCACGGTGCCAAAGGCGGAGACGACGCGCGCCCCGGGCACCCGCTTCGCCAGCTCCTCGGCACCGGACGACGTGTGGGCGACGACGAGCGCGGTGTCGTCATCGTTCATGGGGATGGAGCAGGTCACGACGACCTTGCTCGACAGGTCGCCCGCCGTTGCGGTCTGAGGGAACACGGCCACCGCAGAGATGACCCTTTGTGACACCGTGTACCTGTTCGCGCTTGAATGGCCGGAGACATACCGGCTGCTCGTCCGGCCATAGTTCAGTATCTGCAAAATGTAGTTCACCGGTCTTCTGGATTGCTGACGGCTGGCTATACGTGCAGTACTTCGACTCGGACGATGCTGAACCGCAGTGGCGCCTGGTCTGTCACCCGCCGTTTGGTCATATCGCCGTTTGGTCATATCACTGAAGAAGCATCGGAGGCGCACGGATAGGAGATGCTCGCGGGGTTCAGGCCCGGCCGCCCTATGCACCGCTTGTGGCGTCGCCTCCACAGTTCGGACGCAAAGGAAATGCTATGCGAGAGTTGAACCGGGCCCGGCTCACTCTCATTCAAATGGATGATCCGCGGCGAGGACCAGCTCTCCTGCGAGACGGTTACTTGTGATCTGTGGAGGGTATTCGGCGCACAGGGAGGGCAAATGATGGTGTCTGTCGCGTGCGGCGGCTGGGGGAGACCTTCCAGATGAAATGCATAGGTGTTCACGGATGGGACACATGCAGCTGCACAGTATATTGTCACCTGCGCCAACACCAACCGGTGAGGTGGGAATGTCTCAGAGTTCCGAGCAGCCGCCCCGACGCCTTTCTCAATCAGACGAGCCCCGAACCCGGGGCTGGCTGTGGCGCGGGCGGCCACTGGATTTTTTCGCGCTGCTCGTGGTGGTTCTGGGGACGAGCAGCGTCGTCGATTTGATTTCGGGGACCGGCAAGTCTGCGATCGGATTCTATCTGGTCCGTACGCTGTCGATCCTGTTTGTCGGTGTAGTCGTGGCATTACTTGCGTTCTTTCGCCCTGAAGCATTAGCTGGGAAACGGCCTATCAGTCAGAAGCCACCCAACCGGCAGGAATAACAGAGTGCAACCATGCCGGTTTGGAGCAGGTGCCGGTCACCCCATCCAGCTCTGAGCACGGCCCCCTGAGCAGGGAGCGGCATGCTCCTTTCGGGTGCCTAAACGGTAGCGATTCTGCTGTTTTCCCAGAACAGCATGTGGTCACTCGGCTCATGAAGCCACGGAGTTAATAACGGAGGTTTCTCATCGACGCCCCTCCACACCGTTCGCCTGGTAGACGTGCTTCAGGTTCATCCTCTCGCCGTTGCGCTCAGCGGCTGGCGGGCGGAACGGCGACGCCGGCGGAAGAAGGAGTCTGCGGCAGCACCACGGCGCGGTTCTGGTACACGATCCACAGCCCCATCGCGAGCAGAAAGACGGCGAATCCGCGCTGCAGGGCGCGCTGCGGCACATGGCTCACCAGCCGCACGCCCACCATGCTCCCCAGGATGGCGACCGCGGTAAAGCCGGCGATCACGCTCCAGGCGAAATCCACCTGGCCCAGGTAGCCCGCCAGCCCCGTGAAGGAGTTCATGGCGATCACGGCCAGGCTGGTCCCCACCGCCTGCTTCATCTGCAGCCCCGCCAGCAGCACGAGCGCGGGGACGATCAGAAAGCCGCCCCCGACGCCCACCAGCCCCGTCAGCACGCCCAGGCCCAGCCCCACTGGCAGGATGACGCCCAGCCCGGCCGGACGGCCCGCCTGGCCGGTGTCCGGCCCGCGGCCACGGAGCATGAAGACGGCGGCGAGCAGCATCACGATGGCGAACAGGAACAGCTGCACGGTCCCGCTCACCACGGTGGCCAGGCGGGCGCCCCCCAGCGCGCCCGCCATGGACGCCACCCCGAAGAGCAGCGCCGGCCGCAGCGCCACGTTCCCGGCGCGCCAGTGCCCCGCCGCCCCGAACAGGCTTACCGCGCCGACCACGGCCAGCCCGGCCGCGATCGCTTCCTTGGGCGCGAACCCCAGCACGTATACGAAGATCGGCACCGTCAGGATCGAGCCGCCGCCGCCCAGAAGGCCCAGGGACAGCCCGACAAGGACGGCCAGCGCCGCCGCGAGGATGGTCATCGTCGAGCTTCAGGGGGGCGCGGGACGCGGCGGCGGCCGAAGCCGGCACGTCTCCACGTGGCGCGGATCTCGGCCGCGTGCGTGTCGAGCGGCACGTTGCAGGCGCCCGCCATCATCGAAATCGGAACGCAATTTTACGCGGTGCGCGCAAAGCGGGAAAGCCGTGGGCGCGCGGCCGCTTGCCCCGGCGCGGATGGACGTGGAGCGCGAACGCCTCCGTACGTCCACCGGATTGCTGGGCGGACAGGGACCGTGTCGATTTGCGCGACGCTCGTTCGACGCCTGTGTGACGCAGCAAGCGACAACCCCTGACGAGTGAGGCCCGATGAGAAAGCTGATCGTCTCCGAGTTCGTGACCCTGGACGGTGTGATGCAGGCGCCCGGCGGCAAGGACGAGGACCTGGACGGAGGATTCGAGCACGGCGGCTGGACGGTGCCCTACTGGCACGACGACATCGGCAAGACCTTCTTCGCGCTGATGCAGGAGTGCGACGCGTTCCTGCTGGGGCGGCGCACGTACGTCACCCACGCCGAGGCGTTCGAGCCGATGCCCGAAGGCGATCCCTTCGGGGACGTGATGAACGGCAAGAAGAAGTACGTCGTCTCCACCACGCTTCAGCACCCCCGGTGGCGCAACACCACCGTCATCCGCGAGAACGTGATCGAGTCGGTGCGCGCGCTCAAGGAGCAGCCCGGCCAGAACATCCTGACGGACGGCAGCAGCCAGCTGGTGCACGCCCTGCTGGAGCACGGCCTTGTGGACGAGCTGCACCTGCTGGTGTATCCGATCACGCTCGGCAGCGGCAAGCGGGTGCTGCCCAACGGCGTGCACACGACGTTCGAGCTGAAGTCCGCCACGCCGTACCCCACCGGCGTGGTGGGCCTGCACTACGCGCTGCGCCGGTGACGCCCGCCGGGCGCCTCTGTCGTTACGAACGGCCCCGGCGAGATTTCCGCGCCGGGGCCGGAAGGATTTCGGTCCGCGAATCAGGATCATACCGAATCGGACAGAAGAGCCATTGGCGGCCCGGGGCATCGCCGCGTAGCTTTCGCGCGCCCGGCCGCACGGCCGGCGCCGACCATCCGCTGCCCGCCTGGACGGGAAGCGGATCCGTTTTCCCCCGCACACGCACGCACATGCGCAGACATCATCCGGTTCTCCTGCTGCTCCCGCTGCTGCTCGCCGCCTGCCAGGCGCAGACGTCCCCCGCCCCGGCCCCGGCAGCGGCCGCATCCGCCGCGGGTGAATCGACGGAGCAGGACCGGGCGGAGGTGCTCGCCGCCATCCAGGGCTTCATGGACGCGCTGCGGATGGGGGACACCACCGCAATGAACCAGCACGTGGACTCGCTCACGCGCCTCACGCTCATCCGGCCGACGCGGGAAGGGGGAACGCGCGTGGTGGTGATGACTTCATCCGACTTCAACCGCGCGATCACGCGGCAGCCCGGCGGGGTGGACGAGCCGATCCGCAACCCCGTGGTTCACGTGAGCGGCGACCTGGCCTCCGTCTGGGCCGAATACCAGGTCCGGCGCCCCGACTCCACCGTCTCGCACTGCGGCTTCGACGCCTTTCACCTGGCCCGGCGCGGTGGACGCTGGAAGTTCCTGAACGTCAGCGACACCTTCCAGGCGACGGGGTGCGGCCCCGCCTGGCCGCGCTGACGCCCGTTCGCCGGGACGGACAAAGGCCGGAGATACGGATGGGGACACGGTGGTCCTCCGTAGCTCCGGCTTTTTTCCGTCCCTCCGTGGCTCCCTGAACCGGTGCCTCCCGCTGCGCGGCCGCACCCCCGCTCGCGCCGCGACGCGCGTCCGCGCTACGGGCGCGCCGGCGGCCGCGGGAGCGCGGTCGGCGGCAGGAGGTTGTTCAGCCGCATGTAGTTCGCGAGCTGGCTGTAGTGGTCCGCCATGTCCACCACGTGGCCCAGCACCATGCTCGCGCGCGTCACCGTCCGCGACTGGCCGCGGAACGTCATGGTGATCTGGTCGGCCAGGTTGGCGTCGTTGAGCTGCGCGAACGCGTTCTCGCAGAACGTGAACGACGCGTTGAGCCTTGCCATCAGCCTGTCCTTGGGCCAGGTGGCCTTCACCGAGTCGGCGGTGGTGGTGTCCTCCACCGCCTGCTCCGCCTTCATGTCGCCGAACGCGTTGCAGAACAGGTAGTTGTCGTTCGCCAGGTGCTGGGCGATGTAGCCGATGGTGAGCTGCGCGGGCGTCGGCTTGTAGCTGAACAGCCGCTCCGGGATGGAGTCGAATGCCTGGGCGAGGTTCCGCTGCAGCGACATCGTCCGCCCCTGGAACACCGTGGTGATGGGGTTCGCCGGCGGCGTCGGGGACGGCTGCTGGGCGGCGAGGCTCGCCGGCAGTGCCAGGGCGAGGAGCACTGTGTACGCGGTCTTCATGGGACCTCCGGGGAGAAGGTGGGGGATCGCTGGTGAACGTCGGTTGCACGGCCGATTTGCGCAACCGTGGCGGACCCGCGCTCTCCGCTCCGTCCGCCCGGCCGCGGCCGCCGTGGGCACGGAACGGCCCCGGCGAGCGTTCTCGCCGGGGCCGAAGCGTTCTCTCATCGACAGCGGGCGGCGTCTCGTCACGCTTTCCCGCCCCGCTGCCCTCCGCGGTACGTCAGTCGCGGACGCAGCTGCACTTGCAGTTGTTCGGGTCGGGTGTGCAGTCGCAGCACGCGTGGAAGCCCTCGATGCAGAGGGGCTGACAGGTGGAGTTGGTGCAGTCGGTGCTCCCGCCGCCGGGGCACGGGGGCGGCGCTCCGTCCCCCTTCGCCGCGCCGTCCGTGGCCACGCGCGTCCCGCAGCTCGCCAGGACGCGCTGCATGGTGGCCGCGGAGAGCCCGGCCGCCCCGATCCGCACCTCGCCGCTCCGCAGCGCCATCCCCTGCCCCGTAAAGCGCTCGCCGACCGGCGTCGCGCCCAGGAACGACGCCGCGGCCGGGGAAAGCGCCTCGCGCCCCGCCAGGAAGATCCCCACCGCCGGGCTGCCGTCCGCCGGCGCGACGAGGAGGGCCCCCCGGTCGTAGAGGACGCGCGCCCCGGTGTAGCGCAGCACGGCGTCCCCGGCGGGCGCCCCGTCGCGCTGAAGGACGAAGACGCGATCGGCGATCCCGTCCGCGGACTCGCCCTGCGTCCCGCCGTCCACCACCACCACCACGTCCGCGCTGCCGGCGGAGCGCTGCACCACCACGTCTCCGCTCCGGACCTCCCGCGCCAGCGCCGCGGCGCCTCCGCCGCCGCCCGCGCGTGGCGCCGCGTCCGCACCGGCCACTCCGGCAAGCCCCAGCGCGGCAAGGAAAAGAATGGCGGGTCTCCTCATGGCATCCTCCTGCGATACAGGTGGGAGAGGAAAAAACAGCGCCTTGTGGATGCTGCAACAATCCCGCCCGCGCTCCCCCGGGAGCGCGGTGTGGACGGGGTGCGGCGCGCGGGCGGCGGACGCGGGAGGAGGCCGGCACGCTTCGACCGCTCCGCTCGCGACCATCCACCCTCACCAATCACGGCCAGCGCACGCACCGCGGGCCGCCATGCCACCGCGAGCTGGCACAGGCTCCCCCGCCCCGTCCTCCCGCTGCCCCGCCCGGACCAGACGCGCCCAGCCCAGCTCCGCCCAGTCCAGCTCTTCCTCCACGCGCTGGACGGCGGCATCGCCGATGGTGCCGTCGCCGCGGAGGGCGACGAGGCGCCGCCGCTGGGCGCGGGTCGCGGCGCGCACCACGGCCGCGTCCGCATAGCCAGGAGTTTCGCTGGATGATGCGGCCATGGTGCCGGGGCATCGGTCAAAGCATCGCCGCCTTGTTCGTTATGGCGAGTGTCCGGAAAGATGATCCGCGAATGCTCCCTCGCTTCACACAGGTGAGAAGAACCATGTTCGCAGCGCGCTTTTTCAGCGCAGCCCTCGCGCTCGCGGTCCTGGGGGGTTGCAGGGAATCCACCGCGCCGCCGCCGGAGGATCTCGCGTTGAGCACGCCGATCGTGGGCGCGCCGATGGCCGACGTGTTCTACGGCGCGTACATCGACCACGCCCCCGGGCCCGGTGTCCGGGACTGGGCATGCGGCATCAAGGCGTACGACGGCCACGGGGGCATCGACATCCTGCTGCGCAACTTCCGGGTTCAGGACGAGGGCGTTGCGGTGATCGCCGCGGCGGACGGGATCGTGGCATCGACCCGCGACGGGTTGCCCGATCGCAACACGAGCTGGGACGAGGGAGACGGCCTGGGGAATTATGTCGAGATTTCGCACCCCGGCGGGTTGAGCACGCGCTACGGCCATCTGCGCCGCGGGTCGCTCGCGGTCACGCCGGGGGAGAGCGTGGGGCGTGGCGCGCACCTGGGGCTGGTGGGCAGCTCGGGCAGGTCCAACTGGCCGCACCTGCACTTCGAGGTGCGCGAGGGCGGAGTCTCCGTCGAACCCTTCGCGGGCGCGTGCTCGCCGACGGAAAGCCTGTGGGCGGACCAGCTTGCCTATCAGAACGCGTTCATGGTGACGGATGCCGGCCTGATGCACCAGCCGGCTACCCGGGCCGTGCTGCTGGAACGGCAGCCCACCGTCCGCGCCTTTCCGCTGGATGCAGACGGCTTCCGGTTCTGGCTCCAGGTCGCGAACCAGCCGGCGGCGACGATCCGCTTCGAGCTGCGTGCACCGGGAGGCACGCGCCCGGACGCGGTACAGCTGCAGGTCGACTCTGCGTTCAGCATGCGCTACCTGGTGCTGAACGTAGCGGTGCGTGGCGAGCTTACCGAGGCCGGCGCGTGGGAGATCCAGACGTACCAGGATGGCCAGCTCATCTGGACCGAGCCCTTCACGCTGCTGCCGGCACCGGCCGCGGATGCCGCCGGTACGCCGTCTCTACGCGGCAAGTCCACCCTTGGCGTGCAGGTCCTCGATCAGGCCCCGCCGGGAGCGGGCGCGCACCCGTAAGCCCGGGAGAGTGCTGGCAGTCCTCCCACGCGATCAGCCGTCCTGAGGGAGGCGCCACAGGCTCTTGATTCCAGATCGAGAGGGTTGGCGACACCCTTCCGGGGCTCACCGCCCGTCCTCTCGCTGCCCCGCCTGCACCAGACGCGCCCAATCCAGCTCCGCCCAGTCCAGCTCCTCCTCCACGCGCTGGAAGGCGGCGTCGCCGATGGTGCCGTCGGCGCGGAGGGCGACCAGGCGCTGCCGCTGGGCGCGGGTCGCCGCGCGCACCACGGCCTCGTCCGCGTCCTGTCCGGCGGCGTCCAGCTCGGCGGCGGGGGCCGCGGCGGCCGCCTGCGCGCGGGTGAGCTGCAGGTCGTAGCGGTGCCGCACGAGCGCAGCGGTCTCCGCCCCGGGGCACTCCTCCACCGCGTCCAGCGCCGCCCGCAGCGTCTCCACGCGGGCCAGGCGCACCTCGCGCTCCACGCTGCCGTCGTCCTTCAGCCGCAGGCGCAGCATCAGGGGCCGCAGCGTGAGCCCCTGCAGCACCAGCGTCCCCAGCACCACGCCGAACGCGGTGACGATGATCAGGTCGCGGTACGGGAACTCGGCGCCGCCGTGCTCGACGGTGGGAAGCGCGAGGGCGGCCGCGAGCGTCACCGTGCCGCGCATCCCGCACCACCCCACCACCGCCGCGCCGCGCGCGCTGAGCGCCACCGCGTCGCGGGGCCCCGGCGTTCCGTCCGCGCGCGGCCTGCAGCGCCACCGGCTGAACGCCGCCGCGCCCGTCACCCACGCGATGCGCGCAAGGATCACCGCGACGGTCACCACCGCCGCCACCGTGGCGTACCGCGCCCCCTCCGCCCCCGTCACCCGCGCGGCGATGGACCGGAGCTGAAAGCCCACCAGGATGAACGCGAGCACGTTCAGCACGAAGACCGACACCTCCCACACCGCCCACGACGGGATGCGGATGCGGGCCGGCACGATCTCCGCCGCGCGGCGCGAGGCCGCCATCGCGTACACCACCATCGTGATGATCCCCGACAGGTGCAGCTGCTCAGCCAGGATCCAGACGCCGAACGTGCCGCAGAACTGAAAGACGACCGCCGTCGCCACGTCCTGGATGCGCGCGCTCACGGCCAGCGTGATCCGCGAGAGCACCAGCGCGAGCGCGACGCTGCCCACCGTCATCAGCAGCAGCGTCGGCACCACGCTCCATCCGGAGAGCGTGCCGGCGAGCGTGGCGCCCACGGCCAGGCGGTAGACGAGGAGCGCGCTGGCGTCGTTGAAAAGGCTCTCCCCCTCCAGGATGGTGAGCAGCCGGTGCGGCGGCCGCAGCTGCTTGAGCACCGTGGTGGCGGCCGCCGCGTCCGGCGGGGCCACGATGGCGCCCAGCGCCACCGCCGCCCCCCACGGCATGCCGGGAACGAGCATCCGCGCCACCACGGCCACCACGGCGATCGTCAGCGCGACGGCGCCCAGGGCCAGCCCCGCGACGGGGCGCCAGTTGGCGCGCAGGTCGCGCGGCGAGGCGTCGAACGCGGCGTCCACCAGCACGGGCGCCACGAACAGCGCCAGCGCCAGCTCGGGATCCAGCACCAGCGTCGGCACGCCGGGGATCAGGGCGAGCGCCGCCCCGGCCAGCGCCACCAGCGCGGGATACGGCGCGCCGATCCGCCGCGCCACCGCCGCGAGCGCCGCGCCGCCCAGCAGCAGCGCGATGACGACCTCGAACACTTTCATTCCGCCTCCACGGACCTCAGGGTGACCCCTCTGCTTTCAACCCGGCGCCGGCGTCCGCCATCCGGGGCGAAGATAGCGACGGACCGCGTCCCGCAGAATGAAGCGCGTCCGCGGGAGGCTGCCGACCCGAGCGGTGGATCTCACGAAGCGCCGTCGCGGTGGCGAGCGCGGCGGCTCGATGAACGGCCGGGCACGATCCGCGCGATCCGGGGAGCCATCGGCTGGGCCTCTGGACGGCGCCGGAGAGCAGGAAGCTCTTCGCGCTTTGCGTGGATGATTTCGGAAACAGGAGACCGATCGTGCACCCCCCGCTCACGGATGTCGAAGTGCGTGTCCTCGGCGCCCTCCTGGAGAAGGAGGTCACCACCCCGGACAACTATCCGCTTTCGCTGAACGCGCTCCAGGCGGCGTGCAACCAGACCACCAGCCGCGAGCCGGTCATGCGGCTGGACGAGGACGCCGTGGTCGCGGGGGCCGTCGCACTCCGCCGCCGCTATCTGCTGCGCCAGATCCAGCCGGCGGGCTCGCGGGTGACCAAGTTCGAGCACCTGCTGGCGCAGGAGCTGAAGCTCGGGCCGCGCGAGCTCGCGGTGCTGGGCGTGCTCATGCTCCGCGGGCCGCAGACGGCCGGCGAGCTTTACGCGCGCACCGCGCGGCTGGAGCCGTTCGCCGATCTCGGCGACCTGGAGGGGGTTCTGGTATCGCTGATGGCGCGGGAGCCGGACCCGCTCGTCGCGCGGCTCCCCCGCCGGCCGGGGCAGAAGGAGGTCCGCTACGCACACCTGCTGAGCGGCGAGCCGCCGGCGCAGGCGGATCTGCCGCAGACGGAGGAAGAGCCGGCCGTCCCCACCCGCCGGGCGGGCGGGGAGGACGGCCGCGTCGCTGCGCTGGAGCGGACGGTGGAGGAGCTGCGGGCCGAGGTAGCCGCCCTGCGCGCCGAGCTCTCCGCGTTCCGCGCGCAGTTCCAGTAAGGGCCGGCCGCCACGCTCCACCGGTGCCGCCAAACCGTCCAACACGCGTGGAAGACGTGGAGCGCTGATCCTGGTTCCACCTCCGCACCTTCCATCGCTGGAACGTACAGGCGTGGAAGCCAGCGGCGCTTCCGCGACCGGCCTTACCAGGGATCCGTCGCTCGCCTTCAGCGCGCACCCGTTCCGCCGGGTACTCCCGCGGGTTCGCCGACCGGGTGAACCCGCCCGCCGTGTTGCGCCTACAGCTCCTGGCTCGTGGGCCGGAACAGGATCTCGTTGATGTCCAGCTCTTCCGGCTGGCTGATGGCGAAGGCGACGACCCGCGCGAAGGAGTCGGCCGGGACCCCGACCTGTCCCACATAGTCCTGGTTCGCCTTCTGGATGTCCGTCTCGCTGATGTGGTCCAGAAGCTCCGTCTTGACCGCGCCCGGCGAGATGATCGTCGTACGGATGTTGTACGGCTTCACCTCCTGCCGCAGCCCCTCCGACAGGGCCCGCACGCCGAACTTCGTCGCCGAGTAGACGGCGGAGCCGCCAAAGAGCTTGTGGCCCGCGACCGACGAGAGGTTGATGATGTGCCCCGACTTCTGCTCCTTCATGGGAGGGAGCGCCGCGGCAATGCCGTACAGCACGCCCTTCAGGTTGACGTCGATCATCCGGTCCCATTCGTCGACCTTCAGGCGCTCCAGGGGCGAGAGCGGCATGACGCCGGCGTTGTTGATGAGCACGTCGATCCGGCCGAAGGTCTCGACGGCCGCGTCCACCAGGCGCTGTACCTGTCCGCGGTCCGTGACGTCGGTCTCCACGGCGAGCGCCTTCCCTCCGGTGGCCGTGATCTCCTCCACCAGCGCCTGCAGGCGGTCGATCCGGCGCGCGCCCAGCACGACGGTGGCGCCCTGCGCGGAAAGGTGCCGCGCAGCCGCCTCTCCCATCCCGCTGCTGGCGCCCGTGATCACGACGACCTTTCCTTCGATGTTGCTGCTCATGATGATCTCCCGCTGGCGTGATGCGTCCTTCGATCAGAACCTCGTGCAGCCACTGGGGCTGCCCTTTCGGTGGATGAAGCTAGGCGAAAGATTGCGGTTGATAAATCGGACAGTGGTTCGCACCCTGATGCCTGCAGGTTCGCAATGACCGACATCACGGACGGAGTCCCGGAGTTCGTCGCGGTGGTGGAAGCGGGGGGATTTCGCGCCGCCGGGCGGCAGCTGGGGGTGAGCGGGACGGCGCTGAGCAAGGCGCTGCGCCAGCTTGAGCAGCGGCTGGGCGTCACGCTGCTCCTGCGCACCACGCGCAGCGTGCGGCTCACGGACGCGGGGGAGACGTTCTACGCGGCCGCGCGCCAGGCGCTGGACACGCTGCGGACCGCCGCGGAGGAGGTGGGAGAGCTGGCGGACGAGCCCCGGGGAACGCTGCGGCTGAACATCAGCGCCGGGGCGGAGGGCTTCCTGCGCGGGCCCGCGCTTGCGGGGTTCCTGCAGGCGTACCCCGACGTCCAGCTCGACATCATCATCGACGAGGACGTGGGCGACATCGTGGCGGCGGGCTACGAAGCCGGCATCCGGCTGGGCGAGGTCATCGACCAGGACATGATCGCCGTGCCCGCATCCGGCCCGCAGCGGCTGGTCGTGGTGGGATCGCCGGCGTACTTCGCGCGGCACCCCGGGCCGGAGCACCCCCGCGACCTCGCCGCGCATGCGTGCATCAACTGGCGGCCGGGCCCGGATGCCCCGCCGTACCGCTGGGAGTTCACGGAACCCGGCGGCGGCGACTTCTCCGTCGCGGTCCCGGCCCGTGTCATCGCCAACGACTTCTCGCTGATGATGCGGCTGGTGACGGCGGGGCTGGGGCTGACGATGGGGATGGGAGACGGGGTGCAGCCGTACCTGGACCGCGGCGAGGTGGTCGCCGTGCTGGAGGAGTACTGCCCGCCGTTTGCGGGCTACTACCTGTACTATCCCCAGCGTCGGCAGGCCTCCCCCGCCCTCCGCGCCCTCATCGATTACCTGCTCCGGCTCCGGCAGGCGCGGTGAGACGGGCGCGAGCGAACGGAGCCCGAAGAAGCGGGCCGCGGATGGGCCTTCGCAGCCATGACCGGGAGGTGCGATCCGCCATCCATCCGGCCCGCCGCCCTCACGCGCCGACGACCCGGGGCGATCCCGGCACGTACGGCGGAAACGGGCGCATACGGGCCGCACCGGCACCGCTTCTGGCGCAAAGTGATTGACACCGAATCGCGTAGCAGATATCATTACCGACCCTCACCGGATGTTTCCGCCGGCGAGGCCCGCAGTCTTTCCGCTCCCCGTCTTCACGAGCTCCTCGTCCCCGCGCCGCTCGCCGGGACTTTCCCCGCCACGCCGCGCGCTCCCCCCGCGCGCGCGAATTCCCGAGGTACCCTTCATGGATCGTCTATCCCTCTCCGTCGAGAACATCCGCGACCACTACGTGGTGGTGGTGGTGGGCTCGGGCTACGGCGGCGGCATCGCCGCGTCGCGCCTGGCACGCGCGGGCCGCTCGGTGTGCCTGCTCGAGCGCGGGCGCGAGATGCAGCCCGGCGAGTTCCCCGACACCCTGCCCGAGGCCACGCGCGAGCTGCAGGCCACCACCGACGGCGCCCACGTGGGCTCGCGCCTGGGAATGTTCGACTTTCACGTGCACCCCGACATGAGCGCGCTGGTGGGGTGCGGCCTGGGCGGCACCTCGCTGATCAACGCGAACGTGAGCATCCTCCCCGACGCCCGCGTGTTCCAGGGCGAGCGCTGGCCCGCCGCGCTGCGCGACCGCTCGGTGCTGGATCCGTTCTACGCCCGCGCGCAGGAGATGCTGAAGCCCAACCCGTACCCCACCGGCAAGCCGGGGTACCCACAGCTTCCCAAGCTCGCCGCGCAGCAGGTGTCGGCCGCGTACCTCAAGAAGGAGCACCCCGACCAGCCCGCGGACTTCAAGTACACCAACATCAACGTCAACTTCACCGTCAACGGCAGGAACCACGTCGGCACCGAGCAGAAGCCGTGCAACAACTGCGGCGACTGCGTGAGCGGGTGCAACGTGGGGGCAAAAAACACCACGCTGATGAACTACCTCCCTGACGCGCGCAACCACGGGGCGGAGATCTTTACGCAGTGCTCGGTGAAGTACGTGGAGAAGGAGCCCGACGGCACCTGGACCGTGCACTTCGAGTGGCTGGGCAGCGGTCGCGGCGAGTTCAACGCCCCCCCGATGTTCGTTCGCGCCGACGTGGTCATCCTTTCCGCCGGCACGCTGGGCTCCACCGAGATCATGCTGCGCTCGCGGGCCAGGGGGCTGCCGGCCAGCGGCCGCGTGGGCCACCACTTCAGCGGCAACGGCGACGTGCTGGGCTTTGCGTACGACTGCAAGAGTGACATCAGGGGAGTCGGCTACGGGCACCGCAAGCCCAACCCGGAAAAGCCGGTGGGCCCCTGCATCACCAGCGTGATCGACCGCACCGCCACCGCCCGCGTGGAAGACGGAAGCATCATCGAAGAGGGCTCCATCCCAGGGGCCATCAGCCGCCTGCTTCCCGTGGCCTTTGCCGCGGCCGACCTGGCGCTGGGGCACGACGGCACCCCCACCTTCGAGCACCACGCGCGCGAGCTGGAGCAGACGCTGGAGAGCGTTGCCCTGGGCGCGCACGAGGGCGCCGACGCGCGCACGCAGACCTACCTGGTGATGGCGCACGACGGCGGCGACGGCCACCTGCTGCTGGAGAACGACCGCCTGCGGATCCACTGGCCCGGCGTGGGACGCAGGCCGGTCTTCCAGTCCATCAACCAGGAGTTGCAGGACGCCACCCAGCCCCTGGAAGGGTGCTACGTGGAAGACCCCATCTGGGCCAGAACGCTGGGGTCCAACCTGATCACCGTGCACCCGCTGGGCGGCTGCGCCATGGGCGACGACGCCGCCCGGGGGGTGGTGAACGACCGCGGCCAGGTGTTCAGCGCGAGCCAGGGGACGGCGGTGCACGACGGCCTGTACGTGGCCGACGGCTCGGTGATCCCCAACTCGCTGGGCGTGAACCCCCTCTTCACCATCTCGGCGGTCAGCGAGCGCATCGTCTCGCTGCTGGCGCAGGAGCGCGGCTGGACGATCGACTACGCCCTGCCCTCGGCCCGGCCGGCGGACTGGCCCGTGGCCCGGCCCGGGATCCGCTTCACCGAGACGATGAAGGGGTTCTGGTCGCAGGATCCCGCCGCCGACTACGCCGAGGCGGCCGCGGCTGGCCGCACGGCCGGCCAGCCGCTGGAGTTCACGCTCACCATCCAGAGTGACGACGTGGAGCGGATGATCAGCGACCCCGCCCACCGCGCGCGGATGGTGGGGACGGTGATCTGCCCGGCGCTTTCGCCTGACCCGCTCACCGTGACCGGCGGCGAATTCCACCTCTTCGTGAACGACGCGAAGCAGGCGGGCGCCAGGCAGATGATCTACCGCATGGTGATGCGTACGGAGGGGGGCCGCGCCTACCACTTCTCCGGCTTCAAGGAGATGACGGAAACGTCGGCGCTGAGCGCGTGGGAGCAGACCACCACGCTGTACGTGGCGGTGCGCGACGGCGACGGCGAGACGGCGCCGGTGCTGGGCAAGGGAATCCTGAAGATCGCCGCGGCCGACTTCGCCCGGCAGATGACCACCATGACGGTGACCAGCGCAAAGAGCTACCGCGAGCGGCTGCTGTGGCTGGAGCGCTTCGGCCGCTTCTTCGCCGGGAACCTGTGGGACCAGTACGGCGGCGTGGTGGGCGCCTTTACGCACCTGGAGTATGAGGAAAGCCCCCGCAAGCGCCGCCCGCTGCGCGTGGGCGCGCCCGAGGTGCACGACTTCGTCACCGCCGACGACGTGCGCCTGCGGCTTACCCGCTATCGCGGCGGGGCTCGGGGGCCGGTGATCCTTTCGCACGGGCTGGGCGTGTCGTCGCTGATCTTCTCCATCGACACCATCGGCACCAACCTGCTGGAGCACCTGTACGGCCAGGGATACGACTGCTGGCTGCTGGACTACCGGTGCAGCACCGCCCTTCCCCAGGACGCGCGCAGGCCCGCCACCGGCGACGACGTGGCGAAGTACGACTACCCGGCGGCCATCCAGACGGTAAAGGCCCTCACCGGCGCGCCCAACGTGCAGGTGGTGGCCCACTGCTACGGCGCCACCACGTTCACCCTGGCGCTGCTAGGCGGCTACGTGGACCCCAGGGACGTCCGCTCGCTGGTGATCTCGCAGATCAGCGCGAACGTCCACTCGCCCGCGCCCACCCGCGTCAAGAGCGCCCTGCGGCTTCCCAACGTGCTGCAGGTGTTCGGGTTCGGGACGCTCACCGCGTACACGGACCGGCGCGAAAGCTGGATCGGCAAGCTGTTCGACCGGTTCGCGGCGGTCTACGCCTGGTTCGGTGCGCAGGGCCGCTGCCACGATCCGGTGTGCCACCGCATCACCTTCCTGTACGGCCCGCTGTACAAGCACGACACGCTGAACGACGACACGCACAACGTGCTGCACGAGATGTTCGGCCTGGCCGCCATCGACCAGTTCAAGCACCTGGCGGCCATGGTACGCGCGCGAAAGGTGGTCGACGCCCGGGGCAAGGACGTGTACTACCCGCACCTGGCCCGGATGGCGGTGCCCACCTGCTTCATCCACGGCGCCGAAAACCGCTGCTTCCTCCCGTCCAGCACGGAGGACACCAAGGAGGTGCTGTCGAAGGCGAACGGGGCGGATCTGTACACGCGCCACGTGATCCCCGGCTACGGCCACATCGACTGCATCTACGGCGAAAACGCCAGCGTGGACGTGTTCCCGCACATCTCCGCCCACCTGGAGAAGACGGCCACGCTCCCCGCCGCCACCGTGGAGTTCACCGGGATCAACGCGCCGGCGCCCGCGGCAGCCGGCGCCGAAGCCCGGCCCGTGGCGGGCTGACCCGCACGCCGCCGAGGGCGCGCTACCGGGCGGCGGGGACCTCCGCCGCCCGGCAGCCGCCCCGGGACCTGACATTCGGCCATGGCGGCGCGTTCCTCCTCCACGCCCGTCCGCGCTTTCCGTTCGTCCAGATTCATCGCTTTTCCGCACCATTCGCAGGAGCACCTCCATGCCCGCCCCCATCCGCACCGTGCGTGACCCGCGGCTCTCCGCCTGGCAGTCCGCCGTGCACGAATCGCTGATCCGCAAGCACCACCGCGAGCAGCCCGCGGCCGCCGAGCACCCGGTGCACACCGACGCCATGGCGGGCCATCCGCGCGCGCTGGGCACCACCGCGTTCGCCATGTCGCTGGCGCCGGGCACCCGCGGCCCCGTGCTGGCCCGGGAGCCGGGACCCGCCGCCGCGTCGCGGACCGAGGGCCTGATGCAGACGACGGACGAAGCCGGCGGCCCACCGGCGGCGCCCCCGCCGGCGGCCGGCGGCCACCCCGAGCCGCAGGCGCCCGCGTCCGGCCAGCAGCCCGCCAGGGAAGAGCTGGCGTCCGCCGCGGCCCAGGTCACCGCGGCGGCCACGGACGTGGACGAAGCGGAGGTAAGCAAGCAGGCGGTCCTCTCCGCCCACTTCTACGACATGGCCGAGTCCGCCCGCACGGGGCACCTGATCCACGCCCTGAAGCTGGCCATCATGACCATCTTCTGGTGGGGGATCCGCAAGTACAGCACGGGCGACCTGCTGGGGTGGGCCACCACGGTCACGCAGTACATCAAGACCTACGCGTGGGGCACCCGCAAGCCCATGTACCGCGACTGGAAGGTCGAAGGCGGCGGCGACAGGGACTACGGCGTGGTGAAGTGGCGCCTGCCGAAGAACGCCAGAATCGGCATCGTAGGCGACTGGGGGACGGGAATGCCCGACGCCATCGCGCTGCTGCGGCGCGTGCTGCACACGCACGAGGTGGATGCCGTGCTGCACCTGGGCGACGTGTACTACTCGGGCACGCGTACGGAATTCCGCAACAACCTGCTCAAGGTGTACAACTCGCTCTGCCCGGACCCGCAGCGCTGCCCGCCGCTGTACAACATTCCCGGCAACCACTGCTACTACTCGCGCGGGCCGGGCTTCTATCAAACCATCGACGCGATGAACGGCAGTCCGGACCGGCGCCAGCAGGCCAGCTACTTCTGCCTGCGCACCGAGGACGACGCCTGGCAGTTCCTGGGGATGGACACCGGGATCAACGACCGCAACCCGCTGGAGTCCTCGTGCGACCCCGGCGTACGGGAAAGCGAGGCGGCCTGGCACCTGGACAAGCTCGCGCGCTTTCCGGGGAGCACCGTCCTTCTTTCGCACCACCAGCTCTTCTCCGCCTACAGCAAGGTGAACCGCAAGGCACAGCCGGGAAAGGCGTCGCCCGCGAACGTGAATCCCACGCTGCTGCGGCAGTTCGGGAACTCGCTGGAGAAGGTGGTGGCGTGGCTGTGGGGCCACGAGCACAACCTGGTGATCTTCGACACGGTAAAGTCCGACACCGGCGCCATCCTTCCCCCGGGGCGCCTGATCGGCTCCAGCGCCTACGAGGAGACGCTGCTGGAAGACCCCTACGCGCAGAGGTACCCCTCGGTACCCGCCAGCGCGGTGCAGCTGCAGAAGGAGAAGGGGTACTACTGGCACGGCTACGCCATCGCCACCGTGGGCGAGAACCTGCAGCTCGACTACTACCAGTTCCCCTCCAGCGGCACCCGCTCGTGGGAGCAGTACGCGGGGACCGAGGACCGCGACTACGGCTTCCTGCACCGCGAGGTGATCGCGCCCGCCGGCCGTGCCGCCCCCGGGGCCTCGCCCGCCACCCCGGCCGATGCGCAGCCCGTCCTGGCGCAGGGGGCTCCCCAGCCGGCCTGAGGGCACCGGCGGATCCGGCGGTCCCCGCAAACGACGTTTCACCGCAGAGCAGCGGAGGGCAGAGCAGCAGAGGCGATTCTCTGTTGCTCTGCCCCTCTGCTGCTCTGCGTGCAATCGGCTCCCGGATTCGGGATGAAGCGCGCGAGCGGACGATGGCCCGGCACTCGGTCTGATCCCGCATCCCCAGAAACTCGCGGACGGCGGCGAGTGACTGGACGTGGCGCGTGGCCGATCGCGGTGCAGGCCGCGGTTGCCGGGCGAAGGAGGGCGGCTACCGCGCGGCTACCGCAACGTTTTTCACGTAGAGCACATCCAATGGTTCATCCGGCGCGCGAGACAGCCGTGCCGGCCCGCACGCTGATCATCGACCCCGCCCGGTCCCATACACGTTCTGCCAAACCGCTGCGCATCCGCGCCCTCCGCGTCTCCGCGCGAAACCGGAAGCAGAGCTCCGAGGGCACGGCGAAACATCGGAATCGGGATCCGTCGCATCGAGAGCCTTGACTACTCGTGTAGTCACACATATCATAGTCACGTGACGACACGTGTAGGCACCTCGTGTCGTGCACCTCGTGACGACAACTGTAGACAACCATGGAACCTGAATCCACCATCGGCGAGCAGGAGCTGGCCCTGGTGCGGCACATCGCCGACCGCGGCAGTGCCAGCGTCGCGGAGGCCGTCGACGAGTTCGGCAGCAGCCGCGGGCTCGCGCGGTCCACCGTGCTGACGATGATGGAGCGGCTGCGAAAGAAGGGATACCTGTCGCGCGAGATGGCGGACGGCGTTTTTCGCTATCGCGCCTGTGCCTCGTCGGCGGACCTGCTCAAGAACGCGGTGCAGCGGTTCGTGGAGCGAAGCCTGGACGGGTCCGTCTCGCCGTTCCTGGCCTACCTGTCCGAGGCGCCCGAGCTCTCCGACAGGGAGCGGCAGGAGCTGGAGCGCATCGTCGCGCGCCTGGACGCCGCACAGCGAAAGGACGGCTGATGCTCTCCCTCCTTGTCCGTGCGTCGCTCGAAGGGGCGGTGCTGGCCGCCGGCGTGTGGCTGGTCTGCCGGGCGCTGCCGCGGCTGTCGCCCGCTGCCCGCGCCCTCCTGTGGTGGTGCGTGGCCGCGAAGTTCATCGTCTCCCTCGTCTGGCTCTCGCCGATCGGGGTGCCCGTGCTCCCCCACGCCGCGGCGGACGCGCCGGGCGCCGAGGCGGCCGTGACAGCCGCCACGTCTCCCTCGCCTCCGCGGGCCGTCGACGACGCGCGCCCCGCCACCCTGCCGGCCCGCGGTCCCGGCGCGCCGGAGATCCCCTGGACCGCCATCGTCGTCGGCGTGTGGGCACTGGGGCTGAGCCTCTCGCTGCTGCGGACGCTGCAGAGCTGGCGGCGCACGCGGGCGGTGGTCTCGCGATCCGTGCCCGGGGACGAGGGGCTGCATGGGATCGTTCGCGAGCTCTCGTGCCGGCTCGCCCTGCGCCGGACGGCGGACGTCCGGGTGTCGGCGGAGGTCGGGACGCCGCTGGTCATCGGCGGGCGCCGGCCCGTGATCCTGGTGCCGGCCGACGGGTTCGCCGCGCTCTCTGCCGACCAGCAGCGCATGGCGCTCTGCCACGAGCTGGCGCACCTCAAGCGCGGCGACGTGTGGCTGGGCTGCGTGCCGGCGGCCGCCGAGCGCTGCTTCTTCTTCCATCCCCTCGCCCGCCTTGCCGCCCGCGAGTACGCGTTCTGGCGCGAAGCCGCCTGCGACGAGGCCGTTCTCACCACGCTGGGCGCATCCTCGCAGGGCTACGGCCGCATGCTGCTGGCGCTCGGGGTGTCACGCCAGACCGCCACGTTCTCCGCCGCAGGAGCGGCGTGGTCGTTCCAGAACCTCAAACGGAGACTCATCATGCTCGACCGCACCTCCTCGCCGTCGCGCCGCGGCCGTGTGCTCGCCGCCGGCGCGGTGGCCCTCGCCATGCTCGCGGTCATTCCCATCCGGGCCGTGGCGCGCTCCGCCGCGCCCGCGGCGCCTTCGCCGTCGCAGACCGTCGATGCCCCACCGGCGCTTGCGCGGGCCGTGGCCACGCGTGCGGAGTCGCCGGCCGCGCGCGTTGATGCGCCGGCGGCCGCCACGGCCGGCATCGCGGAACCCGGCGAGCAGCGCTCGCAGGAGGAACTGGAGTTCGTGCTCTTCCGCGACGACCAGAACACCATGATGAACGGGAGCACGAGAGACATCGAACGCGCGCGGCGCCACCGCCGGCCGGGTGAGCACCTGCTCTGGTTCCGGCATGGCGGCCAGGAGTACGTCGTCCGCGATCCGGGCGTGCTGCGCGAAGTGGAGGAACTGTGGGAGCCGGTGGGACGCATCGGCCGGGAACAGGGCAGAATCGGCGCCCAGCAGGGCGAGATCGGCGAAGCACAGGGCCGGATCGGCATGCAGCAGGGCGAGATCGGCGCGCAGCAGGGACGGCTCGGCGCGCGCCACGCCGTCATCGCTTCGCGCCTCTCGCGCCTGGCCGCCCGGGAGGCAGACGGGGTTTCGGCGTCCGAGCGCCGCGAGATCGAGCGGGAGCGAGAGGAGCTGGAAGCGCAGTCGCGCGAGGTCGGGCGTGAGATGGAGGCGCTGGGCCGGCAGATGCGTGAGGTCAGCGAACCGATGCGCGACCGAGGCGAGGAGATGGAGGCGCTCGGGCGGGAGATGCAGGCGCTCGGCGACCGAATGCAGGCGGCCGCGGAGCGCGCCAACACCGGAATGCTGACGCTGGTCCGCCGGGCGATCCAGAACGGCACGGCGGTGTCCGTCGATTAGCCATTGGGGGAGCGCGAAGCAGACGCCCCGGCGAAAGCCGGGGCGTCTGGCGTTTGTGCTCGCTGCACCGCGCATCGCCATCGTCGGGCCGAACGAACCCGGGCCGTACCTGCACCGCGGCGAGGCCGCCCCCGTGCTGCAGGAGTACTGCCCGCCGTTTCCAGGTTCATCGCGGATCTGGTTACAAACTGCGGTCGCGCTCTCCAGGGGCGAGGTGACCCGCGATGCAGTGGAAGGGTGTCAGGGCACGGCGGCGGGTGGGGGTTGCTCCACGCGTGTGTGGACGCGTCGGGAACGGCAGAGGGAGGGAAGCGCGGCAGGGGGC
>DASUVG010000155.1:0-8276 GCA_036379135.1 Longimicrobium sp.
GTGGCGAACCGCCGCAGGATCTTCTCGATCGAGGGCGGCATCTGCTCCGTGGTCGGCTGCGTGTCGCTCATGGGATGGATGCTCGTTCCGGTGTCGGCCGGCGGAAATCTAATCGCCCGGCCGGCCGGGTGCGACGGGGAAGGAACGGAAAGCGGGCCGGAGCTCGTCGGCCCCGGCCCGCTTTCGATCCATCCACCGGCCCCCGAAAGCCTTACGACGACTTCGGGCCCGCGTTGCGCACCGCTTCGGGCACGCGGTCGGCGAAGCGCTCGAAGTTCTCGGCGAACAGCCCCGCCAGCTTGCGGGCCTGCTCGTCGTACGCGTCCTTGTCGGTCCACGTCTCCCGCGCGTTCAGCACCTCCGCCGGTACACCGGGAACGCTGGTGGGGATCTGCAGGCCGAAGAAGGGCGCGGTGGCGGTCTGCACGTCGTCCAGATCGCCCGCCAGCGCGGCGCGCACCATGGCGCGCGTGTACGACAGCTTCATCCGGCTTCCCTCGCCGTACGGGCCGCCCGTCCACCCGGTGTTCACCAGCCAGACGCGCGACCCGTGCTCGCGCAGCTTCTCGCCCAGCATCTCCGCGTACACGCCGGGGTGCAGGGGGATGAAGACCGCGCCGAAGCAGGCGCTGAAGGTGGGCTGCGGCTCCTTTACCCCGCGCTCCGTGCCGGCCACCTTGGCCGTGTACCCGGAGAGGAAGTAGAACATCGCCTGCTCGGGCGTCAGCCGCGCGATGGGCGGAAGCACGCCGTACGCGTCCGCCGTGAGGAAGACGACGTTGCGCGGATGTCCGCCCTGCGCCTGCGGCACGTGGTTCGGGATGTAGTGCAGCGGGTACGAGACACGCGTGTTCTCGGTGATGGACTGGTCGGCGAAGTCCACCCGGCGCTCCTCGTCCAGCACGCAGTTCTCCAGCACCGTGCCGAACATCCGCGTCGTGGCGTAGATCTCCGGCTCGCCCGCCGCGGAGAGGTTGATGGCCTTGGCGTAGCAGCCGCCCTCGTAGTTGAAGATCCCCTCGTTGCTCCACCCGTGCTCGTCGTCGCCGATCAGCGCTCGCTCGGGATCGGCCGACAGCGTGGTCTTTCCCGTTCCCGACAGGCCGAAGAAGAGCGCGGTGTCGCCCTCCGGGCCCACGTTGGCCGAGCAGTGCATCGAAAGCACGCCCTGCTTGGGAAGGAGGTAGTTGAGGAGGCCGAAGACGGACTTCTTGATCTCGCCCGCGTAGCGCGTGCCGCCGATGAGCACTTCCTTCCTGCCGAAGTGGATCAGGATGAAGGTGCTGGTGCGGGTGCCGTGGCGCGCGGGGTCCGCCTGGTACTCCGGCGCGTGCAGGATGGTGAACCCGGGGGTGAAGTCGTCCAGCTCGCTGGCCGACGGGCGGCGGAACATGTTGTACGCGAACAGGTTGTGCCACGCGTTGGGCGTCACCACCCGCACGCCCAGGCGGTAGCGCGGGTCCGCGCCGGCCCACATGTCGCGCACGTACAGGTTCTGCCCCTCCAGGTGTCCCATCACGTCTTCGCGCAGGCGGTCGTAGTTCTCCGCCTCGAAGGGGATGTTGACCTTGCCCCAGTCGATGTCCGCCTCGGACGACGGCTCGCGGACCACGAAGCGGTCCTGGGGCGACCGCCCGGTGTGCGGCGTGGTGACGGCGTTGAACGGTCCGCCATCCACCAGGCTGCCCTCGCCGCGGCGGATGGCGTGCTCCACCAGCTCCACCGGGTTCAGGTTCCAGAAGACGGTGCCCGGGTTCCGGATGCCGTGGTTCTCCAGCCCGTAGCGGCTTTCACGCCCAAAGGTGGGCGCCGCGGCCTCGGCGTTCAACGTGGTAGCCATCGGTCAGATGATCGGTGCGGTCGTGCGGCCCCGCCTGGATTTGTCGAACGCAGGGCGGCGGAGCAGAAACGGCAACTCTAGCACGGGTCGCCCCTCGCGGCAAGGTGAAGGCCACGCCCGGCGCGGGCTTTCCCGCGCGGAACGCACGCAGGGCCGCTCCCGGCGTGGGGAGCGGCCCTGCGAAAACGCCCGCGTGGAAAAGGGTCAGCGCAGGACCACGTCGAACGTGTGGCTGGTGGAGCTGCGCCCCACGCGCGCCAGCAGCGTCTGCCCGGGGTGCCACACCACCGGCGCGGTGGCGAACGCGCGTCCGCCGCCCACCGGCTCCACGACCAGCGACACCTGGTACGAAGCGCGGTCCTCCGCCCTGGGGAGGCGGAACTGCGCCGTCTGCATGCGGCTCACGTACCCCAGCCGAAAGCGCACGGCGTCGCGCACCACGTACAGCACCATGTCCTGGTGGCCGTCGTTGGTCAGCTCCACCCGCCCGTTGAGCGCGGCGGCGACCGAGGGATGCAGGTCGTCCGTGGGGCCGGGGGCGGACGCGCAGGCGCCGGCGGCGCAGGCAAGGACCACGGCCAGCAGCGGGGTGCGGATGTTGGGACGCATGGCTCCCTCCCGGGCAGTCGAACCTGTTGGAACGCGCAGCATCCTCGGCACCCCCAGTGGCAACCCCGGGCGCGTTCCATCCTGTTGTCGCGCCGATTTTTCCGGCGCCTTTGCCGCATGTGGACGGGCATAAGCCATGCCACGTCCGGACGCACCAAACAGCTGTGGATCGTGCTCCCCGCATCCCGCATGCGCGCAGGGATTTACCCCGATTTCTTCCCGATCGCACACCCCGCGGAGAGGGGAGGCGGCGGCGCCCCGTCCCCGCACACCGCGGCGCCCGTGTCACGCTGCGAGGCATCCGCGCACCACCAGCTTGGCCCGGCGCGACGGAGCCTCCGCTCCCGATCCTCGCGGTCGAAAGGGGTACGAGGGGAGGGGACGATCCGGATCCATGGCGTCAGGATCCCGGCATCCCCAGCGCGAGGCGCACCCCCGCGTAGATGGTGCGGCCGGGGCCCGGCTCGTAGTACCGCCGCCCGAACGCGTTCACCACCACGGAGGTGTTGTAGGCGCGGCCGGTCACGTTCATCACCCCCCCGAACGGCGACAGCGCGACGCGGCCCAGGCGCGCGCCCTCCCATCCGCCGCGCACGTCCAGCAGCGTGTACGCGGGGGAGCGAAAGCGGCCCTCCGCGTCGTCGTCGGCCACGGGCGTGCTTGAGACGTGGCGAAGGTCCAGGCCGGCGAAGGGCCCGCGCTCCGGCGAGGCGAGCAGCGCCACGTCCAGCCGGTGCGGCGCCACGCCGGGAACGGGATTCCCCTCGCGGTCGTCGCCGTTCACCAGGTACCGGCCGAAGCGCGCGTCCGTCCAGGTGTACGCCGCCCGCGCCGACCACCCGGGGCGCGGCGTGAGGATGGCGCTGGCCTCCACGCCGCGGTGCCGCGCCTCTCCCGCGTTGCGGTAGAAAACGCGGCCCGGCGCGCCGGCCACCTCGAACGGGATCAGCGCGTCCTCCACCCGCGCCCGGTACGCCGCGCCCTCAAGCCAGAGCCACGGCGCCGGCCGCGCCTTGGCGCCCACCTCGGCCGAGACGATGCGCTGCGGCTGCAGCTCCGGGTTGAATCCGCCGGCGCCCGTGGGGCGGTTGGCCAGCTCCGTCGTCGTCGGCGTCTCGAACGCGGTGGCCACGTTGGCGTAGACCGACACCGCCGGCGTGGCCGCGAACGACACGCCCAGGGCCGGGCTCACGCGCTGCAGCGTCCGCGCGCCGGAGTCGTCCGGGTTTGCGTCCGACACCAGCCGGTCGCGCACGGCAAAGCGAAAGCGGTCGTAGCGCAGCGCCCCCAGCACTTCCCATCTGCCGAGCACCTCCGCCGCCCCCTGCGCGAACGCGGACGACGACGTCACGCGCTCGCGCTGGTCCAGCGTCCGCGGCCCCCGCTCGCCCGCCTGGTTGGCGAAGTTCAGCCGGTCGTCGCGCTGCGCTTCCGCCTCCGCGCCGGCCAGCCAGCGCACCGCCCCCGCATCCGCCGACCACGAAGCCCGCACCCCGCCCACGCGCCGGCGCAGGTCGATGACGGCGTTGGGGATGGGATTGTCGATGGAGCGCGCCAGTGCGTACGCCGCCACCTCCAGCGCGCCGGGCCCCGCCTGGTGCCGCCACCAGAGTCCCGCCTGCCCCTGCCGCCCCTCCTCGCCCGTCCGCTGCTCCACGTTGCGCGCGAAGGCGGCGCCGCGGTCCACCCGCAGCAGCGAGTCGGAGAGCGAGCCCGGGTTCAGCGCGTCATAGCGCACGCCGGTGAACGACAGCCGCACCTGGTCCGCGCCGCGCGCCAGGGTGAGCGTGCCGCCGGCGTTCAGGTTGTCGGCGGATGCGTGCCGGCGGTAGCCGTCGTACGACAGGCGCGACACGTAGGCACGGTACGCGGCCGCGCCGGCGCGGCCCCCGGCGCTGGTCTCCATCCGCAGCAGGCCGTGGCTCCCCGCAAGCACCCGGTGCTCGGACGCCAGCGGCGCATCCGGGGGAGCGGCGGTCGAGAGCCGGATCACCCCGCCCGACGCGTTGCCGTACAGCGCGGACGCGGGGCCGCGGATGACCTCCGCCCGCCCCAGGGCGCCGGGATCCACGTGGTTCAGGGTCGTCTGTCCGTCCGGCAGCGTGGCCGGAATCCCGTCCACCAGCACCCGCACGCCCCGCACGCCGAACTGCGCCCGCGCGCCCAGCCCGCGCACGGAGATCCGCTCGCCCAGCGCGTAGTTGAAGCGGTTGTCCACCTGCACGCCCGGGAGCGCCGACAGCGCGTCCGTGAGCGCCATCGCCGGCCGCGCCTGCCGGATCTCCGCCTCCTGCACCACGGAGACGGGGAACGGCGCCCGCAGTGCGGGACCCGGCGTGCCCAGCACCTGCACCGTGTCCAGGGGGACGATGCGGACGGTGTCCTGCGCCCGAAGCGTATTCGGCAGCACCAAAAGGAGCGCGGCGAACAGGCCTGCCGCGAACGCGTTGCGGAAAGTCATCGATGCGTGGAGTGGCGTGACGAGCCGAAACCCGTTGCAGGAGCCCGCAAGTCCTCTGCCTACCCGTGATCAGGCTTGCAGACGATGGAGGGATTCCCATCACACAATGTCCCCAAAAACTCGTTCACGTATTGGCGGCTCGCGGTTTTGAGGAATGATGATCCGCGATTATCCTCGTTCCGCTCGCGTTCACCCCGTTCATGTGTGGGGCGAATCACGAGCCGCATCAACCCCTTGACCGGTACGGCGCAGGTGTTTAGCTTGGATCTGCCGGTCGCCCCCTGCCTGCGGGCAGTGTGGGTACTCTTGAGGGGTTGTGCCAGTAATGGCACAACCCCTCCCGGCGTTATGCCCGAGAATGACCGTCACTTCCGCTCTGCGGCCGCCCAGGCTAGCGATTTTTGTCGACGGCAGCAATCTCAACGCCGCCCTCGAGCGAGAGGGGATCGGCTATCCCATCGACCTGAATCTCCTCGCCACCCGGCTGAGTCGCGACTTTCACTTCATCAAGCTGCACTATTACACGTCTCCGCTGGCCAGCATGCGTAGCGAGGCCTACCGGCGCCAGCAGAAATTCTTCGACGAGCTGCGCCGCAGCCGCCGCATCGAGCTGGTGCTGGGCCGCCACGAGCCACGCTGGGACCGCGACGGCAACCGGTATCACGTCGAGAAGGAAACGGACGTGAACCTTGCCGTCGACATGGTGGTCGGCGCCTACGAGGACCGGTTCGACCTGGCGATGCTGGTTGCGGGCGACACCGACTACGTGCGCGCCATCCACGCCGTGCAGGCTCGCGGCAAGCCTGTGGTCTGGTGCCACCTCACCGGCCAGCGCCGCACCGACCAGCTCGCGCAGGTCTGCCAGGAGAAGCGCGAGCTGACCGCGAAGTTTCTCCGCACGTGCTCGCTTGGGCCTAAGTAGCACGAGGGACCGGTCGTCGTGTGGACGCGAGAAAGCTCCCCCGCCTGGCTGGCCGGGGAGCTTTCTCGTATTTGCGCTGCGGACGTCTCAGCTCGGCGCGGCTTCGACGATCATCACGAAGCCCATGGCGCCGGCGGCGCAGACGGAGATCATGCCGAACTGCTTGCCGCGGCGGCGCAGCTCGTTCAGCAGGGTGACGGTCAGGCGCCCGCCGGTGGCGCCGAACGGGTGGCCGATGGCCAGCGAGCCGCCCATCACGTTGATCTGGTCCTCCGGCGGCAGGCCCAGGGCCTTGTCGCGCCCCAGCCGCTCCTTCGCGATCTTGTCCGAGTCGAACCACTGCAGGTTGCTCAGCACCTGCGCGGCGAAGGCTTCGTGCACCTCCAGCAGGTCGATGTCCTTCATCGTCAGCCCGGCGCGGTCGAACGCGGTGGGCGCGGCGTAGACGGGGCCCTGCAGCAGCTGGTCACCCGGGTCCAGCGCGGCGTACGCGTAGCTGCGGATGTAGCCCAGCGGCTTGTATCCCAGGGCGTTCGCCTTTTCCTCGCTCATCAGCAGCACCGCCGAAGCGCCGTCGGTGAGCGGCGACGCGTTGCCCGCAGTCACGCTGCCGTACTTGCGGTCGAAGACGGGCTTGAGCGTGGACAGCTTCTCCAGCGACGTGTCGGCGCGGATGCCGTTGTCGCTCGTCACCACCTTCTCGTACTTCGGCGGCACGTAGAAGGGCGCGATCTCCGCCGTCAGCCGCCCGTCGGCCGTGGCGGCGGCGGCCAGCTGGTGCGACCGCAGCGCCCAGCGGTCCTGCGCCTCGCGGCTGATGCCGTTGAGCTTGGCCATCTTCTCCGCCGACTCGCCCATCGTCTCCCCCGTCGTCGGCTCGGCGATGGCGGGGGTGATGGGGGCCAGGTGGCGCGGGCGGATCATCCGGAACGCCTGCAGCCGCTCGCCCAGCGACCTGGCCTTGCTGGCGCGCACCAGCGCCTCGCGCATCTCCTTGCTGAACAGGATGGGCACGTCCGTCAGCGACTCCGCGCCGCCGGCGACGACGATGTCCGCCATCCCCAGCGCGATCTGCTCGGCGCCGGAGGTGATGGCCTGGTTGCTGGAGGCGCACGCGCGCCCCACGGTGAACGAGGGCACGCGCGGCGGGATCCCGGCGCCCAGCGTGACCTCGCGGGCGATGTTGGGCTCCTGCACCGACTGCACGACGGTGCCGTACACCACGTGGTCGATCTGCTCCACGTCCAGCTCCGTGCGGGCGATCAGCTCGCGCACCGCCGCCTTGCCCAGCTCGGTGGACGTGACGTCCTTGAAGTCCGTCCCCGACTTGGCGAAAGGCGTACGGCACCCGTCGATGATGGCGACCCTGCGGCCGATGTTGTTCATGTGCACCCGTCGTTCGCGCGGCGTAAGTCGTTCGTGGGCGCGACAATCTCAGCGTGAACGCTGCTCATAACAAGGGATGCGGGTTCGGTGCGCCTGGCGAGGTGTCGAATGTCGGCTGGATGAGGAACGGCGACGGCGGGTCTGGGCGTGTGTCTCCGCTGCACTCCGGGCCGCGACGGCGGAGCGGCGCCGCGGACGTCGGAGCGCTCCGAACAGCATCCAACTGCGTCCGACAGGGCCCCCTCTCCCCCGGCCCCGTCCCGGGCGGTTGAAACCGCGGCTACAACGTCACGAAGTCCACCTGCGCGGACGCGGCGGCCCGGCCGCGTGCGGCATCCGACGCACCTGCGCGTGCGCATCGAGGCCGCGGATGTCGGAGCGCTTCGAACCGCATCGAGCTGCGTCCGACAGGGCCCCCTCTCCCCCGGGCCCTCTCCCCCGCTGCGCGGGAGAAAGGGGAGAATTCGATCCCGCTGCGGCGAGCTTTTTTGCCGTTCTCCCTCCCCTACGCAGTTTGTGGGAGAGGGCCGGGGAGGGGTCGCCCACCACCCCGCGCCACACCCAGAACCCGGCCCTGCCGTAACAGTACCCGCCGGCGTGGAGCGCACCCGATTGCCTTCGCGCGTGCGAGAGGATACATTCCGCCGCCTTCACCGCCCCCTCTTCAAGAGACGTAGATCGTGGATAGATCGGCACTTACCCATACGGACACGTTCGTTCGCCGGCACGTGGGCCCCGACGACGCCGAGATCCGGCGGATGCTGGAGGCCGTTGGCTACGGGTCGCTGGACGAGCTGGTGGACGCCACCATCCCCCGCTCCATTCGCCTGGACCGCCCGCTGGCGCTGGGCCCGGAGCGCAGCGAGTACGAGCTGCTGCGCGAGCTGCGCGCCATGATGGCGAAGAACCGCGTCTTCCGCAGCTACCTGGGGATGGGCTACCACGACTGCATCACCCCGCCCGTCATCCAGCGCAACATCCTGGAGAACCCGGGCTGGTACACGCAGTACACGCCCTACCAGGCCGAGATCGCGCAGGGGCGGCTGGAGGCGCTGCTC
>DASUVG010000156.1:0-33675 GCA_036379135.1 Longimicrobium sp.
CCTCTGCCGTTCCCGACGCGTCCACACACGCGTGGAGCAACCCCCACCCGCCGCCGTGCCCTGACACCCTTCCACTGCATCGCGGGTCATCTCGCCCCTGGAGAGCGCGACCGCAGTTTGCAACCAGATCCGCGATGAACCGAAAAAAACGATCACGCAGAGGAAAACGAGAGAGGGCGTGGATGAAAGTGTCATCCACGCCCTCTCTCGTTTCCTCCGCGTCTTCCGCGTCCTCCGCGTGATCGTCTACGGATTGCGGATGACGCGGATCACTCGAACGGCCAGCTGTACGAGCTCCCCGGCGAGGCGCTGTTCCCGCCGACGCCGCCAAAGGTGTAGCACGCGATCCCGAGCGCCTGCGCCGCGGCGCACGGCACCGGAAGCTGCAGCTGCGTGCCGCGGTAGTGGTCGCCCCAGCCGCGTCCCAGGAAGTACCAGGGCGCGCCGAACATCCCCTGGAACTGGGTCTCCAGGCGGAACTCCCACTTCAGCATCTCGAACAGGCTGCCGCACGTGCCGTTGGGGAGCTTGGGCACGCAGCTGGTGTTCAGACCGGCGGGGTTGGTCGCGTTCAGCCCGGCCGCCACGCGGCTGATGTTCACCAGGTTGGCGGCCTGCGCCAGGTTCCCCGTGCGGAAGTAGCCTTCGGCCAGCAGCAGGTTGATCTCCTCCCGGGGGAACCAGGTGAAGGGGCCGTTGTTCAGGCGCCAGGCTTTGAAGCGCTGGTCCGCGTAGTACGACCAGCGGTGGGTGCCGCGGCCCGGCTGGCTCCAGATGGGGTTCGGCGGGGCCTGGTAGTATCGTCCCGGGTTCGCGCGGTGCTCCGCCAGCGTCGCGCCCTGCGGAAAGCGGTTGTCCGGCGTGATGATGGTGAAGGGCACGTTCCCGGGGAGCAGGGGCTGCCGGGATGCGACGGGCTGGGTGATCCAGGTCTGGTACTTCCCCGACTGGTCCGCCATCCCCAGGTACTGGTACTGCAGCTGCGACCAGCTGAACTCGTACGTCATGTAGAAGCCGACGTAGTGTTCCCAGTCTATCCAGTCGATCTGCATGTCGAAATCGCTGGTGATGCCGTTGCCGGCATCGGCAAGGACCTGGCTCCAGTTCACCGCCGCCCGCTCCGGGGGCGTGCGGGCCACGTTCGCCCGGAGCCGCGCCTTGAACGAGTACGCCAGCCGGCGCAGCTGCTCGCTGCTCAGCGCCGTCGACATCCACTCGGCCGGGATGGTGAAGCTGCCCTGCTGCGAGAGCAGGATGGCCTCGTCCAGGTTTTCGAGCGCGGCGTTCATCACCTGGGAGTAGGACTGCAGCTGCGCCGTGGCCGGGTCCTGGGACTCGTTCAGGATCAGCCCCTGATCGAAGAGCAGCGCCACGTTCCCCAGGTGCAGGCCCAGCATGAACTTGGCGAACGTCTCGGCGCGCAGGTCCGGCCAGGAGCCCGCCGCCAGGAACCCCTCGCGCAGCGCGGCGATGCCGCTGTAGCTCCGCGTCCAGGCGTTCGCCCAGTTCACGTAGTACTGGTGCGCCGGATCGTTCACGATGGCGGTGCGCGGGTACTCCGAGTACAGGTAGATCCCCCAGTTGGTGGCCCAGGTGCTGTGCTGAAAGGACTGCACGCTCAGGAACATCCCGGGCGCGCCCAGGTCCACCTCCGCCGTCCACCAGCGGCGGAACGACTCGCGAAGACGGTTCTCCGCGTACTCCTCCACCGAAAGCCCCTCCGTCGTCAGGGTCGCGGCGACCCCGCCGTAGACGGCGACGACGGTGAGAACCCCCCCGGCGGAGACCTCGAGCAGCCCCTTGGGCCCGATCCGGGCCAGGGTGGGCGCGGTCACGCCCCAGACGACCGCGGCGTCCTGCACCTCGTTGCCGTCGGCGTCGCGCACGATCGCGTGCATCTGGACCGTCCGCCCCACGATCGGCGGCGACGAGAGCTCCACGATCTCGATCGTATAGCTGGAGATGACGACGTCGATGGGCTGCGTGCCGTTGAGCGGCTCCAGGCGCAGCGAGATGGCGGCGTTGGCCCCCGGGCGCACGGGCGTCGTCACCACGCCCCGGTGCGTCTCCGTTCCGCCGGCGTCGTACAGCCGCCCGGAAAAGGTGCGGCTGGACCCCACGGGCACGTCCACGCTGCCGCTGGCCACCCCGTCCACCACGGGCAGGTTGAAGACCAGCGGCTCGTCGATTCCGGGGCCGGTCACTTCCACCACCAGGGTCGCCGCGGTGATCGACGCCATGGCGTTGAGCAGGAGGCGCGCGTGCCCCGCGGGGACGCCGCCCGGCTCCACGGGCGTGTCCGTGCAGCCGGCCAGCAGCAGCAGCGCGCCGGCCAGGGCGCGCGCGAACAGGTTCCTTCGCATGGCCCCTACTCCTGCACCGTGAGCCCGGCCCCGGCCGCCACGCCGCGGAAGGTCGCCACGATCCGGGCCGCTCCCGGCGCGTGTGCGGTAACGGTGCCCGTGGCGCTCACCGACGCGATGGTGGGCACGCTGGACGCCCAGACGATCTGGGGCGTGGGGACGGGCACCCCGTTGTCGCTGGCCGCCGCGGTGTAGACGGTGGTTCCGCCCACCGGAAGCGTCGTCGCGCCCGGGGTGAGCGTGACGGTCACGCCGCCCACGGTCACGGTGATCGTGGTGCTGCTGGTGAGCGCCGAAAGCGTGACGGCGAGCGCGAGCGCCTGTCCGGACTGGACGGAGGCCGTCTTCTCGCCCTGGTAGATGAGGATCCCCGCGGCATCGTACCCCCGGACCACGAAGCGGCGGTCCGCGCCGGCGGGAACCTCCAGGCTGGCCGTCGCCGTGTTCCCCGACAGCGTCATGTTGGCCATCAGCGGCTCGGTGATCCCCGGCCCGGTCACCTCCAGCGTGAGCGCCGCGATCGTGGCGCTGGTAAGGCTCACCTGGATGGAGAGCGTACCCGTCTCGGGCCGGGTCACGCGGGACGGCTCGCAGCCGGCAAGCGCGAGGGAAGCGACGGCGACCGCCGCGATGAGGAAGTGTCGCATGATGCTCTCCACGGATCGAATTGAGGGGGGGGTACGAGACGGACATGCAGACCGGGCAGGGCGCCCTTGAGGAGCAACGTATGTCCGAAAACAACCTACCTTTGCCCGGGGCGGGGGGCAAGCGTTCTCTTTTCCACGCCGTCCAGGGACCGGAGCCGGCCCGGCGCGCCGAACCGGTTGAACGGTTTGCGCGGGAAACAGGCTGCACGCGCCCCGGGGTGGAACCCCACCTGTCCGGAACCCCACTTGTCCGGCGTCGCACCGATCTGGAATCAGGATGACACGAACGAAGCGCCCCCGGCATCTCGCCGGGGGCGCGCTTCGCTTCGCGGCACCACCCGCCGGCGTCCGGAAACGCGAGAGAAGGTGGGCGGCGTCAGTCCGCCGGCGGCGGGAGCCCGTCCTCGAGGTTGACGAGCACCCGGTCGTCCTCCGTTCGGCTCTCGAATCCCGTCGCCAGCATGCGCGTGATCGTGTCGGGAGCGAGGCCTCTCTCGTCTCCGGACGCGAACGGAACCCACTCCCCGGCCCGGGCCAGGATCTCCCGCCGGGTCAGGTAGTGGATCGGGTGCCCGGCCCCGTCTCTCCACCCGAAGAGCGGAAATTCGTGCAGGTGAGGGAGCTCTGGACGGAACGCTTCTTTCCCGTAGGCAGAGTTCCCGATCAGCGAGAGGACGGCCCTCAGCCAGAGCTTTCAGTGTTCGGTCCATCCACCCCCGTTCGCCAGGCCGGCCGCATGGCGCACGGCGGCCCGGAGCAGGGGAACGGCCACCAGCCTGCCCTGCTCCGGGTCAACGAACAGCCGGTTGGCCGCGGGACGGGGAGCCCGGCGGCCGCGCGCATCGACCAGGCACCCTCCGGCCACGGGCACCAGCTCCAGCCTGGCGGATGAACCCGCTTCGGCATCCCATCTCACGATGCCGGCGGAGATGAGGATCCCGGAGAGCGCGAGTCCGGAATACGCATTGTCGAAGCGGACGTGCCCCTTGAAATCCACCGGCTCGCTCACCCAGTCGTCACCGCCCGCGTGCAGCTTCTGAACGCATCCGGCGTCCGCCCACCACTGGCTTTGCCGCCCCTCGTCGATCTCTGCCTTCGTGGACCGCGCCAGGTAGCGGGCCATGGAGGCACGTGCGCCCGGGGTGAGCCTGTCCCACGTCAGCGCCCACTCTTCCTGGTTCCCCGGGTGTCCTCGGGAGTTGAGGAACATCTCCGACTGCTCGCGAAAGGGATTCCCGCCACCCTCGCTCCCCGCCCGGAGCATGTCCGCGAGACGTTCCTGCGATCCGTGGGGCACCCAGCTGCGCAGGTAGCTTGCGAGGCGCACGTGCGCCGCGCACTGGAGCCACTGGAAGCGCGGGTTCATCGTGAGGTTCCCGCTCCGGGGGACCGCCGCCCCGTCCCTGTCCCGCAGCATCCACAGCCACGCCTGCCCGTGCAGGTGCCGGCTGAAGTCATGGCTCTGCAGCGGGATGGGTGACGCGGTAAACACGTCCAGGAGCTCCGCCTCTGCGATCTCGTCTCCCCCGACGAATCCCTCCGCCTGGAGCCGGAGATGCGTGGCGGGGGACGGCAGGGTCCTGCTCCACCCGTGGCCGGCGATCACCGTGGGCGCTTCGTCGCTTCCGCGGTACACGTGGACGTCGCAGTCCACGTTCACCGCAAAGCGCGCCAGCACCGCGGCGGTATCCGACGGCGAGTGGTGCCAGCGCGGGGCGGCGTCGCCCCAGGCGTCCGCGGCGGCGGCGGAGCGAAGATGGACCGTGATGCGGGTACCCGGCCGGCCCGGGGGCCCGTCGTCGCGGTCGTCCTGCGCCGGCGGCGTGAAGTCGGTCCGCGCCGGCTCCGTCAGCCGGCGAATGACGAAGTACTTGTCGGGGCCCTCGATGGTGATGTGCAGCGGGGGATTGCCCGTGCGGTACGTCTCCACCTCGAAGCGGTCCGCGACCATGAAGCACGAGAGGATACCGATTCCGAACTGCGAGGCCGCCTCCAGGGTGATGTTCTTCTCCTCCAGGCGGGCCTGCTCGGCCTCGAACTCGGGCGAGCGGTAATAGCTGCGTCCCACGCGCATGAAGTAGTGCTCCAGGATGCGCTGGGACATTCCGATCCCGTTGTCCTGAAAGACCACGCGCGGGTCGTCCGGGTCGCCGGAGTGGTCCCACACCACGATGCGGGGAACGTAGTCCGCTTCGCGGTCCGCCTCGCGCGCCAGCGCCAGCCGCAGCCGGCACGCGTCCAGCGAGTTCTGAAGAAGCTCGCGCAGGAAGAGGCTGGGGTCCGGGTACAGGCTCTTGTCCATCAAGAGCTGCATGATGCGGCCGTAGTCGAGCTGAAAATGGAACGCGCCGGCCACATAGCTGCGATCCGCCATGGCCACCCAGCGTTCCACCGCGGGCGGCAGATGGAGCTGGTATCGCTCCGCGACGGCGGACGGGGCGTCCCGGACGATCAGCTGGCGGCAGTCACGCAGTTCGTGATCGATCCAGTCCAGAAACTCCATCACCGCCACGTAGAAGGCCGGGTGCCCGCATTCCGCGAAGTACTCCACCTCGTGCTCGTTGACGGTCCACCCCGTGATCTGAAGGTGCTTGTTCCATTCCTCCCACGACTTCGCCTCCGTAAAGTCCACGTGCCGAAAGACGGATAGCGGCGTGCGCGAGCGGTCGAAGTCCATGATGTCGGCGAGCCGCAGACAGCACGCCAGGTACTGCTCGTTCACGGGCACGCCGTAGATCGGGCCCCGCGTTTCCAGCGAGGCCACGGACCGCTCGGGACGGCGCGGGTCGCTGCTCTCCAGCGCGCCCCAGCCGTGGCTTTCGGCGATCCGCATCACGCGCCCGGTGACGTCCATCTCCCGAAACCGCAGCCCCTGTCCGGCGAAGTGCTGCTCCACCACCTGCGCGGCCCGCTCCGGGTGCAGCCGCCGGAAGTACTCCGCCAGCAGCGCGTCCCGGATGGCCGCGGCCCTGAGCGCCTGGCCGGCATCCTCCGCCTCGCGGATGGCGATCGCCCGGTCCTGATGGGTGGCCATGAAGCGGCGAAACTCCCCGGACGCCAGGACGCCCGCCTTTTCCTCGTCCGTCACGTACATCCCCACGTCGTGCAGCAGCGCGGACAGCAGGAGCATCGACAGCTCCAGCGCGTTCAGCCGCTGCCGCGTGGCCGCGGGGATGAACCGCCCCATGAGGTCGATGACGTTGCGGCAGTGCTCGATATCGTGCTCGGTATACTGATGGAAGGTCGATGGAATGCGCTTCAGGAGCGGTCCGGCAACCTCGGCCGCGTGCAGGACCATCCCCGTGAGCTGCGTCACGTCCGCCCCCGATACGCCGTCGCGGCCCGCGCTGTTCTTGAGCTCCTCGAACAGCAGAAGGTCCTGGATCCGGCTGGCGTACTGGCTCATCGTGGAGGAGTATGGAGGGAGGAATTCAGGACCGGCGAGGATGATCGAGAGCGGAGATCGGTGGATGAGAATACCCGGAAAGCAGATTACGGGTCAATCATTTTCCCGGAATATCGTGGAATCCCGCCCGTGCACGAAAAGGCGGATCCGCCGGCTCGCGAAGCCGTCGCGGGGACCGGCGGCGATCCGGGATCCAGATCCGCCGCTCCTCCAACTCCATCCGCGTCGCGCAGTTCGCCAGCGGCGGGATCAGAGAGGGCGGATGCGCCCGGAGACGAGGTCGTTCGCCTCGGCGTAAGGGAGGGCGTCCTCGGCGAAGCGAAAGGTGCCGTGCTCGCGGATCTCCCGCGCCGCGCGGATCATGGCGCCCAGCGCCGCGCGGCTCAGCGCCGATCCCACGCTGATGCGCCTTACGCCCAGGGCGGCGAGCTCGTCCACGCCGAGCGCGACGCCCTTGAGCCCCATCACCACGTTCACCGGCTTGCCGACGGACGCGCAGACGGTGCGGATGTCCTCTGGCGCGGTGAGCCCCGGCGCGAACAGCGCGTCGGCGCCGGCGGCCTCGAAGGCCTGCAGGCGGCGGATGGTGTCGTCCAGGTCGGGGCGGCCGTGCAGAAAGTTCTCGGCCCGGCCGACGAGGACGAACGGGAACGGAAAGGCGCGCGCCGCCTCGGCCGCCGCCGCCATGCGCTCGACGGCGTGATGAAAATCGTAGATGGGACGGTCGGCCTCGCCGGTCGCGTCCTCGATCGATCCGCCGACCAGCCCCGCCTCCCCCGCCAGGCGGATGGTCTCGGCCGCCGCCTGGGGCGCGTGCCCGAAGCCGTTTTCCAGGTCCGCCGCAACCGGCAGCTCCGTCGCGCCGACGATGGCCCGGGCGTTCGCCAGGGTCTCGTCGCGCCCCGCCTCGCCGTCGCGGCGGCCCAGCGCGAACGCCAGGCCGGCGCTGGTGGTCGCGAGCGCCTGGAACCCCAGCGCCGCCAGGATGCGCGCCGTCCCCGCGTCCCACGGGTTGGGGACGACGAACGCGCCCGGCCCGGCGTGCAGGGCCCGGAACCGCTCGGCCTTCTCGGCTTGCGTCGCGTGCATGTCAGTCCCGTGGCGGAGAAAGGGTTCGATCGTGGATCGGAGCGGGCCGCTCACGCATCCGCGGGCGAGATCCGCTGCGCCACCATCCCCATCAGCGTCTCGCGGTCGTTGAGCGACGGGTCGTCGGTGACGCGCTCCAGCAGGCCGCGCAGGATCTCGCCGTAGAGCGGGCCGGGGGGCAGCCCCAGCGCACGCAGCTCCGCCCCGCTGATCGCCAGGTCGCCGATCTCCAGCGGCGCCTCGCGCGCCAGCTCGCCGCGCACGCGCTTCCACAGCCGGTTCGTCTCCTCCAGCCGCCCGTCGTCCGCCGCGCGCGCGCGCAGGTCCGCGATGCGCAGGCGAAAGAGGTCGTTCACGTACTCGCGGCCGATGCGGCGCAGCCAGCGGCGCAGCTCGGGGGCGGGCGTGTCGGGTGCGGGAAAGCCGGAGTGCTGCGCCACCAGGTGCACGGCCCGGTCGATCTCCGCGTTGGAGAACTTGAGCCGCTTCATCAGCCGGTGCGCCAGCGCGGCGCCGGTGGAGGCGTGGTCCGCCGGATCCACCGCCTTCCCGATGTCGTGCAGCAGCGCGGCCAGGCGCAGCACCATGCGGTGCCCGGGAAGATCGTCCACCACGCGCAGCAGGTGCGTCCACACGTCCGCATCCCCGTCCGCCACGCCCACGCACGCCTGCAGCTCGGGATACAGCTGCGCCAGCGCGCCGGACTCCTCGTACAGCCGCAGCGAGAGGGAGGGCGGATGGACCTGCCGGAGCACCTTCAGCAGCTCCTCCCGCACGCGCTCGGCGGAAAGGTGCACCAGCTCCGGCGCGGCCTCCTGGGCCGCCCGCCATGTCCCGTCGTCGATGCGCAGCCCGAAGCGGCCGGCAAAGCGCAGGGCGCGCAGCACCCGCAGCCGGTCCTCGCGAAAGCGCTCCGCGGGGTCGCCCACGGTGCGCAGAACGCCGTCGCGCAGGTCCGGCACGCCGCCGTGCGGATCGCGCAGCTCGTGCGTGAGCGGGTGCCAGGCGACGGCGTTGATGGTGAAGTCGCGGCGCTGCAGGTCGTCGTCCACCCGGTCGGCGAAGATGACGCGCGCGTGGCGGCCGTCCGTCTCCACGTCGCGGCGAAAGGTGGTCACCTCGTACAGACGCCCGTCCCTCCCCAGGACTCCGACGGTCCCGTGCGCGACCCCGACGGGGACGGTGCGCCGGAAGAGGCGCTGCACGTCGCGGGGGCGGGCGGCGGTGGTAAGGTCCCAGTCGCCGGGCCGGCCGCCGGCCAGGGCGTCGCGCACGGCGCCGCCCACCGTCCACGTGTCGAACCCCGCGTCCTGCAGCCTGCGGGCGATGAGGAGCACGTCCTGCGGCGGGTGCAGGTCGGGATGGTCGGACCGGGGAAACAGCTGGTTCACGAGCGATGCGGCAGGAGGCGCGGCGCGTGGCCGCAAGGCGTATTCGGGCAACGACTTGGCGAAACGTTAATGTTTGGTTATCTTGTGTTCCTTCCCGCGTACTTCCACCCCCACATCGCCGCGAATGACGATCGCCGTTCTGCTCGACCGGTCCGCCGCCGCAGCCTCGTTTCGCGAGGCGCTGACCCAGTTTCTGCGCGACGGACGCTCCAGCGAGCGCATCGCATTCAGCCCCGGGTGCCCCAGCATAAAGGTAGAGCGCGCGCTCACCAAGATGCTGGTAGAATATCCGCGCCTCCCCATCGAATCAATCGAGGTGCGCGGCGTATCGGGGTGCGAGTACTTTCGCGGCAAGCTCTTCGTGCGCACGCTGACCGAGGAGCGGCGCGTGTCGTTTCACTGGGACTGCAAGTGGCGCGCGGAAAAGGCCGGGTGGACGGACTGGTTCGGCTTTCCCGACCAGGGCCGCGCGGCGCGCGAGTTCGGCTGGGACTGCTTCCGCGGCTGGGAAGAGGAAGAGGTGAACGCGATCGCCATCCCCATCGACGCCGCCGCCCTTGCGGATGCCGCCGAAACCGAGGCCGTCCCCGCCTGACGCTCCACGGACCCGGTTGATGAAGAACGGCCGCCCCCTCGCACGGGGCGGCCGTTTCTCGTTTCCGGCTTGCGGATGAACGGGACGGCGGCGAGGTTCCCACGGATCGCTTCGTTCGATTTCCCCGATCCGCCGCCGATGCCCATCCGCCGCCCCATCGCCGCGCTCGCCCTCACCGCCGCGCTCGCCGCGATGCCGGCCGCCGCGCAGGACTCGCCCTTCCAGACCCGCGCCTGCCCCGTCCCCGCCGCCACGCGGGGCTATCCCGTCTGGGCGAAGGCCGCGGACGGAACGGCGCTGGATTCCGCGTGGACGCGCTCGGTGGCCGATGCCGCGGCGCGCCGGTGGCAGCCGCCCAGCCGCAGGCGCGCCACCTTCGCGGCGCTCGACCGCCTGCGCGGCCGCATTCAGCCCCCCGAGCCGCGCTGGCCCGACGACTGGGCGCCGGGCGCCCGCCACGTGGCGCGCGTGGAGGTGACGCTGCGCCGGGGCGCGCCCGCCGGCGAGGCGTCCGTCACTGAGCCCTCCGGCGACCGCGCCTTCGACCGCACGCTCCCGGAGCTGTTTCGCGACGGCGCGCCGGCAAGCCCAGACCTGCCCGCGCTCCCGGCGGGGCTGGATTCCGTGCGGCTGGTGGTGGGCTTCGGCACGGAGCCGGAGGAGGGCGCGGGCGCCGTGCGCTTCGCCGCGCAGCAGACGCCGCTGACGGTGGTGCCGGGAACGCTGACCGTCGCGCGTCCGGCGTCTCCCCCGGCCGCCGCCGGGCCGCCGCTGCCGGTAACGGTGAAGTACGACGTCGACGAGGGCGGCCGGATCATCGCCAGCAGCATCGAGGTGCTGGAAGGCTCCGACCGGTCGATGACGGGCTCCGTGCAGGCCGGCCTGCTGCGGGCGCGCTTCACCCCCGCGCGGTCCAACTGCCGCCCGGTGTCGCTGAGCGTGGTCCAGCAGTTCGGCGGCCGCTGAAAGGCATCCGGGGGCGGAGTCCGGCACGTGGCCGCAGCGGAGACGGCCGCCCGTTCCGCACCGGGGAGGCCGTTTCCGCTTCGCCGCGGCACCGGGGCATGTTTCTTGTCCGGACCGTCCAGCGTCATCCGGCGTAGGCTCCGGACCGTCCTCACAGAAAGGTGTTGAATGCGTCTTTTCCGCCGCCTGCCGCTGATTGCCCTCGCGCTGGCCGTCACATCGTGTCTCCCCACGGATGATGACATCGAGAACGAGCTGGAGAGTCGGCTTCAGTCCGTCGCAGGCCCGTGGAACGGGGCCTCGCCCACGCTGACGCTGGACTTTCAGCTCCAGGAGGGCACCGGCAACGCCGTGTCCGGCAGCGGCAGCATGAAGGAGACGGCGGCCGCCAATGCGGTTCCGATCACCGTCACCGGCACCTTTCAGCGTCCGACGCTTTCCCTCACCTTTACCGGGATGAGCTTCGAGGGCCGGGCGGTCCAGGGCACCTTCCAGGGAAGCTACACCACCGCGGGAGGGATCAGCGGGCCGCTGCACCTGACGGCGACCGGGTATTCGAAGGACGTTGCGATCCTGCTGCAGGAGCGCTGACGCGCGGGCGATCCGGCCGGAAGGCAGCGATCCGGACGCAGAACGGCGGCACCCTCGGGGGTGCCGCCGTTCTTCATCCACCGAATACGGATCCGTGGATCAGGCGCAGCCGCAGCCGCCCTGGCGAATGGTCTCGTCTTCCATCGCCACCTCCGCCAGGGTGGGCGCCAGCGAGCCGGGAGACAGCTCCAGCATGCGGCGCAGCGAGCGCTCGGCGCGCACGCGCACGTCCTCGTCCAGCACCAGCTCGTGCTGCTGGTGGTCCAGGCACCAGGCCAGCTTGGCGAGCGTGTTGACCTTCATGTTGCCGCAGATGGCCGCGCCGGAAAGCGGCACCAGCGTCTTTTCCGGAAAGCGCGCCTTGAGCCGGTCCACGATGCCGCGCTCCGTGCCGAAGATCACCTCGTCGTTCTCCTCGGCGATGTCCACCATCTTCGCGGTCGAGGCGACGATGTCCGCGTGGGCCAGCAGCTCCGCGCGGGCCTCGGGGTGGATGACGACCAGGGCGCGCGGATGCTTCTTCCTGGCGGCCGCGAGCTCGTCCATCACCAGGTCGTCGTGCACGTAGCAGTAGCCGTCCCACGCAACGATGCTCCCCGCCTGCACCGCCCCGTCCTCGCGGCCGGAGACCACGTACGGGCGCCCGCTCTTCTCCGCCGCGTACCTGGCCAGGTTGCGGTCGGGGACGAAGAGGATGGTGCGGTCGGCGGGAAAGCTGTTCACCACCTGCACCGCGTTGGCGCTGGTGCAGCAGACGTCGCTCTCCGCCTTGACCTCGGCGGTGGAGTTGACGTACGCCACCACCACCGCGTCCGGGTACCGCGCCTTGAGCCGGCGCAGCGCGTCGCCCGTGACGAAGTCGGCCATGGGGCAGCCGGCGCGCAGGTCCGGCATCAGCACCTGCTTGTCGGGCGACAGGATCTTGGCCGTCTCGGCCATGAAGTGCACGCCGCAAAAGACGATGACGTCGGCGTCGGTGCGCGCGGCCTCCTGCGACAGCCCCAGCGAGTCGCCCAGAAAGTCGCTGACCTCCTGGATCTCCACGCGCTGGTAGTTGTGGCCCAGGATGACGGCATTCAGCTCCGTCTTGCGGCGCCGGATGCGCTCGGCAAGCTCCTCGCGGGGCAGCCGGGCGTACTCCAGCGGCGAGCGCAGCGTATCGACGACCTGAATCAAGGGCGGCCTCCAGCCGAGGGGGACGATTCTCGAAATGAGAATATCGCGGAATCGTAACGAGAAATCAAGACATCATACCAGATCCGGGAAAAGAATGTGACTTCCCGAAGGAGCGCACGCGCAGATCCTGCCGGCTGCACTGACTTCGGCGCGCGACCGAAGCACCTCCTATCGGCTGCGCAGGCGGGTCGGATCATACCAGATCCGGGAAAAGAATGTGACTTCCTGAGGGAGCGCATACGCAGATCCTGCCGGCTGCACTAACTCCGGCGCGCGACCGAAGGACCTCCTCTCGGCTGCGCAGGGGCCGGATCAGGACGCGGAACCAGCCCCTTCGTTCTGCTGGCGAGGTCCTTCGGTCGGCGCGCCGGATCCCCGGTAAAGGCAAGGTTCAGCGCGGCGCCTCCCTCAGGAAGTCATGCACTCGATTGCCGGATCTGGTATCAGGATCAAGTGCCCAGGTTCAAGTGCCCAGTGGCTCTTTCCCCCGATCATGAAGCTGTTCTCCGTTGCTCTGTTGCTCTGTCTGCCCATTCTTTGCAACAGCCAGTATGATGATCATGATACCGAATCCTGAAAAAGAATGGGGTCTCACACGGAGTCAACGGAGTTAACGGAGGGCAAGACTCCGGACTCCGTTGACTCCGTTGACTCCGTGTGAGACAAAGCCACGATCTGCTTACAGGAAGTGTCTAGCCGGATTCGGTCTGAACCCTGGCTACCTACTGCCTCCTGACGCAGAAAGGCCCGCGGATCGCTCCGCGGGCCCGCAGCTCGCTCGTGCCGCGCCGGCTACGACGCCATCGCCTTGGCGTTTATCGCCAGCGCCAGCACCGTGATGTCGGAGCCCTGCACGCCGTCGATGTAGAGGATGTTGGGATACGTCTGGGCGCTGCAGGCGGGAAGCAGCATGCTGGGCAGCGTGGGATTGGCGATGTTGGCCAGATCCAGGATGCTCTCAGACAGGCCCGTGGCGCACGTAACCGCCTGTGTGGTGTCCTGCGTGAGCGTCCAGGAAAGAAGAAAGTAGCCCGCGTCGGGGCTGGGGCGCTGTGCGGCCAGCTTGGCGAGCTGGTCCGCCTGCATCTGGGCCAGGACGTTGGTATTGGAGTACTGGTTGTACACGGAAAAGCCGGCGGGCGTGTAGAAGCCCTGCGTCGCGAAGCTCCCCAGGCCGATGCCGGCGACGGCGGGGTCCACCACCACCACCACCGCGGAGCCGCCGCCGATGAAGTCGCTCAGCGTGAGCGTGGTCAGGTCCACCGTGGTGGGGTTCTGCGCCACGTACAGGTGGTCGAGCCCCTGAAGCTGGGTAAGGAGCTGGTTCCATTCGTCCTGCGTGAACGGGGCATACGACGCATTGCCCAGGTCCGTGTTCAGGTCGTGCGACAGATACAGCACCACCAGCTCCTGGTTGGCGGCGGTGAAGGTGTTGACGTCGCTGATGATGGAGGCGATCGACTGGCCGTTGGCGCCCTGCCAGGAGCTGATCTGGCCGATGTAGCTGTAGTGGCCGGTGTAGTACTGCCCCGCGCTGATCACCGGCCGGATGTCGAAGTACCGCACCCCGAACTGCAGCTGCTGCAGCACGCCGACACTCTGCGCCTGCGTGCTGCAGGGGTGCGCGAACGCGGTGCCGGAGGTGAAGGTGCTCATCCCCGAGTCGTGGGAGCCGGGGATGCACAGCTGCCGCAGCGGGCGGCTTCCCAGCACCCCCAGGTTCTGCTGCATCCAGTCCGGCGGGGGACTGCTCACTGAAAAGCCGCCCTGCCCGCCCGGCTCGTCAGGAGCCGTGTTCTCCCCCTGTGCGGTTCCGTTCACGGTCGTACTCTTTTCGCCCTGTGCCATGATGGTCGCTCCGTTCGAAATGGTCGCGGCTTACGTTTGGGAACATCAGTTCAAGATCAGGCGACTCATGGTAGGCCTGCAGCGCACCAGGGCGCAATCCTTTTCTGATCCCGGTTCCAGAAAAGCATTGATCTCACGCGGAGCGAGCAGAGTCAGCCATGGAGCCGGAACTGTGCGAAGTCCGCGAATCCCCCCGATCCGGAAAAACTGAACTGATTTTGATTCTTTTGCGCGGAGATCTGGTTTTGGTAGAGCGGAGATCGCGGTCAGCGGGACGGACGGGGCGGACGCAGAAAGGCCCGCGGATCGCTCCGCGGGCCTTCGAACGTCGGTACGGCCGGATCGCTCAGACGGTGAACGAGCTGCCGCAACCGCAGCCGCCGCTGGCGTTCGGGTTGTTGAACGTAAAGCCCGAGCCCTGGAAGGTGGACACGTAGTCGATCTCCGTGCCGTTCAGGTACTGCAGGCTGAAGGGGTCCACGAACAGGCGAATGCCCTCGGACTCCAGGATCATGTCGTCCTCACCGGGCTCGTCCTCGATGTTGAGCCCGTACTGAAAGCCCGAGCACCCGCCCGGAAGCACGCCCACGCGCAGGCCGGCGTTCTCGGCGGCGCCCTGTTCCTCGATGTAGCGGCGGACCTCGGTCGCGGCCGTCGCCGTAAGGAGCACGGGCGTGGCCGGGGCTTCGGTCTGGGTGGTGGCGGTCTCTGCCTGCATGTTCTCCCCCACTCTCAGGGTGTAAGCGCAAACTCGCGCATCTTGGCCTATCCAAACGACTTACATACCCGTCCCCGACCTGCAGGTTTCGCGCCCGTGCGGGGCGGGAACAGGGGTTCCACTCGCAAGATAATCAACCATGCAGGTCCTGCCTAGCTTTCGATCTCCGCGAGAATGCGGTCCACCGCCTGCGCCACGGAGCGGACGGGGCGGATGAAGGGCATTCCCGCGGTCGCTTCGGCCTCCGTCTCGGGGCTGCAGACCAGGAAGCCGCGCGCCCCGAACCGCCCCGCGGCCTCCACGTCGCGCCGCCGGTCGCCGATCCACCACGAGCGCGCCAGGTCCACCCCGTGCTCGCGCGCGGCGCGCAGGAACATCCCCGCGCCGGGCTTGCGGTCCGCGTCCGGCCCGCCGTCCCGGAAGTCCGGGCTGTGGTACTCCGCGTCCAGCCGCGCCCCGTGCCGCGCCAGCTCCCGCACCAGCCGCGCGTGCACCGCGGCGTACTCCTCCGCCGTAAAGTACCCGCGCCCGATCCCCGACTGGTTGGTCGCCAGCACGGTGACGAACCCCGCCGCGTTCAGCCGCGCCACCGCCTCCCCCGCCCCCGGCAGCAGCTCCACGCCCTCCGGGTCGGCCAGGTAGTGCCGGTCCACGATCAGCGTCCCGTCGCGATCCAGAAAGACGGCCGGACGCAGGGAGTCAGGCATTGGTTGGTCCCGTGTTAGCGGCACGTCCGCAGGAACTTCTCATCCAGCAACACCTGCCCGTCACAAACCTGGCGCAGTCGATCAGTATGTGCTTGGGTGGGGAAGTGGCACCAGATCACCTTGCGGCCGGTTGCCTGCACAGCCTCGACTGCAGGCACGTAATCCGTATCGCCAGCGACCAGCATCGCTACGTCGTACCGGTTCGCGTGCGCTCCGACCACCATATCGGTGGCGAGGTTAACGTCCGTCTCTTTCTCAACGTGGCGCCGGTGCGTCGAAATCACTCCGCAGCTGGGGCACCGGATGTTCTCGCGGCGCGGCTCGTTGCGGCCAAGCACGAGATCGACCGCTTTCGTTTCCCTGAGCCGCTCGAAGAACCTGTGCTGGCCGCGGTAGGCGCTGGACTCGCCCGAGAGCGGGGAGGTGTAGTAGCGCATCTTGACCAGAACGTAGCCTTTGGTAAGCTGCCGGGCCAATCGGGGAACATCGATCTCCTGGATGCCCGCCTCCAGCTGGGCGATGCGAAAGTTGGTGCCGTCTACGAAGATCTCCACGCGGAGCTTTCGCGGCGTCTCAGCCATGGCCGTCACTCAGGCGAAAAGGATTCCGAGCACAAAATAACGAGGGGATGTGCACCGTAATGCACACCCCCCCGGAGGTATGTACCCAGTACCCCGAAGGGAGTGGGCCCGTCCTTGTTCGCGCAGCGAAATCTACATCGCAGCCACGGGCTGTCAAGCCCTTTCGAGCGCTTTGTTCACTTCACCCCGCGGTGATGTTGAAGCCGGCGTCTACGTACATGGTCTCGCCGGTGATGCCGGTGGAGAGATCGCTGGCCAGGAACAGGCAGGTGCGCCCCACCTCCTCCGCCTCCACCGTGCGCTTGAGCGGCGAGCGCTCGGCCGTGATGCGCATCAGGTCGCGGAAGTGCGCCACGCCGCGCGCCGCCAGCGTGTTGATGGCGCCGGCGGAGACCGCGTTGATGCGGATGTTCTTCTGCCCCAGGTCCACCGCCAGGTAGCGCACGCACGCCTCCAGCGAAGCCTTGGCCACGCCCATCACGTTGTAGCCCGGCACCGCCTTCTGCGAGCCGTAGTACGTCATGGTGACGATGCTTCCGCCCCCCGGCATCAGCGGCGCGGCGGCCCGGCTGAGCGCCACCAGCGAGTACGCGCTGATGTCCTGCGCCACCAGGAAGTCCTCGCGCGCCGTCTCGATGAACGGGTTGGCCATCGCCGGCTTGGGCGCGAACGCCACCGAGTGGAGCACGAAGTCCAGCCGGCCCCACTTTTCGCGCAGGTCGTCGAACACGGACGCGATCTGCGCGTCGTCGCGCACGTCCAGGTCGTACAGCAGCACCTCGCCCAGGTCCGAGACCGTGCGGGTGACGCGGTCGCGCATGATCTCGCCCTGGTAGGTAAAGGCGAGCTCCATCCCGGCGCTGCGGAGCGCCTGCGCGCACCCCCACGCGATGGAGTTCTGGTTGGCGACGCCGACGATGAGGCCCTTCTTACCCGCCAGCAGACCGGCGAGCGGCGAGTTCTCGGACATGGTCTCCGTTCGCTGCGTTGGTTTCCAGTGAACCGCATCTGCGGCGGCGGTGCGACACGGTTCTTCGCGAACCGCGGCCGCCCTCCTCTCCCGGTCTCTCCCCCACAAACTACGTGGGGGAGAGGAGAATTCGATCGCGCTCCGGCATCTTCCGGCCGCCCGGCACGACGTACGTGGCCATTCAGCCCCCGCGCCGGACCCCCGGCGGCGGCGCCATGGCCCGCGGCTGCGGCGCGCCGGGCGCGGGCGGCGGCGTGGGTGCGGGCGCCGGCGGCTGGGCCGCGGGCGGCGGACGGCGCCGCTCGACAACGCTGTCGGCATCCGCATCCGCCGAGTCGGCGGATGCGGAGTCCGCGGGCGCCCGCTGGCGCGGCGGGGGCGGGGGTCGCGGGGTGCGCAGCGGCACCTCGCCGCCGCCCACCAGCCCGTTGACGTTGCGCACGTCGCGCACGCGCACGGTGTAGATGGTGTCCGGCAGCAACGGCGCGGCGGGGCGCGCGAACAGCGCCTGCGCCGGCAGCGGCCCGCGCGGCACGGTGTCGGCCCGCGCCGTGTCGCGCCGGGCGGTGTCGCGCTGCGCCGGCCGCGGCGGCTGCGCGGCGGCCGGCGGCACCGAATCCTCGTCCGCCGTGTCGCGCGCCTGCGGCGGCGCGCCCACGCGCACCTCCGACAGCGCCACCCCCGCGCCGTCCGGCCCGATCACCTCCACCTGGCCGGTGGAGAGCGGCTGCTCCGGGTCCAGGTAGTCGTCGAAGCGGACCTCCACCCACCCGTCGGTCATCCGCGCCGAGCCGGGCCGCGGCGGCGTGGTGTCGGGCATCAGGATCGCCAGCGTGGCCGTCGCCGTATCCCCCACCGCCAGCGTGAGCGCCGCCGAGTCGCGCGGCTCGAACGGGTCCGCGCGGTGGTTGCGGTTGTTGTCGCGGTACGCCAGCACCCGGTACTCCCCCTCGGGGATCTGCCGGAACTGGAACCTCCCGGAGCTGTCCGCCCGGGTGGAGTAGACCAGCGAGTCGCTCAGCCGCAGCGCGTCCACCCGCGCCTGCACCGACGGGTTGCCGGTGAGCCGCTCCGTCACCGTTCCCGACGCCCGCGTGTCGGGGATGGCGGGGCCGGTGGAAAAGACCAGGCGGATGGGCTCCGTGCGCCGGTTGTTGAAGCGGTCCTGCAGGCCGCCGGCCACCTCTACCTGGTAGATGATGCCGGGGCGCCAGCCGCGCCGCGGCTTTACCCGCAGCTCCCGCCCCTCCTTGTCCACCGACACGGGGCCCAGCCGGGGGCTGAGCGTCACCGCGTCCTCCAGCCCCTCTTCGGACAGCGCCTCGTCGAACTCGAAGATCACCGGGCCGATCCACCGCTCCAGCACCGCGCCGGTGTCGGGGCGGATGGAGACCAGCACGGGCGCGATGCTGTCCAGCGGGCCGCCGGTGGGCGCCTCGATGTGCGCGCACCCCGGCGCCCCGGCCAGCGCCGCGGCGGCCAGCCCCATCGTGCCGATCAGCGCCAGGCGACGGATCAAGCCGCGCCCTCCAGCGAGGCCAGCTTCTCCGCCAGCTTGCCGCGCTGCTCGCGGAACGACGCCAGCTTGTCGCGCTCGTACGCCACCACGTTCTCGGGCGCGCGCGACACGAAGCTCTCGTTGGCCAGCTTCTTCTCCGTCCCGCCGATCTGCCCGTCCAGGCGCCCCAGCTCGTCGCGCAGGCGGGCGCGCTCGCGGTCCAGGTCGATGACGCCGGCCAGCGGCACGAACAGCTCCGTCCCCGAGCGCAGCACCGCGCTGGCGCCCACCTCGCCGTTCCCCGAGCCGAACGTCAGCTCCTCCACCCGCGCCATGTCGTGCAGCGCGCGGCGGCTGGCCTCCAGGATCCCCTGCACCGCCTCCGACGCCACCACGCGCAGCGGCACCCGTGCCGCCGGCTGGATGCCGTACTCGCCGCGCAGCGTGCGGACGGCGCCGATCACCGCCTGCAGCTCCTCGATCGCCCGCTCCGCCGCCTCGTCCTCCCACTCCGGGCGCGGCTCCGGCCAGCGCGCCACGATCAGCGACGCCTCCGCGTCCGCGGCGCGGGGCAGCTTCTGCCACACCGCCTCGGTGATGAACGGCATCACGGGGTGCAGGATGCGCATCGCGCCGTCCAGCGCCTGCGCCAGGGTGGCCTGCGCCGCCCGGCGGCTCTCCTCGCCCATGTCGCCGCGCAGGCGCGGCTTCACCAGCTCCAGGTACCAGTCGGCCAGCTCGCCCCAGAAGAACTCGTATCCGCGCAGCGCGCACTCCTGCAGGCGGAACTTCTCGAACGCCTCCGTCACCTCGCGCGCGGCCCTGGACTGGCGCGACAGTATCCACCGGTCCATCGGCTCCAGGTGGTCCTTCACCTCGTCCAGCGGAATGCGCGGCCCGTCGCCCAGGTTCATCAGGGCGAAGCGGCCGGCGTTCCACAGCTTGTTGGCGAAGTTGCGCCCCGGGCCGAACGCCTCTTCCAGGTTCTCGAAGTTCAGGTACTGGTCGGTCGCCGCGCCGCTGCCGCTGATCACGGTGTAGCGCATGGCATCGGCCCCGAACCGCTCCTTTACCACCAGCGGGTCGATGCCGTTGCCCAGCGACTTGGACATCTTCCGTCCCAGGTGGTCGCGCACCGTCCCCGTCAGGTAGACGTCGCGGAACGGCAGGGCGCCGCGAAACTCGATCCCCGCCATCACCATCCGCGCCACCCAGAAGAACAGGATCTCCGGCGCCGTCACCAGCGTGTGGCCAGGATAGAAGGCCTTGAGGTCCTCCGTCTCCCGCGGCCACCCCATGGTGCTGAACGGCCAGAGCCACGAGCTGAACCAGGTGTCGAGCACGTCCGGGTCCTGCTCCAGCGATCCGTCCCCGCACCTGGGGCAGGAGGCGGGATCTTCACGGGCGACGATGGTCTCCCCGCATCCCTCCGCCCGGCAGTACCAGACGGGGATGCGGTGCCCCCACCACAGCTGGCGGCTGATGCACCAGTCCCGGATGTTCTCCATCCAGTGCTCGTACACCTTACCGAACCGCTCGGGATGAAAGCGCAGCTCGCCGTCGCGCCACGCCTGCAGCGCCGGCTCGGCCAGGGGCTTCATGCGGACGAACCACTGCTCGCTCAGCCGCGGCTCCACCACGGTGTCGCAGCGGTAGCAGTGCGGCACGGCGTGCGTGTGCTCCTCCACCTTCTCCAGCAGCCCCAGCTGATCGAACGCCGCAACCACGGCGCGGCGCGCCTCGGAGCGGTCCATGCCGCGGAACGCCTCGGGCACCTCGTCGTTCATCGACGCTTCGGGCGTCATCACGTTCAGCGCGGGGAGCCCCGTGCGCTGGGCGACGTCGAAGTCGTTGGGATCGTGCGCGGGCGTCATCTTCACCGCGCCCGAGCCGAACTCCGGGTCCACGTACGTATCGGCCACGACGGGGATGCGGCGCCCCGTCAGCGGCAGGTCGATCTCCTTGCCAACGATCGCCGCGTACCGCTCGTCCTCCGGATGGACGGCCACGCCGGTGTCGCCCAGCATGGTCTCCGGCCGCGTGGTGGCGACGACGAGGTAGGGACGGCCGTCCGGCAGCCGCGGCAGGCCGGGCGCGTCCACGCCCTCGGCCAGCGGGTAGCGCAGGTGCCACAGCTTGCCGGGGTGCTCCGCCGGCTCCGCCTCTTCATCCGAAAGCGCGGTGAGGCAGCGCGGACACCAGTTGATGATGCGGTTGCCGCGGTAGACCAGCCCCTTTTCATGCAGCCGGACGAAGACCTCGCGCACGGCCGTGGAGAGCTCGGGATCCAGCGTGAAGCGCGTGCGGCTCCAGTCCAGCGAGCAGCCGATGGCGCGCAGCTGCTCCAGGATCTTGCCGCCCGTCTCGTGCACGAACTCCCACACGCGCTCCACGAACGCCTCGCGGCCCACGTCGTAGCGCGTCTTTCCCTCCTTGGCGAGGATGCGCTCGACGACGTTTTGCGTGGCGATGCCGGCGTGGTCCGTCCCGGGAAGCCACAGCGCCTCGCGCCCCTGCATGCGGCGCCAGCGGACCAGGACGTCCTGGATGGTGTTGTTGAGCCCGTGCCCCATGTGCAGCACGGCCGTCACGTTGGGCGGAGGGATTACGATGACGTACGGCTCGCGGCCGCTGCTGGCGTCCGCGCGAAAGTACCCCTGCTCTTCCCACCAGCGGTAGAGCGGGTCTTCGTTTTCCTGCGGGCTGTACTGCGGCGGAAGCGGCTCTGACATCCCTCTATCGTCTCCAAACGCGGCTTGATCCGGAAGCGCGGAACCTACCCCAAGCTACAAGGTCGGTCAAGCCGAATTCGGGACGGATGGATGGGGGATGATGACGGACTGCGGGCGGGAGCGCGGGGCGCGGCTGGGGCAGGGCGCGTCGATGTCTATCGAACCGCGTCGGCGGGCCGCCCCCCTCTCCCGGCCTCTCCCCCATGAACTGCATGGGGGAGAGGAGAATTCGAACGCGCTACGAACAGCCTGTCGTGCGCGTCACCCTCCCCCGCGCAGTTTGCGGGGGAGGGCCGGGGAGGGGGGCGCCGGCGGACGCAGTGCGAGACCCGCCTTCGCCCACCGCCCCGGTCGGTCGCCTCAGCCGCTCGCCAAGTCCCGCTCGGTCACGGGGACGTCGAAGCGGCCGTCGGTGATGACGATCGTGCTCGTCTCGCCCGTGGACCAATCGGTGGATACGGCGGTTCCCTGGAAGGTGCCGGCGACGCGTCCGTCCTCCACCGACTCGATGGTGATGGAGCCGCTGGTGAACTCGTAGTAGCGTGCCTGCGTGCCGCCGCCGTCCACGCCGTTGTCGACGTCGAAGACGAGCGTGATGAGCGGGCAGAACGGCCCGCCCCCGCGGCCACAGGTGCGGATGGGATACGTGCCCGTCTGCAGCGCGCCGGGGAACTGGATGTGGATGAGGTCGCTGAGGCCAGCCTGCCCGCGGGCGGTGCTCGTGACCGCGGTGCCGAACTCCTGCCGCGGCTCGACCCCGAGATAATAGTGCGTGGCCGCGGCGAAGTCCGCTCCCATGGGCGTGGTGCCGACCACCGAGTCCGGCTCGCCGAAGGCGAAGAAGCGGCCGCTTTCGTCGCCGGTGTAGGTGAAGGAGAGAAAGCCGGCGTCTTCGCGCCCCGGCGGGTTCGCCGGCAGCCCGGCCAGCGCCGGAGCGCCGCCGGCCGCCGAGGGACTCACCGGCTGCCGGTCGCAGGCGGCGACGGCGGTGAGCGAGAAGAGCAGCGCCGCCCGGGCGTACGTCCGCGTGGGGAAGGTCATGGAGCACCGTCCTGCCATGTGTGCCGAACCTCGTTCGTGGGCGGCATCTGTTTCGCGAAAAACAGGCCATGCCCCGGCACATCCCCACACCCCTGGCCGGCGGCGGAACGCAGGCTCAGCGCTCCGGATGCGGCGGACCGGGAGGCGCCACGGTATCCATGCGGATGACGCCGGCGGCGACGGTGCCCGTGAAGCGGTGCCACCCCGTCTCGCCCACGTCCAGGTAGATCTCGAACGTCTCCGCGTCCCGCCACCTGGCGAAGTTGAGCGCGGCGTCCGTCGCGGGCACGGCGACGGAATCCGTCCGCACCACCACGGCACCGCGGGCGCCGTCGCGCACCATCCCCCGTCCGTATCCCTCCCCGTACGCCACGTACGCCAGGTACCGCCCGTCCGGCGAGAACGCGGGGGTCGTGAACCAGCGGTCCGCATCGTCCGAAAGCGCGATGAGCTCCAGCCGCCGCGCCGGATGCCAGGAGAACGCCGACCGCAGATCCGCGCCATCGAAGAAGAAGCCGAGGACGGAGCCGTCCGCGAGCACCACGGGGAGGGCGTGCGTGAGCACCCCGGGAATGGTGTCCACGCCGGCGGGCGAGCGCACCTCCACGCGGCGCAGCACGCCGTCGTGCATCTCCGTCGCGAACGGCACCGAGTCCACCAGCGCGACGCGGACCACGCCCGCGGGCGCGGGAGCGGTGCGCACCGGCGGCGTGCAGGCGCACGCCAGCGCCAGCGCGGCGACGGAGAAAATGCGCACGATCACCGCCGGATCGGGGTGCGGGACTCCAGGTTGGCCTCCACCTCGGCGCGGGTGCGCCAGGAAGGACGCATCCGCTTCTCCGCGATCAGGCGAAGCTGGTCGCCGGAGTGCGGCGAGCCGGGCTGGCTGGCGTTGCCGTAGCCGAGCACCGCCTGCGCGCGCGGCCCGCCGGGCGTGAACTCCACCGCGGCCACGTACGTGTCCCCGAACACCGCCTCCGCGGCCTCCCGGCCCCGCCCGTACACGATCACGTGGAACACGCCCAGCGGGTCGCCGGGCGCGCCGTTCCCGGGCAGCCCGCCGATGCGGTTCAGCTCACCCCAGGCCGCGTCCATCCCACCCATGCGCGTGTTCATCAGCTCCGCCACCTGCTCCAGCGTGGCCACCGCCGCCGCGGGATCCGCCAGCCCGTCCGGCGTGCCGACGGGGTTCGCCGCGCTCCACGGCCGCGCGAAGCCGCGCCCCGTCTCCGGGATGCTTTCGAAGGTGCGGTAGGCCCACTGCATGAAGAGCATGGCCCCGCGGCTCTCGGCGTCCGCCGCGCGGTCCCAGCGCTCCAGCACGTCCGCCGCCCGCATGGCCAGCGGCCGCCCCGTCGCGCGCGCCGCGGGGATCAGCTCGTCCAGCACGCGGTCCGCCAGCAGCATGTGGTTGCTGTAGCGCATGGCCAGCAGCTCGTCGAAGGTGATGCTGCTGTCGGCCGCCAGCATGTGCAGCGCGCGCTGCTCGCGCAGCCCCACCCAGCGCGGCGCCAGGTACGACGGGTAGCGCGCGGTGTCCAGCGGCGTGGGCCGCGTGGCGAACCACGGCGGCGAGTTGGAGTTCTGCACGAAGCCCGACGCCGGGTCTACGATGCGGGGCAGGTCGTCGTAGCCGTGCACGCCGCGCCAGAGGGTGGCGCTGGTGTCGCCGCGCACGGGGCCCTGCGCCTGGGCGAACGCGCGCTGGCCGCGCACCGGCACCCGGCCGTTGAACACGTAGAGGATGTGCCCCGCGCGGTCGGCGTAGACCACGTTGAACATGGGGATCTGCAGCCGCCGCAGCGCGTCCTCGAACTCGCCCAGCGAGCGGGCGCGGCCCATCTCCCACCACTGCCGCAGCCCCCCGTGCTGGTCCAGCCCCTCCATCGCCACCGCCGTCGCCGTGCTGTCGTTCGCCGAGACCACCGGGCCGTGAACGCTGCTGCGGACGGCCATCTCCTCCACCCGCACCGTCCCGTCCGCCTGGCGGATGCGCAGGGTGTCGACGCGCGTCTCGAACGGCCGCACCGTGCCGTCCAGGCGGTAGCCGCCCTCCGCCAGCCGCAGCGTGAACGCGTCCAGCGCGTCGATGGTGTTCACCGTGTGCGACCACCCCAGCCGGTCGCTGAAGCCGATGGCGATGACCGGCAGCCCGATGAGCGTCACCCCGGACAGGTCCATCCCCGGCCCCACGAGATGCGCCTCGGTAAAGCGCATCAGCGGCTCGGTCCAGGGCAGGTGGGGATTGGCCAGCAGCATCGCGTTCCCGGACGCCGATCGCCGCGGCGCGATGGCCCACGCGTTGGAGCCGGCGGACGCGCCCGGCGGCATTCCATCCATCCCCACGACCGGCGGATCGCCGCCGGTGATCGCCAGGAATGTGAACATCACCCGGTGCGTGTGCGCCACCAGATCCGCGCCGGTGACGGGGAGCACCGCTTCCATCGAGTCCGCGATCGCCTCGGGATGCGCGCGGGCGTAGGCGTTAACCCCCGCCGCGAACGCGTCCAGGTAGCGGCGGAATCCGTCGTCCTGCGCGTCGTATCCCTCCCGCGCCGCGCCGGGAATCCCCATCGAACGGGCGATGCGGTCGCTGCCGGCGTAGCGCTCGCCCCAGTACTCCGCGCCGCGCCCGCGGGCCAGGCCGTACAGGTGGAGGATGGCGTCGCCGTGAAGGTGCGCCTGCGCCCAGCCGTATCCGTATCCCACGTCCTCCGCCGTGCGCCCGTAGACGTGCGGTACGCCCCAGCTGTCCCACAGGATCTCCGACTCCGCCGGCGCCGGCGATCGCGGCGGCTCGCGCCTCTCCACCGTACACGCGCCCAGCACCAGCGGGAGCAGGATGAACGTCAGGCGGATGGGGGGCATTATCAGGATTCGGAGATGAGGGGCGGGAAGAGGAGGCTGGGGCCGGGCCTCGACCGGAGCGATTGAATCGCGCCAACAACATCACGCTGTCCGCCTTCGCGGACAAACGGCGAGGGCGGCCTATCCTGCAGCGGACGCGCAGGTGCCTGGAACGCCGCAAACCCCTGGGCCGCCGAGTCCGCGCAGGCGGACTTTGTGAAGTTGTAGCCGCGGTTTCAACCGCCATCGAGAGCCCGGCTGACGATCCGATATCCTGCATCTACGTCCGCCGCCATCACCCGTTCACCCGTTCACCCGTTCACCCGTTCACCCGTTCACCCGTTCACCCGTTCACCCGTTCACCCGTTCACCCGTTCACCCCACCCCCGCCGCCGCCTCCACCCGCTCCGGCAGCCGCGGCGTATCCGGATCGTCCGGAAACCCCCGGTCGCTGGCGCGCAGAAAGGCTTCCACCACGTCCGGGTCGAACTGGCTGCCGGCGTTGCGCTGGATCTCCTGCAGCGCGTGCTCGCAGGTGCTGCCGTTGCGGTACGGCCGCGAGCTGATGATGGCGTCGTACGTATCCACCACCGCCACGATGCGCCCCTGCAGGCTGATGGCCTCGCCGCTCAGCCCGTACGGGTACCCGGAGCCGTCGAAGCGCTCCTGGTGGTGCAGCACCGCGGGAAGCCCCGGCCGCAGGAACGAGCTGCGCTCCATGATGGTCGCGCCGATCTCCGGATGGCGCTTCATCTCGTCGTATTCGTCGGTGGTGAGCGCGCCGGGCTTCTTGAGCACCTCGTCGCGCACGCCGATCTTGCCCACGTCGTGCAGCAGCGCGCCCACCCACAGCGCCCGCAGCTCTTCGCCGCGCAGCCCCAGCTCGCGCCCCGTGGCGGCGGCGTAGCGGGCCACGCGCTCCACGTGCCCGCCCGTGTAGTCGTCGCGCGTCTCGATGGCGGCGGCCAGGGAGCGCAGCGCGTCCATCAGCAGCACCTCGATCTGCCCCGCCTGCTCCGCCACCCGCTCCTCCAGGTGCGCCTGGTAGCTGCGGTTCTCGCGCAGCAGCCGCCGGTAGCTGAGCGCCCGCTCCGCCGCCAGCAGGACCTCGTCCACGTTGAACGGCTTGACCAGGTAGTCGTCGGCCTGCAGCCGAAGCGCCTCGACCGCGTTCTCCACCGTCCCCGCGCCGGTGAGGATGATGAAGCCCACGGTGTCGTCCAGCGCGCGGACGCGGCGCAGCAGCTCCAGCCCGCCGATCCCCGGCATCTGCAGGTCGCTCAGGATGAGGTCCGCGCCCAGCGAGCCGAAGAGCCGCAGCGCCTCTTCCCCCGAGTCCGCCTCGCTCACCGCGTACCGGTCCGCGGGGAGGATGGTGCGCAGGACGGCGCGGATCGCCGCGTCGTCGTCGGCCACCAGCACGCGCAGCGGGTGCGTCACGGCGCCACCGTGCCGGCCTCCGCCGCGAACCCCTGCGCCTCCACCACCACGTCGTGGCTGATGCGCAGCCCCGCGCGCCCGCGCACCGACAGCTCCGACGCCGCCACCGTGGCCACCGGCCCGCCGTTCACCAGAAAGGTCACCGAATCCGCGCCCACCCGCACCTCCAGGTCGTTGTGGCGCCCCTGCCCGTTCGCGTCGCGCGCGATCTCGGGGTGCCGCGTCCAGTCACGGACGACCGGAGTCTGCGCCCCGTCACGCCGCTTGATGAGAAAGCTGCCGTCGCCGCGCACCAGAAAGTAGCTGTACCGCTGCTCCGCCTCGCCGCCGTCCAGCTGCGTTCCGCCGAACATCAGCCCGTACCCCTCGTGCAGCCGCCCCGCGCGCTTGCGCAGGCTGGCGCGCACGCTGTACGGCGGCGTGAGGTCGGCCGCGCCCTCCGGCCACAGGATGGCGTGCGGCCCCGTCTCGATGGTCGTCACCTCGCCGGGGGTGAGGGTTACGCCGGAGGCGGGATTGGTGCGCCACGCCGGCGCGGCGGGCGCCGGCGGCTGCGCCACGGGCGACCGTGCCGGCGCGGCGGAATCGCCGGACCCGGCCTCGGCCGCGCGGGAGTCGCCGCCGCAGGCCGCGGCCAGCAGCAGGGCGAGGGGAAGGATGCGGTGCTTCATGGGGCTCATGGCTTCAGCGACGCCTGGAGCGCGTCCAGGGGCAGGTCGCGAATGGGGATTTCCAGCGGGATCACGATCTCGGCCTCCGTACGCGTGCGCAGGCGAAAGGTGTCGCGCAGGTGAATGGGCAGGGTGGTGCGGATGGGGATGTCGGCCTTTACGGGCACCCGCACGTTCCGGCTGCCGAACGGCGTGTTCACCGGCAGGTTGAAGTCGGTGTCGATGGGGAACGTGGTGTTCACCCGCACGTTGTAGCGCTGGTCGATGGGGATGTCGAAGTGCACCGGCGTTCCCGCGGGGATGCGCACCGTGTACCTGAGCGAGGCGTCCTGCGTCTTCAGCCGCTCCACCACCCGTCCCAGCGCCGGCGCCAGCAGCCGCTCGGGGTGCCGCAGCGTCCACAGCAGCACGCCGTTGAGCGCCAGCGACAGCAGCGCGACCGCGAGTGCCGCGGGCGCCAGCCAGCGTGCGCGTGTTCCGGACGCCGATTCGTTCACGTTGCGATTGATTGGCTGCACGGTGCGAAGGTCGCGAAAGATAAAGCCCGCCTGCCCGGGTCCGAAAGGAGCGGGCGCGTGAGGAAGTGATTACCGCCAGCGAGTGGGCGGGCGCCGATCCGCGGGCCACGGACCGGAGCGATTGAATTGAAATCGCGGCAACGACGTCACGCCGTCCGCCTGCGCGGACATCCCGGCCGCCGCTGTCCGCGGCGCGTCGAAGAACCACGACCATCCGACGCCGGATTTCCCCGGTCGGCGCCGGACGTCTGCGCGAGCAGAGTTTTCCTCGCGGCGCCTCCGTCGGAATGACACCGTGGAGTATGCCGCCGTTGTGCGGTAGAAGCCCCGTTTTGCGAGCGGGAGCGAGCAAAGACGGGGCTTATGGCCGTTCCAGCCCCGGGTTTCAACCCGGGGCGGGCCGGGGCACGCGCCGCGCACGAAAAAAGGACGCGAGCGCCTGCCCGCGTCCCTCATCGTCATCCATCCTCCCGATCCGGCAGAGGACGGCTTACGCCATCATCTTGCGCACTTCCTCGGTCATGCGCGGCAGGATCTGGAACAGGTCGCCCACGATGCCGTAGTCGGCCGTCTTGAAGATGGGCGCCTCGGGGTCCTTGTTGATGGCCACGATGTAGCGCGAGGTGCGCATTCCGGCCAGGTGCTGGATGGCGCCGGAGATGCCCACCGCGATGTACAGCGTGGGCGCCACCGTCTTGCCCGTCTGCCCCACCTGCTCGCTGTGCGGGCGCCACCCGGCGTCCACCACCGCGCGCGACGCGCCCACCGCCGCCTTGCCGCCGAACGCCTCGGCCAGGTCCTCCAGGAGCTTGAAGTTGTCGGGGCTCTGCAGCCCGCGCCCGCCGGAGATCACGATGGGCGCCTCGCCCACGTCCATCTTCTCCGCCGCGCCCGCCTTGATCTCGCGCACAATGGCGCCGAAGTCGGCCTGGTTCACCGAGACGTCCAGCGTCTGCACCTCGCCCGCCCTGGCGCTCTCGCCCGTGGGGAGAAAGACGTTGGGACGCAGCGAGAGCACGGCCGGTGTGCCCGTCGCCGCCACCTGGGCGATCAGCTTGCCGGCGTACTCCGGACGCGTGGCGACCACCTGGCCGCCCTGCACCTCGAGCGCCGTGCAGTCGTTGGCGTAGCCCACGCCCAGCCGCGCCGCCACGCGGGGGGCCAGGTCGCGGCCCATGGAGCTGGCCGGAAAGAGCGCGGCGTCGCAGCCGTGCTCCTGGATGAAGCTGGTGATGACGGTGGTGTAGCCCTCCGCCGAGTACCGGGCGAAGGCGTCGCTCTCACCCACGAACACCTTGTCGGCGCCGTGGCGGCCCAGCTCGGCGGCCGCCGCGGCGGTGCCGGGGCCGCCCAGCAGCACGGCATGCACCTCGGTGCCCAGCGCGTCGGCCAGGGTGCGGGCGGCGGTCACCACCTCGTGGGCCACCTTGCGGATCTCACCGTCGCGCGTCTCCGCGAACGCGAAAATGCCTGGCATGTTTGGGGTCCTCTCAAAGACAGGGGAGAGGGAATAGGGAATAGGGAATAGGGAATAGCAGGACAACTGCAACGGCGCGCCAGATCCGGCGCCTCGCGCGGTTCCGCAGGCTATTCCCTATTCCCTATTCCCTGTTCCCTAGATCACTTTCGCCTCTTCGCGCAGCAGCTTCAGCAGCGCGGGCACGGCGTCGGGGCCCTCGCCCACGATGCGGCCGGCCTGGCGCTCGGCGGGATAGCTGAACGCGCGCACCTCCACGCCGGCGTCGCCGGCGGTGGCGGGCTTCTCCTCCAGCGGCTTCTTCTTGGCCGCCATGATCCCCTTGAGCGACGCGTAGCGCGGCTCGTAGGCGCCCTTGGTGAGCGTGATCACGCACGGCGTCCGCAGCTCCACCACCTCGTGCCCGCCCTCGATCTCGCGGTGCGCGGTGATCCTGCCGCCCTCGGCGGAGAACTCCGTCACCGCCGTCACCGCGGGGATGCCCAGCAGCTCGGCGACCATGGGCCCCACGGCCTGCAGGTCGTCGTCGATGGCCTTCATCCCGAACAGCGCCACGTCGTACTCGCGCCCCTTGAGCTCTTCGGCCAGGATGCGCGCCACGGCCAGCCCCTCGGGCTTGCCGTCCGTCTTCAGCAGCACGGCGCTGTCGGCGCCCATGGCCAGCGCGGTGCGCAGCGTCTCGGCGCTCGCGCTGTCGCCCACGCTCACCACCGTCACCTCGCCGGCGCCGGCGGCTTCCTTGTGCTTGAGCCCCGCCTCGACGGCGAACTCGTCGTACGGGTTCAGGATGAACTTGGCCCCGGCCGCATCCACGGACTTCCCGTCGGCCGCAATGCGCACGCGCGCCTCGGTGTCCGGGACGCGCTTCACGCACACGATGCTCTTCACGCGCATCTCCCTTGGCTCGGATGAACATCGGAGCCGCCCGGCGGCTCCGAAGCCGGGGAGTATAGCGTCCCCCATCCACTTCCTGCAAGCCGTTCAGCCCCGGATTTGCTGGGGAATTTCGCGTTCGGATGTTCGTTCGACTTCGGCGCGTACGCCTCGGGCCCCGCGTGAACAGAGGGTGTGCATCCTCCCGGAACGCGAAAGGCCGCCCCCAGGAGCGGCCTTCCAGCGCGGCGAATCGGACCTCAGCTGCAGTACGATCGATCCACGTACCGCTTTCGCCCCGATGACGAGTAGGTGTAGCACCCGCCGCGAGGTCCGACATGATACCCGCGCGACGCGCCGGACGACGTCGCCCGCCGCGCAGCCGCGTCGCCGCCGGGCGTCTGCGGAGCATACGAGCGGACGTCGTCGCTCGCGCGGTAGAGGTGGCCGATCTGCACGCCGGCCGCGTCGATCACCGGCGCCCATCCGTTCGCGTCCCTGGGGCCCAGGCTGACGCGCTCGCCCCGGGACAGCACGCGCACCAGCGCCCCGGCGTCGTCAGGCTCCGCGCGCACGCTCATGGCGTCGTGCAGGTAGAACGCCTCGCGAGGGCCGGAGTAAATCTCCGCCGCGGGAAGGGCCGGAGCGGGGGCTTCCGTCGTGAAGCTGCTGGAGATCCGTGGATCCCCGGCACCGGCGCCGTCTACGCCACAGGCCGACAAGAGCAGGAAAAGAATGGCAGGGTGCCGCATTGTGCTTCGCGGGATCACGGGTGAAGAGATGAATCGGAACGGCCGCGGACTCAGCCGTTGCACGCGCAGCCCCGGCCGCGATGGCAGGTGAGGCGGCGGTTGATGCAGCTGTCGCCGCACGCCTTTCCGCGGCGACACACCTTGCAGCACTGCGACTTTCCATCCGCCGCGACGGCGCACACGGTATCGGGCGGGGACGAGGCCACCGTCCGCCCGGTGCGACGACGGCGCCAATGAGGAGCGAAAGAAGAATGAGCCGGTGCATGATGACGGTTCTACGTGGATTGGAATCCGGCGGCCGCCGGCGCCGCGCCGGGCGGACGGCGGGCCCTGCCTCAGCTCCGCCGCCGGGGGCGGGGCTCGCACCCGCGTCCGTCGCGGTCGCGGTCGAAGCCGTGCGGGTCGGCGTTCACCACGTCGTGCCGAACCCGGAACGGCTTGCGGCCGGTGATGTCGGGGCAGTTGAGGTCCGGCGGGCCGGGCGGAATGCAGAAGTCCGGGTACGAGGCGTGACAGCGCGGCTGCGCCGCCGGCGCCGCGGACAGGCCGAGCGCGGCTGCGGCCGTCAGCGCGAGCGCGGCGAGACCGGTGGATGGAACGATGCGCATGGTAGCGGGCGGAAGGTGCGGCAGGTGCCGAGGAAGAGACGGTTCTGCGGGAGAAGGAGCGCCGATTGCGCCACTCAGGTAGCATAGTGGTCAAAGCGCCGCCCCACAATAATCACGTCGGGCGAAAATGCACCGGCGTTGGAACGCAGAAAGGCCGCTCCGGCGAGCGGCCCTTCGTGTTCGTGGGATGCGGTCGTCCGGAAGCGCCGTAACGGTCGCGCCCCCACCCGAACCACGGGTGGGGGCGCTTTCACCGCGGATCCGGCCGCGGGGTCGCGGCCCGGATGCACCCGGTTCTAGCAGTAGGGCGCCAGGGTCTGGCAGTTCTCCGTGCACCCGCAGGTTCCGTAGCAGGTGTTGTTCGGCGTCTGACACCCGCGCTTGGAGACGTTGCAGCCGGGGTAGCCGTACCCGGTGCACCACTCCGTCTCCACGGTGTCGTGGCCGTGCACGGTTCCGTTCCGGCGCTGCTCGTCGCCAGTCTGGAACGAGTCCACCTTCAGGTCGTCGATCCTGAGCGTCAGCTTTCTCATGGGATTTCTCCGGCTGAGAGATACGGGTCAGACCCCGCCGGTGCCGCGGCCGCTTCCATCTCCGCACCATGGAAAGTCCCTGCCGCCGCACCGAGCGTGACTTCAATTTCGCCGAACCTGCCGGATCAGGCAATGAAACAACTGGCGTAGAGGGGAAGTGAGCAGAGGAAGCGCCGCTCGACGGCCGCACGCTGCGTCCCGGTCCACGTTCCGCATCCAGCTACCGACCGCTGCCGATTTCCACGCTCGGCCGGCCTGGCGGGCGCCATCGTGCTGCACACGCGGCGGGGCTCCGCCTGTTCGGACGATGGCATGATGGGGACGCCCCCGGAAAGCCGGAGGGATCAGGATCGTACCGGAGCGCGCATCCCTGACTAGGCAGAGAGGGCGCGGAGCCTTTGCTCCGCGCCCTCTCTGTCATCAGACATCGTCGTCGAGCTCGTCCAGATCCGCGTCGTCCTCGTCGTCCAGATCGTCGTCCAGGTCCTCATCGAGGTCATCGTCGACGTCCAGATCTTCGTCATCCTCGTCGAGGTCGTCCGGAACGTCGAACAGCCGCTCCTCCCATCCCTCGTCTTCATCGTGCAGCCCACGCCGCGCGACGATCACTCCCTCGCTGCCCTCCATTGACTCCTCCCGTCCGGGTGTTCGTATCCACCTGACCTTCCGATCCTTCATTCCGCACAGCATGGACCACGAGGCAGAACACGGCTGCAGAACGGTCCCCCGTGGGCGTCCTCCATGCCTCCGCCGCTATCCCGCGGCCCGCTCCAGAGTCCGTCCCCCCGGGCACGCGGCGGTGCGAAAAGGCGTCGCCTCAGGTCTGGAACGTCACCGTGCAGGCCAGCGTGGTCTGGCCGGGATTCGGCTCGGCGAAGCCGCCCTTGAAGTAGCCCAGCGTGTACGTGCCCCCGACGATCGTCCGGGCCGCGAGCCACCCGCTCCCGCTGGACATGTTGGTCGAGGCCGCGGCCCACGCCAGCGGCGGCACCGCAAAGAGCGAGGGCGTGCCCGCCCCCTGCCAGATCCCCACCCAGTCGCCGTCCTGCTGGGGCTGCATCCCCACCGCCACCGCGTACTGGTAGCCGACGCCGTCCGGCCTGACGGTGGTGACCGACAGCGCCGGGGCGAACGGGACGCCGGTCCCCCCCGCCGGGATGAACACCGTCGCGGCGATGTTGCTCACCTCAGGTCCGACCGCGTAGGCCACGAGGTACGGCAGGGTGGACGAGACGTTCACGTTGGTGAACGTTCCGCTGCCGGAGGAGGTGTTCCCCGCGACTTTCTGCGTGGCGAGCGGCACCATGGGCCCCGGCACCATGGGGCCCGGCGTCTGCCAGAGGAACACCGTGTCGCCGTACGAGGCGGGCTGGTTGCCCGGCACCGTGGTGTAGTCGTAGCCAACCGTCGGCGGAGGGCCGACGTCGGCGCTGATGCTGGTGGTGTGCTGTGTCTGGGAAGTCATCGGATCGGGATCTGTCTGGGGGGAGCCGCCGCTCAGAAGCTGTTATGCACTTTGTTTACTTCGGTGTAGATTCGGCGTCATGTCAAATCGCCAAAGCTACCCGAGTGATGTCAGCGACGAGGAGTGGGCCTTCGTCGCGCCGTATCTGGCCTTGATCCGCGTAACGTCTCCC